>NZ_JAIVAH010000013.1 GCF_020171745.1 Prescottella equi
CGCGCGACCGGGTCGCGCGCCACCACCTTCGGCACCCGGCTGCTCCCGGAATCCGCAATCGCGCAGGTCATCGAGGTCGTCCGTCGACTCGACCAGGTCGACGACGTCGCGCGATCGTTTCCGCTCCTCTTGCGCAGCGCGGCTGAACGCCCGCTTTACGCGGTCTGACCTGCCAATTTGTGTCTGGAGCGAAGGTCTGTGTAATCTTCTGGAGGCTTCAGCGCGCAGAGATGTGCGGGACAGCCACGCCCCCTTAGCTCAGTCGGCAGAGCGTTTCCATGGTAAGGAAAAGGTCGACGGTTCGATTCCGTCAGGGGGCTCGCTGGATTGTGGTGTCGCCAGATTCGCGCGACACTCGACACCGAGGCGGTGTAGCTCAGTTGGTAGAGCAAACGACTCATAATCGTTGTGTCGCCGGTTCAAGTCCGGCCATCGCTACACAAGACGAATGATCCACCCTGATCTATTTCTGATCAGATTCACGCGAAAGAAGGCGTCCCCGTGGCCTCCTCGACTGACGTTCGGCCGAAGATCACCTTGGCCTGTGAGGTGTGCAAGCACCGTAACTACATCACCAAGAAGAACCGCCGCAACGACCCCGATCGCCTCGAGCTGAAGAAGTTCTGCCCGAACTGCGGAACCCACCAGTCGCACCGCGAGTCCAAGTAAGTTTCTCGGAGTCGGCGCTCGCGCGTTAGGTTCACTGTCAGACTGCCCTAACGAGGATTGCGTCCACAGGGCAGGCAGGTAATCGCTGTGACAGAGACAGTCGTGAGAGAGACCGAGGTGATCTCCGACCCCGCCGCGCACGCGGCCTCGATGGTCGGACATCACTACCGTGTCACCGATTTCTACGAGATCGGCCGGGAGAAGGTCCGTGAGTACGCTCGCGCGGTACTCGACGACCACCCCGCTCATCACGACGAGGAGGCGGCGAAGGGCCTCGGCTACGACGGCCTCATCGCCCCTCCGACCTTTGTCTCGATCGTAGGCATGCTGGCTCAGCGCAAGCTGTTCGAAGAGGTCGTGACCGGTTACGACCTCAGTCAGATCATGCAGACCGATCAGCGGCTCGTTTTCCACAGGCCGCTGAAAGCTGGCGATCGGTTGATCTGCGACGTGTATCTGGAATCGTTTCGCCAGGCCGCGGGCAGTGACATCATCGTCACCAAGAACGTCATCACGGACGTGAACGGCGAACTGGTCCAAACCACCTGGACCACGCTCGTTGCACGTTCCGGTGGTGAGGTGGACGAGAACATCGCACACGCGGTCAAGGATGTGATGATGCATGTCGCTCCGTAGGTTCGAGGACGTCGCCGTGGGCGACGAACTGCCCGAGCGCGTCGTCACCCTGACCCGTGGAAATCTCGTCAACTACGCCGGCGTGTCGGGCGATCCCAACCCGATCCACTGGAGCGACCATGTGGCCCGACTGGCCGGCTTGCCGGACGTCGTCGCGCACGGCATGCTCACGATGGGTCTCGGTGGCGGGTTCGTCTCGTCCTGGCTCGGCGATCCGGGTGCGGTGACCGAATACAACGTTCGGTTCACCAGTCCGGTGTATGTGGCGGCCGACAAGGCTGCCGAAGTGGAGTTCACCGGCAAGATCAAGTCGGTGGACGCCGAAAGCAAGACCGCAGTAGTCGCGATCGTGGCGCGATCCGAGGGACGTAAGATCTTCGGACGGGCTACCGCAACGGTCCGTTTGGCCTGAGTGTCGGACGGATTGGGTTTGTTCCGGGGCTTTGAAGTACACTAGAGTTTCTGGGGTTACTCAGGCGCTGCGCGCTGCCTTACGGTGCTGTTGCAACAGCCCACGGGGTGGCGCGCATGTCATGTAAACCTAGATAGGTCGACCAGTTCGATCGGTCGTCCAAAGGGGCGTAGCTCAATTGGCAGAGCAGCGGTCTCCAAAACCGCAGGTTGCAGGTTCAAGTCCTGTCGCCCCTGCACCCGGACTGGCTACTGAGAGGAACGACGGTGAGCGACGAGCGCAACGACGGCACTCCTGGGTCTACGGACCCCGGCGCCGTCAGCGAATCCGAAGCCGGCGCGAGCTCTCGCCCCGCGGCCGGATCCGATCAGAACGGATCCCAGGCTGCGGAATCTGCAGAGTCCGCTGGTGCCGTTCCCTCGGGTAAGCCCAGTGGCAAGCGTGCCGCGCGCCGCAGCTCCACTGATGAGCAGCCCGCAAAGAAGGCAGTCGCCGCCTCCTCCGTGAAGTCACCGGAGTCGAAGCCCGTCGCGAAGACCTCCAAGGCAGACAAGCCCCGCGCGGAGAACATCTTCAAGCGGATTCGCCGCTTCCTGCGTGAAGTTGTTGCCGAACTGCGCAAGGTCATCTGGCCCAATCGCAAGCAGATGATCACGTACACCAGTGTCGTGCTCGTGTTCGTCGCCTTCATGGTGACCTTCATCAGCCTCCTCGACGTGGGGTTCGGCAAGGGCATTTCCTGGTTGTTCGGCTAGCCGGGAACGTCCGTCGGCGTTTCCCGAACGATGTGATTGACGAGAGGAAGAGTGCCTCCAGTGAGCACCCCCGAGAACGACTCTGACGAGGCCATGGCCGAGGAGCGTGTTTCGGCCGAGGCGGTTACCGAAGACGGTGTGGCTGCCGACGAGGCGGTTGTCGAGGACGACGCTGCCGTCGAGCAGGCCGAGGACGGTGTCGTGGCGGAGGAGGCTCCCGAGGTCGCCGAGGAAGAGGTCGATCCCGTAGCGGAGTTCAAGGCCGCGCTGCGTCGTGCCCCCGGTGACTGGTACGTCATCCACTCCTACGCCGGTTACGAGAACAAGGTCAAGACCAATCTCGAGACCCGTGTCCAGAACCTGGACGTCGGCGACTACATCTTCCAGGTGGAGGTTCCCACCGAAGAGGTCACCGAGATCAAGAACGGCCAGCGCAAGCAGGTCAACCGCAAGGTGCTGCCGGGTTACATCCTGGTCCGCATGGAGCTCAACGACGAGTCGTGGGGCGCGGTCCGGAACACCCCCGGTGTCACCGGTTTCGTCGGTGCCACCTCGCGCCCGTCGCCGCTGACCCTCAACGAGGTCGTGAAGTTCCTGATGCCGCAGCAGGGCCAGAAGAAGTCGGCCACCGCTGCAGCAGGAGCGGGCGAGGCAGCCGTCGCGGCCGTGTCCAAGCCGGTCATCGAGGTCGACTTCGAGGTCGGCGAGTCGGTGACGGTCATGGACGGCCCGTTCGCGACCCTGCCGGCCAGTATCAGCGAGGTCAACGCCGAGCAGCAGAAGCTCAAGGTGCTGGTCTCGATCTTCGGTCGTGAGACCCCGGTCGAGCTGTCGTTCAACCAGGTCCAGAAGATCTAGCGGTCCCCGAACCGGGTACCCACACAAACTTGCACGCAGTACGCAAGAAACACACCCAGTAAGAACAAGGAACGAAGATGCCCCCCAAGAAGAAGAAGCTCGCAGGGCTCATCAAGCTTCAGATCCAGGCTGGTCAGGCCAACCCTGCCCCGCCCGTGGGTCCGGCGCTCGGTCAGCACGGCGTCAACATCATGGAGTTCTGCAAGGCTTACAACGCGGCGACTGAGTCCCAGCGCGGCAACGTGATCCCTGTCGAGATCTCCGTCTACGAAGACCGGACTTTCGACTTCAAGCTGAAGACCCCGCCGGCCGCCAAGCTGCTGCTGAAGGCTGCTGGTGTCCAGAAGGGCTCCGGCGAGCCGCACAAGACCAAGGTTGCGTCCGTGACCATGGATCAGGTGCGCGAGATCGCGAAGACCAAGCAGGAAGACCTCAACGCGAACGACATCGACGCGGCCGCGAAGATCATCGCCGGCACCGCGCGTTCGATGGGTATCACCGTCGAGGGCTGAGCGAAGCGATGCCCTGCACTGACACTGCAGGGTTGATCCTCCCAGTGGGAGGGCCTGCCAGGCCCGTAACCACAACTGAACCATTCACCCGGGCCGAACACCCAGGGTGAGAAGTAAGGACAGAAGAAATGGCAAAGCGCAGCAAGGCGTACCTCGCCGCCGCTGAGAAGATCGACGCGGACAAGCTCTACAGCCCCCTGCAGGCTGCGAAGCTGGCCAAGGAGACCTCGTCGAGCAAGATGGACGCGACCGTCGAGGTTGCCGTCCGTCTGGGCGTCGACCCCCGCAAGGCGGACCAGATGGTTCGTGGCACGGTCAACCTGCCGCACGGCACCGGTAAGACCGCCCGCGTCGTCGTCTTCGCCGTCGGCGAGAAGGCCGCCGAGGCCGAGGCTGCCGGTGCGGACGCCGTGGGCTCCGAGGACCTGATCGAGCGCATCCAGGGCGGTTGGACCGACTTCGACGCCGCGATCGCTACCCCGGATCAGATGGCCAAGGTCGGCCGCATCGCCCGCGTCCTCGGACCGCGTGGCCTGATGCCGAACCCGAAGACCGGCACCGTTACGCCGGACGTCGCCAAGGCTGTCGCCGACATCAAGGGCGGCAAGATCAACTTCCGCGTCGACAAGCAGGCCAACCTGCACTTCGTGATCGGCAAGGCATCGTTCGACGACGCCAAGCTGGTCGAGAACTACGGTGCGGCGCTGGACGAGATCCTCCGTGCGAAGCCGTCGTCGGCAAAGGGCCGCTACGTCAAGAAGGTCACGGTTTCGACCACCACCGGACCGGGCATCCCGGTGGATCCGAACCGTACCCGCAACCTCCTCGAGGACGGCGAGTAAGTCGCGACACCTCGCGACCTGATCGACATCGAAGGCCGGCACAGAGTTCTCTCTGTGCCGGCCTTCGGCGTTCTCGGGAGTTACGCCCGGTCCTGAAGCTCCGGAGTTCGCCACGCGAGCATCGTCGCGCGGCCCTCCGCCGGCGCCCACGGCAGGAAGATCGCGACGGCGACCGCGCACAGCAGCACCGCACCCGTCGCGAGGAGCGAGGCCGCGTGCGCGCCCTGCAGGACGGCGATCTTCATCGTGGTGATCAGTTGCTCACGCTGGGGTTCGAGCATCGTGGGGATGTCCCGATTCCGGATCTCGAGGACGCTGAGGATCGTGGATCGCGCGAAGCTCTTCTCGTCGTCGTTCATCAGCGATGCCGGAACGCTGTCGATGACCGGAGCGACCTTGCCGACGTAGTACGACGCCACGATCGATCCGAGGACGGCCACGCCCAGTGTGCCGCCCACTTCCCGGGTCGTGTCGTTGACGGCCGAGCCTGCGCCGGCCTCGTCGAGCGGCAGTGAGGACATGATCGACTCGGTCGCCGGGCCCTGGACGATCGCCAACCCGAGCGCCATCGACACCATCGCGGGCAGGACGTCGACGAGATAGCTGCTGTCGACGTCGACCAGACCGCCGAGGTACAGGCCGACACCGGTCAGCAGTAGACCGAAGACGAGGACCGCCGTGGTCCCGATCCGTTGGGCGAGCAGGGTCGCGATCGGGGCGCCCACCGCGACCGAGATCGCGAACGGCAGCGATGCGATGCCGAACTGGAGGGGCGTGTACTCGCGCACCCCCTGGAAGTACTGGGTGATGAGGAAGAGGAACCCGAACATCGAGAAGTAGGCGACGGCGATCGCGAGGGCCGGCAGTGAGAATCGGCGGACCCGGAACAGACGCATATCGAGGATCGGCGACTCGACACGGAGTTGCCAGAGCACGAAGCCCCCGAGCGCGACGAGCGAGACCGCGGCGGTTCCCAGCGTGACGGGGGAGAGCCAGCCATGGCGAGGCGCCTCGATGATGGACCACACCAGTCCGGTGATACCGACGACGGACATCACGATGCCGACCTTGTCGAGACGGCCGGTCGATTCCGACTTCGACTCGGGAACCAGCACAAGTGTCGCGACGAGCGCGACGAGCGCGACCGGGACGTTTATCCAGAACACCGCGTGCCACGAGAAGTGCTCGAGGAGCCAGCCACCCGAGATGGGGCCGATCGCGATCGCGAATCCGGCCATCGCCGTCCACGCAGCGATGGCGAGCGCCTTCTCCCTGGCATCGGTGAAGATATTGATGATCAGGGCGAGCGTCGCCGGGAACACGGCGGCAGCGAAGACACCCATCGCGGCGCGGGCCGCGATCACCTGGCCCAGTGAGTCGGCACACGCGCCGACGACGGACATCACTGCGACCCCGACGAGACCGATCGTCATGACGCGGCGACGACCGTACCGGTCGCCGAGGTTGCCGCAGGCCAGCAGTAGTCCGGCGAAGGTGAGCGTGTAGGCGTCGACCACCCACTGGAGGCCACTGACGTCGGTACGCAACTGGACCCCGATCGACGGTAGGGCCACGTTGACGATCGTGTTGTCGAGAACGACGAGGAGCTCTGCCAGGCAGATCACCGCCAGGGCGAGAAATCTGCGCCGGCGTCCGAGCGCGGAGCCGGTGACAGCGGGTGTCGTGAGTGTCATGGCCGTAACCTAACTCACTATCTGTGACTCGAGGTTACGTTCAAAAGTGCGCCGTCGGGCACATTCCGATCAGGATGTGAGCCGCAACACAAAGCGGGTGGATCCGGTCGATCTGCTTTGCGTCCTGCGCGGCGCTTCGTTACTCTGGCCGATGGAGTTCGGTGCTAGATGCGAATTCCGCCCCGAAACATGTTCTACCAAAGACCGTTGGTCACCGAGATCAGTATTGAGATCGGTTGAAGGTCCGGGATTGCCCGGCGGCCCACGCAGGAGGACGAGGTGGGGGATGTTTGTCTGCGCCCGACTCCGGTCGGATGGATGGATCTCCTCGTGTACGCCCCGTGTGCCCTGCACCGGGGCGTTTTGCATGTCACGGCCCGAAGTGGAACAACGACTGTCACGAGAGGAGGCGAAGTATGGCAAAGCCTGAGAAGGTTTCTGCAGTTGCAGAGATCACCGAGCAGTTCAAGGACTCGACCGCCGCCGTGATCACGGAATACCGTGGTCTGTCGGTCACGAGTCTGACGCAGCTGCGACGCGCTCTCGGAGAGGGTGCCACCTACTCCGTCGCCAAGAACACCCTGGTCAAGCGTGCCGCCGCTGAGGCGGGCGTCGAGGGACTTGACGACCTGTTCGTCGGACCGACCGCCATTGCATTCATCAAGGGCGAGCCGGTCGACGCTGCGAAGGCCATCAAGGCCTTCGCGAAGGACAACAAGGCACTCGTCATCAAGGGCGGGTACATGGACGGCGCTGCGCTGTCCGTGGATCAGGTCAACCAGATCGCGGACCTCGAGTCCCGCGAGATCCTGTTGGCCAAGCTCGCCGGCGCGATGAAGGGCAACTTGGCAAAGGCCGCTGGCCTGTTCAATGCTCCCGCTTCGCAGGTGGCCCGTCTGGCCGCCGCGCTGCAGGAGAAGAAGGCTGCGGAGGGTGGGGCCGTCGAGGCTCCCGCCGACGCCGCTGCCGAATAGCTGATCCGCACCTGCGCATCACAACCATCACCACCTGTCCGGTCGCGGATCGGCGACACAGGACTTAAGAGGAAGGACGCCACCATGGCGAAGCTCACCACCGAAGAGTTGCTGGACCAGTTCAAGGAGCTCACCCTGCTCGAGCTCTCGGAGTTCGTGAAGGCGTTCGAGGAGACCTTCGAGGTCACCGCTGCTGCTCCGGTCGCCGTCGCTGCTGCGGGCGCCCCGGCTGCCGCTGCCGACGCTGCTGAGGAGCAGGACGAGTTCGACGTCATCCTCGAGTCGGCCGGCGACAAGAAGATCCAGGTCATCAAGGTCGTCCGTGAGGTCGTCTCGGGCCTGGGCCTGAAGGAAGCCAAGGACCTCGTCGAGGGTGCTCCGAAGGCGATCCTGGAGAAGGTTGCCAAGGACGCGGCCGACGCCGCCAAGGAGAAGCTCGAGGCTGCCGGCGCGAAGATCACCGTCAAGTAAGACGAGTATTTGCGCTGCTTCCTGCGAAGCATCGAGAAAGAGGGCCGTTCCCGTTGGGGGCGGCCCTCTTTCGTTGCCGGAAGCGAGGTTCGGTGAATCGTGATCACAGGGTTGTGATCCTTACTTACCCGTGAGTAGGATTTGGTGTCACGGATAACACTTCGATGCGATAGAGTGACGCAACCCACAGTGGATCGCGCGGTGGGGGGACGTTCCTTACGCAGGAGGTAATGGTGGGAGTCGAGGTAGCAGTCGAAGGGCTCACAAAGTCTTTCGGCTCTCAGAAGATCTGGCAGGACGTGTCTCTCACGTTGCCCGCCGGTGAGGTGAGCGCGCTGCTCGGGCCTTCGGGCACGGGTAAGTCCGTCTTCCTGAAGTCGCTGATCGGTCTGTTGCGCCCGGAGGAGGGCTCGATCGTGATCGACGGCACCGACATCCTCCAATGCTCCTCGCGCGAGCTGTACGAGATTCGCAAGCTGTTCGGTGTGCTCTTCCAGGACGGCGCGCTGTTCGGGTCGATGAACCTGTACGACAACGTGGCCTTCCCGCTGCGTGAGCACACCAAGAAGTCCGAGTCCGAGATTCGCAAGATCGTCATGGAGAAGCTCGAGCTCAACGGCCTGGTCGGGGCCGAGGGCAAGCTTCCCGGCGAGATCTCCGGCGGTATGCGCAAGCGTGCCGGGCTCGCTCGCGCGCTCGTCCTCGACCCGCAGATCATCCTGGTCGACGAGCCGGACTCGGGTCTCGACCCGGTCCGCACCACTTACCTCAGCCAGCTGCTGATCGACATCAACGCGCAGATCGACGCGACGATCCTCATCGTGACGCACAACATCAACCTCGCGCGCACCGTGCCCGACAACCTGGGCATGCTGTTCCGGAAGCAACTCGTCATGTTCGGTCCCCGCGAGGTGCTGCTCACGAGTGACGAGCCGGTCGTGCACCAGTTCCTCAACGGCAGCAAGATCGGTCCGATCGGCATGTCGGAGGAGAAGGACGACGCGCAGATGGCGCACGAGCAGGCCCTCGTCGACGCCGGTCACCACCACGGCGGTACCGACGACGTCTACGGCGTGGTTCCGCAGATGCAGGCCACACCCGGTCTGCCGGTCCGTCAGGCGGTTGCCCGGCGTCAGGCCCGTGTCCGCGAGATCCTGCATACCCTGCCGGTCGAAGCGCAGCAGGGCATCCTTGCAAGCATGAACGACGACGGTGCGACGCAAGTGATCCCGGCATACGACGATGGTGGATTCGAGCAGACCACGTTCGAGCGCGGGTAGGGGACCTGCGTATGGGGGGCACGAGAGCGTCGCTGATGAAGCCTGTCAACGGTGCGCTGACGCAGGCCGGCAACATCGTCCAACTGTTCGTCGACGTGGTTCGCAACACGTTCAAGCGACCGTTCCAGTTCAAGGAATTCATCGAGCAGGCCTGGTTCATCGCGAGCGTGACGATCCTGCCGACCGCGCTCGTCGCGATTCCGTTCGGTGCTGTCGTGTCGCTGCAGACCGGTTCGCTGATCAAGCAGTTGGGTGCCGAGTCGTTCACGGGCGCCGCCAGTGTTCTCGCCGTGATCCAGCAGGGCAGTCCGATCGTGACGGCTCTGCTGATCGCGGGCGCCGCGGGCTCCGCAGTCACCGCCGATCTCGGTTCGCGGACCATCCGCGAGGAGATCGATGCGATGGAAGTGCTCGGCATCAACCCTGTGCAGCGGCTCGTCGTGCCCCGCGTGCTCGCGATGGTGCTGGTCGCGGTGCTCCTCAACGGGCTCGTGTCCGTCGTGGGTATCGCCGGCGGCTACTTCTTCAACGTCATCCTCCAGGGCGGAACCCCCGGCGCCTATCTTGCGTCGTTCTCCGCGCTGGCTCAGCTTCCGGACCTCTATATCGCCGAGGTCAAGGCGGCGATCTTCGGTGTCATCGCCGGTGTGATCGCGGCGTACAAGGGTTTGACGCCCAAGGGGGGACCGAAGGGCGTCGGCGAGGCCGTCAACCAGGCGGTGGTGATCACGTTCCTGGTGCTCTTCTTCGCCAACCTGATCCTGACCATGGTGTATCTCCAGATCGTTCCGGCGAAGGGGGCGTGACCCGATGACGATCGCGAGGGGGCGGGGCGACTATGCCCTGATGCGTGCGCGCCGCTTGGCCCGCAAACCGCTCGACGTGCTCGACAACGCCGGCGAGCAGATGTCGTTCTACTCACGCGCCATCGCCTGGACGCCTCGCACGCTGCGGCGATACCGCAAGGAGATGCTGCGCCTACTCGCCGAGGTCACGTTCGGCAGCGGCGCCCTCGCGGTCATCGGCGGCACCATCGGTGTCATCGTCATGATGTCCGGCTTCACAGGTGTCGTCGTCGGTCTGCAGGGTTTCGCGGCGCTCGACCAGCTGGGCAGTTCCGTCCTCACCGGCTTCCTGTCGGCGTACGTCAACACCCGCGAGATCGCGCCGATCGTCGCCGCGCTGGCGCTCTCGGCCACTGTCGGTTGTGGTTTCACCGCCCAGCTCGGCGCGATGCGGATCTCCGAGGAGATCGACGCGCTCGAGGTGATGGCCGTGCCGAGCGTGCCGTTCCTCGTGACCACCCGCATGATCGCCGGGTTCGTCGCGGTGATTCCGCTCTACATCGTCGGTCTGCTCGCCGCGTACCTCGCGTCCCGTGTCGTCTCGACGGTTTTCAACGGCCAGTCGTCGGGCTCGTACGACCACTACTTCAACCTGTTCCTGCCCCCCGCGGACGTGCTGTGGTCCTTCGGCAAGGTGCTGGTGTTCGCGTTCGTGCTGATCCTCATCCACTGCTACTACGGGTTCCACGCGCGCGGCGGCCCGGCCGGCGTCGGTGTCGCGGTCGGCCACGCGGTGCGCACCGCCATCGTCACCATCGCCGTTCTCGATTTCTTCCTCAGTCTCGCGATCTGGGGGACCACGACGACGGTGCGGGTGGCCGGATGATCGAGTCGCCGTCGAAGCTGCGTCGCAGGGTCCTGGGCGTGGCCTTCTTCCTGGTCCTCGCGTTGTTCCTGGGCGGGACCATCGCCAGCTACAACAAGACGTTCAAGCACGTCGTCAAGGTCGACCTGGTCACCGACACGGTCGGCAACGCGCTGCCGCGCAACGCCGACGTCAAGGTGCGGGGTCTGATCGTCGGCGAGGTGCGCGAGGCGTCGACCTCGAACGGCAAGGTCACCTCCGTCATGGCGATCGACCCCGACAAGGCCGACCTGATTCCGTCCAACACCACGGCCCGGCTGCTGCCGAAGACACTGTTCGGTGAGCGGTACGTCGACCTGGTGATTCCGGAGAACCCGAGCCCCAACCCGATCGAGGCCGGCGGAACCATCTATCAGGACAAGAGCGGCAATGCGATCGAGCTCGGGAAGATGCTCGACGGCCTGCTGCCGCTGTTGCAGGCGATCCCGCCGGAGAGTCTCGCGTCGACGCTCGGCGCGTTGTCGCAGGCGCTCGACGGCCGCGGCGAGCAGCTCGGCGTCACGCTCGACCAGCTCGACACGATCTTCGCCGGCGTCAACACCCGCATGCCCGACCTGCAGGCCGGGCTGCAGAGTTTCGCGACGTTCACCGAGACCTATTCGGACGCGGCGCCGCAGCTCGTGGACGCCCTCGACAGCCTGCGCACCACCAACGCGACGATCGTGCAGGAGCGTCCGTCCATCGACGCGCTCATCACGTCGGTGACGTCCACTGGCTCGAGTACCGCGGATCTGTTGACGACCAACCGGGACTCGCTGATCTCCATCGCGGCCGACTCTCGGGAGGCACTCGAGATTCTGGCGCGGTTCTCCGGGACCTTCGGCTGTACGTTCGCGAACTTCGCGGACGTGACGGCGCGCAGTGGTGCGATCACCGGCGAGAACTCGCCGAACCCGGGCGCGCGCGCCACGATCGAGCTCGTCAATCCGCGCGGACGCTACCTGCCGAACCAGGACGAGCCCCGGCTGATCGATACTCGCGGGCCGCGCTGCTACGAGGCGCCGCCGCTGGGTACCGACATCGGCCAGTACCCGGGCGGAGCCATCCACGACGGGTCGTACCAGGTGCCGACCCGCAACCCCGGTGACCAGAACATTCCCGAGGTCGCGGCGCCCCAGTACGCGGTGACGCCCGCGTCCACCGCGACGCTGGCAGGTTCGCCCATCGAACGCGAGACCCTCGCGGTGGTGTACGGCCAGGCGACGGGGATGGCACCGGAGGACGTGCCGGGCTGGACGACGACGATCGGCGCGCCCGCGCTCCGTGGAAAAGAGGTGAGCGTCAAGTGAAGCGACAGCTGCGAGGGGTGGCTGCGCCGCTCACCAAACTGCTGATCTTCGCGGTCGTGACGATTCTCGCCACGGGCGCACTGGCACTGACGATCGCGAACTCGGGGTCCGGGGGAGGAACCGAGTTCAGCGCCCGATTCACCGACGTGACGTCGCTGAACAAGGGCGACGAGGTACGCATCGCGGGTGTCCGCGTCGGTCAGGTCACGAAGATCGAGATCGTCGACGACCGTGAGGCGCAGGTGAAATTCGCGCTCACCGACCGCGACTGGCTGCCGGCGAGTACGACAGCGACCATCCGCTTCCGCAATCTCGTGGGTCAGCGGTACATCGCGCTCGAACAGGGGACCGGGCAGCAGGGCTTCAAGATGAACGCGGGGGAGACCATCCCCCTCGACCGCACCAAGCCCGCGGTGAACCTCACGACACTGTTCAACGGATTCCGGCCGCTGTTCCAGACCCTCAGCGCCGACGACGTGAACAAGCTGTCGTACCAGATCATCCAGGTGTTCCAGGGGGAGGGCGGCACCATCGAGGAACTTGTGGCCAACACGGCCTCACTGACCAACACGATCGCCGACAAGGACAAGGTGATCGGCGACCTGATCACCAATCTCAACCGGGTCCTCGAGACGGTGAACGAGCGCGACGAGCAGGTCGACCAGCTGATCGTGAACACCGAACGCCTGGTCAGTGGACTGTCCGCCGACCGCGGAGTGATCGGTCAGTCCGTGCAGTCGCTGTCCGACCTGACCACCGCCACCGCGGATCTGCTGGTGCCGACGCGGCCGTCGATCCAGGGGTCGATCGCGGGCCTCAACACCCTGGCCGGGCACGTCAACGAGAGGTCCACGGACGTGAACCAGGTGCTCGCGAACCTGCCGGTGAAGATGGAGAAGCTCGGCCGGGCCGGCAGCTACGGCTCGTGGTTCCAGTTCTACCTGTGCGGCATCGACATCGTCGCCGGGCCGGGCACCGCGCCGCAGCTCAACCTGCCGACGAACCTGCCGACCATCAACCAGCCGATCTACACCAACGCGGCACCCCGCTGCTACGCGGACGGTGAGCAGCCATGACCAAGAGGCGCAATCCCGCGGTCACCGGTGCCCTGGGCATCGTCGTCATCCTGCTCGCGACGATGTCGGCGTTCTTCCTCGACAGCCTCCCGATCATCGGTGCCGGCAATCGGTACACCGCCGAGTTCACCGAGGCGGCCGGACTCAAGCCCGGCAACGAGGTGCGTGTCGCGGGCGTGAAGGTCGGCAAGGTGTCGGGTGTCGATCTCGATGGTGATCGCGTGCTGGTGACGTTCCAGACCAAGGACGCGTGGGTCGGAGACCAGACGACGGCGTCGATCCAGATCAAGACGATCCTCGGCCAGAAGTATCTGGCGCTCGATCCGCGGGGCACCGAGGTCCTGGACCCGGGCACCCGGATCCCGCTGGAGCGGACCACGTCGCCCTACGACGTGATCGATGCGTTCAGCGATGCGGCCACGACTCTCGAGGACATCGACACCACCCAGTTGGCATCGAGCTTCGAGGTGCTGTCCCAGTCCTTCGCCGGCACTCCGGACGAGATCCGCGGTTCGCTCGACGGCGTCGCGCGGCTGTCGGAGACGGTGGCCAAACGCGATCAGGAACTGAAGAAGCTGTTCGAGGCGACGAAGCAGACGTCGCAGATCCTCGCCGATCGCAATGATCAGTTCCAGAAGATCCTCGCGAACGGCGGCCTCCTCCTGGAGGAACTCAACACGCGACAGCAGGCGATCGGGCAACTGCTCACCAGCACCCAGACCCTGTCGCGTGAGCTCACGGGTCTGGTCGCGGACAACGAAGCGCAGATCACTCCGGCGCTCACGCAGCTGCAGGGTGTCATCGACATCCTCAACGCCAACCAGCAGAACGTGAGCAAGTCCCTCGAACTGGCGGCCCCGTTCTACCGGATCTACGCGAACGTGCTCGGCAACGGTCGGTGGTTCGACTCGGTCGTCACCAACCTGACCCCGCCCGGCCTGCCTGAGATTCCCGGCTACCGCGAGCCGCTGCGCACCATGGAGGGGAACTGACATGAGTGAGGCACGGGCAGGCACCCGTAAATGGATCCCGGTGGCGCTGATCGCCGCGATCGCGGTCGTGGCGGTGGGCGTTCTGTGGTGGCTCTTCCAGAACGCCGGCACGACCAGGATCACCGCGTACTTCGACAAGTCGGTCGGCATCTACGAGGGCTCCGACGTGCGGGTCCTCGGTGTCAAGGTCGGCACCGTGAACTCGGTGGTGCCGCAGGGTGATCAGGTCCAGGTCTCGATGACCGTGGATCGCGGCGTCGACATCCCCGCCGACGCGAAGGCCGCCCAGGTCACCCCGTCGGTGGTGTCCGACCGCTACATCCAGCTCACCCCGGTCTACACGGGCGGCGAGAAGATGCCGAGCGACGCAACCATCCCCCGCGAGCGCACGGCGACGCCCGTCGAGGTCGACCAGCTGTATGCGAGCGTGACCGAGTTGTCCGAGGCCCTCGGACCGAACGGCGCGAACAAGGACGGCGCCCTGTCGAATCTGGTCGACACCGCCGCCGCGAACCTGGACGGCAACGGCGATGCGTTGGGCAACACGTTCACGCAACTTTCGGCGGCGGCCCGGACGCTGTCGGATTCCCGCGCCGATATCTTCGACACCGTCAAGAACCTGCAGGTATTCGTCAGCGCTCTCGCGGACAACGACACGCAGGTGCGGCAATTCAACACGCAGCTGGCCGATCTCAGCGGCTACCTGGCGGGGGAGAAGGAGAACCTCGGTCTCGCGCTCAACCAGCTTTCGCTCGCGCTGGGGGATGTGGCCCGGTTCGTCGAGAACAACCGGGAGTTGCTGCAGGGCAACATCGAGGGCCTGACCACGGTCACCCAGACCGTCGCCGACCAGCGGGATTCGCTCGCGGAAGCGTTGGTGACGTTGCCGCTCGCGATCAGCAACCTGGTCAACACCCACGACGCCGAGTCCGGCACGCTGCAGATGCGCGTCGACCTGCCCGATCTGCAGGACCCGTTCGGCCTCGGCTGCAAACTCATCGACATCGCCAAGCTGAAGCCGGGCGATCCGGAGTTCGAGGCACTGGGCCGGCAGATGAAGCCGCTGATCGACAACTGCAAGACGATCACGGACCAGCTGACCGCGGGACAGAAGACCCCGACGCTCAACCTGCCGCTCGGCATCCTGAGCGGTGACAACCTGCAGCGCGACCCGGTTCCCGGGACGGTCCCCGGTACCCCGTCACCGCGGCTCGGCGGCGCAACGCAACTGCAGGGGGGCACGCCGTGAAGTCGACACGAATGAGGACGGCCGCGGTCGCGGCAGGAGTGTGCGTCGTCGCGTTGACGGTCGGCGCGTGCGGTTCGGACGGCATCTACTCGATCCCGCTGCCCGGCGGCGCCGACATCGGCAGTGATCCGATGCGGGTGAAGATCGAGTTCGACGACGTGCTGGACCTGGTGCCGCAGTCGACGGTCAAGGTCGACGGTGTCCCGGTCGGTCGCGTCGAGAACATCTCGGTCGCCGACGACGGCTGGACCGCGCAGGTGGAGACGCTGGTCAACAATTCGGTGGTGCTGCCGGCCAACGCGGTCGCCGAGGTCCAGCAGTCGAACCTGCTCGGCGAGAAGTTCATCGCGATCTCGGCCCCGCCGCAGAACGCGTCGACCGCCCGGTTGGCGAGCGGTGACACGATCCCCGTGGACCGCACCCGACACGCCACCGACATCGAGCAGGTGCTGGGCGCGCTGTCGCTGCTGCTCAACGGTGGCGGTGTCGCGCAATTGCAGCCGATCGTGTCCGAGTTGGAGCTGGCGCTCGACGGTCGCGAGACGAAGGTCCGCGGGCTGCTCGAACAGGCGAACACGCTGATCGCCGGTCTCGATGAGCAGCGCGACTCGATCACCCGGGCCCTCGACGGACTGGACACGCTCAGTGGCCGGGTGTCCGACCAGACGGCGAAGCTCGAGAAGATCCTCGACGAGCTGCCCGAGGGCGTGGAGATCCTGTCCGAGCAGCGGCCGCAGTTGGTGCAGATGCTCGGCCAGGTCGATCGGCTCGGACAGGTGGGCGCGGACGTGATCAACCGGTCCAAGGACGATCTGATCGCCGATCTGCGGGCCCTGCGTCCGACGCTGCAGGAACTCGGTGCGGCGACGCCCGACCTCATCACGTCGGCGCCGTTGGTTCCGACGTTCCCGTTCCCGGACTCGATCATCCCGTCCATCCACGGCGGCCAGGCCAACGTGTTCCTGTCGATCGATCTGCAGATCGGCGACACCCTGTCGAACCTGGGTGTGGGCAAGCCCGACCCGGTGTACTACCCGCCGAAGTACGGCCCGCCGGTTCCGGTGAACCCGGACAACCCGTACTACAACGGCAACGGTCCGCGACCGGGTTGGCCGACGGTGTCGATCCTGCCGATCCCTCCGATCGTGCCCAATCCGGTTCCCGCGCCGGGCACCGCGCCGGTGTCGGCGCCGGTCAACCCGTTCGACGCTGTCCTGAAGCAGTTGGGGGTGGGTGAGTAATGGTCTCGCGTCTGGCCAAGTGGCAGCTGGTGGCGTTCGTCGTCGTCGCGGTGCTCGGCATCGGATACGTCGGTGCCAAATACGTCCGGCTCGACACGTTGCTGGGTTTCGGTGAGTTCCAGGTGGACGCGAAGTTCGCGCACTCCGGCGGAATCTTCACCAACGCCGAGGTGACGTACCGGGGCGTGCCCGTCGGGCGGGTCGGTGACCTCACGCTGACCGAGGACGGCGTATCGGTCGCACTCATGATCGACGACGGCGCCCCCGCGATTCCGGCGTCGGCGAAGGCCGTAGTGGCCAACCGGTCGGCGATCGGTGAGCAGTACGTGGACCTGCAGCCGGATACCGACCAGGGGCCGTTCCTGACGGACGGGTCGGTGATCCTCGAGAAGAACACCGCGACGCCGATCCCGGTGGAGGATCTGATCGGCAGCGTCGACCGTCTGGCGCGCTCGGTGCCGACGGACTCGTTGCACACGACGGTCGTGGAACTCGGCAAGGCGTTCGCCGGCAAGGGCGGCGATCTGCAGGTGCTGGTCGATTCCCTGGGCCGGTTCACCGACACCGCGAACGAGGCGCTGCCGGAGACGCTCGCGCTGATCAGCGACGGCCGGACCGTCCTCGACACCCAGGCCGAACAGTCGGGTGCGATCCGCACGTTCAGCGACGGCCTGGACCAGATCGCGGCGCAGCTGAAGTCGAGTGATCCCGATGTCCGACGCCTGATCGGCACCGGCAAGGATGCGACCGACACCGTCGGCAAGCTCGTCACGAACAGTGGTGACGACCTCACCACGAATCTGACGAACCTGACGACGACGCTGACGACGGTGTCGCCCACCTTCATCGCTTTGCAGCCGATCTTCCAGTTCCTGCCGGCGCTGTCGGCGGGCGCGTCGGCGGTGGCGCCGAACGACGGAACGATCCATTTCGGCCTCGTCCTCGAGACCAACAACCCGGTGCCCTGTACGCAGGGTTACGAGGGCACGCAGGAGATCCTCGCGCGGATGAAGGCGGAGAACCCGAACTTCGACGACACGGTCGACGACTTCCCGTTCAACCCGAATGTGGCGTGCACCGTCCCGCAGGGCAACCCCACCGGTGTGCGCAGCGCCGATCGCATCATCTACGCCGATCCGGAGACCCCGCAGCCGTGGGACAGCACACCCAAGACAGACCCGGACAAGCTGAACCTGAACCCCATCGCGACGCAGATCGCGACGCTGATGGGCGTCGTGCCGGTCCGGTAGCGTTCGGCAAGCATTCGTTACCCGAGAGTAAGGTTGCCGTGTGACGGACACCACCACCAAGAACAACAACACCCTGGTCGCGGCCACGGTTGCGGTGAGCGCGCTCCTCGTCGGTGCGCTCGTGGCGGGGGTGTGGTTCGGCTACGGATGGGCGCACGCCGCGCTGTCCGACAAGCCCGCCGCCGAGGCCCGGGAGTCGGCGCTGTCCGACGCCCGTCAGGCAGCCATCAATCTCAACTCGTTCGACGCCGCGAACCTCGACAAGTCGTTCGCCGACATCGAGTCGTCCATCACCGGTGGCCTGGTCGACGATCTGAGCGCGACCCGCGACCAGCTCGCGCAGCAGACTCAGCAGACCGGTGCGCGCAGCGAGTCGGAGGTGCTGGGGGCGTCGTTGACCTCGCTGAACACCGACGACGGTGTCGCCGACGCGATCGTCGTCCTCGCGACCACCACGTCCTGGCCCAATCAGACATCGCGCAAGGTGCGGGTCACGATGCGCCTGACGATGGAGGAGGGCGACGACGGGGTGTGGCGGGCATCCAAGTCCGTCAACCTCGGCAACGCTGCCGTGCTCGAGGAGTCGCCTGCGGCCCCGGCACCTGCACAGGATCCCGCGGCACCCGCTCCGGCTCCCGAGCCGGACACCGGCGGCCGGTAGTCGCCCCAAATCTCTCTGCACATCCCGGGCGGAAGCGATCGAACCGCCCGCCGGAAGGAGTTCCGCGTCATGCCTCCCATTCGCCGTAACGCCAAGCCTGCGTCGTCCGGACGGCGCCCGAAGATCGCCGGTGCCGGCGGCGGGCGCCCGGCGAGCGAGGTTCGACCGACCGCGGTCGACGCCGTGTCGGACCTCGACGGTGCGACGGCGGTCGGGGTCGCGGTCGTCGACGAGGTCCGTCCGAAGGTGGCGGGGGTGTCGCTGGCGAAGCCGGGCGTGTCGCCGACGCCGGGGGAGGACGAACCCGGCGCCGGTGCATCGCGGTTCGGTGGCCCGAAGTGGCGGCTCGTGGCCGTCCTCGGGGCGGCGGCTGTCGTGCTCGCAGTATTCGCGGTGATCGCGGCCTTCAAGCCGGGTGCGGAGGTCGCGAACACCGCGTACGTCGATGCGGGCGGCACCGCCGAGGTGACGGAGGCGGCGCGCTCCGCCCTCAACACGCTCTACACCTACAGCCCCGACACGATCGACGCGTATCCCGAGCAGGCCCGCAAGGTGCTCACCGAGAACATGCGTGGGGAGTTCGACAAGACGATCGATCCCACCGTGGCAGCGGTGAAGCAGGGCGGCACGTCCACGACCGTCCAGGTGACCGACGTCGGGGTGAAGGTCCTCGACGGTGACCGGGCCGAATTGATCACGAACGTGACGGTGAGTGCCGAGTCGAACGGGGTCGCTCAGGACAGTGCGTCGGGCCCGTTGATCGTTCGGATGGAAAAAGTGGGCGGCGTGTGGCTATTGTCTGATATCGCGGATCAATAGTCCGGCGTCCCACAGATTCGGTCAGCGCCTCCTGTGGCCGGCGATTCGCATGTACTGCCACCCCCGGACGGTCCGTGATCGAATCACCGGGACCCAGGCTTGACGCGACGATGATCTCGCGTCACTCTATCCGTGAACATTCACGCGTCTCACACGCGCGCAGCACCCCGACGGGTGTCCTTTCTGCTGCCCGACTCGACATCTACTGAGTTTGGGTGTACTTTTGGACGTTGCGCTGGCTGCCTCCTGTCCACCTCTCGACCTCACTGCGGCGAAGTGATTACTTCCTGCTCCTGTGGCGAGGATTCGTTCGGGTTGTGACCAGCGAATTCGCCCCACAGAAGAAGCAGATACAGCGGCGGTCGCACCAGCAAGAGCGGCCCGCGTGAGGTGCTGGAAGGACGCATCTTGGCAGTCTCTAGCCAGACCAAGGCAGTTGCCGGAATCCCCGGAGCCCCCCGAAGGGTTTCGTTCGCGAAGATTCGCGAACCCCTCGAGGTCCCAGGGCTCCTCGATCTACAGACCGATTCGTTCGAATGGTTGGTCGGCTCGCCGAGTTGGCGCGAGCGCGCGGCCGCACGCCGAGACGGAGCGGTGACCGGTGGTCTCGAAGAGATCCTCGCCGAGCTCTCTCCCATCGAGGACTTCTCCGGGTCCATGTCGCTGTCCTTCTCGGACCCGCGCTTCGACGAGGTCAAGGCCTCGGTCGACGAGTGCAAAGACAAGGACATGACCTACGCGGCGCCGTTGTTCGTCACCGCGGAGTTCATCAACAACAACACCGGTGAGATCAAGAGCCAGACGGTCTTCATGGGTGATTTCCCGATGATGACCGACAAGGGCACCTTCATCATCAACGGCACCGAGCGTGTCGTCGTGTCCCAGCTGGTCCGCTCGCCGGGCGTGTACTTCGACGACACCATCGACAAGAGCACCGAGAAGACCCTGCACAGCGTCAAGGTCATCCCGGGCCGCGGTGCGTGGCTCGAGTTCGACGTCGACAAGCGCGACACCGTTGGTGTCCGCATCGACCGCAAGCGCCGCCAGCCGGTCACGACGCTGCTCAAGGCGCTCGGCATGACCGACGAGGAGATCCGCGAGCGGTTCGGCTTCTCGGAGATCATGATGGCCACCCTGGAGAAGGATCCGGCCAAGAACACCGACGAGGCCCTGCTCGACATCTACCGCAAGCTGCGTCCGGGCGAGCCGCCGACCAAGGAGAGCGCGCAGACCCTGCTGGAGAACCTGTTCTTCAAGGACAAGCGCTACGACCTCGCTCGCGTGGGCCGCTACAAGATCAACAAGAAGCTGGGCCTGAACACCGGCCTGCCGATCGAGGCGTCGACCCTCACCGAGGACGACATCGTCACCACGATCGAGTACCTGGTGCGCCTGCACGCCGGCGACACGATGATGACCGCTCCGGGCGGCGTCGAGGTCCCCGTCGAGGTCGACGACATCGACCACTTCGGCAACCGTCGTCTCCGCACGGTGGGCGAGCTCATCCAGAACCAGATCCGCGTGGGCCTGTCCCGCATGGAGCGCGTCGTCCGCGAGCGCATGACGACTCAGGACGTCGAGGCGATCACGCCGCAGACCCTGATCAACATCCGCCCGGTCGTCGCCGCGATCAAGGAGTTCTTCGGAACCTCCCAGCTGTCGCAGTTCATGGACCAGAACAACCCGCTGTCGGGCCTGACCCACAAGCGTCGTCTGTCGGCGCTGGGCCCCGGCGGTCTGTCCCGTGAGCGCGCCGGCCTCGAGGTGCGAGACGTCCACCCGTCGCACTACGGCCGCATGTGCCCGATCGAGACCCCTGAGGGTCCGAACATCGGTCTGATCGGCTCGCTGTCGGTGTACGCGCGGGTCAACCCGTTCGGCTTCATCGAGACCCCGTACCGCAAGGTCGAGAACGGCCAGCTCACCGACCAGGTCGACTACCTGACCGCGGACGAGGAGGACCGCCACGTCGTGGCGCAGGCCAACTCGCCGGTCGACGCGTCGGGCCACTTCACGGAGGAGCGCGTCCTCGTCCGTCGTAAGGGCGGCGAGGTCGAGTTCGTCTCGTCCTCCGACGTCGACTACATGGACGTCTCGCCGCGCCAGATGGTCTCCGTCGCGACCGCGATGATTCCGTTCCTCGAGCACGACGACGCCAACCGTGCCCTCATGGGTGCGAACATGCAGCGTCAGGCGGTTCCGCTGGTTCGCAGCGAGTCCCCGCTGGTCGGTACCGGCATGGAGCTGCGCGCCGCGGTCGACGCCGGCGACGTCATCGTCACCGAGAAGACCGGTGTGGTCGAGGAGGTCTCCTCCGACTACGTGACGGTCATGGCCGACGACGGCAGCCGCACCACGTACCGCCTGCGCAAGTTCGCGCGCTCGAACCAGGGCACGTGCGCCAACCAGCGTCCGATCGTGGACGAGGGACAGCGGGTCGAGTCGGGCCAGGTCCTGGCCGACGGCCCCTGCACCCAGAACGGTGAGATGGCGCTCGGCAAGAACCTGCTCGTGGCGATCATGCCGTGGGAGGGCCACAACTACGAAGACGCGATCATCCTGTCGCAGCGCCTCGTGGAGGAGGACGTCCTCACCTCGATCCACATCGAGGAGCACGAGATCGATGCCCGCGACACCAAGCTCGGTGCCGAGGAGATCACCCGGGACATCCCGAACGTCTCCGACGAGGTGCTGGCCGATCTCGACGAGCGCGGCATCGTCCGCATCGGTGCCGAGGTCCGTGACGGCGACATCCTGGTCGGCAAGGTCACCCCGAAGGGTGAGACCGAGCTGACCCCGGAGGAGCGCCTGCTCCGCGCGATCTTCGGTGAGAAGGCCCGCGAGGTTCGTGACACGTCCCTCAAGGTTCCGCACGGTGAGTCCGGCAAGGTCATCGGCATCCGCGTGTTCTCGCGCGAGGACGACGACGATCTGCCTCCGGGCGTCAACGAGCTGGTTCGCGTCTACGTTGCCCAGAAGCGCAAGATCCAGGACGGCGACAAGCTCGCCGGCCGCCACGGCAACAAGGGCGTCATCGGCAAGATCCTCCCGCAGGAGGACATGCCGTTCCTGCCCGACGGCACCCCGGTCGACATCATCCTGAACACCCACGGTGTTCCGCGTCGTATGAACATCGGCCAGGTTCTCGAGACGCACCTCGGCTGGATCGGCAAGACCGGCTGGAACGTCCAGATCGCGGGCGACGGTTCGCGTCCGGACTGGGCGGCGACGCTGCCCGAGGAGATGCTGTCCGCACCGGCCGACTCGAACATCGCCACCCCGGTGTTCGACGGTGCCAAGGAGGACGAGCTCACCGGTCTGCTCGGTTCGACGCTGCCCAACCGTGACGGCGAGCGCATGGTCGGACCGGACGGCAAGGCGACCCTGTTCGACGGTCGCTCCGGCGAGCCGTTCCCGTACCCGGTGTCGGTCGGCTACATGTACATCATCAAGCTGCACCACCTGGTCGACGACAAGATCCACGCTCGTTCGACCGGTCCGTACTCGATGATCACCCAGCAGCCGCTCGGCGGTAAGGCCCAGTTCGGTGGCCAGCGCTTCGGTGAAATGGAGTGCTGGGCGATGCAGGCGTACGGCGCCGCCTACACCCTGCAGGAGCTGCTCACCATCAAGTCGGACGACGTCGTCGGCCGCGTGAAGGTGTACGAGGCCATCGTCAAGGGCGAGAACATCCCCGAGCCGGGCATCCCCGAGTCCTTCAAGGTTCTCCTCAAGGAGCTCCAGTCGCTCTGCCTCAACGTGGAGGTGCTGTCCTCGGACGGCGCAGCCATCGCGATGGCCGACGGCGACGACGAGGATCTCGAGCGTGCCGCCGCGAACCTGGGCATCAACCTGTCCCGGAACGAGGCCGCGACCGTGGACGATCTCGCGAACTAGTTTTCGGTCCCCGGGCCGCGATCCGTCGCGGCCCGGGGGCGCTAGAGCACATTTGAATTGGCAGTCAGGAAAAGCGGATCTCACCCGCTGATCCACAATCCCTCTGGGGAAAGGAAGTTACGTGCTCGACGTCAACTTCTTCGATGAACTCCGCATCGGTCTCGCGACCGCGGAGGACATCCGCAACTGGTCCTACGGCGAGGTCAAGAAGCCGGAGACCATCAACTACCGCACGCTCAAGCCCGAGAAGGACGGCCTCTTCTGCGAGAAGATCTTCGGCCCCACCCGGGACTGGGAGTGCTACTGCGGTAAGTACAAGCGCGTCCGCTTCAAGGGCATCATCTGCGAGCGCTGCGGCGTCGAGGTGACCCGCGCGAAGGTGCGTCGTGAGCGCATGGGCCACATCGAGCTCGCCGCTCCGGTCACCCACATCTGGTACTTCAAGGGTGTGCCGAGCCGTCTCGGTTACCTGCTCGACCTGGCTCCGAAGGATCTCGAGAAGATCATCTACTTCGCTGCCTACGTCATCGTCGGTGTCGACGAGGAGCTGCGTCACAACGAGCTCTCCACGCTCGAGGCCGAGATGGAGGTCGAGAAGAAGACTGTCGCCGATCAGCGCGACGCCGATCTCGAGGCCCGCGCCCAGAAGCTCGAAGCGGACATCGCCGAGCTCGAGGCCGAGGGTGCCAAGTCCGACGTCCGTCGCAAGGT
This sequence comes from Prescottella equi, assembly GCF_020171745.1. GTDB lineage: Bacteria > Actinomycetota > Actinomycetes > Mycobacteriales > Mycobacteriaceae > Prescottella > Prescottella equi_A. The sequence continues at coordinate 23,999 of NZ_JAIVAH010000013.1, forward strand.
CAAGGACGGCGGCGAGCGCGAGATGCGTCAGCTCCGTGACCGTGCGCAGCGCGAGCTGGACCGTCTCGACGAGATCTGGACCACGTTCACCAAGCTGAGCGTCAAGCAGCTCATCGTGGACGAGGGCCTGTACCGCGAGCTGGTCGACCGCTACGGCGAGTACTTCACGGGTGCGATGGGCGCGGAGTCCATCCAGATCCTGATGCGCAACTTCGACATCGAGGCCGAGGCCGAGTCTCTGCGCGAGACCATCCGCAGCGGCAAGGGTCAGAAGAAGCTGCGTGCGCTCAAGCGCCTCAAGGTCGTGGCTGCCTTCCAGCAGTCGGGCAACTCGCCCATGGGCATGGTCCTCGACGCCGTCCCGGTGATCCCGCCGGAGCTGCGCCCGATGGTCCAGCTCGACGGTGGCCGTTTCGCGACGTCCGACCTGAACGACCTGTACCGCCGCGTCATCAACCGCAACAACCGCCTCAAGCGACTGATCGACCTCGGTGCACCCGAGATCATCGTCAACAACGAGAAGCGGATGTTGCAGGAGTCCGTCGACGCGCTGTTCGACAACGGACGTCGTGGCCGGCCCGTCACGGGCCCGGGCAACCGTCCGCTGAAGTCGCTGTCCGATCTGCTCAAGGGCAAGCAGGGCCGCTTCCGTCAGAACCTGCTCGGTAAGCGCGTCGACTACTCGGGCCGTTCGGTCATCGTCGTCGGTCCGCAGCTCAAGCTGCACCAGTGCGGTCTGCCGAAGCTCATGGCGCTCGAGCTGTTCAAGCCGTTCGTCATGAAGCGTCTGGTCGACCTCAACCACGCGCAGAACATCAAGTCCGCGAAGCGCATGGTCGAGCGTCAGCGTCCGCAGGTGTGGGACGTCCTCGAAGAGGTCATCAACGAGCACCCCGTGCTGCTGAACCGTGCACCTACGCTGCACCGCCTCGGCATCCAGGCCTTCGAGCCGCAGCTCGTCGAGGGCAAGGCCATCCAGCTGCACCCGCTCGTGTGTGAGGCGTTCAACGCCGACTTCGACGGTGACCAGATGGCCGTGCACCTGCCGCTGTCGGCAGAGGCGCAGGCCGAGGCCCGCATCCTGATGCTGTCGTCGAACAACATCCTGTCGCCGGCGTCGGGTCGTCCGCTCGCCATGCCGCGTCTGGACATGGTGACGGGTCTGTTCCACCTGACCCGTGAGGTCGAGGGTGCGATCGGCGCTTACCAGCCGGCCGCCGACGGCCAGCCGGAGCAGGGTGTCTACAGCTCGCCGGCCGAGGCTCAGATGGCCGTCGACCGTGGCGTGCTGTCCGTGCAGGCGGGAATCAAGATGCGCCTGACGCATCAGCGTCCGCCGCGCGATATCGAGGCGGAGCTGTTCCCCGAGGGCTGGAGCTTCGGCGACGGCTGGATGGTCGAGACGACCCTCGGTCGCGTCATGTTCAACGACCTGCTCCCGGCGGACTACCCGTTCATCAACGAGCAGATGCCGAAGAAGCGTCAGGCGACGATCATCAACGATCTGGCCGAGCGTTACCCGATGATCGTGGTCGCGCAGACGGTGGACAAGATGAAGGACACCGGCTTCTACTGGGCCACCCGGTCCGGCGTGACGGTCTCGATCTCCGACGTTCTCGTGCCGCCGGAGAAGGCTCAGATCATGGAGCAGTTCGAGGCGCAGGCCGACCAGATCGAGAAGAAGTACCAGCGCGGTGCTCTCAACCACACCGAGCGCAACAGCGCCCTGGTGAAGATCTGGTCCGAGGCCACCGACGAGGTCGGTAAGGCCATGGAGGCCCACTTCCCCGACGACAACCCGATCCCGATGATCGTGAAGTCCGGCGCCGCCGGCAACATGACTCAGGTTCGCTCGCTCGCCGGTATGAAGGGCCTGGTGACGAACCCGAAGGGTGAGTTCATCCCGCGTCCGATCAAGTCCTCCTTCAAGGAGGGCCTGACGGTTCTCGAGTACTTCATCAACACGCACGGTGCTCGTAAGGGTCTGGCCGATACCGCTCTGCGTACCGCCGACTCGGGTTACCTGACCCGTCGTCTGGTGGACGTCTCGCAGGACGTCATCGTCCGCGAGGTCGACTGTGGCACCGAGCGCGGCATCCTCACCACGATCGCGGAGAAGGCAGCGGACGGCACGATGATCCGCGACGCGCACGTCGAGACCTCGACGTACGCCCGCACCCTGGCCGCGGACGCGGTCGACGAGAACGGCAACGTTGTCGTCGAGCGTGGACACGACCTGGGCGATCCGGCGATCGACGCGCTGCTCGCGGCGGGTATCACGCAGGTCAAGGTCCGCTCGGTCCTCACCTGCACCACCGCCACGGGTGTGTGTGCAACGTGCTACGGCCGCTCGATGGCGACCGGCAAGCTCGTCGACATCGGCGAGGCCGTCGGTATCGTCGCGGCACAGTCGATCGGTGAGCCCGGTACCCAGCTGACGATGCGTACCTTCCACCAGGGTGGTGCGGCCGGCGCGGCCGACATCACCGGTGGTCTGCCGCGTGTCCAGGAGCTGTTCGAGGCCCGCGTCCCCAAGGGCAAGGCCCCGATCACCGAGGTCTCCGGCCGGGTGCAGCTCGACGACGACGATCGCTTCTACAAGATCACGGTCGTCCCGGACGACGGTGGCGAAGAGGTCGTGTACGACAAGCTGTCGAAGCGTCAGCGTCTGCGTGTCTTCAAGCACGACGACGGCTCCGAGCGACTGCTGTCGGACGGTGACCACGTGGACGTCGGTCAGCAGCTGCTCGAGGGCGCTGCCGACCCGCACGACGTGCTGCGTGTCATGGGCCCGCGTCAGGTGCAGATCCACCTCGTCAACGAGGTCCAGGAGGTGTACCGGAGCCAGGGTGTGTCGATCCACGACAAGCACATCGAGGTCATCGTGCGCCAGATGCTGCGTCGCGTCACGATCATCGACTCGGGCTCGACGGAGTTCCTGCCCGGCTCGCTGGTCGAGCGTGCGGAGTTCGAGGCGTCCAACCGCCGCGTCGTCGCCGAGGGTGGCGAGCCCGCGGCCGGACGTCCGGTGCTGATGGGTATCACGAAGGCGTCGCTGGCGACCGACTCGTGGCTGTCGGCGGCTTCGTTCCAGGAGACCACTCGCGTGCTGACCGATGCGGCGATCAACTGCCGCTCGGACAAGCTGATCGGTCTCAAGGAGAACGTGATCATCGGCAAGCTGATCCCGGCCGGCACCGGCATCAACCGGTACCGGAACATCCAGGTTCAGCCCACCGAGGAGGCACGTGCGGCTGCGTACGCGGTTCCGTCCTACGACGACCAGTACTACAGCCCGGAGGGCTTCGGCACCGGTACCGGTGCCGCGGTTCCGCTGGACGACTACGGCTTCGGTAGCGACTACCGCTAGCCCGTAGAGAGTTCGATCCGAAGGTCCCGTCCCCGACAGGGGGGCGGGACCTTCGGGCATTCTGGGGGAAGGAAGAATGTTCTTGTAACCGGACGAATTGGACACGTGGAGGGCATCATGGCCGGCAAGAAGATCGACCGTGTCAAGGCTGAGTCGGCACTCGAGGTCGTCAAGGAGAGTCCAGCCATCGTGGCGATCGTCGCGGCCCCGGCCGTGGTCGTCTTCGGCGTGCTGTGGTGGCTCACCGGCTTCGGGACGGCGCTGCTGGTGACCCTGCTGATCGCCGGCATCGCAGTGGTCGCCAAGAAGGTCTTCTAGCCAGGGCTCTCGAGCTTCTCGACCCGCGCGACGGCGCGCACCTCGCCCTCGACGAGGAACCACACCGACAGTGAGGTGTCGTCGCCGTCCGTGCGGAGTCGCACGTGATCTCGGGCGAAGATCGGGCTGAGGTGCTCGACCACCGCCCGGTACGGAGCCTCCCGCAACTCGGGTCGATCGGCGAGGCATTCCTCGACCGCGTGCCAGTACGTCGCGTTGTTGACGTGATTGAACGGGTCGATGTCGGTGGTCCGCAGGTGGAACGTCCGTTCGTGATCGTCCCAGTCGTCGGCGTCGGGTGGCGTCGCCGGCAACCACGGCTTCCAGCGGAGGCGATGCTCGTCCGTCGTCCGTCCCAGGCTCTCGAGCAGGCCGTCGCTGATCCGGGTCGGCATGCCGGTGTCCGCGCCGATGTCGATCCAGAATCCCTCGGTCTCGATCAGGGCGCCCGCGGTACTCGTCAGTCGGACCCGCATCGCCGACCATCTCGTCGAATGTGCGGCGCACCAGCGGCGCAGGGTCATGCGGTCCGGCCACACGGCGGGGCGGTGCACCTCGATGACGGTGCGCCGGACGATCCACAGCGGGTCGGTTTCGTCGTACCCGAACGCCGCGAGGTTGTCTGAGCCGATGTCCTGGAGATAGCGGGCGATGCCGTCGAGCCGCAGTCGATTCTCGGTGTCGACGTCCCCGGTGCGGATCGGACGCGAGGTCTCGAAGCACTGCTCGGGCGGGGGTGCCGGTGCCAGCGGGCCGGCCGTCGTGACGCTCTGCGTTGCGGGGGCGATCTGCTCGGAAGCCACGGTGTTCCCTCGGTTCGGCGGTTGTCGCCAGCGATTGTGACAGTTCGCGGCCCTGTAGTCACCGGATTCGGCGAGTCACCGGATTCGGCCGAGGGTGCTTGTTCGATCGTCCGGCGCCGCGTACAGTCCCATAACTGTAACTCATAGTCACATGAAGGGCGTCACATCGGTGACGGCGGTGGGCGTGCATCACGTCCGATGTGGCGCTCGAGACGGGAATCGAACATGGCCTACGTCATCACCCAGGCGTGCTGCAACGATGCGAGTTGTGTGTCGGCGTGTCCGGTGAACTGCATCCATCCGACGCCGGAGGAAGCGGAGTTCGCGACAACCGAGATGCTGTACATCGAGCCGCAGGCCTGCATCGATTGCGGCGCGTGCGTCGACGCCTGCCCCGTGAATGCGATCTTCCCCGAGGACCAGCTGAGCGAGTCGCTGCAGCGGTACCGCGAGATCAACGCCGACTACTACACGCGCCACCCGCTGCAGCCGGACTGGATTCCGCTGACGCCGGCGACGCTGCCCGTGCGCGACCTCGGCACCCTGCGGGTCGCGGTCGTCGGGGCGGGGCCCGCGGCCTGCTATGCGGCGGAGGAATTGCTCAAGCGCTCCGACGTCGAGGTCGAGATGTTCGAGAAGTTGCCGACCCCGTGGGGGCTCGTCCGCGCCGGCGTCGCGCCGGATCACCCGGGCACAAAGGCGGTGACCGAGATGTTCGAGTGGTCGCTCGGCCGCGACGCGTTCCAGTTCCATCTCAACGTCGAGGTCGGCAGGCATATCAGCCACGCCGATCTGCTGGCGCACCACCACGCGGTGATCTACGCGGTGGGCGCGTCGAGCGACCGGGCGCTGGGGGTGCCCGGCGAGGGCCTGCCCGGCAGCCACGCCGCGACCGAGTTCGTGGCCTGGTACAACGGCCACCCGGACTACGCGGACCGGGAGTTCGACCTCTCCGGGGAGCGCGCGGTGATCGTCGGCAACGGCAACGTCGCGCTCGACGTCGCGCGCATCCTGACGATGGACCCGGACGAACTGGCGAAGACCGACATCGCCGATCACGCACTGAAGGCGCTGCGCCGCAGCAACATCCGTGAGGTCGTGCTGCTGGGCCGGCGAGGTCCCGCGCAGGCGGCCTACTCCAACCCCGAATTCCTGGCCCTGGGCGAGCTGTCCGGCATCGATGTCGTGATCGATCCCGCGGAGGTGGAACTCGATCCCCGCTCGCAGGCGCTCGTCGACGCGGGCGAGACCGAACCGGCCGTCGCGATGAAGGTGCGCCTCGCGCAGGAATTCGCGCAGCGGACCCCGACCCCGGGCAACAGGCGGATCGTGTTCCGGTACCTGAGCTCGCCTACGGAGATACTCGGCACCGAGCGTGTCGAGGGTCTGACCGTCGTCGCGAACGAGTTGGTCGAGGACGCCGCCGGTGGTCTCGCGGCGCACCCCACCGCCCGAACCGAGCGAGTCGACGCCTCGCTCGTGCTGCGCTCGATCGGCTACCGGGGACGTCCGGTCGCCGACGTGCCGTTCGACGATCGGCGCGGGGTGATTCCGAACGACCGCGGGCGTGTCGTCGTCGGTGCGGGAGAGCCGGTCGACGGCGTGTACGTGACCGGGTGGATCAAGCGGGGTCCGAGTGGGGTCATCGGGACCAACAAGTCGTGCGCCAAGGAGACCGTGGCCCGGATCGTCGAGGACTTCGAGGCTCGGCGTCTCGCGGCGCCGACCGGTGGGCGGAAGGATCTCGGCAAGCTGCTGGCACGCGTCCGGCCCGAGCGGATCTCGCGCCGGGGCTGGGAGGCGATCGACCGGGCCGAGCGTGACAGGGGACTGGCGTCGGGACGGCCGCGGGTGAAGATGACGGACACCGCGGAAATGATCGTGGTCGGACGTAGGCGTCGCGCGCTGTTCGGCGGGTGACTCCGGGGTAGCGTCACGCGCAGGGCGCAGCGTCCACCGGACGCCGGCCCGGCGGATTCGGAGGTGGGAAGTGCGCGCAGTGGTGGTCACGGACCTGGCAGGCCCGTCGGCGATCGTGGTCGAGGAGGTCGCCGAGCCGGACGCGGCGGGGCTGGTGCTCATCGACGTCAAGGCCAGCGGCGTGTGCTTCCCCGATCTGCTGATCAGCTACGGCAAGTACCAGATCCGGCCCGAACCGCCGTTCGTGCCCGGCACCGAGGTGGCGGGCGTCGTGCTCAGTGCGCCCGACGACAGCGGCTTCGAGCCGGGACAGCGGGTCCTCGCCGTGTCGAGCCTCGGTGGCTACGCCGAGCGCGTCGCCGTCCACCAGAATCTGGTGCTCCCGATCCCGGACGAGTTGACGTTCGAGGAAGCCGCGTCGCTGATCATCAACTATCAGACGATGGAGTTCGCTCTGGGCCGTCGGGCGAAGCTGCAGCCGGGGGAGACCGTGGCGATCCTCGGTGCGGCCGGCGGGGTCGGCACGTCGGCGATCCAGTTGGCGAAGGCGCACGGGGCCCGGGTGATCGCGGTCGTCCGCCGGGACGGTGCCGACGACTTCCTGCGTGAGATCGGTGCCGACGAGGTGGTCCGGCTGTCCGACGGCTGGGCCGCGCAGGTTCGCGAGCTCACGGACGGCCGAGGCGTCGACGTCGTGGTCGATCCGGTCGGCGGGGACGCGTTCGACGACGCCGTCCGCGCGCTGGCTCCGGAGGGGCGTCTGGTCGTGATCGGTTTCGCGGGCGGGGGTATCCCGACTGTCAAGGTGAACCGCGTCCTGTTCCGGAACATCAGCATCGTCGGCGCGGCGTGGGGTGAGTTCCTGCGGCACGAGCCGTCGGCGCTCGCGGAGACACACGCTGCACTCGTGAAGCGCGTGCGGTCGGGATTGCGCCCCGTCGTGAAGGCTCGCTACCCGCTGGCGTCGGCCGCCGAGGCGCTCGTGGATCTGGAGGCAGGTCGGGTGCTCGGAAAGGCTGTCCTCGTGCAGGACTGACTGTGTTCCTCGTCACCTGGCCCCTTCCTGCCCGGAAAATCTGTTGCCGCAGGTAGGGGCCGCGTGGTGTCGTTGACGGGTCGCGGTTTCACGGCCGCCGTGGGGGTAATTGCATTTCCGCAATAGTTGCATGGTCGCTACTATTCGAGCCCGTGGCTGATGTGACTCCGGACGACGTCTACACCGTGCTCGAGGAGTTCATCATGCGTCTCCTGGGTATGGGGGAGTCCGAGTCGATGGACACCCTCATCGCGATGGATCTGTCGTTCTCGCAGGTTCGTGCGCTCTTCGTGCTGGCGCAGCACGGCGAGCCGATCGCGATCAACGAGGTCGCCGAGTGTCTGCGGATGTCAGTGGCTGCCGCAGGCCGCAACATCGACCAGTTGGTGTGTCAGGAACTTGTGCTGCGCCGTGAGGACCCGGGGGATCGTCGGATCAAACGGGTCTCGCTGACGGAGTCCGGGCGAAGCCTGGTCTCCCGTCACCTCGAGGACAAGCGTGACGAGCTCCGAGCGTTCGCGGGCCGGTTGGACCAACCGGACCGCCGGCGGTTGCTCGAGGCCCTTCAACCCATACTCGCGGGCGATGCCCTGCGGGCCCGAAGTCAGGAATTTTGTACATGACGACGCCCAACGCGACGTCCGGACCCCCAGCCGGGGCTCCGGAGTCGGACAAGATCGACGGTGCGGTCCTCAAGATCGCCTCCGTGGTGGTGCTCGGCGCCATCATGTCCATCCTCGACGTCACCGTCGTCAGTGTCGCGCTGCCGACGTTCGCGGAGACGTTCGAGACCAGCTACGCGGTGGTCGCCTGGACGATGACCGCGTACACGCTCGCCCTCGCGACCGTCATCCCCGTGACAGGTTGGGCCGCGGACCGGTTCGGCACCAAGCGCCTGTACATCGGCGCACTGGTGCTGTTCGTGATCGGTTCGGTTCTCTGTGCATTCGCGTGGGACATCACGTCGCTGATCGTGTTCCGCGTGATCCAGGGTCTGGGCGGCGGCATGCTGATGCCGCTGGGCATGACGATCATGACCCGCGCGGCCGGCCCCGAGCGTGTCGGTCGCGTCATGGCCGTGCTGGGCATCCCGATGCTGCTCGGTCCGATCGCCGGCCCCATCGTCGGTGGCTGGCTGATCGACGCCGCGAGCTGGCACTGGATCTTCCTCATCAACCTGCCGATCGGCATCATCGCCCTGGCTGCGGCGTTCAAGCTGCTGCCGAAGGACGAGCCGAGCCCGTCGCAGCCCTTCGACTTCGTCGGCATGCTGCTGCTCTCGCCCGGTCTGGCGCTGTTCCTGTACGGCGTCTCGTCGATCCCCGAGCACGGCAAGGGGCTGTCCCCGGAGGTCCTGATCCCGATCGGCATCGGCCTGGTGCTGATTGTCGGGTTCGTCTTCCACGCCCTGCGCAAGGACCACCCGCTGATCGACCTGCACCTGTTCCAGAACCGGCAGCTCACCGTCGCGGTGCTCACGACCACGATGTTCATCATCGCGTTCATGGGTGCGGGCCTGCTCTTCCCGAGCTACTTCATCCAGGTGCGCGGTGAGTCCGCGATGGCGGCGGGTCTGCTGCTGGCGCCGCAGGGTATCGGCGCGATGGTGACGATGCCGATCGCCGGCCGACTGGTCGACAAGATCGGCCCCGGCAAGATCGTCCTGACGGGTCTGCCGCTGATCGCGCTGGGCATGTTCACGTTCACGCAGCTGACCGCGACGTCGTCCTACCCGCTCCTGATGGGTTCGCTGTTCGTGATGGGCCTCGGTATGGGCTGCACGATGATGCCGCTGATGACGGCCGCAATGGTCACGCTCAAGCACGAGATGATCGCCCGTGGTTCGACCCTGATGAACATCGTCCAGCAGACCGCCGGCTCGATCGGTACCGCCACGATGTCGGTGGTGCTGACGAACCAGATGACGTCTCACGGCCTCAGCAAGGACGCTGCCCCGCCGACCGACCCGAGCAGCATCGCGCAGATGCTGAACGATTCGGCCGACTCGTTCGGCGCGACGTTCATGGTGGCGTTCGTTCTCGTCCTCGTCACGCTGATTCCGGCGTTCTTCCTGCCGCGTCGTCGCACTGCCGCGACCACCGAGGAAGTTCAGCCCATGATGATGCACTGACATCCGCACTCGAAAGAGCCCCCGAGCGATTCGTCGCTCGGGGGCTCTTCGCGTTGTCCGAGTTCGGGTCGGCGCGTCGCCCCGATCCTGTCAGTGGCCGGTTCTATCGTCACGACAGGAGCCTCGAGCAGGGAAGGGGCGCATCATGGCTGAAGAGCCTGGCGTCACGCACAACCCGGACAATCCTTCGCACTGGCACTACTACGCGGTGGTCGGCACCACGATCGGCGGCGGTCACACGCTCGCCGAGTTCGGTCCACACCGCACCGCACTCTCGGCGCTGCAGGTTGCCGTTCATGCGGTCAATCACACGGCGTTCTCGATGTTCGAGCAGGGCATCGTCGGGAACATGCTGGCCGACTCGGTGATGGTGGAGCGACTGCCCATCACGAACTTCACGGTCGAACGGCAGCACCCCGTCACGCGGGCGCCCGACGCGCGGTGGTCCCTCAGTGGTGGCCGGCGGGCCTGGGGTGTGGCGGCTCATCTGACGGCGTGACCGGTCCGGAGTGGTACCGGACGAACGTGCATCGAGAATAAACAATCAGTCATGCTTGATTTTTAATCACCTCGGTGTGATGCTGATCTCAGCATCCGAGGAGGGTATGTGGCTGACCTGAACAAGATCGTCGACGACCTGTGTGCGGAAGGTGCGGCACTCGATGTGCTCGTCGCCGACCTGCCCGACGAGGAATGGGCCCTGCCGACCCCGGCCGACGGATGGACCGTCGCGCACCAGATCGGCCACCTCGCGTGGACCGATCGGGCCGCGCTGCTGGCCGCCACCGACGAGGACGCCTTCACCGCGCAACTCGCCGAGGCGTGGAAGAACCCGTACGGCTTCGTCGACGAGGGCGCCGAGGCCGAGGCGCAGCGTCCGCCCAAGGAACTGCTGGCCGACTGGCGGGAGTGTCGTGACCGCCTCGCTCAGGTCCTGCGCGACGTTCCGGTCGGCACCAAGCTGCCGTGGTACGGGCCGCCGATGAGTGCGGCCTCGATGGCCACGGCCCGGCTGATGGAGACGTGGGCGCACGGCCGCGACGTCGCCGCGGCGCTGGGCGCGGAGTCGGAGCCGACGGATCGGCTCGCGCACATCGCGCGATTGGGTGTGCGGACGCGGGACTTCGCGTACAGCGTCAACGAGATGACGCCGCCCGCCGACGAGTTCCGGGTGGAACTCACCGCGCCGGACGGCGGAGTCTGGGCGTGGGGCCCGGAGCATGCGGCCCAGCGGGTGACCGGCCCGGCCGAGGACTTCTGCCTGCTCGTCACCCAGCGGGTGCACCGCCGCGACACGGCGCTGCGGGCGACGGGCGACGACGCGGAGCGGTGGCTCGACATCGCGCAGGCGTTCGCCGGGCCGTCCGGCGCGGGCCGTGACGCGAAGGCCGCCCAGTGAACGCCCCGGTGCGCATCGGCAACTGCTCCGGCTTCTACGGCGACCGCATCTCGGCGATGCGCGAGATGCTCGAGGGCGGCGAGCTGGACTACCTGACCGGCGACTACCTCGCCGAACTCACGATGCTGATCCTCGGTCGGGACCGGATGAAGGACCCCGCGCGCGGTTACGCCAAGACGTTCCTGCGGCAGGCCGAGGACTGCCTGGGTCTCGCGCTCGACCGGGGCGTGCGGATCGTCGCCAACGCCGGCGGGCTCAATCCGGCCGGGCTCGCGGGCGCGCTGCGCGAGGTCGCCGACCGGCTGGGACTGAACGCGCGGATCGCGCACGTCGAGGGCGACGACCTCATCGCGCGAGTCGCCGAACTGGGGCTCGACCGGCAGGCCGGCCCGGAGACGCCGCTCACCGCGAACGCGTACCTCGGCGCGTGGGGCATCGTCGAGTGTCTGAATGCGGGCGCCGACGTCGTCGTCACCGGTCGCGTCACCGACGCCTCGGTGATCGTCGGACCTGCGGCCGCGCACTTCGGCTGGGCCCGTGACGATTTCGACCGCCTCGCCGGTGCAGTCGTCGCCGGGCATGTGATCGAGTGCGGCACCCAGGCCACCGGCGGCAACTACTCCTGGTTCACCGAGATCGGCGACCTCACCCGACCCGGCTTCCCGATCGCCGAGATCCAGGACGACGGAACATCGGTCGTCACCAAGCATGCCGGGACCGGCGGAGCGGTGACCGTCGACACCGTCACCGCGCAGTTGCTGTACGAGATCACCGGCGGCCGCTACGCGAACCCCGACGTCACCGCCCGCATGGATTCGGTGGTGCTCACCGGCGACGGCCCGGATCGCGTCCGCATCTCCGGCGTCACCGGTGAGGCCCCGCCGCCGCAGTACAAGGTGTCGCTCAACGCCCTCGCCGGCTTCCGCAACGAGGCGACGTTCGTGCTCACCGGTCTCGACATCGAGGCCAAGGCCGAACTGGTTCGGCGGCAGATGGATTCGTGGCTGCAGACCAAGCCGCAGGAACTCGACTGGACGCTGGCCCGGACCGACCACCCGGACGCCGACACCGAGGAGGCCGCGAGCGCGTTGCTGCGCTGCACGGTCCGGGACACCGATCCGAACGTCGTGGGTCGGGCGTTCTCGTCGGTGGCCGTCGAACTGGCCCTCGCGAGCTATCCAGGTTTCACGCTCACCGCGCCGCCGTCGCACGGTCAGCCCTACGCGGTGTTCACGCCCGGCTACGTCGACGCCGGTCAGGTGCCGCACGTCGCGGTCCTGCCCGACGGCAGTCGCGTCGACATCGCCCCGAGTGCCGTCACCCGTGCGCTCGCGGACGTGCCGGAACCGTCACTGCCGCAGCCGCTCACCGTCGACGACGCGATCACGGTGCCGCTCGGCACGGTCGCGGCGGCCCGCAGCGGCGACAAGGGCGGCAACGCCAATGTCGGGGTGTGGGTGCGCACCGACGAGCAGTGGCGGTGGCTGGTCCACGCGCTGACCGTCGAGGAGCTTCGACGAATGCTCCCGGAGGCCGAGGGCCTGAACGTGACTCGGCACGTGCTGCCACACCTGCGGGCCGTCAACTTCGTGATCGAGGGCATCCTCGGCCGCGGCGTCGCGTCGCAGGCCCGCTTCGATCCGCAGGCCAAGGGGCTCGGCGAGTGGTTGCGCTCGCGGCACATCGAGATCCCGGTGGCCCTCGTTCCCCGCTACGCAGACGAGCTTTCGGAAGGACACGCATGAGTGTGTGGGACACACCCGAACGGCAACAACTCCGCAAGACGGTCCGGGGCTTCGTGGAACAGGAGATCCTGCCGCACCTGAACGACTGGGAGCGCGACGGCGAGATCCCGCGAGAGTTGCACCGCAAGGCGGCCGCGCTGGGGCTGCTCGGTGCCGGCTTCCCGGAGACGGTCGGCGGCGACGGCGGCGACCTGATCGACGCGGTCGTGATCTGCGAGGAGATGCACCAGGCCGGCGCGTCCGGCGGACTGTTCGCGTCACTGTTCACATGCGGGATCGCGTTGCCGCATCTGATCGCGGCCGGTGACCCGCGGCAGATCGACCGCTGGGTGCGGCCCACCCTCGCGGGCGAGAAGATCGGTTCGCTCGCGATTACCGAACCGGGCGGCGGCTCCGACGTCGGGCACCTGCGCACCACCGCGGTGCGCGACGGCGACCACTACGTCGTCAACGGCGCCAAGACGTTCATCACGTCGGCGGTTCGGGCCGACTTCGTCGTCACCGCGGTGCGCACCGGCGGCCCCGGCGCCGGCGGAGTGTCGCTGCTCGTGATCGACAAGGACACACCGGGATTCGAGGTGGCCCGCAAGCTCGACAAGATGGGCTGGCGGGCGTCGGACACCGCGGAGTTGTCGTTCGTCGACGCCCGGGTGCCGGTGGAGAACCTGGTGGGCGAGGAGAACTCCGGGTTCGTGCAGATCGCGCAGGCATTCCTCACCGAGCGCATCGCGCTGGCGGCGCAGGCGTACGCGAGCGCGCAACGCTGCCTGGACCTGACACTGCAGTGGTGCCGGGACCGCGAGACGTTCGGGCGCCCGCTGATCTCGCGGCAGGCGGTGCAGAACACCGTCACCGAGATGACGCGGCGCATCGACGTCGCGCGCGTCTACACCCGCACCCTCGTCGAACGTTCGCTCACGTCGGACGAGGACTTCGTCGCCGAGGTGTGCTTCGCGAAGAACACGGCCGTCGAGGCCGGGGAATGGGTGGCGAATCAAGCCGTGCAGTTGTTCGGCGGCATGGGCTACATGGCGGAGAGCGAAGTGGAGAGGCAGTACCGGGACATGCGCATTCTGGGAATCGGGGGCGGGACCACCGAGATCCTGACCTCGTTGGCGGCCAAGCGATTGGGGTATCAGTCGTGACAATCCTGAAGTCGGCACTCGACACGAAGTCGCCCGAGTACGCGGCGGCGGCCGAGTCGATGACCGCCAAGCTCGCCGAACTCGAGGTCGAGCATGCGAAAGCCCTTGCCGGGGGCGGCGAAAAGTATGTCGAGCGGCACCACAAGCGGGGCAAGCTGCTGGCCCGCGAGCGCATCGAACTGCTGCTCGACCCGGATTCGCCGTTCCTCGAACTGTCCCCGCTCGCCGCGTGGGGCACCGAGTTCCCGGTGGGCGCATCCACGATCGTCGGGATCGGCGTGGTCAGCGGCGTCGAATGCCTCATCGTCGCGAACGACCCCACGGTCCGCGGCGGCACGTCCAACCCGTGGACCCTCAAGAAGGGTTTCCGCGCCAACGACATCGCCGTCCAGAACCGACTCCCCGTCATCTCGCTCGTCGAGTCCGGGGGCGCCGACCTGCCGACGCAGAAGGAGGTGTTCATCCCCGGCGGACGGATGTTCCGCGACCTCACCAAGCTGTCGGCGGCCGGCATCCCCACGATCGCGCTGGTGTTCGGCAACTCCACCGCCGGCGGCGCCTACATCCCCGGCATGTCCGACCACGTCGTGATGATCAAGGAACGTTCCAAGGTGTTCCTGGCCGGTCCGCCGCTCGTGAAGATGGCGACCGGTGAGGAGTCCGACGACGAATCGCTCGGCGGCGCCGAGATGCACGCGCGCACATCGGGTCTGGCCGACTACTTCGCCCTCGACGAGCAGGACGCGATCCGTATCGGCCGCAGCATCGTCCGGCGACTCAACTGGCGCAAGGAGGGCCCGGCGCCGCGCGCCGAGGTGATCGAACCGCTCGAGGATCCCGAGGAACTGATCGGCATCGTGCCGGCGGATCTGAAGATCCCGTTCGACCCGCGCGAGGTGATCGCCCGGATCGTCGACGGCTCCGACTTCGACGAGTTCAAACCGATGTACGGATCCTCGCTCGTCACGGGCTGGGCCGAACTGCACGGCTACCCGATCGGCATCCTCGCCAACGCGCGCGGCGTGCTGTTCAGCGAGGAGTCGCAGAAGGCCACCCAGTTCATCCAGCTCGCGAACCGCTCGAACACGCCACTTCTGTTCCTGCACAACACCACCGGATACATGGTGGGCAGGGAGTACGAGGAGGGCGGCATGATCAAGCACGGATCGATGATGATCAACGCGGTCGCCAACTCGACCGTGCCGCACATCTCGATCCTGCTCGGCGCGTCGTACGGCGCCGGCCACTACGGCATGTGCGGACGCGCGTTCGACCCCCGCTTCCTGTTCGCGTGGCCCAGTTCCAAGTCCGCGGTCATGGGAGGTGCCCAGCTGGCGGGCGTCATCTCGATCGTCGGCCGGGCCGCCGCGGAGGCGCGCGGGCAGGCGTTCGACGCGGAGGCCGACGCCGGCATGCGGGCCATGATCGAGAACCAGATCGAGGCAGAGTCGCTGCCGATGTTCCTGTCCGGGCGCCTGTACGACGACGGCGTCATCGACCCGCGCGACACCCGCACGGTGGTGGGGATGTGCCTGTCGGCCATCACCACCGCCCCGATCGAGGGCACCGAGAACTTCGGCGTCTTCCGGATGTGAGGCAGAACCTGTGAGTACCACTGTCAGCAACTCCGCGATCACATCCGTCCTGGTCGCGAACCGCGGCGAAATCGCCCGCCGCGTCTTCGCGACGTGCCGGCGTTCGGGCATCGGGACCGTCGCGGTGTTCTCCGACCCGGATGCGGCGAGCCCCCACGTCGCCGAGGCCGACGCCGCGGTCCGGTTGCCGGGCGCGACGCCGACCGAGACGTACCTGCGCGCCGACGCCCTGATCGCCGCGGCGCACGCGGCGGGAGCCGACGCCGTCCACCCCGGATACGGGTTCCTCTCCGAGAACGCCGATTTCGCGCAGGCCGTCGAGGCGGCCGGGCTCACCTGGATCGGTCCGCCCGTCAAGTCGATCGAGCTGATGGGCTCGAAGGTCGAATCCAAGCGGATCATGGACGAGGCCGGCGTCCCCGTGCTCGCCGAACTCGACCCGGCCACGGTCACCGAGGCCGACCTGCCGGTACTGGTCAAGGCGTCGGCCGGCGGCGGCGGACGCGGCATGCGCGTCGTGCGCGAACTGTCGGCGCTGCCCCGCGAGATCGAGGCCGCTCGCCGCGAGGCGCAGTCCGCGTTCGGTGACCCGACGGTGTTCTGCGAGCGCTACCTCGAGACCGGACGTCACATCGAGGTGCAGGTGATGGCCGACCGTCACGGCACCGTGTGGGCGATCGGCGAGCGCGAGTGTTCGATCCAGCGTCGCCACCAGAAGGTGGTGGAGGAGGCGCCGTCGCCACTTGTCGAACGCATTCCGTCCATGCGCGCCAGGCTGTTCGATGCGGCCCGGCTGGCGGCCAACGCGATCGGCTACGAGGGCGCGGGCACCGTGGAGTTCCTCGCCGACGAGCGAGGTGAGTTCTATTTCCTCGAGATGAACACCCGGCTCCAGGTGGAGCACCCGGTCACCGAGTGCACCACCGGACTCGACCTCGTCGAGCTGCAGTTGCAGGTGGCGTCCGGCGCGGAACTGCGCGCCGAGCCGCCCGCGATCCGGGGCCATTCGATCGAGGTCCGGCTCTACGCCGAGGACCCCGCGCACGGCTGGCGTCCGCAGAGCGGCACCGTCGAACGGATCGAACTGCCCGGCAGTGCAGTCGAGTTCGAGGTCCTGGACCGGACCGGGGTGCGCCTCGATTCGGGTGTCGAGGACGGGTCGGTGGTGAGCGTCTTCTACGACCCGATGCTCGCCAAGGTTATCTCGTACGCACCCACCCGCGCACAGGCCGCGCAGGTGCTCGCGTCGGCGCTGGCCCGCACCCGCCTGCACGGGCTGCAGACCAACCGGGACCTGCTCGTCAACGTCCTCCGCCACCCGGCCTTCCTCGCGGGCGACACCGACACCGCGTTCTTCGACACCCACGGGCTCGACGTGCTGGCACGACCTCTGGCCGACGAGGAGGCCGAGTCGTTGTCCGCGTTGGCCGCAGCGTTGGCCGACGCCGCCGCGAACCGGACCACCGCTCCCGTCGTCGGCGGATTGCCGAGTGGCTGGCGGAACCTGCCGTCGCAGCCGCAGATCAAGCGGTACAGCGGAGTCCACGGCGACCACGACGTCCGCTACCTGCTGACTCGGTCCGGGTTGCACGCCGAGGGATTCGACGACGTGGCGCTCGTGTCGTCGGCGTCGGATCACGTCGTGCTCGACGTCGCGGGTCTGCAGCGCCGCTTCGACGTCGCCCGGTACGGCGACACCGTGTGTGTCGACTCGCCGCTCGGGCCGGTGTCGCTCACCGCGATTCCGCGCTTCGTCGACCCGTCGAGCGTCGTCGCGGAGGGCTCGCTGCTCGCGCCGATGCCGGGTGCGGTCATCCGACTCGGCGCGGCGGAAGGAGACCGTGTGGAGGCCGGACAGCCGATCTTGTGGCTCGAGGCCATGAAGATGGAGCACACCGTCAAGGCGCCCGCGTCCGGCGTGCTCGCCGAACTACCCGTCGTCGTCGGTCAGCAGGTCGACGTCGGTTCCGTTCTCGCAGTCGTGGAAGCGCCGGCATCGAACGAGGCTGGGGCAGAAGGAGAATCCGCATGAGCAGCTTCATAGAAACCGACGAGCAGAAGGAGCTGCGGGCGGCGGTGTCCAAGCTCGCCCAGCGCTTCAACTACGTCGACTACGTGCTGCCGAAGGCGCGTAAGGGCGAACCGCTCACCGAACTGTGGAACGAGGCCGGCAAGCTCGGCTTCCTGGGCGTGAACCTGCCCGAGGAGTACGGCGGCGGGGGAGCAGGCATCTACGAACTCGCGCTGGTGCAGGAGGAACTCGCCGCACAGGGCGCCGGACTGCTGCTGGTGGTGGTCTCGCCCGCGATCTGCGGGACGATCATCGGCAAGTACGGTACCGACGCGCAGAAGCAGGAGTGGCTCACCGCGCTCGCCGACGGCTCCAAGATCATGGCGTTCGGCATCACCGAGCCCGACGCGGGTTCCAACTCGCACCAGATCACCACCACGGCGCGAAGGGACGGAGACGACTGGATCCTGCGCGGCAACAAGGTCTACATCTCCGGCGTGGACCAGGCCGACGCGGTGCTGATCGTCGCGCGGACCGAGGACCACAAGACCGGCAAGCTCAAGCCCGCGCTGTTCATCGTGCCCACCGACGCCGAGAACTTCGTCGCGACGCCGATGGAGATGGACATCATCGAGCCGGACCACCAGTTCACGCTGTTCCTCGACGACGTCCGCCTGCCCGCCGACGCGCTCGTCGGGTCGGAGGACGCGGCGCTGATGCAGCTGTTCGCCGGACTGAACCCCGAACGCATCCTCGGTGCCGCCATGGCGATCGGGATGGGGCGGTGGGCGCTCGCGGCCGGCGTGAAGTTCGCGAAGGAGCGGACGGTCTGGAAGACGCCGATCGGTGCCCACCAGGGACTCGCCCACCCGCTCGCGCAGTGCAAGATCGAACTCGAACTGGCGAAGCTGATGATGCAGAAGGCCGCGACGCTGTACGACGGCGGCGACGACTTCGGCGCCGCAGAGGCCGCGAACATGGCCAAGTACGCGGCGGCCGAGGCCGCTATCAAGACGCTCGACCAGGCGATCCAGACGCACGGTGGCGGCGGACTCACCAAGGAGTACGGCCTGGCGGCGATGCTCGGCGCCGCACGCATCGGTCGCGTGGCGCCGGTGAGCCGCGAGATGATCCTCAACTTCGTCGCCCAGCACTCCCTGGGCCTCCCCAAGTCGTACTAGGGGGCGGTCGAAGATGACGGATCGTCAAGTTCGCTACGAAGTCGCTGGTGGTGTCGCGACGCTCACGCTCGACTCGCCGCACAACCGCAACGCGATCTCGAGCACGCTCGTCGCTCAGCTGCGGCAGGGGCTGGCGGACGCGCAGGCCGATGCCGGGGTGCGCGCAGTCGTTCTCACGCACACCGGGAGCACGTTCTGTGCGGGCGCGGACCTGTCGGAAGCGGGCGCGGTGGGCCCCGACGTGAGTCCGGCCGAGCTCGCCGCGGAGCGGACCCGGCAGATGACGGAGCTGCTGAGAGCAATCATCCAGCTACCGAAGCCCGTGATCGGCCGCGTGGACGGTCACGTCCGAGCCGGCGGCATGGGCCTCGTGGGTGCGTGCGACATCGTCGTCGCCGGACCGGACAGTACGTTCGCACTCACGGAGGCGCGACTGGGACTGGCCGCGTCGATCATCTCGTTGACCGTGGTTCCGCGGCTCACGTCGCGTGCCGCGAGCCGCTACTTCCTCACCGGTGAGAAGTTCGGTCCGCACGAGGCGGAGGCCGTCGGACTGATCAGTGAGGCGGTGCAGGACACGGAGGACGCGGTGGCCGGGTTGGTCGAGACGCTGCTGAAGTGCTCGCCGCAGGGCCTGTCGGAGTCCAAGAAGCTCACCACCGCGAGGATGCTCGCGGACTTCGACGCCTTCGGGGAATCCCTTGCTGCGCAGTCTGCCCGGCTCTTCGGCAGCCCGGAGGCCATCGAGGGCATGACGGCTTTCCTGCAGAAGCGGCAACCGTCGTGGGCGGCCGGGGGCTGAGATGCGAACGGGGCCCGTTCCGTGATCGGAACGGGCCCCGTTGCGCTCGGTGCTGGGATCAGCCTCAGGCCGGGAGGAAGCCCGAGACGGTCTCGAGCGAGCCCGCGAAGAAGGTCAGGGCGGTGAACAGGTCGCCGGCAGCGTCGGCGAAGTCGGTGACGAAACCGAAGAAGTCGATGATCTCGGTGGATCCCATGGTGCACTCCTGTGGGTTGATGCGATGCGGAAGGAAGGTAACCCTTCCCTTGGGAGAATTAGTAACGTGCCCGAGACCCTTCCGCAATGCGAATGTGACGAAGGTTACCCTAATTTGCGCAGTGTTTACTTGAACTCCCGCGGGTGTCCACTCACAAGGTGGGCCTCGCACCCGAGCGACACCGCAAGACACCGGAGAGGACCCCGCCGATGCGCGCACCACAACAGGATCGAAGCCGCCTGACACGGCACCGGCTTCTGGAGGCCACCGTCGACTCCCTGGCCGAGTTCGGCTGGTCGGCCACCACGGTCGCGGTCGTCGCGCAACGCGCCGGGGTGTCGAGGGGCGCGGCACAGCATCATTTCCCGACGCGGGAGGACCTCATCACCGCCGCGCTCGAGTTCATGTTCGACAGCCGGATGGAGCAGGCGCGACGTGAGGTCACCGAGTTGCCGGCGGGGGAGGGGCGCACCGAGGCCGTGGTGACGCGCCTCGTCGACTACTACACCGGCACTCTGTTCAAGGCCGCGCTCCAGGTGTGGACCGCGGCGGCGGCCGACCCGGAACTGCGGGCCCGCGTGCTGCCGCTCGAGGAACGCTTCGGGCGCATCGCGCATCGCACAGCCGTCGAGAGTCTCGGCGTGGACGACTCGGACCCCGCGGTGCGGCGACTCGTGCAGGCGACGCTCGACCTCGCTCGTGGACTCGGCCTCGCCGACGTGCTCACCGACGACTCCCGGCGCCGCGCCGACATCGTGAGCAGTTGGGCCGCGCAACTCGATGCCGCGCTCGCCCCGCTGGGGGCAGCGAATCCGGTGGTGTGACGCCCGATCCGGGCGGGGTGCGGGCGGTACAGTTCCGCGTCATGGCGGCGAGAAGGCTGGGGTGTCCGGTTGCGGTTCTCGTGGCGGTCGCGCTGCTCGGTGCCGGCTGCGGCCGGGGCGGTCCCGCCGACGCGTCCGGTGCGGAGTCCGGCACGGTAGTGGCCGGCCCCTTCTTCGGTGAGTGCGGTTCGGTCACGGACGAGGAAGTGGCCGCGGCTGTCGGGGTCCCGAGTTTCGCCGGCGTGGTCCGGAACTCCGTGGGGTGCGAGTGGCAGACGTCGCCGGACCAGGACAGGAACGCGCCACACTTCTCGTTCTCCTGGTATCGGGGCAGCCCGATCGGTCGCGAGCGAGCGGGCAGCGAAATGATCGGACGCCCCGCCGCGGACATCGATATCGGCGGGCATCCGGGGTTCGAGTCGTCGCTGTCGAGCCGGCTGTGCGAACTGGGAGTCCAGTTCGGGGACGACTTCGTGCATTGGTCGATCTCCTACGGGAAGTCCGACCCCACCGCTGATCCGTGTGCCGCGGCCCGGCATCTCGCCGAGTTGACCGTGACGAGGGGGCAGTGAGATGGGGCTAGCCGAGATACCGAGATTCGGGCGCGTCGCGCGGACGGGGGTCGTCGCGTCGGCGGCCGTCCTTCTGCTCGGTGGATGCGGTGAGGCCGTGACGGGCACACCGGTGCCGCAGGGCTTCGGCGCCGGCGACTCGTCGGACTACGCGTCCCTGCTCACCGAGTGCGACGTCGTCGCTCCCGACCGGATCGCGGAGATCGTCGGCGGGGAAACAATCGAGCGCGGATTCCTGGGCGCGATCTGCCGCTGGACGGTCAGCGGCGCCACCGGCCCGGTCCGGGTGACGTTCAGTTGGTTCGAGACCGGAACCCTCGCAGTCGAGGCGGAGACGTCCGAACGGCTCGGGTACGAGGTGGAGGACATCACCGTCGGCGGCCGGCGCGCCGTGCTCTCACGGCCGCCCGCGGATCCTGCCAGTTGCGGTGTCACGGCGGGATTCCCGGCGGGTGGTGTCGTCGGATGGTGGGTCCAGTACCGGGCCGGTGGCGGAGCCGATCCGTGCGCGGCCGCATCGGCGCTGGTCGAGTCCACACTGAACCTCGCGGCATAGCATGTCCGACCCGCTTTGACCTCCAACAGCGCCGCCGGGTATCGTTGGGGGTCGTGTCCGACGTGATCGGGCCGATCTGTGTGCCTATGCGGGGCATTGCCGTGCACGCAATTCTGCGGTTTCTGCAGTTGCGAGCATCCGGCTGCCTGTGTGGGGGTACGCGACACGCCCGACCTCGTGTGCACGAGGATGGGTGCGGGGCAGTTGCTTTCTTGCCCCAACCGATGGATCCCTAATTTCAGAACAGCCAGGGTTGCTCGACAGAGCAGACTGGAACCGAAGAAAGAAAGCCGGTACATGCCAACCATCAACCAGCTGGTCCGCAAGGGCCGCCGCGACAAGACCGCCAAGGTCAAGACCGCGGCCCTGAAGGGCAGCCCGCAGCGTCGTGGCGTGTGCACTCGCGTGTACACCACCACCCCGAAGAAGCCGAACTCCGCGCTGCGGAAGGTCGCCCGTGTGCGCCTGACCAGCTCCGTCGAGGTCACCGCTTACATCCCGGGTGAGGGCCACAACCTGCAGGAGCACTCGATGGTGCTCGTCCGCGGCGGTCGTGTGAAGGACCTCCCGGGTGTGCGCTACAAGATCATCCGTGGCTCGCTCGACACCCAGGGCGTCAAGAACCGCAAGCAGGCGCGTAGCCGCTACGGCGCGAAGAAGGAGAAGGGCTGATGCCTCGTAAGGGTCCCGCTCCCAAGCGGCCGCTCGTCGCGGATCCGGTCTACGGTTCGCCGCTGGTCACCCAGCTCGTCAACAAGATCCTGCTGGACGGTAAGAAGTCCACCGCCGAGCGCATCGTCTACGGTGCCCTCGAGCAGGCTCGCGAGAAGACCGGCACCGATCCGGTCGTCACCCTCAAGCGCGCGCTCGACAACGTCAAGCCCGCCCTCGAGGTTCGCAGCCGTCGCGTCGGTGGCGCCACCTACCAGGTTCCGGTCGAGGTTCGCCCGGGCCGTTCCACCACGCTGGCCCTGCGCTGGCTGGTGACCTTCTCGCGTGCACGTCGTGAGAAGACCATGGTCGAGCGTCTCGCCAACGAGCTCATGGATGCCAGCAATGGCCTCGGTGCAGCCGTGAAGCGTCGCGAGGACACCCACAAGATGGCTGAAGCCAACAAGGCGTTCGCGCACTACCGCTGGTGACACCACGCCAGGCCGAGGGAGCCTCACCGGCACCGAATCCCTCGGCCTGGCGTTGTCACTACTGTGTCGGTTCCGTCACCCGGGCCGGCTGACAACACAAAAAGACGAGGTCCAGACCCGGACCGACACGAGCAACGAGCGGGGAAGAATCCTGTGGCACAGGAAGTGCTGACCGACCTGAACAAGGTCCGCAACATCGGCATCATGGCGCACATCGATGCCGGCAAGACCACCACGACCGAGCGCATCCTCTTCTACACCGGTGTGAACTACAAGATCGGTGAGACCCACGACGGTGCGTCGACCACCGACTGGATGGAGCAGGAGAAGGAGCGTGGTATCACCATCACCTCCGCTGCTGTCACCTGTTTCTGGAACAACAACCAGATCAACATCATCGACACCCCCGGCCACGTCGACTTCACGGTCGAGGTCGAGCGTTCGCTGCGCGTCCTCGATGGCGCTGTCGCAGTGTTCGACGGCAAGGAGGGCGTCGAGCCCCAGTCCGAGCAGGTCTGGCGCCAGGCTGCCAAGTACGACGTTCCGCGCATCTGCTTCGTCAACAAGATGGACAAGATGGGCGCGGACTTCTACTTCACCGTGCAGACCATCATCGACCGTCTCGGCGCGAAGCCGCTGGTTCTCCAGCTGCCGATCGGTGCCGAGGACGACTTCGACGGTGTCGTCGACCTCGTCGAGATGAAGGCCATCACGTGGCGCGGCGTCGTGCCGACCGGTGCTGAGCCCACCATCGAGGAGATCCCCGCGGATCTGGCCGACAAGGCTGCCGAGTACCGCGAGAAGCTGCTCGAGACCGTTGCCGAGTCCGACGAAGCTCTCATGGAGAAGTACTTCGGCGGCGAGGAGCTCACGGTCGAGGAGATCAAGGGCGCCATCCGCAAGATGACGGTCAACTCCGAGCTGTACCCGGTGCTGTGTGGCTCCGCGTTCAAGAACAAGGGCGTTCAGCCCATGCTCGACGCGGTCATCGACTACCTCCCGAACCCGCTGGACATCGGTGAGGTCGAGGGCCACAAGCTGAACGACGAGGAGACCGTCCTCACGCGTAAGCCGAGCAAGGAAGAGCCGTTCTCGGCTCTGGCCTTCAAGATCGCTGCGCACCCGTTCTTCGGCAAGCTCACCTTCGTGCGCGTCTACTCGGGTCGTATCGAGCCGGGTGCCCAGGTCCTCAACGCGACCAAGGGCAAGAAGGAGCGCATCGGCAAGCTCTTCCAGATGCACGCCAACAAGGAGAACCCGGTCGACGAGGCCGTCGCGGGCCACATCTACGCGATGATCGGCCTGAAGGACACCACGACCGGTGACACCCTGTGCGACCAGGCGAACCCGATCGTCCTCGAGTCGATGACGTTCCCGGACCCGGTCATCCAGGTCTCGATCGAGCCCAAGACCAAGTCCGACCAGGAGAAGCTGGGCACCGCGATCCAGAAGCTCGCGGAAGAGGACCCGACCTTCTCGGTCGAGCTGGACGAGGAGACCGGCCAGACCGTCATCGGCGGCATGGGCGAGCTCCACCTCGACATCCTCGTCGACCGTATGCGTCGCGAGTTCAAGGTCGAGGCCAACGTCGGCAAGCCGCAGGTCGCGTACCGTGAGACGATCACCCGTCCGGTCGAGAAGCACGAGTTCACCCACAAGAAGCAGACGGGTGGTTCGGGCCAGTTCGCAAAGGTCATCATCGCCCTCGAGCCCTTCATCGGCGAAGACGGTGCGAGCTACGAGTTCGAGAACAAGGTCTCCGGTGGCCGCGTTCCGCGCGAGTACATCCCCTCGGTCGACGCCGGTGCGCAGGACGCGATGCAGTACGGTGTTCTCGCCGGCTACCCGCTCGTGAACCTGAAGCTGACCCTGCTCGACGGCGCGTACCACGACGTCGACTCCTCGGAAATGGCCTTCAAGGTCGCCGGTTCGCAGGCGCTGAAGGAAGCCGCCCGCAAGGCCGGCCCGGTCATTCTCGAGCCCCTCATGGCTGTCGAGGTCACCACGCCCGAGGATTACATGGGTGAAGTGATCGGCGACCTCAACTCCCGCCGTGGCCAGATCCAGGCCATGGAGGAACGCAGTGGTGCCCGTGTCGTGAAGGCGCTGGTTCCGCTCTCGGAGATGTTCGGTTACATCGGTGACCTGCGGTCGAAGACCCAGGGTCGCGCGAACTTCTCCATGGTGTTCGATTCCTACGCAGAGGTTCCCTCGAACGTCTCGAAGGAAATCATCGCCAAGGCGACCGGCGAGTAACCTCGGTTTCGTCGGCCGAAGCACGACCAACGTAATAACCAACCGCACTGCTGCATACCGCAAGCACAATCAGTCCAGGAGGACATCCAGTGGCGAAGGCGAAGTTCGAGCGGACCAAGCCGCACGTGAACATCGGCACCATCGGTCACGTCGACCACGGCAAGACCACGACGACCGCGGCCATCACCAAGGTGCTCGCTGACAAGTACCCGGACCTCAACGAGAGCTTCGCGTTCGACCAGATCGACAAGGCTCCCGAGGAGAAGGCTCGCGGCATCACGATCAACATCTCGCATGTTGAGTACCAGACGGAGAAGCGTCACTACGCTCACGTCGATGCCCCGGGTCACGCCGACTACATCAAGAACATGATCACCGGCGCAGCCCAGATGGACGGCGCGATCCTGGTCGTGGCCGCCACCGACGGCCCGATGCCGCAGACGCGCGAGCACGTGCTGCTCGCTCGCCAGGTCGGCGTGCCCTACATCCTCGTCGCACTGAACAAGGCCGACATGGTCGACGACGAGGAAATCCTCGAGCTCGTCGAGATGGAGGTCCGCGAGCTGCTGGCCGGCCAGGAGTTCGACGAGGATGCTCCGGTCATCCCGATCTCGGCTCTGAAGGCTCTCGAGGGCGACGCCAAGTGGGTCAAGTCCATCGAGGATCTGATGGACGCGGTCGACGAGTCGATCCCGGACCCGGTCCGTGAGACCGAGAAGCCCTTCCTGATGCCCGTCGAGGACGTCTTCACGATCACCGGTCGTGGCACCGTCGTCACCGGTCGTATCGAGCGTGGCGTTGTCAACGTGAACGAAGAGGTCGAGATCGTCGGCATCCGCCCGACCTCGACCAAGACCACGGTCACCGGCATCGAGATGTTCCGCAAGCTGCTCGACCAGGGCCAGGCCGGCGACAACGTCGGTCTGCTGGTTCGTGGCATCAAGCGCGAAGATGTCGAGCGCGGCCAGGTTGTCGTCAAGCCGGGCACCACGACTCCCCACACGGAGTTCGAGGGCCAGGCGTACATCCTGTCGAAGGACGAGGGCGGCCGCCACACCCCGTTCTTCAACAACTACCGTCCGCAGTTCTACTTCCGTACGACTGACGTGACGGGCGTTGTGACCCTGCCCGAGGGCACCGAGATGGTCATGCCCGGTGACAACACCGAGATGTCCGTCGTGCTGATCCAGCCGGTCGCCATGGACGAGGGCCTGCGCTTCGCGATCCGTGAGGGTGGCCGCACCGTCGGCGCCGGTCGCGTCACGAAGATCATCAAGTGAGCTAGTTCTCACTGACGCCTGGGGCGTCCACTCCTTCGGGAGTGGGCGCCCTTCGGCGTTTGCAGGGGCAGACGATTTTCGGCGGCGTAGCATTCGGTCCGACCCAGTCGGTGTCGGACGAGGAATGGCGATGGCCTCTCGAAAATCGTTGAACACGCACGAGACCGACGTACTGGTGGTCGGGGGAGGACCCACCGGTATGACCGTTGCGGGGGACCTCGCTCGCGCCGGCCGCCGGGTCGTCGTTCTGGAGCGGTGGCCGTCGATCAATCCGTCGAGCCGGGCCTTTGTCACGATGCCCCGGACCCTCGAGGTGCTGGACAGTCGTGGCCTGGCCGACGAAGTGCTCGCGGGCGCCGGCACCGCTTCGCGCATCAACCTGTTCGCCGGCGCGGCGCTCGATCTGAGCCACCTTCCCTCGCGGTACCGGTTCGTGGCGATCACCCCGCAGACCAATGTCGACCGAGTCCTCGCGCGGTACGCCGAAGCCCAGGGGGCGACGGTGCGGCGCGGCACGGAGGTCACCGCTCTGGACCAGGACACCGACGGTGTGACGGTCACGACGCGGCCCAAGGGCGGCGTCGACAGCGACCTGTGGCGCGCCCGGTACGTCGTCGGGGCGGACGGCGCGCACAGCACGGTGCGCGGCCTCCTCGGGGTCGATTTCCCGGGTGAGACGGTGCTGTCGTCCGTGGCCCTCACAGATGTGAGGCTGAGCCGGCCGCCGGCCGGATCGGGACTCCGACTCGGCGTCACCGAGGACTGCTTCGGCTTCCTCGCCCCTTACGGCAGCGCGAGGCCCAACTGGTTCCGGTCGATGACGTGGAATCGGGCACGTCAGTTGCCCGACACCGAACCCGTGGACGAGACCGAGGTGATCGCCGACCTCGCTCGGGCCATGGGACGCGATGTCGGGGTCGAGGAGTTCGCGTGGTCGTCCCGCTTCCACTGTGACGAGCGGCAGGTCGCCGACTACCGGCACGGGCGGGTGTTCCTGGCAGGCGACGCCGCACACGTGCACTCCCCGATGGGAGGTCAGGGCATGAACACCGGCATCCAGGACGCCGCCAACCTGGCCTGGAAGCTGGACGCTGTATTGGGCGGCGCCGACCCTGGCATCCTGCGGACCTACCACCGCGAGCGGCATCCGATAGGGAAGCGGGTACTGCTGCAGAGTGGGCTCATGCTGCGCGCCGCCACCCTGCGGCCCGCTCCGGCGCGGGCGCTGCGCGCCGTCGTCGCCCCGCTGGTCCTGAAATTCCCGCCGAGCCGGAACGTGGTCGCGGGCAGCTTCTCCGGCGTGACGCTCCGGTATCCCTGCCGTAGAGGCCGACACCGACTGGTCGGCACGCGCGCCACCGAGATACCTCTGCACGAGGGGCGCCTGACCACGGTCCAGCGGGAACGCCCGGGCTTCGTCCTGATCCGGGAGAACGACGCTCCCGCCGTGCACACCGGTGCGGCCGACCACCTCGTGCAGGCCCGACGCACGGACCGGGGCCCCGCGCTGCTCGTCCGGCCGGACGGATACATCGCGTGGGCCGGTCCGAGCGTCCAGGACCGCGGTCCGTCCGGCTGGGCCACCGCTCACCGTGCCTGGACCGGACGTCCGTGACGTCGCAGCCTTGCTAGCGGCCGATCGCGCCGAGTTGCCCGAGGAGGGACAGTTCGTCCGCGAGCGCCCACACTTCGGTGATCAGGCCGTCGCGAACCCTCATGATCAGGACCTCGTCGAACTCGATCCGGCGGCCCGTCGCGGGAATCCCGAGGAAGTCGCCCGTGTGGGTGGCCACGAAGGTGGCGTGGGTGACCACGACGTCCCCTTGGACGATCCGATCGCGCACGACGAGCCTGAAGTCGGGGAAGGCGGACTCGAGGATTGCGCCGACGTTGTCGAATCCGGCTTCGGATCCCTCCAGCACGACGTCCGGGTCGTCGGATCCGGACGTCAGCAGGTGCCGGACCGCGCCCTGAACACCCATCCGGTGGATCGCCATCCGGGGATGGAATACGAGAGGTGCCAGATCGTGGCGCCGATTGTTGACGACCTCCTCGAACTGGAAGTCGACCACGTCCTGGGGGTCCGTGGAAGCCGGGGTGTCGGCCATGGATCTGCTCCTCACCGAGCGTGCGAGTCACACACCCTCACGATAAAGCGAGCAGGCTTCAGCGCTCGGGGCTTACGGGTGGACCTCGAATGCACTGCGGGTGTGCGTCAGGAGTTCGCGCAGCGCAGGCGAGGCCTCCTGCTTCCACACGAGCGCCAGCACTGCGTCGACGGTGACGTCGGTGATCACCCGCGATTCCAGGTCCGGGTACGACGCGGCCATGGACTCGCTCAGGATCGCGACGCCCAGTCCTCGGGCCGCGAGGTCTGCAACGGCATCCGGGGCACTGGCCTGCAGCGCGACGTCGGGCCGGCACGCCTGTTCCGCGCACCCCCGGTCGAGGACGGCGCGGATACCGGTGCCGGGCGGCAGTGCGATCAGAGGATGCGCGCACACCTCGGCAAGCGTCACCGACGACTGTCGGGTCAGGCGATGACCCGCGGGCGCCGCCGCGACCAGTCGTTCACGCACGAGCGTGGAGGAGGCGAGATCGGCGGGCACGTCACCCGCGACCCCGACGAGCGCGAGGTCGATGGTGCCGCTACGGACGCCGTCGACGAGCCGATCGGAGTTGTCCTCCCTCAGGTTCACGTCGATGCCCGGATGCGCCCGGTGAAACGCGGACAGGGCGTCGAAGAGCGGTGTCACGGTGCAGGCCGTGACCATGCCGACTTCGAGTCGGCCCCGGATCAGGTGATTGACGTCGTCGACCGCGTCGCGGACGGCACGGACGGCGAGCAGCGCGGCACGGGCGTGTGCGAGTGCGGCCTCACCGGCCACCGTGAGCGTTGCGATGCGCGTCGAGCGGTCGAACAGGGGAGCGCCCAGGTCGTTCTCGAGCTGGCGGATCTGCGCGCTGATGCCCGACTGGCTGACGTGTACGCGCGCGGCGGCCCGGGTGAAGTTGGCTTCCTCGGCGACCGCCACGAAGTATTCGAGCTGGCGCAGTTCCATAACTCTGGATTCTAGTTTCGAGAAGAACTATCTGTTGGAGTTCTGATCGGATGTGGTCGAGGCTCGTGGTGACGGTTCAGACACACCCGCGAGGACGGAACGATGACGAAAGCACACGTCGAGAAGGCGATGACCCCCGAGGACCTCACCCGCTTGTTCGTCGAGCGATCGAACGCCGGAGACGCGGACGGTGTCGCCGCACTCTACGAGGAGGACGCGGTCATGGCCTACCCGCCGGGCTCGTTCACGGTGGGCCGCTCGGCGATCAGGGACCTGTGGGCTCAGGTGCTCGAGCACGCGCCACGCTTCGTGCCGGAGTCGCCCCTGCCGACCCTCGTCAGTGGCGATCTCGCGCTGACGTCGACGCCGCCGCGCGACGGGGCCGGCGCTCGCGCGCAAGTCGTCCGACGTCAGCCCGACGGCAGTTGGTTGCGGGTACTCGATCAACCGGAGTTCGTGCGGCCGAGTCAGTAGCCGGCGACGCGCAGCCCCTGCGCGGCCGCGTAGCTCACGGCCTGGTTCATCTCGATCCGGGCGCCGGTGAGCTTCGCCGACGTCCACAGCGCGGGGTCCACGCGGGCACCCTCGAGGTCGGCGTCGTCGAGGCGGAGCTCGCCGGTGCGGGCCCCGGTGAGGTCGGCGCCGCGGAGGATCGCCTTGCGCAGGTCGGCCTTGACGAGGTTCGCTTCCCGCAGCCGACAACCCGACAGGTCGACGCCCCGCAGGTCGATCTCGCCGAGCGAGGCGAGCGTGAAGTCGACTTCCTCGAGGGTGAGCGGACGGATCCGGGAGTCGCGGATCACCGATCCGAGGAAGCTCGAGTGGCGGAACGTGCTGTCCCACATCCGGGTGTACTCGAAGTGGCAGTTCCGGAACGCGGATCCGCTGTGCTGCGAACCGGTGAGGTCGGCGCCGGTGAAGTCGCAGTCGGTGAAGGTCACCGATTCGGTGACCAGCCCCGACAGGTCGGTGTCCCGGAAGAGACAGCCCACGTAGGAGCGGTGCTGCCAGGTCTCGCCGGAAAACTCCGCGTCGGAGAAGTCTTCCCCCTCGAAGTAGGCATCGTCGGTCGAGAGTTCGGAATCCGTGTCGCGCATGGTGTCAGTCTCCTCCAGCCTCGACGTCGGGCTGCGTTCGAGGGGCGGGTGCCGGCGGTTGGTCGGTTCGGTCCAGATGAAGCAGTACACGCACCGCGACGTCCGCGATCGTCGAGCCACCGAGGGCCGCCGTCGTGGTCGCGGCCACCCGTTCCGCGGCGTCGGCCAGGCCCGAGATGTCGGTGCGCGGATCGGCCTCGACGGTGATCTGGATCGTGGCCAGGCCCCGATCCGACAGCGCTCGGCCGCGGGCGCGCCGAACTCCGGGCTGTCGGCCCAGTTCCGCCGCGACGCCGGTTGCGATCGGACCCAGGTCGATCGACACGGGGGTGTCGGTGGCGGACTCGAGCATCCCGGTGGGCGCGGCCCTGCGGCGGCTCAGATCGACGACCAGGACGACGAGCCCGAGCACGAGGCAGACGCCGATCGTCGCGCCGAGCGCCCAGTGCCACCACGGCTCGTCGGGGACGGCGCCGATGCGATCGCGGTCGAGACGGCCGACGGCGTCGCGCACCGTCGGGACGCCGCGATCCCACGCGAGGGCCGTCGCTCCGACGCCGGCGAGGACGAGACCGATCACGAGGACGAGGAGGCGGTTGAGCGCCGCCGGTCCGCGCTTCACGTCCGCCGCCGGTCACGCGCGCGGATTTTCACCCGAAGTTTCAGCGGGCGGTCGAGGACCTCGAGGCTCGCGCGGACGGCGTCGGCGACGGCCTGCTCGAGCGCCGGCACGGCCGGCCCGGTGACGGCGTCGTCCGGTCGGACGTGGACGGTGGACCGCCGCCGATCGACCGTCGTGTGCGCGACGGCCACCCCGGGCACGGTGCTCGCCCGCGCACTGCACATGCGGGCGACGTCGACCGGGCGCATCCACGTGGTCGGGGCGCCGGTGGCCGTCCGGAGCGCGACGTGGGTGCGGGTCCGCGGAGCGAGCGCCAGCAGGACGCACAGGATCCCGACGGCGAGCGAAGCGATGGCGGCCGGGACGAGCCACTGCTCCCAGTGCAGGCGGCCGATCCACTCGAACGTGTTCCGCAGCCAGGGGGCGCCACCGAAAGCGCCGCGGGCGATCAGCAGTTCGCGGGCGGCGACGGCGGCCAGTCCGAGCAGTCCGATCGCGATCACGACGGCGGCGGGGACGGCCGCCGGCGCGGCGGTCGGCGGACGCGGCGGCGTCACGGTGTCGGCGGGCGCGGGCGTCGGGCACGCGACGACGTCGGACTCGTCGGAGGGCAGGGCTTCGGTGCCCGCGACGAGAACTTCGAGGCGGTGCAGCGGTCGGCCGGTGAGGTCCTCGATCTGCTTGCCGACCTCGCGGTGGACCCGGCGGGTCAGTTCCGCGACGTCGCACGGCCAGCGGACGCCGAGATGTAGGTTCAGTGCCACGGACGCGTCTGCGGTCGAGACGTCGGCGCGCGGCAGATCGCGTCCGGTGAAGCGGGTCAGCCCGCCGCCCTGCGCGACGACGCCGGGCACCTGGAGTGCCGCGGTGGTCGCGATCTTCTCGTAGGCCCGATCCTTGATGACGAGCCGTCCGCGCGTGCCGGGATCGTCGGCGCCGGATTCAGCCACGACCGCGGGACCGGAGCAGGGCACCGAGGTCGAGGTGTCCGTCGCGGTGCGCTCCGATCGCCATGCCGACGGCGCCGAGCAGTACCGCGAAGACGAATCCGCTGAAACCGCCGAGGATTCCGGCGAGGGCGAGGAGTAGGCCTGCGATCAGTCCCATGCCCGTGCTGCTCATGTCCGTGGTCCTGTCTCGTCGTGGGGGAGTTCGTCCGTCAGGTCCTCGATGGTCACGTCCACGGGGACTCCGACTATCGCGCGGACGGCGTCGCGGACGCGGTCGGCGGTAGCGATCAGGTCGGCCGGGTAGCGCAGGGTCACGTGGACGGCGCAGGCGTCGTCCCCGATGCTGATCCCGGTGACCCGCCGTCCGGGGAGATACGTCGCGACCGAGCCGAACTCGCCGCCGTGCAGGCCCGACACCCCGGGCACCGCGAGCGCGGCCGCGGCGGCGAGTTCCGCAACCTCGGGTGCCCGGACGCCGGTATCGGTCACTGGACCCTCGGCTTGGCGTCCGCCTCGGCGCCGGGATCGTTCTCGTCGAACAGGACCACGTCGAAGACGGTGATGTTGACCTCGGTGACCTCGAGCCCGGTCATGTTCTCCACGGCCGCGATGACGTTGCGGCGGATCCCGGCCGCGAGTTCGTGCAGCGCGACGCCGTACTCGGCGACGATGCCGATGTCGATCGCCGCCTGCTTCTCGCCGACCTCGACGGCGACGCCCTGTCCGTGGTTGACGCGCGCACCGGGGATGCGGTCGCGCAGCGCGCCGACGACGCGGGCGGTGCCGCCGCCGACGTCGTAGACGCCGTCGATCTCGCGGGTCGCGATTCCGGCGATCTTCGCGACGACGGCGTCCGCGATGATCGTCCGGCCCTGCGAGCTGATCAGGTCGGATGACGGGCCCGCCCCGAACTGCACCGGAGCGCTGCCCGTGCTCGACGTGGGGGATCCCGGATCAGTGGTCATCGTCGCTCCTCTTCCGGCGCCCTCCCGATGCGGCGCCGGTCGAAATCAACTGTAGTGACTGGGGTGGCGTGACGCCGGAGATGCCGGCGCCGGGCGACGGGGTGTCGCGCATCCCGGCGATTTGGTAGAACATGTTCTAGTTGTGTTCGAGTGGTCGGAGTGGTCCGAGCAGTCCGAGGGGATGGCAGGGATGAGCAGCACCGAGAAGATCGTCGGTCCGGTCGTGATCGTCGGGGCCGGGCTGGCCGCCGTCCGCGCGGCGGAGGAACTGCGCCAGTCCGGGTACGACGGCGAACTGGTCCTCGTCGGCGACGAGACGCACCTGCCGTACGACCGGCCGCCGCTGTCCAAGGATGTAGTCCGCGGTGAGAACGACGACACCACCCTGCGGCCGCGGGAGTTCTTCGACGAGCACGGGATCGAACTGCGCCTCGGGTCCGCCGCGACCGGGCTTGATCGGGCCGGGCGACGGCTCGTCCTGGCCGACGGCAGCGAGATCGCGTACGGCGAGCTGGTCGTCGCGACCGGCCTGACACCGCGCCGGATTCCAGGTCTGCCCGCTCTCGCGGGCGTGCACGTGCTGCGCTCGATCGACGAAAGCCGTGCGCTGCGAGCCGATCTCGCCGAGGGCAAGCGCGCGTTGGTGGTCGGTGCCGGGTTCATCGGCTGCGAGCTGGCGGCGAGCATGCGCAAGCTGGGCATGGAGGTGGTCCTGGTCGAACCGCAGCCCGCGCCGCTCGCGTCGGTGCTCGGCGAGCAGGTCGGCGCCCTCGTGGGACGGATGCACGTCGAGGCCGGCGTCGACGTCCGGGCCGGAGTCGGCCTGGCATCGCTCACCGGTGAGGGGCGGGTCAGCGGCGCCGTCCTGTCCGACGGCACCGAACTCGAGATCGACGTCGTCGCGATCGGTATCGGCTCGACACCGGTCACCGGGTGGCTCGAGGATTCCGGGATCGAACTGGACAACGGGGTGGTGTGCGACGCGGTGGGCCGTACCGCCGATCCGCATGTGTGGGCGATCGGGGACGTCGCGGCGTGGACTTTGGGGACGGGCGAGCGCAAGCGCGTCGAGCACTGGAGCAATGCCGGTGACCAGGCGAAGATCCTCGCCGGTGCCCTCACCGGCACGGGTGATCCGGACGCGCCCACACAGGTCCCGTACTTCTGGAGCGACCAGTACGACCTCAAGATCCAGGCGCTCGGCACGGTGTCGGCCACCGACGACGTCCACGTGATCAAGGACGACGGCCGCAAGTTCGTCGTGTACTACTCACGGGGCGGCGCGCTCACCGCCGTCGTCGGTGCGGGATCGGCCGGCGCGGTCATGAAGATGCGGGCCAAGATCGCGGCCGGGGCGCCGATCGGGGAACTGCTCGAGTCCGCCCCTGCCTGAGCGGGCTAGATTTGTCGGGTGATCGTTGCGCTCATCGACTCGGGTCTGGGACTGCTGCCGACGTCTGCGTGGCTGCGTCGGTTGCGGCCGGATCTCGATCTGATGCTGTCGCTCGATCCCGAGGGTGCGCCGTGGGGTCCGCGTGACGAGCGCTGGGTGATCGACCGGGTGGTCGGCACCGCGCGCCGGGCCGTCGACCGTGGCGCCGAGGTCGTGGTGTTGCCGTGCAACACCGCGAGCGTCACGGCGCTCGAGCACGTGCGGGCGGACCTCGGGGACGCGGTTCCCGTGATCGGCACGGTGCCCGCGATCAAGCCCGCCGCGGCGGTGTGCGACTCGGTGGCGATCTGGGCCACGGCGGCAACCACGGCGAGCGACTACCAGGCCAACCTGGTGCAGCAGTTCGCGAACGGCAGCTCGGTGGTGGGCGTCGCGTGCCACGGTCTGGCGGACGCGATCGATCTCGGCGACGTCGAGGCGGCTCGGGCGGCGATCGCCGCGGCCGCCGCCCGCACCCCGGGTGACGTCACCGGTGTCGTGCTGGGCTGCACGCACTATCCGCTCGTCGCCGACGAGATCGCGGCGCACCTGCCGGAGGGTGTGGTGCTGTTCGACAGCGCCGAGGCGGTGGCGGCGCAGACCCTGCGCCGGATCGACGCGCTCGGGCGGGACACGACCGGTCAGGGCACCGTCGAGGTCCTACTGAGTGGGACTCGCGGCGAGCTGCCGATCAGCGCCGCGAGTTTCGACGCCGGGCGCCTTCTGCTCGCCGCCCCGTCGCGCTGACCAGAGCCGACGGCGTCAGCCCAGCTGCGCCATGCCGGCGGCCACGACCTGGGCGACGGGGTCGAGTTCGTCGTGGCGGCGGGGGATGTCGTCGAGGTCGCGCATCCGGTCGTTGCTGGCGGCGGAGAACATCGCCGCGACCCATGCGTTCGCGCACGCGCGCAGTGTTCCGGGACGGACCGGTGCCGACGCGCTGGCCTCGAGGATCCGCATCGTCGCGTCGTACAGATACGACCGGAAGCGGCGCAGGGAGTCGCGGACGTCGGGGTGGGACTCGGCCTCGCGCCAGATGATCACCCGCACCACCGAGGAGTGGTGATCGCGCAGGTTGAGCGCGTTGTCGAGGTTCACCAGGCTCGTCGCAGGGTCACCGGGCGCGACGAGCGGAGCGAGGTCGTCGAGTGGTTCGGCGGGCAGGCGTTCGGCGAGCAGCGCGGTGAGGATGTCGGCCTTGGTGGGGAAGTAGTAGAAGATCAGGCCCTTCGGCACCCCCGCGGCCCCCGCGACGGCAGCGGTGGACGTCGCGTCGAAGCCGTGGGCGGCGAACAGCGACTCCGCCGCGTCGAGGATCTTCTCGCGCGCGTCGCCGTCGGTTTTCGCGCTCCGCCGTCGACGTGGGCGCGGTGGCATGGGGGTGCCTCCCGGTCGGAGTGGATCAGTGTGCAGCCACCCCTCCGTGCCCGTGCATTCGGGAGCTCATCGCCGGCATACCGACGACGGACACCACGACGGCGAGAGCACCGACGACCCATGCGGTCCAGGCAGCCCCGGTCATGCCGTGGAAGTTCATCACCCACGGGGAGATGAACATCAGCACGCCGAGCACGCCCATCGCGTAGTCGGCCGCGACCATCTCGGGCCGGGCCATGTGGAGCAGTCCGGCAACCGCGACGAGCACGCCGAGCACGATCAGCGACCACACGGCGGCATTGTTGGTGTCGAGCCACAGCGGTGAGAGGGCCGCGTAGGCGCCGATGATGACGGCCGCGTAGTCCTGCCAACGAGTTGATGCCTTCATGACCAGCCTCCTCTGGGAAAGGATCGTGTCCTCACCCCCAGTGTCACGCTGACTGACCGGCCGATCAATATTGTCCGGATTGCACTCGCATCACGGGTTAGTGCAGTTCGGGCCACTTTTCCGTGGCCGAATGTCACACGCGGTCAGGTGGACCGAACCGGTGTGACATTCGGCCACCGACACGGGGCAGGGACGCGAGAAGGGCCCGACCCACCGAACGGTGAATCGGGCCCTTCTGCGAACGGGTGCCGAGTCTCAGAACTCGATCTTGAGGTGATCGGTCACCGGCTTGGCCTGGCAGCCCAGGATGTAGCCGTTGGCGATGTCTTCCTCGTCGAGGACGCCTGCGTGTTCCATGGTGACCTCGCCCTCGAGGACGGTGCAGGCGCACGAGCCGCACTCGCCTTCCTGGCAGGAGTAGGGCACGTCCAGGCCCTTCGACAGCATGACGTCGACGAGCGTCTGCTTCCGCGGCCAGCTGAGGTTGTGCTTCTCGCCGTCCAACTCGATCTCGACGGTGGCGGCGTCGGCGGCCTCCTCCGCGGTGACCTCTTCGAGTTCGACGTCCGCGAACGGGTCACCGCTCAGGGAGTTGAAGACCTCGGCGTGGACCTGCGAGCGCGGCATCCCGGCCTGGGCCAGGGCCTCGTGGATGGTGTCCATGAACGGGCCGGGGCCACACATGAACGCCTCGTACGAGGTGTACGGCGACAGCAGCGTCGCGAGCTGGGTGACGCTGGGCAGACCCTGGACCGTCTCGATCCAGTGGATGATCGTCAGGCGGTCGGGGTACTTGGCGGCCAGCTCGCGCAGCTCGGCAGCGAAGATCACCGACTCGACGTCGCGGTTGCCGTACAGCAGGACGACCTTGCCACCGCCCTGCGTGAGCGCAGACTTCAGGATCGACATGACGGGCGTGATGCCGCTGCCGCCGCCGAAGAGCAGGAAGTCGTGGTCGAGCGACTTCGGGGTGAAGACACCGGCCGGGGGCAGGACCTCGAGCTGGTCGCCCACCTTGAGGTTGTCGCACAGCCAGTTGGAGCCGTAACCCGCGGCGGTGCGCTTGACGGTGACCTTGGGGGCGTCGTCGGTGAACGGCGAGCTCGCGAGGGAGTAGCAGCGGGCGACCGAACCGGTCTGGTCGCTCGGAATGCGCAGCGTCAGGAACTGGCCGGGCTTGTACTGGAACTTGCTCTTCATGTCCGCGGGGACGTCGAAGACCAGCGACCGCGAGTCGGGGGTTTCCTCGATCACCCCGGACACGGTGAGCACCGCGGATCGAGAACTGTGCGGCACGTCGATAGTGGTCATGCGAACTCTGGTCCTCTCGTGGATCAGTGTAGAACGTATAGAACGTGTTCTAGTTTCAGCGTATCAGCGTAGCGACGCTACCGGGGCGATGGTAATTCGCCTCTTCCGGCTCCCGCTGATCGGGAGCGTCCTCGAGAGTGTGACCGGATTCTCGAGGCGTCACGCCTCGAGGACGAGCCATCCGCCGTGGTGGTCGAACACCTCGAACGGCCGGCCCGTCGATGCGCCGAGTTCGCGCAGCGAGTCCGCGTCGAAGGTGCGGACGTGCCCGTGGCAGGCGGTCGCCTCGTCCTCGTAGGGCACCGCGACGACGACGCGTTCGCGGGCGATGCGCAGGGCCTCGGCAACCACGTCGGCGCCGGTGCGGGCGTCGACATGCTCGAGAAGGTGGACCGCGGTCACGGTGTCGGCGCTGTCGTCGGGGACCGGGACGTTCGCGGCGTCGCACACGAGGGTGGTGATCGGGATGTCGAGGCTGGGAGCGACGGCGTCGAGCAGGGTCATCGTGCCCGGCAGGATGTCGGTGGCGGTGACCGGGACGCCGGCGCGGGCCAGGCGCAGCGGCAGGAAGCCGAAGCACGAGCCCAGGTCGAGCACCGAGCCGCGGACCAGTTCGGCGGCCTTGTCGTGGATCGGCGCGAAGTCCGCGGTGCCGTCGAGTAGTTCCTCGAGCGAGTTGCGGTAGTAGACGGTCCACGACTCGAGTGCACCCGGCACGGTCGACCGGACCAGTCCGACCATCGTCAGCTCGAACTCCGTCTGCCCGAAGTCGGCGTCCCCGATCGAGGCGGTCACCTCGGCGACCAGACGCTCGCTGAGCGCCTCGGGTCCCAGTGCGTGCCGCACATGCAGCGAATTGCCGCTACGGGTCAGGGTGATCGGCCCGCTCGGGACGCGTTCGACGGTGACGTGGTCGTGCGACCACAGCCCCGGGGCGCAGGGGGCGAGCGAGTCGAGCGTCATGGGGCGGTTCCGTTCAGTAGCGGCTCGTGCAGTTCGGACAGTCCGGTGTACAGCAGTCGACTGCCCTTTGCGAGCAGTTCGATCAGGTCGAGCGAGTCGTCGGTCAGCCAGGTCTCGTACGCCCCCAGCGCGATGCCGAGCATCATGTAGCCCACCGTTCGGGGCAGTTGATCGGCCGGATCGAGGCCGAGTCTGCCGGCGACGTATTCGGCGATCACCTTGCGCCATCCGTCGTACATCACCACCGAGTACGCCTGCAGCGCGGGAACCACGAAGATCAGTTCCATCCTGCGGCGATGTCCCTCGGCGACCTCGGGCGGGAAGGTGTTGAACGCCATCACCGCCGAGACGAGCGTGTCGAGGATCGACATGTCGTCGGGCATCTCGGCGAGCAGGGTGCGCATCTCGGCCAGGTGCGCGTCGAAGTCGCCCCACGGCACCGCGTTCTTCGACGGGAAGTAGCGGAAGAACGTGCGGCGCGCGATCCCTGCAGCCTCGGCGATGTCGTCGACGCTGGTGTCGTCGAACCCGCGGGTGGCGAACAGGTCGATGCCCACCGCCGCGATGCGGTCGCGTGTGGTGGTCGGCCTCCGGCCGATCCGCGACGACGGGTTTCTACGACTGCGCACTTCTGTGACCTCCTTCACTAGTCATTGTGCACCCGATGCCATTACAGTGGTGAACCGAGTCACAGTGAAGAAGTCACTATGACCGCAGATCCCGCTGCTGGGGTCCGATTTGGAGGAGGAATCGATGTCCGATCGCGACAGTGTCATTTCTGCCAACGAGAGCTCGCTCGTCGAGGAGTCCCTCGTGGAAGAGGTTTCCATCGACGGCATGTGCGGCGTGTACTGATCGTGTCCGAACAGGCCCTCGGCTCCGGCTCGTCGGCCGGCACGATCGATCTCGACGCGGCGTGGAAGCTTCATCCGCAGGTGGCGCTGCGCCCCGAACCTTTCGGGGCGCTGCTCTACCACTTCGGGACGCGCAAGCTGTCGTTCCTGAAGAACCGGACCATCGTCGAGATCGTCGAATCGCTGCCCCAGCACCCGAACGTCGGGGCAGCCCTGCGAGCGCACGGCATCGAGGAGGATGAGGCGCGGCCGTATCTGCGCGCCCTCGGCACCCTGGCCGACTCGCACATGATCGTGCCGTCCTGAACCCAGCCTCTTCTTCACGTTCTGTACCCAACCAGACTCTTCAGATTTGAGGACTCAGCCCATGACCTCAGTTCTCGAGCCGCCCGCGACCATGTCGTCTCCCGCCGCTCCGCTCGTCCCCAAGGTCGGTCGTCTCGTAGACCAGTTCGAACTCGGTCTCGACGCCCCGATCTGTCTCACGTGGGAACTCACCTACGCGTGCAACCTGTCGTGCGTGCACTGCCTGTCGTCCTCGGGACGACGGGATCCGCGCGAGCTCAGCACCGAACAGTGCAAGTCGATCATCGACGAGCTGCAGCGCATGCAGG
Organism: Prescottella equi; assembly: GCF_020171745.1. Lineage (GTDB taxonomy): Bacteria > Actinomycetota > Actinomycetes > Mycobacteriales > Mycobacteriaceae > Prescottella > Prescottella equi_A. The sequence continues at coordinate 63,916 of NZ_JAIVAH010000013.1, forward strand.
TCTTCTACGTCAACATCGGCGGCGGTGAACCCACCGTCCGCTCCGACTTCTGGGAGCTGGTCGACTACGCGACCGAGCACCAGGTCGGCGTCAAGTTCTCCACCAACGGCGTCAAGATCGACAAGAAGGTCGCCGAGCGTCTCGCGGCCAGCGACTACGTCGACGTCCAGATCTCCCTCGACGGCGCGACCGCCGAGGTGAACGACGCTGTGCGCGGGCCGGGTTCGTTCGCGATGGCCGTGCGTGCGCTCGAGAACCTCGCGGAGGCGGGGTTCAAGGACGCCAAGATCTCCGTCGTCGTCACCCGTGAGAACGTCAGCCAGCTCGACGAGTTCAAGGCGCTCGCCGACAAGTTCGGTGCAACGCTGCGCATCACGCGGCTGCGTCCGTCGGGCCGCGGCGCCGACGTGTGGGACGAGCTGCACCCCACCCAGGAACAGCAGCGCGAGCTGTACGACTGGCTCGTCGCCAACGGCGAGGGCGTGCTCACGGGCGACTCGTTCTTCCACCTGTCCGCCTACGGCGACGCGCTTCCGGGTCTGAACCTGTGCGGCGCCGGCCGCGTCGTCTGCCTGATCGACCCGATCGGTGACGTGTACGCGTGCCCGTTCGCGATCCACGACCAGTTCCTGGCCGGAAACATCGTCTCGGACGGCGGTTTCCAGCAGGTGTGGCAGCACTCGGAGCTGTTCCAGGATCTGCGGTCGCCGCAGACCGGCGGAGCGTGCAGCAAGTGCAACCACTACGACTCGTGCCGCGGCGGCTGCATGGCGGCCAAGTTCTTCACCGGCCTGCCGATGGACGGCCCGGACCCGGAGTGTGTCCAGGGCTACGGCACGTCCGCGCTCGAGGCGGATCGCACCGTGCCGAAGTCGAGCCAGGACCACTCGCGGACCGGTAAGCGTGCCGAGCGGCGCACGCCGCAGGCGCCGGTTCCGCTGACCCTGCTGACCCGTCCGCCGGCGAAGATCTGCGACGAAAATCCGCTTGCCGGAATGGAATAAGAAGTAGTTCACAAGCAGTACGAGAGGTTTGACATGGCCAAGAGTGCCTGGTTCGAGACGGTCGCCGAGGCGCAGCGGCGGGCGAAGAAACGCCTGCCCAAGTCGGTGTATGCGGCACTGGTCGCCGGCTCCGAGAAGGGGCTGACCGTCGACGACAACATCGCGGCCTTCACCGAACTCGGCTTCGCCCCGCACGTGGCCGGCCTGTCCGGAGAGCGTGATCTGTCGACCACCGTTATGGGCCAGCCCATTTCGATGCCCGTGATGATCTCGCCGACCGGTGTGCAGGCCGTGCACCCGGACGGCGAGGTCGCGGTCGCCCGCGCCGCGGCGGCCCGCGGCACCGCGATCGGGCTCAGCTCCTTCGCGAGCAAGTCCATCGAGGAGGTTGCGGCGGCCAATCCGCAGACCTTCTTCCAGATGTACTGGGTCGGCGACCGCGACACCCTGCTCCAGCGCATGGAACGGGCCCGCGCGGCCGGGGCCACCGGACTGATCATCACGCTCGACTGGTCCTTCTCCAACGGCCGCGACTGGGGCAGCCCGTCCATCCCCGAGAAGATGGACCTCAAGGCGATGTTCCAGTTCGCCCCGGAGGGCATCACGCGCCCGAAGTGGCTGTGGGAGTTCGCCAAGACCGGCAAGGTCCCGGACCTGACGACGCCCAACCTGGCGGCGCCGGGCCAGCAGCCGCCCACGTTCTTCGGTGCGTACGGACAGTGGATGGGCACCCCGCTGCCCACGTGGGAGGACGTCGCCTGGCTGCGTGAGCAGTGGGGCGGACCGTTCATGCTCAAGGGCGTCATGCGCGTCGACGACGCCAAGCGGGCTCTGGACGCCGGTTGCTCCGCGATCTCGGTTTCGAACCACGGCGGCAACAACCTCGACGGCACCCCGGCTCCGATCCGGGCGCTGCCCGCGATCGCGGAGGCGGTCGGCGATCAGCTCGAGGTCGTGCTCGACGGCGGTATCCGCCGCGGCAGCGACGTCGTCAAGGCACTCGCCCTCGGCGCCCGTGCCGTCATGATCGGCCGCGCGTACCTGTGGGGCCTGTCGGCCAACGGCCAGGCCGGTGTCGAGAACGTCCTCGACATCCTGCGCGGCGGCATCGACTCGGCCGTCCTCGGTCTGGGCCACAAGTCGATTCACGACCTGAGCCCCAACGATCTGGTGATCCCCGAGGGCTTCCGCCGCGACCTGGGCGTCGGCTAGAAAACCGCGCACGTGCGCGGCAGTCTCACCGAGCAGTTCACCCTGGCCGGGCGCATCGCCCCGGCCAGGGTGCTGTTCGGTCCGCACGAGACCAACCTGGGGGACGGCCGCGCGCTGTCCCCGCGGCACGTCGCGTACTACGAACGTCGTGCTCGGGGCGGCGCCGGGCTGATCGTCACCGAAACCGCGTCGGTGCACGCGAGTGATTGGCCGTACGAGCGGGCCCCGCTCGCCGCGGCCTGCGAAACCGGTTGGCGTGCGGTGGCCGACGCGTGCCGCCCGCACGGAACACTGGTGCTCGCGGGACTCGGGCACACCGGACTGCAGGGGTCGAGTGCGTGGTCGCAGTCGGCGCTGTGGGCGCCGTCCCGCTTCCCGGACCCGGTGTCGCGTGAGCTGCCGATGGAAATGGAGTCCGGCGAGATCGCCTCGCTCGTCGAGGGTTTCGGCCAGGCCGCGCGGGTCGCGGTGTCCGCTGGGGTCGACGGCATCGAGTTGGACGCCGGACCGTTCTCGCTGCTGCGTCAGTTCCATTCGGGCCTGACGAACCGCCGTGCGGACGGCTACGGCTCCGATCGGCTCCGGCTCACCCGTGAGGTGATCGCCGCGGTGCGCGCCGAACTCGGCGATCGCATCCTGTCGCTGCGGCTCAGTTGTGACGAGCAGGCGCCGTGGGCGGGCGTCACGCCGCAGGACGCGGCGGATCAGGTCGGTGCGCTGGCGGATGCGCTGGACCTGCTCGTCGTGGTGCGCGGCGGGCCGTACTCCACTGCCGCCTATCGACCGGACGGCCACACCGCGCCGGGCTTCAACCTCGACCTGTGCCGATCGATGCGCGCCGCCGCCCGTGGACGGGTCCCGGTGGTGTTGCAGGGCAGCGTCGTCGACGCCGCCCAGGCTCAGCGGGCGCTCGACGACGGTGTCGCGGATCTCGTGGAGATGACCCGGGCACAGATCGCCGACCCGGATCTGGTGGCGCGGGTACGGGGCGGCGCCGCGCCGCGGCCGTGCGTGCTGTGCAACCAGACCTGCCTGGTCCGGGATCCGCGGAATCCGGTGGTGACGTGTATCGGTAACCCGACGGCGGGATTCGAGACGGTCGATCCGGAACCCGTCGAGGTTGCCGGCCCGGCCTGCGCGCTGGTGGTGGGTGGCGGGCCCGCCGGGCTCGAGGCGTCCCGGATCCTCGCGACGCGCGGATTCCGGGTGACGTTGGCGGAGAGGACTGCTCGGCTCGGTGGAATGCTGCGCACCGCGGCCGCCGGGCCGGGACGGGAGCGGCTGTCGCTGTTGGCCGACTGGCTCGAGGCGGAGTGCCGTCGCCTCGGAGTGGATATCAGGACGAACACCGAGATCGGGCCGGACGGTGTGGAGGATGCGCGTCGGGCCGGCGCTGCCGTGGTCGTCGCGGTCGGAAGCACGTCCCGTCCGGCACCGTGTTCGGTGGAGGCGGGAGTGCAGGTGCTCACCGCGGCCGACGTGCTGTCGGGCGCCGGGTCGGATGCGGGACCGGTCGTGGTGATCGACCCCGTCGGCAGTCCGGTCGCGGTGTCGGTGGCGCTGCTGCTGGCCGAGCGGGGGCGGGACGTCGCGATCGCGACACCGGATCAGCTGATCGGTTCGCGACTCGGTCCGACGGGGGATCTGGTAGGCGCGAACAAGCGGCTGCAGGAAGCTGGCGTGACGTCGCATCTTGCAGTTCTCCCGGTGGCCGGGACAGCGGGAGAAGTGTTGCTGCAGAACCGCTTCACGGGTGTTCGCTTCGGCGTACCGTGCTCGGTACTGGTGGACTGTTCGCTTCCGCTGCCGAACGAACAGTTGGCCGTCGGCGAGGAGGCGGCGAGGGTCGGCGATTGCGTCGCCCCCCGCACCGTCCTCGAAGCCGTTCGCGAGGGAAGACTCGCGGCAATGTCCATGTCGCAACACGAGGTAGTCACGGGTTAGGAGATCACGGTGGGACAGTTCGACGGCAAGGTCGCCTTCATCACGGGCGCGGCGCGCGGTCAGGGCCGCACGCACGCGGTGCGGTTGGCGCGTGAGGGCGCCGCGATCATCGCGGTGGACGTCTGCAAGAGCGTCACCGACCACAACACGTACGACGCCGCGACGGCCGACGACTTCGCGGAGACCGTGCGCCTCGTCGAGGCCGAGGGCGCGAAGATCTACGCCCGTGAGGCGGACGTCCGCGACAGCGCGGCGCTCAAGGCTGTCGTCGATGCGGGTGTCGAGCAGTTCGGTCGACTCGACATCGTGATCGCCAACGCCGGCATCTGTAACTGGAACCGCTTCTGGGAGATGTCCGATGATCAGTGGGAGACGCTGATCGACATCAACCTCACCGGCTCGTTCAAGACTCTCAAGGCCGCGGTGCCGGCGATGATCGAGGCCGGCAACGGTGGCTCGATCATCATCGTCAGTTCGGTGGCCGGCATCAAGGCACTGCCCGGTCAGGCGCACTACGCGGCGTCGAAGTTCGGTCTGGTCGGTCTCACGCAGGCCGCGGCGAAGGAATTGGGCGAGTACAAGATCCGCGTCAACTCGATCCACCCGTACGGCGTCAACACCCACATGGGCACCGATGCGGGCAGCCTCGTCATCCTGCAGCAGTACCCGCATTACGGGCCGAGCTTCGCGCCGATCCTCACCGAGAAGCCCATCGCCGACCCCGACGACATCTCGGATGCGGTGTTGTGGCTCGCCGGTGACGGAGCCAAGACGGTCACGGCCAGCCAGGTCGCGCTGGATCAGGGCAACACCAAGGTCTGACGCGACCGATCCATGCTGTATCCATGGTTGTCGTCCCCGCTCCGCGTCGGCGGGCGGACCCTGCGCAATCGGGTCGTGTTCACCGCGCACCTGACCAACTACGCGCACGGGGGTCTGCCCACCGAGCAGCATGCCGCGTACTACGCGGCGCGTGCCGCCGGCGGGGCGGGGATGATCATCACCGAGGAGCAGTGCGTCCACCCGTCGGACTGGCCGTACGAGAAAGTGATTCACGGCTACCGTCCGGCGGTGATCGACGGCTACCGCAGGATCACCGACGCCGCGCACGCTCACGGTGCGGTGATCCTCGCGCAGCTCAACCACAACGGCGGTCAGGGTTCGGGGCTGTACTCGCGCCGACCGCTGTGGGCGCCGAGCCCTGTCCCGGATCCGCTGTTTCGCGAGGTCCCCAAGGCGCTCGACGGCGCGGAGATCGCGGAACTGGTCGAGGCCTACGCCGTCGTCGCCGGGCACTGCCGCGACGGGGGATTCGACGGCGTCGAACTGCAGGGCTCGCAGTCGTCGCTCATACGCGGTTTTCTGTCGTCGGCCACGAACCGGCGCGACGATGGCTACGGCGGTTCGATCGAGAACCGTGCCCGGTTCCTCGTCGAGGTGATCGCGGCCGTGCGCGCCGCGATCGGTCCGGATCTGATTCTGGGTGTGCGCCTTTCGGGCGATGAGCAGGTGCCTGGCGGGATCGTGCTCGACGAGGCGGTGGCCGTTGCCCGGATCGTGGAGGCGTCGGGCGGCGTCGACTACATCAACACCACGATGGGCGTGGCGACAGAGACGCTGCACCTGGTGGAGCCGTCGATGGCGACTCCGCGTGGCTACGCGCTGCACATCTCGGAGGCGATTCGACGCGAGGTCACGCTGCCGGTGGTCGGGGTGGGTCGGCTGAAGGAACCCGCGGAAGCGGAGCTCGCTCTCGCCGACGGCCGCTGCGATCTCGTCGGCATCGCACGCGGGCAGATCGCCGACCCGGACTTTGCTGCGAAGGCACTGCGTGGCGCCGACGACGAGATCCGCACCTGCCTGTCGTGCAATCAGGAGTGTGTCGGACGCATGGGCCTGGGCCGGTGGCTGGGCTGCGTCGAGAATCCGCGTGCCGGTCGGGAATCGGTACCGTTGCCCGATCCACGACTGCCGGGCAGACGCGTCGTGGTGGTCGGAGGCGGTCCGGCCGGGCTGTCGGCGGCGGCGACCGCGGCGGAGCGCGGGCATCGGGTGACACTGTTCGAACGTTCGCCCGTCGTGGGTGGCCAGATCAGTGTCGCGGCGTCTGCTGCCGGACGCGGCGAGTTGGGTGACCTGGTGCGGAACCTCGAGCGCGAGTGTGCGCGTCGCGGAGTGCGGATCGAGACCGGTGTCGAGATGAGCGCGGAGCAATTGCTGGCAGAGTCGCCGGACGTCGTGGTGGTCGCGACGGGGGCACGACCGGTCCGCCCGTGGTGGGCGGGGGAGTGCACGCGTGTCGCTCATGCCCGGGACGTGCTCGATGGAACCGCCGCCCCGGCCGGTCGTGTTCTCGTGGCGGACGAACTGGGTTTCCAGCAGGGTCCCTCCGTGGCGGAGACGTTGGCGGCACGCGGGTGTGCGGTCACTATCTGTACGCCGGGCATGATTGTGGGACAGGACCTGGGCGTCACCCTCGACATGGAGCGGTGGCAGCAGCGTGCGCACCGTGCCGGCATCGAGCAGTGGACCGATGTGGCGGTGAGCGGTGTGGCCGACGTGGTCGGCAGGCTCGAGGTCACGCTGGACAACCACCTCACGGGAGTCGCGCGCACCGAGGAGTTCGATTGGGTGGTCTGTGCCATCCATCAGGAACCCTGTGACGATCTGTGGAAGTCGTTGACACACAGCAGCTCCACTCCGTTCGAGGTGTACAGGATCGGGGACGCCGTGACGCCCCGCCGCTCGCATGCCGCAGTGCTCGAGGGGCATCGGGTGGCGGTGTCGCTGTAACGGAGCACTTCCGTACCCGTCGCACGTTCCTATGCCGCGTGAGGTCCGGCACGATTGTGGGCTGGGATGGGTTTCTTGTAGGGGTCGACGGTCGATGGTGGGGTGAACCACGGCTTTCTGTCAGTGCCGATTTTCACTTCCCAGTGGGAGTGATGCAGCAGCTGGTGGTGGTAGCGGCAGAGCAGGACGAGGTTGTCGAGGTCGGTGGGTCCGCCGTCTGCCCAGTGTTTTACGTGGTGGCCTTCGCAGTGGGCGGGTGGCGCGCCGCAGCCGGGGAAGGCGCAGCCGTGATCGCGGGCAACCAGTGCCCGGCGCTGCTTCTTCGGCACCGTCCTGCTCGAGCGACCCAGATCGATCGGGACGCCGTCGCTCATGACGATCGGCGTGAGGTGGCAGTCGCAGGCCAATCTGCGTGCGGTCGCGATCGACAGCGGCCCCATGTGCGGCATGCGGGCAACGTCTGTGTCGCCGAACAGGTCCGGATCACCGTGCGCATCCGTCCACTCGTGATCCGCTTCGGCGCGGGCGAGATCGGTGGCGTTCACGTGCAGGGATAGGTGGGGCCGTTCGCCGCCTTCGATCGGTGCGTCGCCGGAATCGAGATAGCGGCGCAGGATCTCGGCGAACGCGTCCGCGCGCTGCCGCGCCGGGGTGCGGGCGCCGGCAGGGTCGTCCATCGGGTTGCATGGCTTGGTCAATGCCGACAGCGCGGTCAACAGCATCTCACCGGTCACCGCGTCGAGATCACCCTTTACCGCGACCCGCCCGTTCAGAGTTTTCGAGGCGTGGAATTCGTTGCGCTCGGTGTCCTCGCTCGGTGGCAGTTCGTCGGATTCGAAGATCCGCTCCAACCTGGAGATGCACGTGCGGACCGTCGTCGTGGTCGCGGCGGGACCGGTGGCGCTGTCCAGCAACACCTTCCGGCACGCATCCAACGCCTCGTTCGGCATGCCGCGCGGCGGGGTTTCGCAGAACTTCCCGATCAGTGCGGCGTGCTCGGCGGAGATGGCGCAGGCGTTGAAGGCGTCGGCGATCTCGGGTTGTCGGCTCAGCATGCGGCCCAACCCGAGAATTCGTCCCGCGGTCGATACTTCCAGCAGCGTGTTCGCCGCCAGCCACATCTTCACACTCCGAAAACCGAGGGTGTCGAACGCGACTGCGCGCTCGTCGATTTCGGCAACGGCAGCGGCACGAAGGGCTTCGAGTTGTTCCATCGCGTGGCAGATGTCGAGCGTGGTCTGCAGCAGCGAGATCTCGGGCAGCGTGCCCATGTCTTCGGGCCGCGGCGCCGTGACCACGATGCACGAATTGTTGAGTCCCCCCGGATTCATGACTCGATCGTAGTTCGAACTGATGTTCGAGTCAATGGCTTTCTCGTGCGTCAATCGTGAACACCTTCCGGTGCAGACCAGGCGGTGACGACAGATGCGATTCCCGAGAGGTGCGACACACGGCTGAGGCCGGACGCATCGGCCTTTCGAGCCGCTATCGGCGGCGAGAGTGACGCCACCCGAAGAGTGCAAGGGCCGCAACCGCGGCGATTGCGGTGACGATCGCGACCGCAATCCACACGCGAGGAGCCCCGGTGTCGACGCTGCTGGTGGATGACTCATCCGCCGTTACGCTCGTGACCTCCGGGCTCGGAGTTCGGGGCCGGCCGTACACGGTGAGCGCTGCTTCGCGAGTGTGGTTGTCGGTGGAGTCCGTTGTTGCCGAGCAACTGTTGACGGACCACTGTGCTCCGTGGGTCTCGTAGGTGGAGGTGAAGACCAGGTACTCGGTGCCGACCTCGAAACCGCGCCCACACGCGGGGCCCTGCACGCTCGACGAGACAGTGGTCGAGGCGCCGACATCTCCGGCGAACACTTCGCGAACCTCGAACTCGTAGAAGGCGGTCTGATCAACGATGCTCTCGGAGGTGGCGGTTCCGGTGAATGCCGCCGCGGCATGAGACACCTGATCGATGATCTGAGATCCATCGGCACTGTAGGCGCACGAGCAGGCTCGAGCCAGGGTGGGTGTGGCCAACGGAACGCCGGCCGCGAGTCCCATTACCGCGAGGATCGACATCAGCCAGCGCACAATCTCCCCCTGAACTCCGAATCGGCGACGCTCGCCGCCCCGAATCGATGCTAGGGAAAAGAAACCGATCAGTCGACGTTGTACGGGTGCTGGTGCTGAACGCGTTTCCTCGTCAGATGTCGGGTGGCGGGGAGAGGTCCACGCCGGCGGGCGGGGGCCAGTCGGCGCAGGGTCCCATCGAAGGTCGCTGCGTAGAGTGCCGAGCCGTCGCTATGCGGGCCGATGCGCACCGAGCTCGGTCCGGTCCATCCGCTCGACAGGTCGGACGCGGTGGTGCACGCCGCACCGGCATGCACGACAGCCTCGCCTACCATCGACCGATGGATCTCGCCCGCACCCCGTGGCCCGACGTCACGCGCGACGACCTCACCGTCGCGGTCCCGGTCGGATCGTTCGAGCAGCACGGCCCGCACTTGCCGCTGGATACCGACACCCGCATCGCGACGGCGGTGGCCCGCGCGCTCACCGGTGTCGCCCAGGCCCCGGCGATCGCTTACGGGGCCAGCGGCGAGCACGAGGGGTTCGCCGGCACGGTTTCGATCGGCACGGAGGCGCTCGAGATGTTGCTCGTCGAGTACGGCCGGTCGGTGTGTCGGTGGGCGCGGCGTGTCGTGTTCGTCAACGGCCACGGAGGGAACGGCCCGGCGCTGGTGAAGGCCGTCGAACTCCTTCGCTACGAGGGCCGAGACGTCGCGTGGCTGCCGTGTGCCGTGCCGGCGGCGGACGCGCACGCGGGACGCACCGAAACATCCCTGCTGCTGCATCTTTCACCCGCTGACGTCGCGATGGACCGCGCCGAGCCCGGCAACACCGCGCCCATCGCGGAACTCATGCCGCAACTGCGGTCGGGCGGCATGCTCGCGGCGACCCCCAACGGCATTCTCGGCGACCCGACCGGGGCCACCGCGGAGGAGGGGGAAAGACTGTTCGCAGACCTCGTTCGCCGGGCCGGGAAGGCGATCCAGAACTGGTCCCCACTGCCCGACGGGAGACTGGTGTGACTGGTGTGGCGGTTTGTCCCGGTTTTTCGCAGCAAGTTCTGCCCGTGACCGCACGGCCCCTTAACATCGTCTGATGCGCAATGCTCGACTTCCCGACGGGTTCGGGGTCCGCCTCGATCCCCAGGTACGCGCCTACTCGGGAGGCCGGGTCCTGATCGGCGGCTCACCCATGCGGATGCTCAAGCTCGCACCCGCGGCGGCCGAGATGATCGGTGACGGCTACCTCGAGGTCGTGGACTCGCAGACCGCGATGGTGGCGCGGCGACTGCTGGATTCCGGAGTCGGCAATCCGCGTCCCATGAGCACCCCGTCGCCCAGCGACGTGACGGTCGTCGTGCCGATCCGCGACAACGTCGACGGCATAGCCCGTCTGGTGCCGGCACTGCGGGGGCTGAACGTCATCGTCGTCGACGACGGTTCCGCCACCCCGCTCGAGCTTCCTGACCTGTCCGAGTGCACCGCGCACGTGACGCTGCTGCGACACGACTCCTCCAGGGGCCCCGCCGCCGCCCGAAACACGGGACTGCGTTCGGCACAAACACCTTTCGTGGCCTTCCTGGACTCGGACGTGGTGCCGCGGACGGGCTGGCTCGAGCTCATGCTGGGGCATTTCAGCGACCCCGCGGTGGCGCTGGTGGCGCCGCGCATCGTGGCCCTCGAACCGGAGGGGTCGGTGTTGGCCCGATACGAGCACACCCGCTCGTCGCTCGACCTGGGCCGCAAGGAGGCTGCCGTCCGCTCCGGCAGTCCGGTCGCGTACGTGCCGAGTGCCGCGATGCTGGTGCGCCGCGACGCCCTGGTGGAGGCCGGCGGATTCGACGAGACCATGCACGTCGCGGAGGACGTCGACCTGTGTTGGCGCCTGCAGGAGTCCGGGTGGCGGCTGCGCTACGAACCGGTCTCGCAGGTGGCGCACGACCACCGCGTCACCTTCGGGAAGTGGTTCACCCGCAAACTCTTCTACGGCACCGGCGCCGCCCCGCTGGCGTCACGGCACGAGGGCCTGGTCCCGCCCGTCGCTATGTCGAAGTGGACGCTCTTCGCCCTGCTCGCGGCGGCGACGTGCACGCGCATCGGTCTGCTCGGCAGCCTCGTGACGACGCTCGTGACGATGACCCGGTTGCGCCGCACGTTCCGCGAACTCGACCAGCCGACGCGGATCGCGGCGATCCTCGCGGCTCGCGGCTTTGCCGGTGGCGCATGGCAACTCGCGTCCGCGATGTGCCGCCACTACTGGCCGGTGACGCTCCTGGCGGTCCTGTGCTCCCGGCGTATCCGGCGTCTGGCGCTCGCGGTGGCCGTCACCGAAGGTGTCGTGGACTGGACGAAGCATCGTCAGCCCGGCGGCTTGGACCCGCTGCGGTACACGGCGTTCAAGCGCCTCGACGACATCGCATACGGCGCGGGCCTGTGGCAGGGCGCCGTTCGTGCCCGTGATCTGCGGGCGCTCGCACCCCGTATCGGCAGCTGACAGTGCAATCGGACGTCCCGAATCCGACCGAGTCCGCCGACGTCGTCGTCATCGGTGGCGGCTCGTGCGGAAGCGTCCTCGCCGGACGGCTCAGTGAGGATTCGAGCCGTCGCGTCCTGCTGATCGAATCCGGTCCGGGACATCACATTCCCTCGGAATATCCCCCCGAACTGGTCGATGCCGGCGTCCTTCCGGTGGGACCCGACAGCCGCTGGGTGTGGCCGTACCCGGTGAACCTGACCAGCGACCGGTCGGGGTGGATCGCGCGCGGCCGGGTCCTCGGAGGCTCCGGTGCGGTCAACGGCGGCTACTTCGTGCGGGCTCAGGTCGACGACTTCGCGCACTGGCCGGCGTCGTGGTCCTTCGAGCACGTCCTGCCGCACTACAGGCGCATCGAATCCGACGCGGACTTCACCGGACCGTGGCACGGATCGAACGGGCCCATCCCGGTGCACCGCGAACCTCGCGACAGCTGGCACCCGGTGAGCAGCGCCTTCGCCGACGTCGCGCGCGACGCCGGGCATCCCGAGGACCCGGACAAGAACGCGCCCGGATCCCACGGCGTCGGCCCGGTGCCGCTCAACATCCGTGACGGCGTCCGGGTGGGTCCGGCGTCGGCCTACCTGCTGCCGAATCTGGCCCGCCCCAACCTCACGGTGCGTTCCGGTGCGACCGTCACCCGGCTGCTGTTCGAAGGAACCCGCGTTGCCGGACTCGAGATCGTGACGGATGCGGGGCGGCACACGATCCGGGCCTCGACGGTGGTCCTCACCGCCGGTGCGGTCGCGACCCCGCACCTGCTCATGCTCTCCGGAGTCGGCGACGCACGGCACCTGGGAGATCTGGGCATCGAGGTGGTCGCGGACCTGCCCGCGGTGGGATCCGACTTCAGCGACCATCCGGAGGTGGTGCTGCCGTACCGCTACCGCCTGCCGGTCGCCCGGACCACGAGGATGCCGGCGCTGCAGGTGACCCTGAACACCGATGACATCGAAATGCGGCCCTACACAGCGTCGTTCGGCGATCTCATTCCCGGATCCGGAATCGGCCGGCCGTGCCTCGGGGTGGTGCTGATGAAGCCGCACAGTCGCGGCGAGATCCGGCTGGTCTCGGCCGATCCGGGGGATCCGCCGTCCGTGTCCTATCGCTACCTCGAGTCGGCCGCGGACCGGGACGCCCTGCGGTCCGCGGTGACCCACGCGGCCGACCTGATGCGCACCGGTGCGATGAGCGCGCTCGTGGACCCCGACGACGTCGACACCTCGGACGAGTGGCTGTCCGATCATCTCGGTACGTCGCTGCACCTGTCGGGCAGTTGCCGGATGGGGACCGACCCGGCGACGTCGGTGGTGGACGAGCGGTGCCGTGTCCACGGCGTCGACGGACTGTTCATCGTCGACACGTCGATCTTCCCGGCGATCCCTAGTCGGGGCCCGCACGCCACCGCCGTGATGGTGGCGGAGCGTGCGAGCACCCTCCTGTGAATCGGCTCGAGACGGGACTCAGCTGGTGACGGGACTCAGCTGGTGACGGCGTCCGACGCGGCGACGTCGGTGGCCCAGCGGTAGTCGGCCTTACCGGCCGGCGTGCGCTTGACCTCGTCGACGACCACGAACGCGCGCGGCACCTTGTAGCCCGCGAGTGTCTGGCGGCAGTGGTCCTGGACGGTGTCGAGGGTCAGCTCGTCGGAGCCGGGGTACACCGCGACGACGGCCGCGACCCGCTGACCCATCCGCTCGTCCGGCACCGGCACGACGAGCGCGTCGGAGATCGACGGGTGTGCGTGCAGGGCCGCCTCGACCTCCTCGGCAAAGACCTTCTCGCCACCGGTGTTGATGCACTGCGACCCGCGTCCGAGGAAGACGATGGTGCCGTCCGCCTCGATCGTGCCCATGTCGCCGAGCACCGAGATGCGGGTGCCGTCGTCGCGGGTGGGGAAGGTGCGGGCAGTCTTCTCCTCGTCCTTGTAGTACCCGAGCGGGACGTTGCCGATGCGCGCGATGTAGCCGATCTCGTCGGAGCCCGCGGGAATCTGCTCGAGACGCTCGTCGACCAGGATCAAGTTGGGCGACGGAGGCATGCGCAGGTTGCCGTTGTCGTCGATCGTGAACGCGCCGTCGTTGCCGGACTCCGACGCACCGAAGTTGTCGCGCAGCAACAGTTCCGGCTTGACGGCCAGCATCCGCTCGCGCACGCTCAGCGACCAGATCGCGCCGCCGGAGGTGATCGAGAACAGCGAGCTGAGATCGACCTCGCCCTTGCGGCGTTCCATCTCGTCGACCAGGGGCAGTCCCATGCCGTCGCCGACGATGAGGATCACCTGCAGCTTGTCCTTCTCGATGCCCTCGACCACCTTGACGGGATCGAAGTCGCGCATCACCACCAGGCGGGCGCCGAGCGTGAAGAAGGTGAACAGTGAGTACGACGCGGCCCCGTGCATGAGCGGCGCCGCGATCAGGAACGTCATGTCGGGGAATTCCTTGGCGGCGGCCGCGATCTCCGCGAGATCCTTGCGGGCTTCCGCGCCGTAGGGGTTGCCGCCCGACAGCGGCTTGTGGAAGAAGTCGTCGTGGCGCCACATGACGCCCTTCGGGTAGCCGGTGGTGCCGCCCGTGTACAGCACGTACAGGTCGTCACCCGACCGAGCGGGGAAATCGGTGGCGTCCGAGTGGGTCAGGGAATCGGCGAACGGCAGTACTGTCACGGAACGTGACTCGGCTGCGGCGAGCAGCTCCTGCTCCGGTTCGCCGACGACGATCACGGTCCGGACCAGCGGGCAGTTGTCGAGGAGACCTGCCAGGGTGCGCTGGTGCTCGGGGAGTTCGACGACCACGGCCACCGAGTCCGAGTTGGTGAAGATGTACTCGAGCTCGGAGGGGGTGTACCGGTAGTTCACGTTGATCGGGACCGCACGGATCTTGAGGAGTCCCAGGAGTGACGTCACGTGCTCGACGCTGTTCTTCAGGAAGAGCGCCACGTGTTCGCCCGGCGCGACCCCGGCCTCGGACAGGAAGTGCGCAACCTTGTTCGCTTCCGCGTTCAGGCTCGCGTACGACAGGTGCTGCCCCTCGTACGTCAGCGCGATGCGGTCGGGCACGGCTGCCGCGACGGTCTCGAAGATATCGGCCAGGTTGAACTGCATCGACATTCCTTCCAGAGCAACGACTCATCCGGTGGAACGCGTTCCACCTCTGATCCGCACACTAGCCAGTCGGATGCCGGTTTCGGGACGAAATCGGACATCGGGTGACCTCGATGCAGGGGAGTGCTCCCGGTCGACTTGCGGCGAGGATCGGCGAAACCCGTCGCTGGGTTCGACTGCCGCCGAGGAGTAAAGCAGTTTTTGGACGAATGTCCGTTATGTTCTTTCTCGGGTGGCTACTCGATCGTGGCTGCTGCGCGCTCTCCGGAAGAGCACGGACTGCACCGGGAAGGGAACATCCACGTATGTCCATCATTGATCGGCCACGCCCGCGTGTGCGAAGGTCTCGTGCCGCCGCGGCCTTCGGCGTCGGTGGGTTCACCCTCGCCGCGGTCTTGTCCACCGCTGTTGCCGCGCCGTCGGCCGCGGACACCGTCACCCACACCATCACGGTCGGCGTGAATCCGGAAGGGGTGGCGATCAGCGGTGACCGCGCCTACGTCACCAACTTCGGCAGCGGCACGGTGTCGGTGATCGACACCGCCGCGACCCCGCCCGCCGTCATCGGTACCCCGATCCCGGCCGGCGGGAGTCCGTCCGGGTTGGCGATCACCCCGGACAGCGCCCGCGCCTTCGTCACCAACTGGAACAGCAGCACGGTGTCGGTGATCGACATCGCCACCGAAGCCGTCGCGACCGTCGGGGTCGGGAAGAATCCGGGCGCGGTGGCGATCAGTGGTGACCGCGCCTACGTCACCGACAACGGCAGCGACACGGTGTCGGTGATCGACACTGCCGCGATCCCGCCCGCTGTCACCGCGACCATCCGGGCACTCTCGGAACCGTCCGGGGTGGCGGTCAGTGGTGACCGCGCCTACGTCGCCAACAACGGCAGCGACACGGTGTCGGTGATCGACACTGCCGCGACCCCGCCCGCTGTCATCGACACCATCACCGTCGGCGCGAATCCGTACGGTGTGGCGATCAGTCCGGACGGCGCCCGCGCCTACGTCACCAACTGGAACAGCAATACGGTGTCGGTGATCGACACCGCCACCAATGCTGTCACCGCGACCGTCCCGGCCGGTGCGACTCCGTCCGCGGTGGCGGTCAGCGGTGACCGCGCCTACGTCACCAACCAGGGCAGCGGCACGGTGTCGGTGATCGACACCGCCGCGACCCCGCCCGTCGTCACCGCGACCATCGCCGTCGGCGCGACCCCGGCCGGGGTGGCGATCAGCCCGGACGGCGCCCGCGCCTACGTCACCAACTTGGCCGGCAACACCGTGTCCGTGATCGCGATCGAGCTGGCACCCACCCTCACCGGAACCCCCGCCGCCGGAACCGTCGACCAGCCCTACAGCCACGCCTTCACCGTCACCGGCCAACCCGCCCCCACCGTGACCGCCACCGGCACCCTGCCCGACGGACTTGTTCTGTCGCAGGACGGCGTGCTGTCCGGAACCCCCACCGCCGCCGGTCGGTTCGAGTTCGTCCTCACCGCCTCCAACGGCATCGGCGCCGACGCCGTCCTGCCCGTGGTTCTCGACATCACCGACACCGCCCCGCCCGCGACCGGATCGTTCGGTTCGTTCGGCAGTGTCGGTTCTCTGAACTGGACATCCTGACCCGCCGACACCATCACCACTCACGTCCTGTGGCCGCGCACCCGATCTGGGTGGGCGGCCACAGGCCTTCCCGCCGATCCGAACCGCGCCGTCGCCCAGTTGTGACCACTTCGGCCGCGTAATCGCAACGTTCACGTGATTGTGTCCTGTGTCACACCCCGAGTGAGGTGTTCGTCCCGGCAGAGAAGGAGTCTTCGATGAGCGTGTACGCCCGCCCCGGTTCGCCCGATGCCCTGATGTCCTTCGAATCGCGCTACGACAACTGGATCGGCGGCGAGTGGGTGGCGCCGGTCAAGGGGCAGTACTTCGAGAACCCGACGCCGATCACCGGCAAGCCGTTCTGCGAGGTCGCGCGGTCGACGGCCGAGGACATCGAACTCGCGCTCGACGCCGCGCACGCCGCCGCACCCGCGTGGGGGAAGACGCCGGTGGCGGAGCGAGCGCTCGTCCTGAACAGGATCGCCGACCGGATCGAGGCGAACCTCGAGAAGATCGCGCTCGCCGAGTGCTGGGACAACGGCAAGCCGATCCGAGAGACGCTCAACGCCGACATCCCGCTCGCGGTCGACCACTTCCGCTACTTCGCGGGGGCGATCCGGGCGCAGGAGGGTGCGCTGTCGGAGATCAACGCCGACACCGTCGCCTACCACTTCCACGAGCCGCTCGGTGTGGTCGGACAGATCATTCCGTGGAACTTCCCGATCCTGATGGCGACGTGGAAACTCGCGCCCGCGCTCGCCGCCGGCAACGCCGTCGTCCTCAAGCCGGCGGAGCAGACACCGGCGTCGGTGATGTACCTGTTCTCGATCATCGGCGACCTGCTGCCGCCGGGTGTGGTCAACATCGTCAACGGGTTCGGCACCGAGGCGGGCAAGCCGCTCGCGTCGAGCCCGCGGATCAAGAAGATCGCGTTCACCGGCGAGACGACGACCGGCCGGCTGATCATGCAGTACGCGTCGCAGAACCTCATTCCCGTCACGCTCGAGCTCGGCGGCAAGAGCCCCAACGTGTTCTTCTCGGACGTCCTCGCCGCGAACGACGGCTTCCAGGACAAGGCACTCGAGGGTTTCACGATGTTCGCGCTCAACCAGGGCGAGGTGTGCACGTGCCCGTCGCGCGCGTTGATCCAGCGCGACATCTTCGACGACTTCCTCGCGCTTGCGGCGGTGCGCACCAAGGCGGTTCGGCAGGGCGATCCGCTCGACACCGAGACGATGATCGGTGCGCAGGCGTCGAACGACCAGCTCGAGAAGATCCTGTCGTACATCGAGATCGGGAAGAACGAGGGCGCACGGGTCATCACGGGCGGCGAGCGAGCCGAACTCGGTGGTGACCTGTCCGAGGGGTTCTTCGTTCAACCGACGATCTTCACCGGCACCAACGACATGCGGATCTTCCAGGAGGAGATCTTCGGTCCGGTCGTGTCCGTGACGTCGTTCGCGGACTACGACGAGGCCATCGCGATCGCGAACGACACGCTCTACGGTCTCGGTGCCGGGGTGTGGTCGCGGGACGGCAGCGTCGCGTACCGGGCCGGACGCGACATCCAGGCCGGCCGGGTGTGGACCAACACGTACCACCAGTACCCCGCGCACGCGGCGTTCGGCGGCTACAAGCAGTCCGGCATCGGCCGCGAGAACCACCACATGATGCTCGACCACTACCAGCAGACGAAGAACCTGTTGGTCAGCTACGCCCCCGAGGCCCAGGGCTTCTTCTGAGCGCCGCACCCCACATCCCCGAGTCCGGAGGTTTCGTATGACCGAGACGATGAAGGCCGCGGTAGTTCGTGAGCTGGGCAAGCCCCTGTCGATCGAGGACGTCCCCATCCCGAAGCCAGGGCGCGATCAGGCGCTCGTGAAGGTTCGCTCCAGCGGCGTGTGCCACACGGATCTGCATGCCGCCAAGGGGGATTGGCCCGTCAAGCCGACGCCGCCGTTCATTCCCGGGCACGAGGGCTACGGCGAGGTCGTCGAGGTCGGGGAAGGCGTGACCGAACTCGCGGTGGGGGACCTGGTGGGCAACGCGTGGCTGTGGTCGGCGTGTCTCGAGTGCCGGTACTGCCGCACCGGGTGGGAGACGCTGTGCGGGAAGCAGGTCAACGGCGGCTATTCCGTCGACGGTTCGTTCGCGGAGTACATGCTCGTCGATTCCCGGTTCGCGGCCCGCGTGCCGGCGGGCGCCGATCCGATCGAGGTGGCGCCGGTCCTGTGCGCCGGCATCACCGTCTACAAGGGGCTCAAGGTGAGCGACGTCATCCCGGGTCAGTGGGTGACGATCTCCGGGATCGGCGGACTCGGTCACGTCGCGGTGCAGTACGCGACCGCGATGGGCCTGCGCGTCGCCGCGGTCGACGTCGCCGATTCCAAGCTCGCGCTCGCGGCCCGCTACGGAGCCGAACTTCTCGTCAACGCGTCCGAGGAGGACCCTGTCGCGAAGATCCAGCAGGCCACCGGCGGCACCGACGCGGTGTTGGTGACCGCGGTCAACCCGGCCGCGTTCGGGCAGGCGATCGGCATGGCCCGACGCGGCGGCACCATCACCTTCATGGGGCTGCCGCCCGGCGAGTTCCCGACCCCGATCTTCGAGACCGTCCTGAACGGGCTGACGCTGCGCGGATCGATCGTCGGCACCCGGCAGGACATGGTCGAGGCGCTCGACTTCTATGCGCGTGGCTCGATCCACCCCACCGTCCACACGCGTCGACTCGAGGACATCAACGACGTCCTCGACGAACTCGACCGCGGCATGATCGACGGTCGCGTCGTCCTGGACTTCGCATGAGCGCGGCCCCGCCCCGGGCGGTCGTCACGGGCGCGGCGGCGTCGTTGCTGCGACACCTCGCCGACGTCCACGGCCCGCTCATGCTGCACCAGTCCGGTGGCTGTTGCGACGGTTCGGCCCCGATGTGTTTCCCGTTGGGGGAGTTCACCGTCGGTGATCGTGACGTCCTGCTCGGAGTGTTCGACCTGAGTCTGGGCGTCGGCGAGGTCGGTATCGCCCGACCGGAGGACGACGACGCCGTGCCGTTGTGGATCTCGGGTCCGCAGTTCGACGCGTGGAAGCACACGCAACTGGTGCTCGACGTCGTGCCCGGCCGCGGTGCGGGGTTCAGTCTCGAGGCGCCCGAGGGGGTGCGCCTGCTCAGCCGGGGCCGGGTGTTCGACGCCGCCGAACTCGCCGCGCTGGACGGCGAGGTGCCGGTGCTCGGCGCCGATTGGGAACGCGGCGTGCGGCCGGGCCCGGCGTCGGGTCCGCTCGTGGTGGCCGAGGCCGCCGACGCGTGCCCGGTGCCCGGCCACCGTGGGTGACCCGGCGCGGATCCTCGGGCGGTAGGTTCCCTGTCGGAACTACCGCACACACGAGGAGAACACGATGGCCTTCGCGGGCAACGTCGACGAACTGGCACTGCTGCAGACGATCCGGCTGAAGGGGCAGGTGACGGCCGACGTCCTCGCCGCGCAGCTCGGCGTCGCCGCCGCATCCGCGGAGGCGGCACGGGACGCACTCCTCGCTCAGGGCAAGGCGGAGGAGACCGGTGACGGCGCGTTCGCGCTCACCGACGCCGGTGTGGCCGAGCTCGGCGACCAGCTCGACGCCGAGCGGGTGTCGATCGACGAGGACTCGATCGCCGAGATCCACGAGCGCTTCCTCGAGCTCGACGGCCCGCTGCGCGAACTTGTCGCGGGGGAGACCGACGTCGAGCAGCTCGCCGCGCTGGACAGGAAGGCGCAGGACGTGCTCGACGACGTCTCCGCGTTCGTGCCGCGGCTGTCGCGCTACCAGGATCTGTTCGCGGAGGCGCTGAAGAAGGCGCAGGCCGGCGAGCCGGCGTGGATCGCGGCCCCGGACATCGCGTCGTACGCCACGGTGTGGGGCGAGATCGCGCGCGAACTGCGCGGTGCCTGCGGCCTGGACGAGGACTCTGCTGCCTGACCGTCCGAACACCTGATCGGCGACCGAACCCACCCGGACCGTGTCCGGGTGGGTTTATCGTCTGAGGAGTGGTCGTCCACTACCCACGGGGCGTGCTCGTCGTCGCGGTATTCCTTTCCGGTCTGGCCGGATTCGTCGACGCGATGGGTTTCATCACGCTCGGGGGATTCTTCGTCTCGTTCATGAGCGGCAACTCCACCAAGCTGTCGGTGTCCGCCGCGGACGGCCTGGTGACGACCGCGCTGACCGGCGCCGGGATCGTCGCGCTGTTCGTGGTCGGGGTGATGATCGGATCGGTGACCGGGCGGCGCGCCGGCAGGAGTCACAGACCCGCGGTCCTGACCCTGGTGACGTCGTTGCTGCTGCTCGCCGCGATCGCGCACCTGCTGGGCTGGACCCCGGTCGCGATCTCGCTGATGGTCACCGCGATGGGCGCCGAGAACACCACGTTCGAGCGCGAGGGCGAGGTGAGTATCAGTCTCACGTACATGACCGGCACGCTGGTGAAGATGGGACAGCGCCTGGTCACCGCGCTGTCCGGGGGCGAGAAGTGGGGTTGGGTCAGACACTTCCTGCTGTGGGCGGCGATGATCGTCGGAGCATTCCTGGGTGCCACGGCGCATCGTTTCATCGGGCTGAATGCGCTGTGGTTGGCCGCACTGTGGGGATCCGTGCTGACAGTCGCGATCGCACAGATGCCGCCCGGCGTGTCGGGCCCCGAACAGTTGCCGTGAGCCCCGATCGTCGGCTATGTCCTACATCACACTCGAGCGAGTACGTTGAGGACGCCGGGACCGGCGGGCTTCCCCGTGGGTACCGGGTCGGCGCCTGGAGAGGAAACGCGATGACCACACCTTCGCAGTCGGTGTCCCTGCCGAGCTACGCGTCGGGCACGTGGGACGCGCCCATGCTCGGCGACACGATCGGCGACGATTTCGACCGCACGGTCGCCGCGCACGGTGACCGCCTCGCATTGGTCGACCGTGGGTCCGGGCGGCGGTGGACGTACCGCGAACTGGCGGTCGACGTGAACGCGCTCGCTGCCGGGTTGCTCGGAGCCCGGATCGAGAAGGGTGACCGCGTCGGGATCTGGGCGCCCAACTGCGCGGAGTGGACGCTGGTGCAGTACGCGACCGCGAAGGTCGGGGCGATCCTGGTGAACATCAACCCGGCCTACCGCATTCACGAACTGCAGTACGTACTGAACCAGGCGGGTATCGGCACGCTGATCGCCGCGCCGTCGTTCCGGGCGTCCGACTACGCGGCGATGATCGACGAGGTCCGGCCCGAGTGTGCGGCGCTCGATCGGGTGGTGCTGCTGGGGTCGCCCGACTGGGAGCGACTACTCGCCGACGGACACGCCGCGCTCGCCGACGATCGCGACGTGCTCGTGCGGGCGCAGGCTGCGCTGTCCGCCGACGACCCGATCAACATCCAGTACACCTCCGGGACAACAGGATTCCCGAAGGGGGCGACGCTCAGCCACCACAACATCCTCAACAACGGATACTTCGTCGGAGAACTGTGCGGGTACACCGAGCGCGACAGGGTGTGCATCCCGGTGCCGTTCTACCACTGCTTCGGCATGGTGATGGGCAACCTCGCGTGCACCAGCCACGGCGCCGCGATGGTCATTCCGGGGCCGGCGTTCGAGCCCGGCACGACGCTGGCGGCAGTGCAGGCCGAGCGGTGCACCTCGTTGTACGGCGTGCCGACGATGTTCATCGCCGAGCTGGCCGATCCGGACTTCGAGAGCTACGACCTGTCGAGCCTGCGCACCGGAATCATGGCCGGTTCACCGTGTCCGGTCGAGGTGATGAAACAGGTCATCGAGCGCATGGGCATGACCGAGGTGTCGATCTGCTACGGCATGACGGAGACGTCGCCGGTGTCGCTGCAGACCCGCCGCGACGACAGCGTCGACCAGCGGGTGTCCACCGTGGGGCGCGTCGGCCCGCACCTCGAGGTGAAGATCGTCGACCCGGCCACGGGGCTGACGGTGCCGCGCGGCGAGCCGGGCGAGCTGTGTACGCGGGGCTACTCGGTGATGCTGGGGTACTGGGAGAACCCGGAGAAATCCGCCGAGGCTATCGATGCCGCGCGGTGGATGCACACCGGCGACATCGGGGTGATGGACGCCGACGGCTACGTCGCGATCACCGGCCGGATCAAGGACGTGGTGATCCGCGGCGGCGAGAACATCTACCCGAGGGAGATCGAGGAGTTTCTCTACACCCACTCCGATATTCTCGATGCCCAGGTGATCGGTGTGCCCGATCCGAAGTACGGCGAGGAACTCATGGTGTGGATCCGGATGCGCGAGGGTGCGGGGCCGCTCGACGCGGACAAGGTGCGGGCGTTCTGTGCCGGTCGCCTGGCGCACTACAAGATTCCGCGGTACGTGCACATCGTCGACGAGTTCCCGATGACGGTCACCGGGAAGGTTCGCAAGGTCGAGATGCGCGAGAGGTCGCTCGAATTGATCGAGCACACCTGATCGAAGGAGGCAGTAGTGGAGTATGGTCTGCGGCCGGAGATCGAGATGTCCTGGAAGCGTTCTCAGCTCAGCGGAATCGACCCGGCGCGGGTACCCGAACCGACGTTGATCGATCCATCCGACGCGGCAGGACGTCTGCTGCGCGCGGCCGGGCCGGTTCTCGACGAACTCAGTGTGCAGTTGTCGGGAACGGGCTGTGGAATCCTTCTCGTGGACAGGGACTGTCGTGTCGTGTCCCGCGTGTTCGACTCTCGTCCGCTGAGGCTCGCGATGGAGGGTGTCGGTGTGCTGCCCGGGGTCGCCCTCAGCGAGGAGAACTACGGTACGAACGCACTCGGCACGCCCCTCGAGGTGCGCCAGGGTGTCGTTGTCCACCGCGACGAACACTTCCTCGAATCGTTCCAGCAGTTCAGTTGCTACGGCCACCCCATCGTGCATCCGGTCACGCGCCGAATCGAGGGCATCCTCGACATCACGGCGATGGAGAAGACAGCCAACCCGCTGTTCGTGCCCTTTCTCGTGCGGGCGGTGCGGGATATCGAAGCCCGACTCCTCGAGGGGGCGCGGGAATCGGACCGACGCGTGGTGGACGCTTTCCAGATCGCGGCCCGGCAGCGTGGCGTCGCGGTGGCCGCGATGGGGCAGGACATCATGCTCACCAACAAGGCGGCGGTCGAACTGCTCGAACCGGGTGACCACGCCGCACTGCGGGCACTCGCGGGCGAAGTGCCTCCCGGTGAGTCGTGGACCCTGGACTTCATGCTGTCCGGGGGCGGGCACGCCGATCTGCGCATCGCGCGGGTGGCCGGTGCCGAGAGCGGTGTCCTGTTTCTGCTCGACGCCGACGGGGCGCGGCAACCCGTGCGGCGCAGGGCGATCCCGCAGGACGCGACCTCCCGCCTGCGCGCCCGCCTGAGCGAGTTGCGTTCCACCGCCGGTGCACTCGCGATCGTCGGGGAACCGGGCAGCGGACGTGCCTGGGCCGCGCGCGAGTACGCGGAGGGGCCGATCTTGACGATGGACGCCGCGCATGTCGTGGCCGAGGGTGAGCGGGACTGGTGTGCCCGCCTACTCGGGCACGTCGGGACCACTCCGGAACGCATCCTCGTCGAACACGTCCACCTCGCGCCCGACGCCGTCCTCGCCCTGCTCGCGTCGTTGGCGGCGCGTGCCGGTGGGCCCCGGCTGGTGTTCACCTCCGACCCTCTCGGCACCGTCCGCCCAGCGGTACGCGATCTGCTCGCACGCTGTGGCGCGCAGGTGACTGTGCCTGCCCTGCGTCAACGAATCCGCGAACTGCCGACGCTCGTCGCGGCCCTCGCGGTCGAGATCGGCAGTGCAGGAGTGCGGTTGGGGCCGAGTGCCCTGACGGCGCTGTCCGAGCACACGTGGCCGGGGAACCTCGTCGAACTGCGTGCGGTGCTCGCGGGACTGCCCGATCGAGGCGGATCCGCGATCCGAGTCGAGGACCTGCCCCCGCAGTACCGCTCGTCCGGCCGGGTGGCCCGCCTCGGCGGCCGCGAACGCGCCGAGCGGGACGCGATCATCGAGGCACTGAGGGAGAGTCACGGCAACAAGGTGCATGCCGCGGCGCGGCTCGGTATCAGCCGCACGACCCTCTACAGCCGGATCCGCGCGCTCGACATCACCGTCTGACCGACCGCTGTCCAAACCTTGAACAGTTGACAGGCCGCATCACGGCGCACGATGGCTGTGTTGTGCTTCCAAGACTGAGCTTCAGGAGGTTCGGGCATGTCGGTCGTTGTCGAGCAGATCGTGACACCGCGGGTGCGCCAGTTCCTCGCCGGCACCAAGCAGCTGTACATCGACGGCGAGTTCGTCGACGCGGTGTCCGGGCGCACGTTCGTCACACTCGACCCCGCGACCGGCGAGCATCTCGCGGACGTCGCCCACGGCGAGGCGGCCGACATCGACCGCGCAGTCCGCGCAGCGCGCCGCGCCTCCGAGCCGTGGGCTGCGGTGAAGCCGAACGAGCGTGAACGCCTCATCTGGCGGGTCGGTGACCTGCTCACCGAGCGTGCCGCCGAGTTCGGTCAGCTCGAGTCGCTCGACAACGGTAAGTCCGCCGTCGCGTCGGCGGCAGACACGGCCCGGGCCGCGGACGTGTTCCGCTACTACGCGGGCTGGGCCACCAAGATCGAAGGCAGTACGGTCAACGTGTCGATGCCGTTCGCGCCCGTCGGCGAGTTCCACGCGTACACGCTCCGTGAGCCCATCGGTGTCTGCGGGCTGATCGTGCCGTGGAACTTCCCGCTGCTCATGGCGTCGTGGAAGCTCGCACCCGCGCTCGCGGCCGGAAACACGGTGATCCTCAAGCCCGCCGAGCAGACACCGCTCACTGCGATCATGCTGGCCGAAGTGTTCGAGGAGGCCGGGTTCCCGCCCGGCGTGGTCAACATCGTGCCGGGCTTCGGCGAAGCCGGCGCCGCGCTGTCGGCGCACGACGACGTCGACATGGTGTCGTTCACCGGTTCCGCAGAGGTGGGCAGGAAGGTTGTCGAGGCCGCGAAGGGCAACCTCAAGAAGGTCGGTCTCGAACTCGGTGGCAAGAGCCCCAATATCGTGTTCGCGGACGCCGATTTCGATGCGGCCGTGCAGGGTTCGCTCAACGCGTGGTTGTTCAACCACGGTTGGTGCAGTGTCGCCGGAACCCGGCTGTACGTCGAGGACAGCATCTTCGAACGCTTCACCGAGGCGCTTGCCGAGGCGGCGAGCTGGGTCCGGCTCGGATCCGGACTCGACCCCACCGCCGAGCTCGGTCCGCTCGTGTCTCAGGAGCAGCTCGACCGGGTCACCGGCTACCTGCGCGACGGCTTCGCCGACGGGGCTCGTGCGCTGACCGGCGGCAACCGTTGGGGCGACGCGGGCTACTTCGTCGAGCCCACCGTCCTGGTCGACGTGAAGCCCGAGTTCAGCGTCGTCCGGGAGGAGATCTTCGGTCCGGTCATAGCTGCCATGCCGTTCGATGCGGACGAGGGCGTCGTCGCGGCCGCCAACGACTCGATCCACGGACTGGCCGCCGGCATCTGGACACGGGACATCTCGAAGGCACATCGCACCGCTCGCCGGCTGAAGGCCGGCTCGGTCTGGATCAACCAGTGCAACGGCCTCGACACCGCGATGCCGTTCGGTGGCTTCAAGCAGTCCGGATGGGGCCGCGAGCTCGGCGCCTCCGCGATCGACCACTACACCCAGACCAAGGCCGTCAACGTCGCCCTCTGACCGGATGCCGCGGGCGTTGACGGACTCGCTCGCACAACGATTCACGCGAACACCCGCCCCGGCTCGATCGAGGTCGTACCGTCGAGCCAGGGCGGAGCGTGTTCCGCGCACGCCGGGGGCGGACGGAAGGAGCCCGTGATGGGCGAGATCATCGGCACGATCATCTTCGGCGCGGTCATCGGCGTCCTCGCCCGGCTGGTCGTTCCGGGCAAGCAGGCGATGGGCTGGATCATCACCATCGTGATCGGCATCGTCGGCGCGCTGATCGGCTACTGGATCTGGGGCCTCATCAGCGACAAGGGGGATACACCCGGAATCGACTGGTGGCGGTGGATCATCAGCATCGCGGTCGCCGCGGTCCTCACGCTCGCGTACACCTCGGTCACGGCCAAACGAAGCTGACGGGCTCAGCCGGTCTCGGCGGCCAGCGCTGCCAGGGTCATCCGGCGCAGCACCGTGCGGGTCACGTCCCCGTCCGCCGGATCGGCGGACGGGGACAGTGCGCTGTACGGAGTCGAGTTGATCAGGCCGAACGTCGCGTGCGCGGCGATGCGGGCACGCGCGCTGTCCAGGTCGGGATCCATCCGCCGCAGTACGTCCACCCAGATCTCGACGTACCGCCGCTGTGTCTGCCGGACGCGGTGCCGGGCGTCGTCGGGCAGCGAGTGCAGGTCGCGGTCCTGCACCCGGATCAGGTCGGGCTCGCCGAGCGCGAAGTCGAGGTGGAAGTCGACCAGTTCCTCGAGTGTGCGCCGCGGATCGGACACACGCTCGGAGACGTCCGTGCCGCCCGCGAGCAACCGCTCACTGATGTCGGTGAGCAATTCGACGAGCAGGGCGTCCTTGTTGGGGAAGTGCCGGTACACGGCCGGACCGCTGATGCCCACCGCGGATCCGAGATCCTCGAGCCGGACGCCTGGGAAGCCACGCTCGGCGATCAGCCGCGCCGCGGCGCGCAGGAGTTCGCGGCGGCGGTCGGCCTTTGCCTGACTGCGCCGGCCCGGGGCCGCCCCCGCTTCACGATCGACGTCGGTCATCGGTCACATTTTTCCGTTCGTGTGATCTGGACAACTCAGTTAATCACGGATAACCTGAATTCAGTTATTCAGGATTAACCGAGTCCCATCGTATCCATCAACTGCGAGGACGGTGACGTGACAACCGCTCGAACCGCTTCGACCACCTCCCATCGGGAACAGCACCTCGCGCTCGTGTCCGAGTTGCGGGACAAGCTGGCCGCCGCGGCGCTCGGTGGCAGCGAGAAGTCCCGGGAGCGCCATATCGCCCGCGGCAAGCTCCTGCCCCGCGACCGGGTGGACACCCTGCTCGATCCGGGCAGCCCCTTCCTCGAGCTGGCCCCGCTCGCCGCGAACGGCATGTACGACGACGAGTGCCCCGGCGCCGGCGTCATCGGAGGGATCGGACGCGTCTCCGGCCGCGAGTGCGTGATCGTCGCGAACGACGCCACCGTCAAGGGCGGCACCTACTACCCGATGACGGTCAAGAAGCACCTGCGGGCGCAGGAGATCGCACTACAGAACAACCTGCCGTGTCTCTACCTCGTCGACTCCGGTGGCGCGTTCCTGCCGATGCAGGACGAGGTGTTCCCGGACCGCGAGCACTTCGGACGGATCTTCTACAACCAGGCGACCATGAGCGCCAGGGGGATTCCGCAGATCGCGGCGGTCCTCGGATCGTGCACCGCGGGCGGTGCGTACGTCCCGGCGATGAGCGACGAGGCCGTGATCGTCCGTAACCAGGGCACGATCTTCCTCGGTGGTCCGCCGCTCGTGAAGGCCGCGACCGGCGAGGTCGTCACGGCCGAGGAACTCGGTGGCGGCGACCTGCATTCGAAGGTCTCCGGGGTCACCGACCACCTGGCCGAGGACGACCGCGATGCACTCAGGATCGTCCGGAACATCGTCTCCACCTTCGGTCCACGTGCACCCCGGCCGTGGGCGGTGGCCGAGACCGTCGCGCCCGTCGCGGACCAGGACGAGCTGTACGACGTGGTCCCCACCGATCCGCGGATCCCGTACGACGTGCGCGAGGTCATCTCACGCATGGTGGACGGAGACGGTGCCGGCGGGGCGAACTTCCAGGAGTTCAAGGCCGAATACGGCAAGACGCTGGTCACCGGCTTCGCCCGGATACACGGGCACCCGGTCGGCATCGTCGCCAACAACGGCGTGCTGTTCGCCGAGTCGGCGATGAAGGGCGCGCACTTCATCGAACTGTGCGACAAGCGCAGCATCCCGCTGCTGTTCCTGCAGAACATCACCGGCTTCATGGTCGGCCGCGAATACGAGGCCGGCGGCATCGCCAAGCACGGCGCCAAGATGGTCACCGCCGTCGCGTGCGCGCGGGTGCCGAAGCTGACCGTCGTGATCGGCGGTTCGTACGGTGCGGGCAACTACTCGATGTGCGGGCGGGCGTACTCGCCGCGCTTCCTGTGGATGTGGCCCAACGCCCGGATCTCGGTCATGGGTGGTGAGCAGGCCGCGTCGGTGCTCGGTGCGGTCGGTTCCGGGCGCGATTCGGGACGAGACCCCGATTCCCTCCGGGCCCAGTACGAGGCGCAGGGCAATCCGTACTACTCGACCGCGCGGCTGTGGGACGACGGTGTGATCGACCCCGCCGACACCAGAACCGTTGTCGGGCTGGCGCTGTCGGCGTGTGCGAACGCGCCGCTCGAACCGGTCTCCTACGGCGTCTTCCGGATGTGAGGGCACCCATGACTACACAGTTCGAAACCGTTCTGGTCGCCAATCGCGGCGAGATCGCGGTCCGGGTCATCCGCACGCTGCGCCGCATGGGCATCCGCTCGGTCGCGGTCTACAGCGAGGCGGACGCCGGTGCGCGGCACGTCCGCGAGGCCGACACCGCGGTGCTGATCGGTCCGGCCGCCGCCCGGGAGAGCTACCTCGACATCGACAAGGTGCTCGACGCCGCGAAACGAACCGGCGCGCAGGCCATCCATCCCGGCTACGGGTTCCTCTCCGAGAACACCGCGTTCGCCGCGGCCTGTGCTGCGGCCGGCATCGCCTTCCTGGGTCCGTCCGCGCGGGCCATCGAGGTGATGGGCGACAAGATCACCGCGAAGAACGCGGTGGCGGCTTTCGGCGTACCGGTGGTGCCGGGCATCGCGAAGCCGGGACTGTCCGACGCCGACCTGATCGCCGCGGCCGCCGACATCGGCTACCCGGTGCTCGTCAAGCCGTCCGCGGGTGGCGGTGGCAAGGGCATGCGGCTGGTCGAGGATGCTGCGGACCTACCGGCGGCGCTGGTCAGCGCGCGGCGTGAGGCGGCGTCGGCGTTCGGCGACGACACCCTGTTCCTCGAGCGGTTCGTACTGCGGCCCAGGCACATCGAGGTGCAGATCCTCGCCGACGACCACGGCAACGTCGTGCACCTCGGGGAGCGCGAGTGCAGCCTGCAGCGCCGGCACCAGAAGGTGATCGAGGAGGCTCCGTCGCCGCTGCTCGACGTGCAGACCCGCGCTCGGATCGGCGCTGCCGCGTGCGACACGGCCCGCAGCGTCGACTACACCGGCGCCGGCACCGTCGAGTTCATCGTGTCCGCGGACCGGCCCGACGAGTTCTTCTTCATGGAGATGAACACCCGGCTGCAGGTGGAGCACCCGGTCACCGAGCTGGTGACCGGACTCGACCTCGTCGAGTGGCAGGTGCGGATCGCCGCGGGTGAGCCGCTCGGTTTCACGCAGGACGACGTCACGCTCACCGGCCACGCGATCGAGGCCCGCGTGTACGCGGAGGATCCCGCTCGCGGCTTCCTGCCGACCGGCGGCACGGTGCTGGACATTGCCGAACCACTCGGTGCCGGAGTGCGGGTCGACTCCGGTCTGCGGGACGGCACGGTCGTCGGCAGCGACTACGACCCGATGCTCGCCAAGGTGATCGCGCACGGCGACGATCGGGCGGAGGCATTGCGACGGCTCGACCGGGCACTCGCGGACACCGCGGTCCTCGGCGTCGTGACCAACATCGAGTTCCTGCGGTTCCTGCTCGCCGACGACGATGTGCGTGCCGGACGCCTCGACACCGGTCTGCTGGACCGCCGGGTCACCGACTTCCACACCCCACCGGTCGACGACGACATCCTCGTCGCCGCGGCCGCGTACCACTGGCTCACGCTGTGGCCCCGTGACACCGCGGATCCGTGGGACCTGCCCAGTGGTTGGCGGGTCGGCGGGGCACACCCGATCTCGCTGCGGCTGCGCTGCGGCGACCGCACCGAGCATGTGCAGATCACCGGGACCCCGGCGGAAGGCCTCGCGCGCATCGAGGGTGGCGAGAACCGTACGCTCACAGCCCGACTCGACGGCGGTGTCCTTGCCGTCGTGATCGACGGACTCCGCGACACCTACCGCGTCGCGGAAGACGACGGCACCCTGTGGTTGGCCGGGGGAGGCGGCACATGGATCGTCTCGCAACTGCGCGAGGCCAGTGTCCGCGGCGAAGACGCCCACGCCGGTGACGCCGAGCTGACCAGCCCCATGCCCGGCACCGTCATCGCGGTGTCCGCGTCGTCCGGTGACACCGTCGGCGCCGGGAGCGCCGTCGTGGTCGTCGAGGCCATGAAGATGGAGCACACCCTGTCCGCTCCCATCGGCGGCGTCGTCGAGGTCCTCGTCGCCGTCGGCGACCAGGTCAAGGTCGATCAACCGCTCGCGCGGGTCAGCCCCGCAACCGAATCCGAGCAGTCTTCCGAACTCGCAACGAAGGATGTCGTGTCATGACCGATCACCTGTCCACCGGATCGTTGCCCGACGAGTACCAGCAGCTCGCGAAGACCGTCCGGGACTTCGCCCAGAACGTCGTGGCACCGGTCTCCGCCGAACACGATGCGAACCACACCTTCCCGTACGAGGTGGTCGACGGGATGGCCGACATGGGCCTGTTCGGTCTGCCGTTCCCCGAGGAGTACGGCGGCATGGGCGGCGACTACTTCGCGCTGTGCCTCGCGCTCGAGGAACTCGGCAAGGTCGACCAGTCCGTCGCGATCACCCTCGAGGCTGGCGTCTCGCTCGGCGCGATGCCGATCTACCGCTTCGGCAACGAGGAGCAGAAGCAGGAGTGGCTGCCGCAGCTCACGAGCGGAAAGGCGTTGGCCGCGTTCGGTCTGACCGAGCCCGGCGCCGGCAGCGACGCGGGCGGCACCCGCACCACTGCGAAGCTCGTCGACGGTCAGTGGGTCGTGAACGGCAACAAGCAGTTCATCACCAACTCGGGCACCGACATCACCAGGCTGGTCACCGTCACCGCAGTCACCGGGCTCGAGGAGAACGGCAAGACGGCGCGGGATGGTCGCTCCGCAGGCTCCGCTCCGGAAATCTCGACGATCCTCGTGCCGACCTCCACCCCCGGGTTCACCGCTGAACCGGCCTACAACAAGGTCGGCTGGAACGCCTCCGACACCCATCCGCTGACGTTCCAGGACGTGCGGGTGCCCGAGGCGAACCTGCTCGGCGAGCGTGGCCGCGGCTACGCGAACTTTCTGCGCATCCTCGACGAGGGCCGTATCGCGATCGCGGCGCTGTCGGTCGGTGCCGCGCAGGGCTGCGTCGACGAGTCCGTCCGCTACGCGAAGGAGCGCGAGGCGTTCGGACGCCCGATCGGGGCCAACCAGGCCATCGAGTTCAAGATCGCGCGCATGGAGGCGCGGGCCCACGTGGCCCGGACGGCCTATTACGACGCCGCCGCACTCATGTTGTCCGGCAAGCCGTTCAAGAAGCAGGCGTCGATCGCGAAGCTTGTCGCGAGCGAGGCCGCGATGGACAATGCGCGCGATGCCACCCAGATCTTCGGTGGATACGGTTTCATGAACGAGTACCCGGTGGCCCGGCACTACCGCGACAGCAAGATCCTCGAGATCGGGGAGGGCACCACCGAGGTCCAGTTGATGCTCATCGCACGGGAACTGGGGGTCTGACGAGTGACGGCACGCAAGATCGTCCAGCGTGGGCTGTGGTTCGAGGAGTACGAGACCGGGGTCGTGTACGCACACCGGCCGGGACGCACCGTCACCGAGGCCGACAACGTCCTGTTCACGACGCTCACGATGAACACGCAGGCGCTGCACCTCGACGCCGCGTTCGCCGCGGAGACGCAGTTCGGTGAGCGCCTGGTGAACTCGATGTTCACGCTGTCGACGCTCGTCGGACTCTCGGTGGCGCAACTGACGCAGGGAACCATCGTCGCGAACCTCGGATTCTCCGAGATCACTTTCCCCAAGCCGCTGTTCCACGGCGACACGCTCTACGCCGAGACCGTCGTAACCGACCTGCGCGAGTCCCGCAGCAGGCCGGGGGAGGGCATCGTGACGTTCGAGCACACCGGCCGCAACCAGCACAGCGACGTCGTCGCGACCGCGGTTCGCAAGACCCTCGTCCGCAAGAGGCCCGCATGAGTGATCCCACCGCCGAGAGGCTCTGGGCGGGAACCGTTCCCGGACCGGCCTGGCTGTTCTGCCCCGCCGACCGCCCGGAACGCTTCGCCAAGGCGGCGGCCGTCGCGGACGTCGTCATCCTCGATCTCGAGGACGGCGTCGCTCCGGCGGACAGGGACGCCGCCCGCCGCGCCCTCGTCGAGAATCCGCTCGACCCGGACCGCACCGTCATCCGGGTCAACGCGCACGGCACCGACGATCACGCGCTCGACTGCGCCGCGCTCGACCGCACGCCGTACACCGCGGTGATGCTGCCCAAGTGTGAATCCGTCGACCAGATCCTCGATCTCGCACCACTGTCGGTGATCGCGCTCGTCGAATCGCCGCTCGGGGCGCTCGCGATCGAACGGGCGGTCCAGGCCGAGAACGCCGTCGGCGTGATGTGGGGCGCCGAGGACCTCGTCGCCGCGCTCGGTGGTGCCTCGAGCAGACACGTGACAGGCGGCTATCGGGACGTCGCCCGGCACGTGCGGTCGACCGCCCTGCTCGCCGCGAAGGCGCACGGCAGGTTCGCACTCGACTCGGTGTTCCTCGACATCCCGGATCTCGCCGGCCTCGGTGCGGAGTGCGAGGACGCCGTCGCGGTCGGATTCGATGCGAAGGTCGCGATCCACCCGAGCCAGATCGACGTCATCCGCACCGCCTACGCGCCCACCGCGGAGCAATTGGGTTGGGCCGAAAGGGTTATCGCGGCCGCCTCGCGCGAACGCGGGGTCTTCACGTTCGAGGGCCGGATGGTGGATGCGCCGGTGCTGCGGCACGCGGAAGAGATCGTGCGGCGCTCCGGCGTCGGGCAGGGAAGGGATACGTGACCGCGTGACGAGTGAAGGAACCACCAGTACCCGGCCGCAGTGGGTGCCGACCGACACGGACGTCGCCCACGCCCGGATCACCGACTTCGCGCGCTGGGCCGAGCGCCGCACCGGCCTGACATTCGCGGACTACCGGGCCCTGTGGCAGTGGTCGGTGGACGACCTCGGCGCCTTCTGGCAATCGGTGTGGGACTACTTCGAGGTCGCCTCGGCGTCGGATCCCGGCCCGGCTCTCGCCGTCGACACGATGCCCGGTGCCGTGTGGTTCCCGCAGGCCCGCCTCAACTACGTCGACCACGTGGTGCGGAACGCGCGCACCGACCGTCCCGCCGTCGTGTACGAGAGCGAGGCCGGCGACCGCGAGACGCTGTCGTGGGCGGAGCTGACTCGGCAGACCGGTGCGCTCGCCGCGACCCTGCGTTCGCTCGGCGTCGGCCCCGGAGACCGGGTCGTCGGCTACCTGCCCAACGTCCCCGAGGCGATCGTCGCGTTCCTCGCGACCGCGAGCGTCGGGGCGGTGTGGGCCGCGTGCGGGCAGGACTACTCGGCCCCTGCCGCGCTCGACCGACTCGGGCAGCTGGAACCGAAGCTGCTGATCGCCGCCGACGGCTACCGGTTCGGTGGCAAGGACTACGCCCGGACCGGCGAGATCGAGCAGTTGCGGGACGGCATGCCCACGCTCGCCGCGACCGTGCTGGTACCGCGTCTCGGGACGGGTGCCGTCCCCGGCGCGCTCGGCTGGGCGCAGGCCACCGCCGGTGACGCCGCGCTCGAGACCGTGCCGGTGCCGTTCGACCACCCGCTGTGGATCGTCTTCTCGTCGGGCACGACGGGTCTGCCCAAGGGCATCGTGCACGGCCACGGCGGTGTCCTTCTCGAGCACCTCAAGGCGATCGCGCTGCAGAGCGACATCGGACCCGACGACACGTTCTTCTGGTACACGAGCCCGAGTTGGATGATGTGGAACTTCCAGGTGGCGGGGCTCCTGGTGGGCGCCACCGTCGTCTGTTACGACGGCAGCCCCGCGTACCCGGCGCAGGGCCGGCTGTGGGAGTCGGCGGCAAGGCTCGGGGTCACCGTGGTCGGCACCAGCCCCGGGTACGTCCTGGCCTGCCAGAAGGCCGGGATCGTCCCGGCCGAGGAACACGACCTGAGTGCGCTGCGCGCGGTCGGGATCACCGGGTCCACGCTGCCGGCGTCCTCGTCGTGGTGGCTGTCCGAGAACGTGGGCGCGCACGTGCCCGTCATGTCCATCAGCGGCGGCACCGACGTGGTGTCGGCGTTCGTCGGTGGGACACGAGTCACCGCGGTGTGGCCCGGGGAGTTGTCGGTGCCGTACCTCGGGGTCGCCCTCGACGCGTTCGACGAGTCCGGTCGGCCGGTCCGCGGTGACGTTGGCGAACTCGTGGTCACCCGCCCGCTCCCGTCGATGCCCGTCAGCTTCTGGAACGACCCGGACGGCGCCCGCTACCGGGCGAGCTACTTCGATACCTTTCCCGGCGTCTGGCGGCACGGCGACTGGATCTCGATCACCGAGCACGGTGGTGTCGTGATGCACGGGCGTTCGGACTCGACACTCAACCGCAACGGCATCCGGATGGGCAGCGCCGACATCTATCAGGCCGTCGAACGTCTCCCCGAGATCGTCGAGGCGCTCGTCATAGGTGCGGAGAGAAGTGACGGCGGCTACTGGATGCCGTTGTTCGTGGTCCTCGCGGACGGGTGTGAACTCGACGACGCACTAGCCGAGCGGATCCGTGCGGAGATCCGGGAGAACGCGTCGCCGCGGCATGTGCCGGACCAGATCGTGGCTGCTCCGGGCATTCCCCACACGCGAACCGGCAAGAAGCTCGAGGTCCCGATCAAACGTCTGTTCCAGGGTGGCGACGCGGCCCGAGTGATCGACCGCAGCGCCGTCGACAATGCCGACTTGATCGACTGGTTTGCCCGATTCGGGGCTCGCTGACGGTGTGAGATTACCCATGGGTAGCATCGCTTCCGCCCGTCGTCGCCCACGACACCGACCGATCGCGCCGTAGCGAGGCGAGGAAACAACTAAAGCCTTGTACTCTTCATCGGTACCGGGTCCGGGCGTCTGCCGGGACGGAAGCCGACGAGAGGGACAACGTGGCGGTCGGATCGAAGTCGACTGTGGTGCGGGTGCCCAAGGCGGGTGAGCTCGTCGCCGCGAATCTGCGTCGGCGGATCATCACCGGCGAGCTCGGTGCGGGCGATCCGCTGCCGAACGAATCGGTGCTCATGGAGCAGTTCGGTGTCTCCCGTCCCACCCTCCGCGAGGCCTTCCGGATTCTCGAATCCGAGTCGATCATCACCGTGCTCCGAGGAGCGCGCGGTGGTGCCCGGGTCATGGCGCCGGACGCATCGGTCGCCGCGCGGTACACCGGTCTGCTGCTGCAGTACCAGGGAACGCCGCTGGTCGACGTCTATCGCGCGCGCGCCTCGCTCGAGGTGTCCGCGGTGGGAGTTCTGGCCGGTCCGGGCCACGCGGAGCAACTCGATCGCCTCGCGACGCTGATCGAGGAGGGCGCCGGCCTGGTGGACGACGCCGCCGCGTTCGCGCACCACGACGTGCAGCTGCACCAGAGCCTGGTCGATCTCGCGGGGAACGAGACACTCGCCGTGCTGGCCGGGATGCTCGTGCACATCATCGAGGCGCACAACGCGCTGTTCATCGCGTCGCACGGGGACAACCAGGACAAGCCGGCCGCGCGGGCGGCGCACCGTGCCTACACGAAGTTGCTCGCGCACCTGCGCAGCGGCGACGCGATTGCAGCGCAGGACTTCTGGCGCAAGCACCTCGACGGGATCGAGAAGTACATGGTGGGGGACTCGGCGACCACGCTGGTCGAAGTGCTTTCCTGATTCGAAACCGACCGAACCGGACTCGAACCCGGCGGGCGTCCTGCGACGCGCGTACTGTTCGGTTCGTGAGCAGTCTGCGTGACAGTTTGCAGGACCCGGACGTCCGGGAGTTCCTCACGCGGGGAACCCGGACCGGCAAGCTCGGCTTTCTCTCCGGAGACGGCCGTCCTCTCGTCGCCCCGGTCTGGTTCGTCCTCGACGGTGACGATGTGGTGTTCAACACCGGTGCGTCGACGGCCAAGGGGCGGTATCTCGCCCGGGATCCTCGCGTGACCCTGTGCGTCGATCTGGAGGAGCCGCCGTATGCGTTCGTGCAGATCCAGGGTGAGGCCGTGATCTCGACGGATCCGGACGAGTTGCTGCGGGTCGCGACCGAGATCGGCAGGCGCTACATGGGAGACGGGCGGGCGGAGGAGTTCGGCCGCCGCAACGGGGTTCCGGGGGAGTTGGTGGTTCGGATCCGCCCGACCAAGGTGATCGCCGCGCTCGACGTCACCGAATGAACGTTTGGTGAACTGGTCGGAAATGGGTTCTGCCGGGGCGACCCTGTAGATTGATGCGGGTGTGCTCGACCCAGGTGAATCGGTGATAGACCGCCATAGGTGACCCCTCGGAAAGACCGGGGTTCGGCGAGTCTGCGCGATTGCGATCCACGTGGTTGGCCGTCTCTCCCTGAACTCTGTGACCGGCGTCTGCCGGCGCCCGCTGCTGTAACGAAACAGGTCCGATCAGCAGATACATCCCGAGTGTGTGCCTTGTCGGCTGACCGTGCGAACCCGTGTCGGGCGCAGCTGAGAAGGGTCATGTGTTTCGGTGTCCGCCTCGGGTCGCTCGGCGA
This sequence comes from Prescottella equi, assembly GCF_020171745.1. Lineage (GTDB taxonomy): Bacteria > Actinomycetota > Actinomycetes > Mycobacteriales > Mycobacteriaceae > Prescottella > Prescottella equi_A. The sequence goes on from NZ_JAIVAH010000013.1 coordinate 100,870, forward strand.
CATGTGGGCGGGGGCGCGTGATGGTGAGAAGAGAGGCTCTGGGTTTGGACTCGCTAGGCGTCGGTGGACTAGAGGGTGACAGCTCGTTCGGCGGGGACGCACGTCCGTTCCCGCTGTCCCAGGCACAGCTCGGCATGTGGTTCGCACAACACGTGGACCCGTCCGTGCCCGCCAACATCGCGCACTACGTCGAACTCCGTGGCGAGCTCGACATCGCCCGACTGCATCGGGCCAGCGCCCGCGCGGCCGGCGAGACCCGGTCCGGCTACGTGCGCCTGCTCGAAGTCGACGCCCAGCCGATGCAGGTGGTCGACGCCTCGCTCGACGACGCGCCCGAGTACGTCGACCTGCGACCCGAGCCGGATCCGCGCGCGGCGGCCCTCGCGTGGATGCGTGCCGACTACAGCGCGCCGGTCGACCTCCTCACCGACCGGTTGGCCGTCGCCGCGGTCCTGCACGTCGAGGACGGCCTCTACTACTGGTACAACCGTGCCCATCACGTCGTGCTGGACGGATTCGGTGCGACCACGTTCGTGAACCGGGTGGCCGAGCTGTACTCGGCCGACGTGGACGGGACGGAACCCTCGCCGAGCCTGGCGTCGCCGCTCGGGAAGGTCTACGACGCCGACCGCACCTACCGATCCTCGACGCGGTTCGCGTCGGACCGCGACTACTGGCTCGACCGCGTCGCCGGTGTCGAGGAGCCCACGAGCCTCGCCGGCCGTGCGGCGCCGCCCGCGCCACTGAGCCGGATCGACAGCGTCGCCCTGCCCGACGGGACGTCCGCCCGGATGGACGCGTTCCTCGAACGCGAGGACACGACGATCGCGACGGTCGTCATCGCGGCGTTCGCGGCCTACCTGGCTCAGATGACAGGCCGCGAGGACGTCGTCCTGAGCCTGCCCGTCACCGCCCGCACCAACGCCGTGCTGCGGCGCTCCGGCGGCATGACGTCCAACGTGGTCCCGCTGCGCCTGACGGTGACCGCCGACACCACCGTGTCGCAGTTGCTGGGCCGGGTCGCGACCGAGGTGTCGGGCGCGCTGCGCCACCAGCGGTACCGGCACGAGGACATCCGACGTGACGTGACGGGCGCGGCGGGTCAGGCGTCCTTCTTCGGTCCGTGGGTGAACATCATGATGTTCCACACGGAACTGCGGTTCGGCGACACGGTCGGCGAACAGCACATCCTCTCGACCGGTCTCATCGAGGACCTCGGTGTCAACGTCTACCAGGGCATCGCGGGCGCGACGACGCACGTCGACTTCGAGTCGAACCCCAACCTGTACGGCGACGACGAAGCCCGCCGCAACCACGAGCGCTTCGTCGAGTTCCTCGACCGCTACGTGGCCGCCGGGGCGGAGCAGCCGGTGTGGGAACTCCGGCTCGGCACCGAACTCGAGCGCCGCACGGTGCTGGGCGACTGGGTTCGCACGGGGCACGAGTTCCGCCCGCGCAACCTCGCCGAGGCGTTCGACGAGCAGGTGGCGCGCACGCCCGATGCGACGGCGCTGGTGTTCGAGGGCGAGGCGCTGACCTACGCGGAGCTCGATGCCCGCGCCAACGCGCTCGCCCGCACGCTCATCGGAATGGGTGTCGGCCCCGAATCGCTTGTCGGACTGTCCATTCGACGCTCCCTCGATCTGATCGTCGGACTGTACGCGATCGTGAAGTCCGGCGGCGCCTGGGTGCCGATCGACCCGGACCACCCGGCCGACCGGACGGCCTACATCCTCGAATCGGCCGGGCCGGCGTGCGTGCTCACCACGGCGCGGGACGCGGTGGATCTACCGCAGGGCACCGTGTCGATCGAGATCGACACGGTCGACCTCTCGGCGCTCGACGCCGGGCCGGTCACGGATGCCGACCGGCTCGCGCCGCTGCGCCCGGAGAACACCGCGTACGTGATCTACACGTCGGGTTCCACGGGCCGGCCCAAGGGCGTCGCGGTCTCGCATGCCGCGATCGACAACCAGCTCGAGTGGATGCTGCACGAGTACCCGATGACCGAGTCGGACGCGTACCTGCAGAAGACCGCGACCACGTTCGACGTGTCGCTGTGGGGCTTCTTCATGCCGCTGCGGGTCGGTGCGTCGATGGTCGTGGCCACTCCGGACGGCCACCGCGACCCGGTGTACGTGGCGAACAAGATCGCCGAGCACTCGGTGACGGTCACCGACTTCGTGCCGTCGATGCTGACGGTGTTCGTCGCGAATGCTCCTGCCGGATCGTGTGATTCGCTGCGGGACTGCTTCGTCATCGGCGAGGCGCTGCCGCCCGAGACCGCCGCCGAGTTCCGTCAGCTGTGCGGCGCGGGTCTGCACAACCTGTACGGCCCCACCGAGGCTGCGGTGTCGGTGACCTACTACGAGTCGGGCCCGCAGGACACCACGACGGTCCCGATCGGCCTGGCCGAGTGGAACACCCGCGCCTACGTGCTCGATCACCGGCTGCGCCCCGCCCCGATCGGTCAGCCGGGAGAGCTCTATCTCGCGGGCGACCAGTTGGCCCGCGGCTACGTCGGCAGGCCCGACATCACGTCGGATCGCTTCGTCGCCAACCCGTTCGGCGGCGTCGACGGTGTCGGCCACGCGGGTGAGCGGATGTACCGCACCGGCGACCTCGTCCGCTGGCGGGCGGACGGCAACCTCGACTACATCGGGCGCACCGACTTCCAGGTGAAGTTCCGTGGCCAGCGCATCGAACTCGGCGAGATCGAGACGGTCCTGCTCGCGCACGACGACGTGTCGCAGACCGTCGTCCTCGTGGTGCCGACCGCGACCGGCGACCAGTTGGTGGCGTACGTGGTACCCGGGCCCGGGCGCACGATCGTCCCGGCCGAGCTGGCCGAGTTCGCGGGCCGGTCGCTGCCGGCCTACATGGTCCCGGCGTCGGTGACCGTGCTCGACGCGTTCCCTCTCAATACCAGCGGCAAGCTCGACCGCAAGGCCCTTCCGGAGCCGATGTTCCTGAGCAACAAGGAGTTCCGGGCTCCCCGTAGTGATGCCGAGAAGACCGTCGCCGCGGTGTACGCGGAGGTGCTCGGCATCGAGCGGGTGGGGCTCGACGACGACTTCTTCGAACTCGGTGGCAACTCGCTCGTCGCGACCCAGGTCGTGACCAGGGTCGGGGCCGCCCTCGACGTCCGGCTCGGCGTGCGTGAGTTGTTCGAGGCGTCGACCGTCGCGGCGCTGGCGGCACGTGCCGGTGCGACCGCTCAGCGTGGCACCGGGGCCCCTGCGCTCGGCTCGGTCGCCCGCCCCGCACGTATCCCGCTGTCGCTCGCGCAGCAGCGGATGTGGTTCCTCAACCGCTTCGACGCCGAGACGGCCGTGTACAACCTTCCGTTCGCGGTCCGGCTGTCCGGTGCGGTCGACACCCAGGCGTTCTCGGCCGCGTTCGCCGACGTCGTGGCGCGTCACGAGTCGCTGCGCACCGTGTACCCCGAGGTCGAGGGCGCCGCTCAGCAGGTGATCCTGCCCGTCTCCGACGTCGTCCGGCCGCTCGAACCGGTGGCCACGGCGCCCGACGCGCTCGAGGGCACGCTGTTCGGCCTCGCCGCGCGTGGCTTCGACGTGACCACCGAACCGCCGTTCCGGATCGAACTGCTGCAGCTGTCCGACACCGAGTACGTGGTCGCGATGGTGCTGCACCACATCGCGGCCGACGGATCGTCGTTCGGCCCGCTCGCCGCGGACCTCATGATCGCGTACGCCGCCCGCGCGGAGGGCGCGGCGCCCGCATGGGAGCCGCTGCCGGTCCAGTACGCCGACTACGCGGTATGGCAGCACGAGGTGCTCGGCTCCGAGGGCGATGCCGATTCGGTTGCCGCGCAGCAGATCGCGTACTGGAAGCGGACGCTGGCGGGTCTGCCGGACCAGCTCGACCTCCCGGCGGATCGTCCGCGGCCCGCGGTCGCGTCCAACGCCGGCGCCAAGCTGCGCTTCGAGATCCCGGCCGACACCCACGCTCGCCTGCAGGGCCTCGCCCGCGAGCACGGCGCCACGCTGTTCATGGTGGTCCACGCGGCGTACGCCGTCCTGCTGTCGCGGCTGAGCGGCACGTCGGACATCGCGATCGGCACTCCCATCGCCGGCCGCGGCGACGAGGCCCTCGACGGGTTGATCGGCATGTTCGTCAACACCCTGGTGCTCCGGTCCCGGGTGGATCCGACGGTGTCGTTCGCCGACCTCGTGTCGGCAGTCAAGGAGACCGATCTCGAGGCCTACGGCAACGCGGACGTCCCGTTCGAATGGCTGGTCCAGGCGCTCGAGCCCACCCGGTCGCCGGCCCGGCATCCGCTGTTCCAGGCGATGCTGTCGGCCGAGGTCACCGGTGTCCGCGACCTGAGCTTCGCGGGCGTGCGGGCCAGCGCGGCCGAGTTGGACGTGCCGATCTCGAAGTTCGATCTGCAGCTGCAGATCTCGGAGGCGTTCGACGAATCGGGCGCTCCGGCCGCGGTGGCGGCGGTCTTCGAGTACGCCACGGACCTGTTCGACGCGTCGACGGTCGAGTCCTTTGCGCAGCGCTTCGTGCGCCTTCTCGACGCCGTCGTCACCGATCCCGCCGCAGCGGTCGGCGACATCGAGATCCTGGATTCCGGGGAGTTCGACGCGCTGACCGCGGTCCACGGCGATCCCGTGCAGGAGGAGCGACTGCTGGTCGATCTCCTCACGTCCGGCGTCGCGATCGACCCGGCCGCGGCCGCGGTCGGCTGCGCGGGCACGGTGCTGAGCTACCGCGATCTCGACGAGCGGTCGAGCCGGCTGGCGCGGGAACTGATCGCGTCCGGTGTCGGCCCCGAATCCGTCGTGGCACTCGGGTTCCCGCGATCGTGGGAGATGGTGCTGGCGGTGTGGGCGGTCGCCAAGACCGGTGCCGCCTACGTGCCGGTCGATCCGACGTACCCGGCCGAGCGGATCGCGCACATGCTGTCGGATTCCGGTGCGGTGCTGGGCATCACGTCCGCAGCCGATCTCGCCGAGCTTCCGCAGGCGACGCGCTGGCACGCGCTCGCGGACCTCGAAGCGGCGGCGCGCGACCGGGCGTCCGGCCCCGTTCGGGACGTCGAGCGCACGGCCGGGCTGAGGCTGGACCACGTCGCCTACGTCATCTACACGTCGGGCTCGACGGGCCGGCCCAAGGGCGTCGCGGTCACGCACCGCGGCCTCGCCGGGCTGGTGGACCAGACCCGGGCGCTGTACCGGGTCGGCGCGGGTGACCGGGTGCTGCACATCTGTTCGCCGAGCTTCGACCCGTCGGTGCTCGAGTGGACGCTGGCGTCGTCTTCCGGCGCCGAACTGGTGGTCGTCCCGCCCACGATCATCGGTGGCGCGGAACTGCATGCGCTGCTCGCCGAGCAGCGCGTCACGCACGCGATCATCACCCCTGCGGTCCTCGGTTCGGTCAACGCGCACGACCTCGAACACTTGCGCGTGGTGTCGGTCGGCGGCGACGCCTCCTCCGCCGAACTCGTCGCCCGCTGGGCGCCGGGCCGGCAGTTCTTCAACGCGTACGGACCCACCGAGACCACCATCGTCTCCACTCGCGCGGAACTGTTCGCGGGTGAGCCGGTAACGATCGGTGGCCCGGTCGCCGGTACCGGGGCCCTGATCCTCGACTCGCGGCTGCGGCCCGTCCCGGTCGGGGTCGCCGGTGAGCTCTACCTGACCGGCCACGCGCTCGCGCGCGGCTACATCGACCGTCCCGCGCTCACCGCCGACCGGTTCGTCGCGAGCCCGTTCGGCGGGCCCGGCGAGCGGATGTACCGCACGGGTGACGTCGTCCGCTGGACCGCGCACGGGGCGATCGAGTACGTCGGCCGGTCCGACTTCCAGGTGAAGGTGCGCGGCTTCCGCATCGAACTCGGCGAAATCGATGCCGCGCTCACCGATCATCCCGACGTGTCGTTCGCCGCGACCGTCGGCCACCGCATGCCGTCGGGTCAGACCGCGCTCGTGTCGTACGTGTCGGCACGCGACGGCGTCGACGTGGCGGCAGTTTCGGATCATGTTGCGTCGCTGCTGCCGTCGTACATGGTGCCCGCGTCGATCGTCGTGCTCGACGAGGTGCCGCTCACCCCGGTGGGCAAGCTCGACCGCGCCGCCCTGCCCGCACCGGTGTTCGAGGCGCGCGAGTTCCGGGCGCCGACGACACCGATCGAGGAGATCGTCGCCGACGTCTTCGCCGACGTCCTCGGCGTGGACCGGGTCGGTCTCGACGACGACTTCTTCGCGCTCGGCGGCAACTCGCTGATCGCGACGCAGGTGATTTCCCGCCTGGGCGCGGCGCTGGACACCCGGATTCCGGTGCGGGTGCTCTTCGAGGTGTCGACCGTCGCCGCGCTCGCGGCGCGCGTCGAACAGCACGCGGGCGCCGGTGCCCGGAAGGAACTCGTCGCCGGACCCCGCCCGGCGCGGATCCCGCTGTCGCTCGCGCAGCAGCGGATGTGGTTCCTCAACCGCCTCGATCCCGAATCGCCCACCTACAACCTGGCCTTCGCGCTGCGGCTGTCCGGTGGCCTGGACGTCGGCGGCCTGCAGATCGCGATCATGGACGTTCTCGACCGGCACGAGTCCCTCCGCACGGTCTTCCCTGATTCCGCGGACGGACCTCATCAGGTGGTGCTCGACGCCGTCCAGAGTGTGCCGAACCTGTTGCCTCGGGACGTGTCCCGTGAAGGGCTGCGGCACGCGACGCTGACCCTCGCCGGTCGCGGATTCGACGTCACCACCCAGACGCCGGTTCGAGCCGAGCTGTTCCGCCTCGATTCCACCGAGCACGTGCTGGCGATCGTCGTGCACCACATCAGCGCCGACGGCTGGTCGATGGGCCCGCTCGCGCGCGACATCATGGCGGCCTACGCCGCCCGCACCCAGTGGGATCAGCCCGCATGGGTTCCGTTGCCGGTGCAGTATGCGGACTACGCGCTGTGGCAGCGCGAGATCCTCGGCTCCGAGGACGACCCGAACTCGGTGATCTCGAGCCAGGCCCGGTACTGGACCGGGCACCTCGACGGGCTCGCCGACCAGCTCGACCTGCCCGCCGACCGGCCGCGGCCGGCGCACCAGTCCTTCCGCGGTGCGCACGTCGAGTTCGAGATCTCCCCGGACACACACCGGGCGCTCATCGATCTGGCGCACGCGCACAACGCGTCGCTGTTCATGGTCGTCCACGCCGCGTTGTCGGTGCTGCTGTCGCGGCTCAGCGGCACCTCTGACATCGCGATCGGCACCCCGGTCGCCGGGCGCGGTGAGCAGGCGCTCGACGATCTCGTCGGCATGTTCGTCAACACCCTGGTCCTGCGGACCGAGGTCGAGCAGGACGCCAGGTTCACCGACGTCCTCTCACGTGCGCGGGACGTCGCGCTCGGGGCGTTCGCGCACTCGGACATTCCGTTCGAGCGACTCGTCGACGTCCTCAACCCCACCCGGTCGACGGCACGGCATCCGCTCGTCCAGGTGATGCTCTCGTTCGAGAACCTCGGCGCCACCCATCTCGACCTGCACGGACTCACGATCGACAAGGTCGACCTCGATGCCGCGGTCGCCAAGTTCGATCTGCAGTTCACCTTCCGCGAGGCCATCGGAGCAGACGGACTCGCGGAGGGCATGACCGGCGAGTTCACCTACGCGACGGATCTGTTCGACGAGCCGACGGTGCGCGCGTTCACCACCCGGTTCCTCCGCGTGCTCGAGGCTGTCATCGCCTCGGCGGACACCGTCGTCGGCGACATCGACCTGCTCGGTGCCGACGAGGCAGCCGAGCTGACCGGACCGGCTCCCGTGGCCGCGCCCGCGCCGGTGCTGCTGGCCGATCTGCTGACGGCCGCGGCGGACATCGACCCCGATGCGGTCGCGCTCATTTCCGGTGACACCGGGGTGACGTATCGCGAACTCGACGAGCGATCCACCCGACTGGCGCGCCTGCTCGTGTCGCGTGGCACCGGCCCGGAGGACGTCGTCGCTGTTGCGCTGACCCGCTCGGTCGAGTCCGTCACCGCGGTGTGGGCGGTCGCCAAGTCCGGCGCCGCGTTCGTCCCGGTGGACCCGAACTATCCGGGTGACCGGGTGGCGCACATGGTTTCGGATTCCGGCGCTCTGCTGGGTGTGACGACGTCCGAGCATGCCGCGGGTTTGCCGGAGGGCATTCCGTGGCTGGTCCTCGACGACGCCGCGGTCTCCGCCGCGGTCGACGAGCAGTCGCCGGTCCGGATCACGGACACCGACCGGGTGCGCGCTCTCACGACGAGCCATCCCGCCTACCTCATCTACACCTCCGGTTCGACGGGTGTGCCGAAGGGCGTGGTGGTCGCGCACACCGGTCTGGCCGCGTTCGCGGCCGAGCAGGTGGAGCGCTACGGCGTCGAGTCCGTTTCGCGGACACTTCATTTCGCGTCGCCGAGCTTCGATGCGTCGATCCTCGAGTTGCTCATGGCGTTCGGCGCCGGGGCGACCATGGTGATCGCGCCGACGTCGATCTACGGCGGTCAGGAACTGACCGAACTGCTGGCTGTCGAACGAGTGACGCATGCGTTCGTCACTCCGGCGGCGCTGGCATCGGTGGACCCGTCCGGCCTGGACGCGCTGCGGGCGGTCGTGGTCGGTGGTGAGGCCTGTTCGGCCGATCTGGTTGCGCGGTGGGCCACCGGCGGCCGGCGGATGTTCAACGCGTACGGCCCGACCGAGGCGACCGTGGCGTCGAACATCTCCGATCCGCTGGTTCCGGGGGAATCCGTCACGATCGGACGGGCGATCCGCGGTGCGAACACCTATGTGCTCGACGCGCGGCTGCGCCCGGTCCCGGCCGGGGTCGTCGGCGAGTTGTACCTCGAGGGAGCCGGACTGGCCCGCGGCTACCACGCCCGTGCCGGTCTGACCGCACAGCGATTCGTGGCAAACCCGTTCGGGGCGCCCGGATCCCGCCTGTACCGCACCGGCGACGTCGTGCGGACGAGCGGCGACCGAGTGATCGAGTACGTGGGCCGCGCCGACGATCAGGTGAAGCTGCGTGGCTTCCGGATCGAGCTCGGCGAGATCGAGGCCGTCCTGCTGCGACTGGACGCCGTCGCGCAGGCCGTGGTCGTGGTCAAGCGCGAGCAGTTGGTGGCGTATCTCGTTGCCACGGAAGGCGAGTCGATCGATTCGTCCGCAGTGAAGGATGCCGTCGGACGCGCGCTCCCGTCCTACATGGTGCCGGCGGCCGTCGTCGTGCTCGACGAGCTGCCGATCAGCGGAAGCGGCAAGCTCGACCGGCAGGCGCTGCCGGAACCCGAGTTCGAGTCCCGCGCGTTCGAGGCGCCGGAGACGTCGCTCGAGAAGATGGTCGCCGACGTGTTCGCCGACCTGCTCGGCGTCGACCGGGTCGGGCGTGGTGACGACTTCTTCGAACTGGGTGGCAACTCGCTGACCGCGACCCGCGTGGTCGCACGCCTCGGCGAGGCGCTCGACACGTCGGTGCCGGTGCGGGCGATGTTCGAGTCGTCCACCGTCGGCGCCCTCGCCGCGTGGATCGAACAGTTCTCCGGCACGCGTGGCCGTCCGCGCCTCATGGCGCAGCGTAGGCCCGACGTCGTGCGGCTGTCGTACGCGCAGCAGCGCATGTGGTTCCTCAACCGGTTCGACACCGAGTCGGCCGGCAACAACATCCCCGTCGCGGTGCGCCTGTCGGGTCTGCTGGACCGGACCGCGATGCGCGCGGCCGTCGCCGACGTGATCGCGCGCCACGAGTCGCTGCGCACCGTGTACCCCGAGGTCGACGGTGTCGGCAGCCAGGTGGTCCGGCCGGCATCTCGGACGGGGATCGCGCTGGACCCGATCGCCGTCACCACGGACGAGCTGATCGATGCGCTGGGCGATCTCGCGCGGTCGACGTTCGACGTCACCCGGGAAGTGCCGCTGCGCGCGGCACTGTACGAGCTGAGCCCCACCGAGCACGTGCTGGCGCTGGTCGTGCACCACATCGCGGCCGACGGCTTCTCGATGGGCCCGCTCACCCGCGACATCATGGTCGCGTACACCGCGCGCTGCGAGGGAAAGACGCCGGCCTGGACCCCGCTGCCCGTGCAGTACGCGGACTACGCTCTGTGGCAGCGCGAGGTCCTCGGCTCGGAGGACGACGCGGATTCGCTGATCTCCCAGCAGGTCTCGTACTGGACCGACCGGCTCACCGGCTTGCCGGAGCAGCTGGATCTGCCGGCGGACCGCACCCGGCCGGTGGTCGCGTCGGGTCGCGGTGCGACGCACCGGTTCACGATCGACGCGCTGACGCACCGGGCCGTCGAGACGATCGCCCAGCAGGCGAGCGCGACCCCCTTCATGGTCGTCCACGCGGCGCTGTCGGTGCTGCTCGCGCGGCTGAGTGGGACGTCGGACATCGCGGTCGGCACCCCGATCGCCGGTCGCGGCGAGCAGGCGCTCGACGACGTGATCGGTATGTTCGTCGGCACGCTGGTGCTGCGGACCGAGGTCGACGGCGCCCGCTCGTTCGAGGAACTGCTGGCGCAGACGCGGGAGACCGATCTGGCTGCGTTCGCGCACGCGGACGTGCCGTTCGAGCGTCTGGTGGAGGTGCTCGACCCCGAGCGCTCGCAGGCGAGGCATCCGCTGTTCCAGGTGATGCTCACCTTCCAGAACCTCGGCCCGCTCGCCCTGGAACTGCAGGGGCTCTCCGTCTCGGCGGTCGACATCGACGCCGCGGCCGCCAAGTTCGATCTCCAGGTGACCGTCGCCGAGTCCGTGGACGAGTCCGGCGGGACGGCAGGTCTTTCCGTCGAGCTGACGTACGCCACCGATCTGTTCGACGAATCGACCATGGTGTCCTTCGGGGACCGGTTCGTTCGTCTGCTCGACGCGGTGACGGCCGATCCCTCGATCGCAGTGGGCGACGTCGAGGTGGTGGACGCATCGGAGCGTGCGCTGCTGCAGCAGTGGAACGCGACGTCGCACCCGGTGCCGGACGCGACGCTGGTGGATCTGTTCGAGCAGCAGGTCGTCCGGACGCCGGACGCTGTCGCGGTGGTGTTCGAGGGCGAGTCGCTGTCGTATGCGGAGTTCGCGGCGCGGGTGCATCGGACAGCGCGGTTCCTGATCGCGGAAGGTGTCGGCCCCGACACCCTTGTCGGCCTCGGGATGCGGCGATCACTGGATCTGTTGGTGGGCATGTATGCGGTGCTGACCGCGGGTGCCGGGTATGTGCCGGTGGATCCGGATCAGCCGTCGGAGCGCAACGGCTACATCCTGGACACGGCTGTTCCGGCGTTGGTGCTGTCGACGTCGCGAGACGGTTTCGAGGTCGCGGGGGAGAGGTCTGTCTCCGTCGTGAATCTCGACGAGACGGATGTGTCCGGATTCTCGGATGCTCCGCTGTCGGATGCGGATCGGGTTGGGCCGCTGCGTGGTTCGAACACCGCGTATGTGATTTTCACGTCGGGTTCGACGGGTCGTCCGAAGGGTGTGGCGGTCGAGCATGCGGCGATTGTGAATCGTCTGGTGTGGATGCAGGCCGAGTACGGCCTGACTGCGGACGACACGGTTCTGCAGAAGACGCCGTTCACGTTCGATGTGTCGGTGTGGGAGTTCTTCTGGCCGTTGCAGGTGGGTGCTCGTCTGGTGATCGCCGCTCCGGACGGTCATCGGGATCCGGCGTATCTCGCGCGGGTGATGGTGGAGCAGTCGGTGACGACCGCGCATTTCGTGCCGTCGATGCTCGCGGTGTTCGTCGCCGAGGCGGCGGCGCAGGACGTCACGACGCTGCGAAACGTGTTCGCGTCGGGTGAGGCGTTGCCGGCGTCGACGGCAGAGCGTTTCCGGGAAATCTCGGGTGCGGCGCTGCACAACCTGTACGGCCCGACCGAGGCTGCGGTGGACGTGACGTTCCACGAGGTCACGGCCGCGGACGAGGCGAGTGTGCCGATCGGTGCGCCGGTGTGGAACACGCAGGTGTTCGTGTTGGATGGGCGTCTGAATCCGGTGCCGGTGGGTGTTCCGGGTGAGTTGTATCTGGCGGGCGTCCAGTTGGCGCGCGGCTATGTGGGGCGCAGTGATCTGACGGCGGATCGTTTCGTGGCGAATCCGTTCTCCGATGGCGGGGAGCGGATGTATCGCACGGGCGATCTGGTGACGTGGACTTCCGACGGTGAGTTGGAGTACATCGGCCGTACCGATTTCCAGGTGAAGTTGCGTGGTCTGCGGATCGAGTTGGGTGAGATCGAGACGGCGCTGTTGGCGCAGGAGTCGATCGCGCAGTCCGTGGTGCTGGTCAAGAATGATCAGCTGGTCGCCTATGTGGTGGCAGACGGGCCGTTCGATGCCGAGGGTACGAAGGCTGTCCTGTCCGGGAGCTTGGCGTCGTACATGGTGCCTTCGACGTTCGTGGTGCTGGATGCGTTCCCGTTGAATGCGTCGGGCAAGTTGGATCGGAAGGCGTTGCCGGAGCCGGTGTTCGAGGTGCGCGAGTTCCGGGCGCCGATGACACCGACGCAGGAGATCGTCGCGGGTGTGTTCGCCGATGTGCTCGGTGTGGATCGGGTGGGTCTGGACGACGACTTCTTCGCCCTCGGTGGTAACTCGCTGGTGGCGACGCAGGTCGTGGCCCGGTTGGGTGCGGCGTTCGACACGACGGTTCCGGTGCGGGTGCTGTTCGAGGCGTCGACGGTCGATGCGCTGGCTTCGGCGTTGCAGTCGCTTGCGGGTGCGGGTGCCCGCAAGGCGCTCACGGCAGGGCCGCGTCCGGACCGGATTCCGTTGTCGCTTGCGCAGCAGCGCATGTGGTTCCTCAACCGTTTCGAGCCGGACTCGGCGGTGAACAACATTCCGGTCGCGATCCGGCTGACCGGCACGTTGGAGGCCGACGCGCTCGGCTCCGCGCTCCGTGATGTCGTCGCGCGGCACGAGTCGCTGCGCACGGTTTTCCCGGACGTCGACGGCGTGGGCGCGCAGACGATCCTGCCCGCCGCCGCCGCGAAGGTCGACCTCGTCGTGGAGTCCGCGACCGACACGGAAATCGTCGCCCGGATCGAGGAGCTGGCATCGGCCGGCTTCGACCTCACATCGGATGTTCCGCTGCGCGCCAAGCTGTTCCAGCTGGCAGCAGATCAACACGTCCTCGTCCTCGTGGTGCACCACATCGCGGCCGACGGTTTCTCGATGGGTCCGCTGACCCGCGACGTGATGCGCGCCTACGCGGCCCGCTCCGCCGGCGAGGTTCCGGGCTGGGCGCCGCTGGACGTCCAATACGCCGACTACGCGCTGTGGCAGCGCGAGGTCCTCGGCAACGAGGACGAGCCCGAGTCGCTGATCGCGCAGCAGGTCTCGTACTGGACCGGGCAGCTCGCCGACCTGCCCGAGCAGCTGGATCTGCCGTCGGATCGGCCCCGGCCGGCCGTGGCCTCCAACAGTGGCGCCACGCACAGGTTCTCGATCGATGCCGAGCTACAGGACGGCATCGACAACGTCGCTCGAGTGCACGGTGCGACGCCGTTCATGGTGGTCCATGCGGCGCTGGCGGTGCTGCTCGCACGGCTGAGCGGCACCTCCGACATCGCGATCGGCACCCCGGTCGCGGGCCGCGGCGAGGCCGCCCTCGACGACCTGATCGGCATGTTCGTCGGCACGCTGGTGCTGCGGACCGAGGTCGACGGCGGACGGTCGTTCGCGGATCTGCTCGCGCAGGTCCGGTCCACCGACCTGGCCGCGTTCGAGCACGCGGACCTGCCGTTCGAGCGTCTGGTCGAGATCCTCGACCCGGAACGCTCGCAGGCCCGGCATCCGCTGTTCCAGGTGATGCTCGCGTTCCAGAACCTCGATCGCGCGTCGCTCGAGCTTCCCGGGCTGAGCGCGTCGGCGGTCGACTTCGACGCGGCCGTCGCGAAGTTCGACCTCCAGGTGACGGTCGAGCCGTCGGGGAGCGGCTATTCGGTCCAGCTCACCTATGCCACGGACCTGTTCGACGAGCGGTCCATGCGGGTGTTCGGCGAGCGGTTCGTGCGTGTCCTCGAGGCCGTCACCGCGGATTCGTCCGCGATGGTCGGCGACGTCGGCCTGCTGGACGCGGTAGAGCGGTCCCTGGTCCTGGGTGGCTGGAACGCGACCGATCACGCGGTCGAGGCCGCCACGCTGGTGGACCTGTTCGACGCGCAGACGGCTCGGACGCCGGACGCCACGGCACTCGTGTTCGAGGGTGCGTTGCTGACTTATGCCGAGTTCGCGGCGCGGGTGCGCCGCACGGCGCGGCTGCTGATCGCCGAGGGCGTGGGCCCGGACACCTTGGTGGGTCTGGGTATGCGTCGATCGCTGGACCTGCTGGTGGGCATGTATGCCGTGCTCGCCGCGGGCGGCGGGTACGTCCCGATCGATCCCGACCAGCCGGCCGAGCGCAACGCGTACATCCTGGAGACGGCGAATCCGGTTCTGCTGCTGAGCACCTCGCGTGACAGCGTCGACCTGCCCGGCTCCGCGCGCCCCGTGACTCTCGACGACGTGGACCTCTCGCGGTTCTCGGACGCCCCGGTCACCGATGCGGAGCGTCGTGCGCCGCTGCGGCCGACCAACGCCGCGTACGTGATCTTCACTTCGGGTTCCACGGGCCGGCCGAAGGGCGTGGCCGTGGACCACGCCGCGATCGTCAACCAGATCGAGTGGCTGTGCGCCGAGTACGCGCTGTCGGCCGACGACGTCGTGCTGCAGAAGACGCCGTTCACGTTCGACGTGTCGCTGTGGGAGCTGTTCGGCACGCTGGCGGTCGGTGGCCGCCTGGTGATCGCGGCCCCCGACGGACACCGGGATCCGGCGTACCTGAAGTGGGTCATCGAGGAGCAGTCGGTGACGGCGACGTCGTTCGTGCCGTCGATGTTGACGGCGTTCACGGCGGAACTGGCGTCCGGTGACTGCGAATCGCTGCGGCTGGTGCAGGTGGCCGGTGAGGCGTTCCCGACCTCGGCCGCCGACCGGTTCAACGCGGTAAACCATGCCGAGTTGCACAACCTCTACGGTCCGACGGAGTTCGCGGTGCACGCGACGGCGCGCCCGGTCGCGGGCACCGTCGGCGCGAGCGTCCCGATGGGCTCGCCGGTCTGGAACAGCCGGGCGTACGTGCTCGACGGTCGTCTCGCGCCGGTCCCGGCGGGCGTCGCAGGCGAGCTGTACCTCGCGGGAACCCAGCTGGCGCGCGGCTACTTCGGCCGCGCCGATCTCACGGCGGACCGCTTCGTGGCGAATCCGTTCTCCGACAGCGGCGAGCGGATGTACCGCACGGGCGATCTGGTGAAGTGGACGGTCGGGGCGAGCGAAGCGACGGGGGATTTCCCTGCGGGCGAGCTGGAGTACCTGGGCCGCACGGACTTCCAGGTGAAGCTGCGTGGTCTGCGGATCGAGCTCGGCGAGATCGAGACGGCGCTGCTGGCGCTGCCGGAGATCACGCAGTCCGTCGTGCTCATCAAGTCCGATCAGCTGGTCGCCTACGTGGTCGCGGACGGCGCGCTCGACGTCGACCGGGTCAAGGCCGCGCTGGCCACGTCGCTGACGTCGTACATGGTGCCGCAGACGCTCGTCGTCCTCGACGCCTTCCCGCTGAACGCGTCGGGCAAGCTCGATCGGAAGGCGCTGCCGGAGCCGGTGTTCGAGACGCGGGCCTTCCGGGCTCCGACGACGCCGACGCAGGAGATCGTGGCCGGCGTGTTCGCCGAGGTTCTCGACGTCGACCGGGTGGGTCTGGACGACGACTTCTTCGCCCTGGGCGGCAACTCGCTGGTCGCGACGCAGGTGGTCTCGCGCCTGAGCCGGGCCCTGGACACGCGGGTCCCGGTGCGGGAGCTGTTCGAGGCGCCCACGGTCGAGACCCTCGCGGCGCGGCTGACACAACAGGCCGGCGGTACCCGCCAGGCGCTGGCGGCCCGGCCGCGTCCCGAGCGGATTCCGTTGTCGCTCGCGCAGCAGCGCATGTGGTTCCTCAACCGGTTCGACACCGAGTCGACCGCGTACAACATTCCGCTGGCGCTGCGGATGTCCGGGGACCTCGACGTCGCGGCGCTCGAATCGGCGCTCGCCGACGTGACGGCACGGCACGAGTCGCTGCGCACGGTGTTCCCGGCGACCGACGACGGCCCCGCGCAGGTCATCCTGGCCGCGGCGGACGCACATGCGCCGCTCCGGGTCACCGACGTGAATCCGGCCGACGTCCCGGACCGGTTGCGCGAGCTCGCTGCGACCCGGTTCGATGTCACCTCCGACGTCCCGATCCGGGTGGAGCTGTACCGCACGGGCGCAAGCGAATTCGTTCTCGGCATGGTCGTCCACCACATCAGTGCGGACGGTGTGTCCCTCGCACCGCTCACCCGCGACGTCATGACGGCGTATGCCGCGCGCGCTACCGGGCACGCCCCGGGCTGGGCGCCGCTCGCGGTGCAGTACGCGGACTACTCGCTGTGGCAGCGGGAGATCCTCGGCGACGAGAGCGATCCGGAGTCGCTCGCCGCGCAGCAGCTCGGGTACTGGAGCGACACACTCGCCGAGCTGCCGGACCAGCTGAATCTGCCCACCGACCACCCGCGTCCCGCAGTGCAGACGTTCCGCGGCGGACTCGTCGAGTTCGAGATCGACGGCCCGACGCATCGGGCGCTGCGCGATCTTGCGCGCGAGCAGAACGCGACGCTGTTCATGGCGGTGCATTCGGCATTCGCGGTGCTGCTGTCGCGGCTGTCGGGCAGCGACGACATCGCCGTCGGCACCCCGATCGCGGGTCGTGGCGAGGCCGAACTCGACGCGCTCGTCGGCATGTTCGTCAACACGCTCGTGTTCCGCACCCGCGTGGACGGCGCGCAGTCGTTCGTCGACCTGCTGTCCGGTGTCCGCAACACGGACCTCGAAGCGTTCGCGAACGCGGATGTGCCGTTCGAGCGGCTGGTCGAGCACCTCAACCCGACCCGGTCCACGGCGCGGCACCCGCTGTTCCAGGTGGGCTTCTCGTTCCAGAACCACGACAGCGGCACGCTGGAACTGCCCGGGCTCACCGTCGAGGCGGCCGAGATCGAATCGGGTGTGGCGCAGTTCGATCTGCACCTCATCGTCGAGGACCGCTACGACGACAGCGGCGACCCGGTGGGCATGAAGGCGTCCATGACGTACGCGCTCGACCTGTTCGACGAGCCGACGGTCCGCTCGTTCGCGGACCGCTTCGCCCGCCTGCTCGGCACCGTCGTCGTCAAGCCGACGCTGCCCGTCGGCGACGTCGACCTGCTCGGACTCGACGAGCGCGCGCGACTGCTGGTGGAACACAACGCCACCGCGGCTCCGACCGAACGGGCGACCCTGGTCGACCTGTTCGACGCCCAGGTCGCGGCGACCCCCGACGGGGTCGCCCTCGTCAGCGGCGCCGAGCGGGTCACGTACGCGGAGTTCGACGCCCGCGTCAACCGTCTCGCCCGACGATTGATCGCGGACGGTGTGGGGCCGGAGTCCATGGTGGCCCTGTCCATTCGCCGTTCGGTCGATCTGCTGGTCGGCATGTACGCGGTCGCGAAGGCCGGCGGCGCCTACGTTCCGGTCGACCCGGACCAGCCCGCGGAGCGGACCGGCTACATCCTCGATGCTGCGCAGCCGGTGTGCGTGCTCACCACATCGCGGGACCGCACCGCGGTTGCCCAGTGGCCGGTGCTCGAGATCGACACCGTCGACCTCGACTCCTTCCCGGCCACTTCGGTCACCGACACGGATCGACTGCGCCCGCTGGACTCCCGCAACACCGCGTACGTGATCTTCACGTCGGGTTCGACGGGTCGGCCGAAGGGCGTCGCCGTGTCGCACGGCGCGATCGTCAACCAGTTGCTCTGGATGCGTGACGAATACGCGTTGGACGCGTCGGACGCCGCGCTGCTCAAGACCGCCGCGACGTTCGACCTGTCGGTGTGGGAGTTCTGGTCGATGACCACCTGCGGTGGCCGGCTCGTCATCGCGTCGCCGGACGGTCATCGCGACCCGGGCTACCTGCTGGACGTGCTGCGCGACGAGCAGGTGACGACGCTGCACGTGGTCCCGTCGATGCTGTCGATGCTCACGACGACCGCCGGTGGGGCGCTGCCGTCGTCGCTGCGCCGCATCTTCGCGATCGGTGAGGCACTGCCGGCCGCGACGGCGCAGTCGTTCCGCGCGCACAACACCGCGGTGCTGCACAACCTGTACGGACCCACCGAGGCGGCGGTGTCGGTGACCCACCACGAGGTGACCGACGCGGACACCGTCGTCGTGCCGATCGGTGTGCCGGAGTGGAACACCCGGGTGTACGTCCTCGACTCACGGCTGGGCCCGGTGCCCGCCGGGGTGACCGGCGAGCTGTACCTCGCGGGCGCACAGTTGGCCCGCGGGTACCACGGCCGGGCGGACCTCACGGCCGACCGCTTCGTCGCGGACCCGTGGGCGACCGGGGAGCGGATGTACCGCACCGGTGACGTCGTCCGCTGGAATGCCGCGGGCGAACTCGAGTACGTCGAGCGCGCCGACTTCCAGGTGAAGGTGCGCGGCTTCCGCATCGAACTCGGCGAGATCGAGGCGGCGCTGCGGGAGCTTCCCGCGGTGCGCGAGGCCGCCGTGACGGCGTACACCGACGGTCACACCGGCACGCGTCTCGTCGCGTACCTGGTGGCCGACGCCGGCACCGACACCGCGGCGGTCAACGACGCGCTGGCGCGGACGCTGCCGTCGTACATGGTGCCGTCGGCGTACGTGGTGCTGGAGACCTTGCCGCTCAACACGAACGGCAAGCTCGACCGCAAGGCACTGCCGGAGCCGGTGTTCGAGGCCCGCGACTTCCGGGCCGCGACGACGCCGATCGAGGAGATCGTCGCCGGCGCCTTCGCCGACGTCCTCGGGGTCGAACGGGTCGGTCTGGACGACGACTTCTTCGAACTCGGCGGCAACTCGCTCGTTGCCACCCAGCTCGTGGCTCGCCTCGGTGCGGCGCTCGATACGCAGGTGCCGGTGCGCGTGGTGTTCGAGGACTCGACCGTCGCGGGTGTCGCGGCCGCGGTCACACCGCTCGTCGGCCAGGGCGGACGCCCCGCGCTCACGGCGCGGCCGCGCCCGGCGCACGTTCCGCTGTCGCTCGCGCAGCAGCGGATGTGGACCCTCAACCAGGTCGACACGGCCTCGGCGGCCTACAACATCCCGGTCGCCGTGCGCCTGTCCGGCGCGCTCGACGCCCGGGTCCTGGCGAGCGCCGTGGCCGACGTGATCGCGCGGCACGAGGTGCTGCACACCACGTACCCGGACAGCACAGACGGCCCGGCGCAGGTACTGGTCCCGGCGGATCGGGCCGTGCCGCGGTTGCAGCCGATCGCGGTGACCGAGGCCGACGTCACCGACCGGTTGATCGAGTTCCTCGGGCGCGGGTTCGACGTCACCACCGAGGTTCCCGTCCGGGCGGCGCTGTTCGCGGTGGGCGAGACCGAGCACGTGCTCGCGTTTGTCGCGCACCACATCGCGGCCGACGGGTTCTCGATGGGCCCGCTGATCCGCGACGTCATGCTCGCGTACGTGGCCCGGGTCGACGGCGGTGTGCCGCAGTGGGAGCCGCTGGGCGTGCAGTACGCCGACTACACGCTGTGGCAGCGCGAGGTTCTCGGCGACGAGTCCGATCCGGAATCGGCCGTGACCCGGCAGATCGCTTACTGGGTGGACGAGCTGAAGGGGGCGCCGGAGCTGTCGGCGCTGCCGACCGATCGCCCGCGCCCGGCCCGTCCGTCGCTCGCGGGCGCCGCGGTTCCGTTCGCTGTCGATGCGGATCTCGCTGCGCGCGTGGAGAAGACGGCACGCGAGCAGGGCGCGACGACGTTCATGGTCTTCCACGCTGCGCTCGCGGTCCTGCTGTCGCGGCTCGGCGGATCGAACGACATCACGATCGGCACCCCGGTCGCGGGTCGCGGTGACGCCGCCCTCGACGATCTGATCGGCATGTTCGTGGGCACGCTGGCGCTGCGCACCCGCGTCGAGCCGAGCGCGTCGTTCGCGGATCTGCTCGCGCAGGCACGGACCCAGGATCTTGCGGCGTTCGCCAACGCCGACGTGCCCTTCGAGCAGGTGGTCGAGGCGGCCGGTGTCCGTCGATCGAGTGCCTACTCGCCGCTGTTCCAGGTGATGCTCACGTTCCAGAACATGCAGACGGGCACGTTCGCGCTGCCGGGCCTCGAGGTGTCGGCGTTGGATCTCGGTGCCGATCAGTCGAAGTTCGATGTCCAGCTCACCGCGGTGGAGCAGTTCGACCAGGCCGGTGCCCTCACCGGCATCGACGGATCGTTCACCTACGCCACCGAACTGTTCGACCGGGAGACGGTCGAGGTCTTCGCCGACCGGTTCGTGCGCATCCTGGACGCCGTCACCGCGAACCCGGCGGTGGTGCTGCGCGCGATCGACGTCACCACCGACGCTGAACGGGCGGCACTCGAGCCGAAGAAGCAGCTCACGGTCGACGACCTCCCCGAACTGGTCGCGGGCGCCGCGCGGGTCGCGCCGGACACGGTGGCCATCGCGCACGACGGCACCGACGTCACGTTCGGGCAGTTGCACGAAAAGCTGGAGGCGACCGTCACCCTGATGGGCGCGGCGCTGAAGGCGGAGGCACTGATGACCGTCTCCCTGACCGGCCTGCTGCCGGGCATCCTGCCCGCGCTGGGCGCGGACGGGTACCGGGCGGCAGTTGCCGAGATGATCGTCGCCGCATCGGCGATCATCGAGGGCGGACACGAGTGATCGCAGTCGGATGATGCGGGGGAACCGACCCGTCGGCTCCCCCGCATCGAGCGATCCAAGATTTCACATGTCGGGAAGGACAAGTACATGGCGGCCCAGCAGCCCGGAGTCGACGCGTTGACGATCGAGGACCTGCCCAGGCTCCTCGCCGGTGTGGTCGAGGTCGATGCCGATCGGATCGCCGTGACCGCCGGTGACACCACCGTCACGTACGCCCGACTGAAGCAGGA
The DNA here is from genome assembly GCF_020171745.1 of Prescottella equi. GTDB lineage: Bacteria > Actinomycetota > Actinomycetes > Mycobacteriales > Mycobacteriaceae > Prescottella > Prescottella equi_A. The sequence goes on from NZ_JAIVAH010000013.1 coordinate 121,835, forward strand.
GATCGAGAACCTCGATGCCGCGATGGGCGGCGTGCTCGGCATCGACGCGCTCGTCCCGGTCGTGCTGTCCACCGTGGCTCCGGGGCTGCTCGAGGCACCCGAGACCGGGGGACTGCCCGGACTCCTGAGTACCCTGTTCGCCGACGCGGCCGAGGTGCTCGGCGACCAGGCGACCGCCGCGCCCGCCGCGGAGCCGGCCGCCACGCTGGCGTCGCTGTTCGACGAGCAGGTGGCCCGCACTCCCGACGCGGTCGCGCTCGAGTTCGACGGCACGACGCTCACCTACGAGGAGCTGGACGCGCGGGCCAATCGCCTGGCGCGCCAACTGATCTCGCTCGGTGTGGGACCGGACAGTCTGGTGGGTCTGGGGATCCGCCGCTCGCTCGATCTGCTGGTCGGCATGTACGCGATCGTCAAGGCGGGCGGCGCCTACGTGCCCCTCGACCCCGATCACCCCGCCGACCGCCTCGGCTACGTCCTCGACATCGCGCGTCCCGTCGTGGTGCTCACTACGACCCGCGACGGGCTGACCCTCGACACCGACACCCCGATCGTGGCGATCGACTCGCTGGATCTGCAGGCATGCTCGGACGCGCCGGTCACCGACGCGGACCGGTCGGCGCCGCTGTCGGCGGAGAACCTCGCGTACGTCATCTTCACGTCCGGTTCCACCGGGCGCCCCAAGGGCGTCGCGGTCGGGCATGGCGCGATCGTCGCCAATCTGCGCTGGCGCCAGCACATGTACCCCATGACCGACGCCGACGTGGTGCTGCAGAAGACGCCGTTCACGTTCGACGTGTCGGTGTGGGAGTTCTTCTGGCCCTTGCAGGCCGGAGCGCGCCTGGTGATCGCCGCGCCCGACGGGCACCGGGACCCGGCGTACCTCGCACGGATCATGGTCGAGAGCGGCGTCACCGTCGCGCATTTCGTGCCGTCGATGCTGTCGGTGTTCGTTTCCGAACCGAGTGCCGAGACCGTCACGACGCTGCGGAACGTGTTCGCATCCGGTGAGGCGCTGCCGCCGCAGACCGCGGCCCGCTTCCGGGAGATCTCCGGAGCGGCACTGCACAACCTGTACGGCCCCACGGAGGCCGCCGTCGACGTCACCTTCCACGAGGTGACGGCGGACGACCACGCGACGGTGCCGATCGGTGCCGCGGTCGCCGACACCGACCTGTACGTGCTCGACGAGGGACTGCGCCGAGTTCCGGCGGGCACCGAGGGTGAGCTGTACCTCGCGGGCGTGCAGTTGGCCCGCGGCTACCTGCAGCGCCCGGATCTGACGGCCGACCGTTTCGTCGCGGACCCGTACGGCGCCCCCGGCGACCGCATGTACCGCACCGGTGACCTGGTCAAGCTCTCCCGCTCGGGCGAGCTCGAGTACATCGGCCGCACCGACTTCCAGGTGAAGCTGCGCGGTCTGCGCATCGAACTCGGCGAGATCGAGTCGGCGCTGCTGGACCACCGAGCCGTCTCGCAGTCCGTCGTCGTGGTGCACGCCGACGCCGACCTGGGCGACCACCTCGTCGCGTACGTCGTCACCGACGGTGGCGCCGACGTGGACCGGCACGAACTGGCCGCCGCGGTGAGCGCGCGCCTGCCCGAGTACATGGTGCCGTCGCTGTTCGTCGCGCTGGCCGAGTTCCCGCTCAACGCCAGCGGCAAGTTGGACCGCAAGGCCCTTCCCGCGCCGGACTTCTCGTCGCTCGCGAGCGAGTACCGGGCGCCGAGAACGCCCACCGAGGAGACCCTCGCGGCGACGTTCGCGGAGGTGCTGGGCGCCGAGCGGATCGGTGTCGACGACGACTACTTCGCGCTCGGCGGCAACTCGCTCAGCGCCACCCGCGTCGTCGCGCGCATCAACGCCGATCTCGGCATCCGCATCGACGTGCGCGACTTCTTCGACGCTCCCACCGTCGCGCGGCTCGCGGCCCTCGTCGACGCGGCCGTGACTGCGGGCGGTGACACCCGGGCCCCGCTGGTCGCGCAGGACCGCCCCGACACCGTTCCGCTGTCGATGGCGCAGCAGCGGATGTGGTTCCTCAACCGCTTCGACACCGCGTCCAGTGCCAACAACATCGTGGTCGCGATCCGGTTGACCGGCGCGCTGGACGTCGACGCGCTCCGCGTCGCGGTGTCCGACGTGATCGATCGGCACGAGTCGCTGCGCACCGTCTTCCCCGAGGCCGACGGCGCTGCGAGCCAGGTGATCCTGCCCGCGGACCGGGTGACCGTCGACCTCGCTGCCGAACCGGTGCGCGAATCCGACGTCGCCGACGCTGTGGCGCAGACGATCTCGCAGGGCTTCGACGTCACCGTGGCCGTCCCGTTCCGGATGCGACTGCTCGCGGTCACGCCCACCGAGCACGTGCTGGTGGTGGTCGTGCACCACATCAGCGCCGACGGCTTCTCGATGGGTCCGCTCACGCGAGACATCGTCGCCGCGTACGCCGCGCGGTCGGCCGGCGCCGCCCCGGCGTGGACGCCACTCGCGGTCCAGTACGCCGATTACTCGCTGTGGCAGCGCACGGTGCTCGGCAGCGAGGACGATCCGGAGTCGGTCATCGCGCGACAGGTGGAGTTCTGGCGGGACGCGCTTGCGGACCTGCCCGACCGACTCGACCTGCCCGCCGATCGTCCGCGTCCCGCGGTCGTGTCGAACAGCGGTGCATCGCATCGCTTCTCGATCGGCACCGAGACGTCGGGACGCATCGACGCGATCGCTCGCGAGCACGGCGCGTCGACCTTCATGGTGGTGCACGCGGCCCTGTCGGTGCTGCTCGCACGCCTGAGCGGCACCGCCGACATCGCGATCGGCACCCCGGTCGCGGGCCGCGGCGAGGCCGCCCTCGACGACCTCGTCGGCATGTTCGTCAACACCCTCGTGCTGAGGGCCGACGTCCGCGGCGACCTCCCGTTCGCGGACCTGCTCACCGGTATCCGGGCCACCGACCTCGCGGCGTTCGGCAACGCCGACGTGCCGTTCGAGCGACTGGTCGAGGTGCTGAGCCCGGCCCGCTCGCAGGCCCGGCACCCGCTGTTCCAGGTGGCCCTGTCGTTCCAGAACATGGACCGCACCGAACTCGCGCTCGGCGACCTGACGGTGTCCGGTGTCGACTTCGACGCCGCCGTCGCGAAATTCGATCTGGCCGTCACGGTCGCCGAGAGCGATTCGGCGACAGGTGGACTGGACGTGGACCTCACGTACGCGACCGACCTGTTCGACGCGTCGACGATGCGCACGTTCGCGGACCGGTTCGTCCGGGTGCTCGAGGCCGTCGCCGCCGATGCCTCCGTCGTGGTCGGGGACATCGACCTCCTCGACGCGGCGGAGACGGTCGCACTGACCGCGGCGGCCGGCAATGCCGGCCCGGCCCCGGTGCTGCTGCCGCAGATCCTGTCCGCCGCCGCGACCTCGGATCCGGCCCGGACGGCACTCGTCTCGGACGACGAGACCGTCACCTATCGCGAACTCGACGAGCGGTCGTCCCGTCTGGCGCGCACGCTGATCGCGCGCGGCGCCGGACCCGAGTCGGTGGTCGCGGTTGCGCTCACCCGGTCGATCGAGTCCGTCGTCGCCCTGTGGGCCGTCGCCAAGAGCGGCGCCGCCTTCGTCCCGGTGGACCCGAACTACCCGGCCGACCGCGTCGCGCACATGGTGTCGGATTCGCGGGCGCTCCTGGGTATCACCCGCGCCGAGCACGTCGGCGCCCTGCCCGCCGCGCTGCCGTGGATCGTCCTCGACGACGCGGCGACGGCGGACGAGGTCGCCGCGCGATCCGCCGACGCCGTGACCGACGCGGACCGCACCGCGCCGCTGCGCGTGACGGACGCCGCCTACGTCATCTACACGTCCGGTTCGACGGGTGTGCCGAAGGGCGTGGTCGTCACGCACACCGGTCTGGCGGCTTTCGCGGCCGAGCAGGTGGAGCGCTACGGCATCGAGTCCGATTCCCGGACGCTGCATTTCGCGTCGCCCAGCTTCGACGCGTCGGTCCTCGAGCTGCTGATGGCGTTCGGTGCGGGTGCGACGATGGTGATCGCGCCGACCTCGATCTACGGCGGCCACGAGTTGGCCGACCTGCTGCGCACACACCACGTCACGCACGCGTTCGTGACGCCGGCGGCGCTGGCCTCGGTCGACCCGGCCGGCCTGGGTGCGCTGCAGACCGTCGTCGTCGGCGGTGAGGCCTGCTCGGCCGAACTCGTCGCGCGATGGGCGCCGGGCCGGCGGATGTTCAACGCGTACGGCCCCACCGAGGCGACCGTCGCGTCCAACATCTCCGGCGCCCTCGTCCCCGGCGAGCCCGTCACGATCGGCCGGGCCATCCGTGGCGCCGACGCCTTCGTGCTCGACGGCCGCCTGCGGCCCGTCCCCGCGGGCGTCCCCGGTGAGCTGTACCTCGCCGGAGCCGGTATGGCCCGCGGCTACCTCGGCCGCCCCGCGCTCACCGCGGAACGGTTCGTGGCCAACCCGTTCGGCGCACCCGGATCACGCCTGTACCGCACCGGCGACGTCGTGCGCACGACCGCCGACCGGGTACTCGAGTACGTCGGCCGCGCCGACGACCAGGTGAAGCTGCGCGGCTTCCGGATCGAACTCGGCGAGATCGAATCCGTTCTCGCCGCGCACGACTCGGTCGCCCAGACCGCGGTCGTGGTGGTGCGCGACCAGCTCGTCGCGTACATCGTGGCCGCCGAAGACCGGTCGATCGACGTGGCCGCACTGAAGGAGTTCGCGGCCCGCGCCATCACGGCGTACATGGTGCCGTCGGCGTTCGTGGTCCTGGACCGCCTGCCGCTCACCGGCAGCGGCAAGCTGGACCGCAAGGCCCTGCCCGAACCCGAGTTCGAGGCGCGCGAATTCCGGGCCCCGACCACCCCGGTCGAGGAAGCCGTCGCATCCGTGTTCGCCGACGTCCTCGGCGTCGACCGGGTGGGCCGCGGCGACGACTTCTTCGCGCTCGGCGGCAACTCGCTGCTGGCCACGCAGGTGGCCGCCCGACTCGGCGTGGCACTGGACACCACGGTGCCCGTGCGGGTGCTGTTCGACGCCTCGACCGTCGAAGCCCTCGCCGCCCGGGTGTCGGTGTCCACCGCCGGCCGGACGAAGGCGCTGGTCGCCGGTCCGCGTCCGGACCGGATTCCGCTGTCGCTCGCGCAGCAGCGCATGTGGTTCCTGAACCGGTTCGAACCTGAATCGGCGGTGAACAACATCCCGCTCGCGATCCGACTGTCGGGTGAGCTCGACGTCGAATCCCTCTCCGCGGCAATCGGTGACGTCCTGGACCGGCACGAATCGCTGCGCACCCTGTTCCCCGACGTGGACGGTGTCGGCTTCCAGTCGATCCGCCCGGCGTCCGACGTCGCGGCCCCCGTCGCCGCCGAGGCGGTCGCGGAGGCCGACCTGCCGGTGCTCGTCGAGCAGATGGTCGTGGCCGGCTTCGACCTCACGACCGACATCCCGGTGCGGATTCGTCTGTTCGCGGTCTCGCCCACCGAGCACGTGCTGGTGCTCGTGGTGCACCACATCGCGGCCGACGGCTTCTCGATGGGCCCGCTGACCCGCGACGTGATGACCGCGTACTCGGCCCGCTCGGCCGGCACCCTCCCGTCGTGGGCGCCGCTGGCGGTGCAGTACGCCGACTACACGCTGTGGCAGCGTGACGTCCTCGGTTCGGAGGACGATCCGGAATCGGCGATGTCGACGCAGCTCGCGCACTGGAAGCGGACCCTCGCCGGCCTGCCCGGTCAGCTCGACCTGCCGTCCGACCGCCCCCGCCCCGCGGTGGCGTCCAATCACGGTGCCTCGCACAGCTTCACGATCGACGCTGATCTGCACGCGGCCGTCGACGGCACGGCGCGGGCGCACGGCGCGACGCCGTTCATGGTGCTGCACGCGGCGCTGTCGGTGCTGCTGGCCCGGCTGAGTGGCACCTCCGACATCGCGGTCGGCACCCCGGTCGCCGGCCGCGGTGAGGCGGCGCTCGACGACCTGGTCGGCATGTTCGTCGGCACCCTCGTGCTGCGATCCGATGTCCGGCCGGACCTGACGTTCGCGCAACTCCTCGCGGACGTGCGGGCTGCGGATCTCGCGGCCTTCGAGCATGCGGACGTGCCGTTCGAGCGGCTCGTCGAGATCCTCGACGTCGAGCGCTCGCAGTCCCGGCATCCGCTGTTCCAGGTGATGCTGACGCTGCAGAATCTCGCTCCGGCGTCGCTCGAGCTGCCGGGCCTGTCGGTGTCCGGCGTGGACGTCGACTCTGTGGCCGCGAAGTTCGATCTGCAGGTGACACTCTCGGAGTCGGCCGACGGATTGTCCGTCGACCTGACGTACGCGACGGACCTGTTCGACGAGTCCACGATGCGCGTGTTCGGGGAGCGGTTCCGGCGGGTGCTGGCGGCGGTCACCTCGGACCCGGCCGTCGTGGTCGGCGACGTGGAGCTGCTCGACGAGACCGAGCGCGTGCAGGTGCTCGAGCGGTGGAATGCGACCGCCCGTCCCGTCGACGACTCCACACTGGTCGATCTGTTCGACGCGCAGGTTGCGGCGACGCCGGATGCGACGGCCGTCGCGTCCGGCGTCGAGACCCTGACCTATCGCGAGTTCGCCTCGCGGGTGCGGCGTCTGGCCCGCCAGCTGATCGACGCCGGTGTCAAACCGGAGTCCCTGGTGGCGGTCGCGATGGGCCGGTCGGTGGAGCAGCTCGTCGCCCTCCACGCCGTGGTCGCGGCGGGTGGCGGCTACGTTCCGCTCGACCCCGATCAGCCGGCGGAACGCAACCACTACGTGCTCGAGGTCGCGCGCCCGGCGCTGGTGCTCACCACGACGCGGGACGGCGGAGTTGCGGCCGGGGACATCCCGGTGATCTCCGTCGACGCCGTCGATCTGTCCGGGCGTTCCGATGCACCGATCGTCGACGCCGAGCGCACCGCTCCGCTGCGTGGCGCCGCGGTGGCCTACGTGCTGTTCACATCGGGCTCGACGGGCCGGCCCAAGGGTGTCGCCGTCCCGCACGCGGCGGTGACGAATCTGTTCGCGTGGATGCAGACCGAGTACGGCCTGGGCGCGGACGATCGGGTGCTGCTCAAGACCCCGTTCACGTTCGACGCGTCGGTGTGGGAGCTGTTCTGGCCGTTGCAGACCGGGGCGACGACAGTCGTCGCGTCGCGGGACGCGCACCGCGATCCCGCGGGTCTGGCACGCGAGATCGCGGACGGGTCGATCACGGTCGCACAGTTCGTGCCGTCGGTGCTCGACGCGACGATCGATCACCTCGACCCGGCGGGCGCGGCGTCCCTCTCCCGGGTCTTCTGCGGTGGCGAGGCACTTTCGTCCCGGACGGTGTCGCGACTGCGGTCCGTCACGGATGCGTCGGTGCACAACGTGTACGGCCCGACCGAGGTCACGGTGCAGGCGACCCGGCACGAGGTGGGTGCGTCGGATGTGGTCGTGATTCCGATCGGCGCGCCCGCATCGAACACCCGTGCCTACGTCCTGGATTCGCGTCTGCGTCCGGTTCCGGCCGGTGTCGCGGGTGAGCTGTATCTGGCCGGCGCTCAGGTGGCCCGCGGCTACCAGGGTCGGGGCGACCTGACCGCGGAGCGATTCGTGGCGAATCCGTTCACCGGCAGCGGTGAACGGATGTACCGCACGGGCGATCTGGTGAAGTGGACGGTCGGGGCGAGCGAAGCGACGGGGGATTTCCCTGAGGGCGAGCTGGAGTACCTGGGCCGCACGGACTTCCAGGTGAAGCTGCGCGGTCTGCGCATCGAGCTGGGCGAGATCGAGGCGGCCCTGCTGGCGGCGCCGGAGATCGCGCAGGCCGCGGTGCTGGTCCAGAGTGATCAGCTGGTCGCGTACGTGGTGGCCGACGGGCCCTTCGATGCCGAGGCCACGAAGGCTGCTCTGGCCAGGAGTCTGGCGTCGTACATGGTGCCGTCGACGTTCGTGGTGCTGGACGAGTTCCCGCTCAACGCGTCCGGCAAGCTGGATCGGAAGGCGCTGCCGGAGCCGGTGTTCGAGGTGCGCGAGTTCCGGGCGCCGACGACGCCGGTCGAGGAGATCGTCGCGGGCGTGTTCGCCGACGTCCTCGGGGCCGCGCGGGTCGGTCTGGACGACGACTTCTTCGCGCTGGGCGGCAATTCGCTGGTCGCGACGCAGGTCGTCGCGCGTCTCGGCGCGGCGCTCGACGCCCAGGTGCCGGTACGGGTGCTGTTCGAGGCGTCGACGGTGAGCGCGCTCGCGGCCCGGGCTCAGGCCCTGGCGGGTGCCGGGGCGCGCAAGGCGCTCGTCGCCGGTCCGCGACCGGAGCGGATTCCGCTCTCGCTGGCCCAGCAGCGCATGTGTTTCCTGAACCGGCTCGAACCGGAGTCCACCACGTACAACATTCCGCTGGCGATGCAGCTCACCGGAGACTTGGACGTCGCGGCGCTGCGGGCGGCCCTGCAGGACGTCCTCGTCCGGCACGAGGCGCTGCGCACGTACTACCCGGAGGACGCGGACGGCCCGCACCAGGTGATCGTGCCGGCCGATCGGGTCGAGTTCGATCTCACGCCCGTCCCCGTCACCGCGGACGACGTGCTCACTCGCGTGGGTGGCCTGCTCGGCCTCGGCTTCGACGTGACCAGCGGAGTTCCGCTGCGGGCCGGGCTGTTCCGGATCGACGACCAAACACACGTGTTCGCGTTCGTCGTCCACCACATCGGTGCGGACGGCGTCTCCATGGCGCCGATGGCGCGTGATCTGGTCGCCGCGTATGCCGCTCGCAGCCAGGGCGCGGCGCCGCAGTGGTCCCCGCTCGCGGTGCAGTACGCGGACTTCGCGCTGTGGCAGCGCGAGGTGGTGGGCTCGGCGGACGAGCCCGGCACGGTGGCCGCGGAGCAGCTCGAGTACTGGGTGCGGACGTTGTCGGGCGCACCGGATCTGCTCGATCTCCCCACCGACCGGCCACGTCCGGCGGTGGCGTCGATGAGGGGAGCCGAGACCGGTTTCACGATCCCGGCTGCACTGCACACCGCACTCGACGCACTCGGGCGGGCCGAGGGCGCATCGCTGTTCATGGTGGCGCACAGTGCGCTGGCCGTGCTGCTGGCGCGGCTCAGCGGAACCTGGGACGTCACGGTCGGCACCCCGATCGCCGGACGCGGGGACGCCGCACTCGACGATCTGGTGGGCATGTTCGTCAACACGCTGGCGCTGCGGACGGAACTGACGTCGTCGATGACGTTCACGGATGTCCTCGCGCGGTCGCGGGAGACTGATCTGGCCGCCTTCGGCAACGCGGACCTGCCGTTCGAGCGCGTCGTCGAGGCCGTCGCGCCGTCTCGCTCGACGGCGCGGCACCCGCTGTTCCAGACGGTGCTGTCGTTCCAGAACCAGCAGCAGGCCGCACTCGAGCTGCCCGGCCTGACGGTGGGTGCGGTACCGGATCAGGAGCGGGCGGCCAAGTTCGACCTGCAGCTGACCCTGATCCCGGCACCGTCCGGAGATCTCGAGGCTCTGCTGACCTACGCGACGGACCTGTTCGACGAGTCGACGGTGGCGACGCTCGGCCGGCGATTCGTACGGATCCTCGAGGCCGTCGCTGCGGACGCCCGGGTGGTGGTCGGTGACATCGACATCGTGTCCGACGCGGAGCGAGCACAGTTGCAGGGCGCCGCGACGTCCGGAGGATCCGCCGACGCCGGGCCGGGCGCGACCGTCGTGCCCAGCGACAGCACCGTGCCGCAGATCCTGGCAGCGGTGGTCGAGGCCGACCCGGAGGCGCCGGCGATCTCGGACGACGGTGAGGAGATCACCTACGGCGATCTCGACGAGCAGTCGTCGCGACTGGCGCGGCTGCTGATCGGCGAGGGCGTCGGCCCCGGTCACCACGTGCCGATCGCGCTGCCCCGCTCGGCGGATGCGGTGGTTGCGGCGTGGGCGGTGCTCAAGAGCGGCGCCGCTCTGGTGCCGATCGAGGCAGCGGAGGGCGACCGGTTGCCGTCCGACATGACGGCCAAGGTCGGCGTAACGACGTCCGCACTCGTCGAGGACCTGCCCGACAGCATCGAATGGGTCGTGCTGGATCGCGACGCGGACCGGATCCGCATCGACGAGCAGTCCGGCAGGCCGGTCACCTACACCGAGCGGATCCGCCGCCTGGGCTCCGAGGATCCCGCACTCGCGGCGGCCGACGGATCTATCTCGCTCACCCACGGATACGTGGTGGCACTCGCCGAGCGCGATCGCGCCCGCTACGACGTCACCTACGAGTCCCGGACCGTGTGTACCGAGCCCCTGAGCAGCATCTGGTCGGTCACCGAGCTGCTCGTGGCGTCCACCGCGGGCGCGGTGACCGTCGTCACGGCAGTACCGGAGGGTAACGTCACCGACCTTCTCGCCGACGAATGGGTGACCCATGCATTCGTGTCGGCGGCCTGCGCGCAGGCCCTCGACGTCGCGGAACTCGAGGATCTCGAGGTTCTGGTGCTCACCGACGGCGCCCGGCCGGAGGGACGGCCGGACGTCCGGCGGGTCGTCGCCGATGCGGAGGTGTGGTCCGTGTGAGGCGATAATGATGGTTTGTCCCGGGCGATGTAGGTGTAAGGAAAGAGTCACTGTGGTGCGTTGTGAGATGCCAAGCCGTCGCGTGTCGGCGATCGACACACGAGGTGTTCGGAACGCATGAGCGAGCAGAGTCGGGAGCTGCACGGGAGTGACGGAGACGAACGCAAGCGCACCAGGCGCCCGCGGCCGGAGCGGCGCGAACGCCCTACGCGGCGGAGCCGTCCCCGGTCGACGACGCTGCCGCAGCTGCTGGCTGCGGCCGTCGAGCGGGACCCGTCGGCCACCGCGCTCGTGTGCGCCGACCGCTCCCGCACCTACGCGGACCTCGACGCGTGGTCCTCGCGCCTCGCCCGGGTCCTGATCGAACGGGGCATCGGGCCGGGCGACTCCGTTGCCGTGGCCGTCCCGCGGTCCATCGAATCGGTGTCGGCGGTGTGGGGTGTCGCGAAGTCGGGTGCCGCCTACGTGCCCGTCGACCCGAACTATCCGGCCGACCGCGTCGAGCACATGGTCACCGACTCGGGTGTCCTCGTCGGACTGACGACCGCCGAGTCGCGCGACGCGCTCGCGGACTCCGTCGAATGGCTGGTGCTCGACGACGACTTCGAACGCGCGCTGGCCGATCGGTCCCCGGAACCGATCTCCTTCGCGGACCGCACCCGGACGTTGGCGGACACCGATCCGGCCTACGTGATCTACACGTCGGGTTCGACGGGGCGGCCCAAGGGCGTCGTGGTCACCCAGGCCGGCCTCGGCGACTTCTGTGCCGAACAGGTCCGGCGGTACGGGCTCACCCCGCAGGCCCGGACGCTGCACTTCGCCTCGCCCAGCTTCGACGCCTCGGTGCTCGAGCTGCTGCTCGCGGTGGGCGCCGGTTCGACGATGGTGATCGCGCCGCCCACGGTGTACGGCGGCGACGACCTCGCCGAACTGATTGCGACGCACCGCGTCACGCACGGATTCGTGACGCCGGCTGCGCTGGCGTCGGTCGACCCGGCCGGGCTGGACACCTTCCTCGACGTCGTCGTCGGCGGCGAGGCCTGCCCGCCCGACCTGGTGGCGCGCTGGGCCACGTCCGGCCGCAGGTTCTTCAACGGCTACGGCCCCACCGAGACCACGATCATGACCGCGATCTCCGATCCGTTGGTCCCCGGTGAACAGATCACGATCGGTGGTCCCACCCAGGGCATGTCGCTCGTGGTGCTCGACGACCGGTTGCGCCCCACCCCGGTCGGTGTCGCGGGCGAGCTCTACGTGTCGGGCCCGGGTGTCGCGCGCGGCTATCACGGCCGATTCGCGCTCACCGCCGAACGATTCGTGGCAAGCCCGTTCGGCGATCCCGGAAACCGGATGTACCGCACCGGAGACGTGGTGCGCTGGAACGCGAACCAGCAGATCGAGTACGTCGGACGCTCCGACTTCCAGGTCAAGATCCGCGGATTCCGCATCGAGCTGGGCGAGATCGACGCCGCGCTCGGCGAGCACGACGACGTCGACTTCGCCGCCACGGTGGCCCACGAGGCGACGACGGGCAGCAAGGTCCTCGTCTCCTATGTGCGCCCGGTGGCCGGCCGGCAGATCGACGTGCCCGCACTGCTCGAGTTCGTCGGCCGATCGCTGCCCCGGCACATGGTGCCCTCCACGGCCATGGTCCTCGACACGATTCCCCTCACCCCGGTCGGCAAGCTGGACCGTCAGGCGCTGCCGGCTCCGGTCTTCGAGGCCCGCGAGTTCCGGGCGCCGGTCACCCCGACGGAGGAACTAGTGGCGTCGGTGTTCGCCGACGTGCTCGACGTCCCGCAGGTGGGTCTCGACGACGACTTCTTCGAGCTCGGCGGCAACTCGCTGATCGCAACGCAGGTGGTGTCCCGGCTGTCGGCCGCGGTCGCCGCGCAGATCCCGGTGCGTGCGGTGTTCGAAGCATCCACGGTGGAGGCGCTGGCGGCCCAGGTCGACGCCGCGTCGGGCGGCGACGCTCGCACGGCGCTGACGGCCGGCCCTCGCCCCGAAAGGATTCCGCTGGCGCTGGCGCAGCAGCGGATGTGGTTCCTGAACCGCTTCGAACCCGACTCCACCGTCGACAACATTCCGGTCGCGATCCGGCTCTCCGGCACGCTCGACGTCGCGGCGCTGCGGGCCGCGGTGAGCGACGTCGTCGACCGCCACGAGTCGCTGCGCACGGTGTTCCCGGACATCGACGGCGTCGGCCACCAGGTAATTCGCGAGTCGAGTGAGATCGGCGAACTTCTTCCGGTGGAGGATGTTTCGGTCGACGCGATCCTGGACCGGGTCGGCGCCCTGGTCGGTGCGGGTTTCGAGCTGTCCCGCGACATCCCGGTTCGGGCACGGTTGTTCGCGGTGTCGCCGACCGAGCACGTGCTCGTGTTCGTGGTGCATCACATTGCGGCCGACGGCTTCTCGATCGGACCGCTGACCCGCGATGTCATGCTCGCGTACGCGGCCCGGTCCGCGGGGACACTGCCCGGCTGGGCTCCGCTCGACGTGCAGTACCCCGATTACGCGCTGTGGCAGCGTGACGTTCTCGGCTCGGAGGACGACCCGCAGTCGGTGCTGGCGCAGCAGGTCGCCCACTGGACGGCCACGCTGGCCGGGCTTCCGGACCAGCTGGATCTGCCCGCAGACCGGCCGCGTCCCGCCGTCGCGTCCAACCACGGCGCCACCCACCGGTTCGAACTCGGTGCGGAGCTGTCGACGGCGATCGACGAACTGGCCCGTCAGCGCGGCGCCACCCCGTTCATGGTGGTCCATGCGGCGCTGTCGGTGCTGCTCGCGCGGCTCAGCGGAACGTCGGACATCGCGGTCGGCACCCCGGTCGCCGGTCGCGGCGAGCAGGTGCTCGACGACATGATCGGCATGTTCGTCAACACCCTGGTGCTGCGCAGCGATGTGCAGCCCGCGGCGACCTTCGACGAACTTCTGGTGCAGGTGCGCACCTCCGACCTCGCAGCCTTCGGGCACGCCGACATCCCGTTCGAGCGGCTGGTGGAGATCCTCGACCCGGCCCGGTCGCAGGCGCGGCATCCGCTGTTCCAGGTGATGCTCAGCTTCCAGAACCTCGGCAGCGCCGACCTCGTACTCGGCGACCTGACGGTGTCCGAGGTCGAATTCGATGCGGCCACAGCCAAGTTCGATCTGCAGGTGACGATCCTCGAGTCCGCCGACGCCGGCTACTCGGTGGCACTGACGTATGCCACCGATCTGTTCGACGCGTCGACGATGGTGACCTTCGGGAGCCGGTTCGATCAGGTGCTGGGTGCAGTCGTCGACGCCCCGTCGTCGACCGTGGGCGATATCGAACTGCTCGAGCCCGCGGAGCGCTCGCTGGTGGTGGGGGAGTGGAACGCCACCGATCACCCGGTTCCGGATGCGACGTTGGTGGATCTGTTCGAGGCGCAGGTGGCGCGGACGCCGGACGCTGTTGCGGTGGTGTTCGAGGGCGAGTCGTTGACATACGGCGAGTTCGCGGCGCGGGTTCATCGGACGGCGAGGTTCCTGATCGCGGAGGGTGTCGGTCCGGACTCGTTGGTGGGTCTGGGGATGCGGCGATCACTGGATCTGTTGGTGGGCATGTATGCGGTGCTGACCGCGGGTGCCGGGTATGTGCCGGTGGATCCGGATCAGCCGGCGGAGCGTAACGGGTACATCCTGGACACGGCTGTTCCGGCGTTGGTGTTGTCGACGTCGCGAGACGGTTTCGAGGTCGCGGGGGAGAGGTCTGTCTCCGTCGTGCTTCTCGACGAGACGGATGTGTCCGGGTTCTCGGATGCTTCGCTGTCGGATGCGGATCGGGTTGCCCCGCTGCGTGGTTCGAACACCGCGTATGTGATTTTCACGTCGGGTTCGACGGGTCGTCCGAAGGGTGTGGCGGTCGAGCATGCGGCGATTGTGAATCGTCTGGTGTGGATGCAGGCCGAGTACGGCCTGGGTTCGGCGGACACGGTTCTGCAGAAGACGCCGTTCACGTTCGATGTGTCGGTGTGGGAGTTCTTCTGGCCGTTGCAGGTGGGTGCGCGGTTGGTGATCGCCGCCCCGGATGGTCATCGGGATCCGGCGTATTTGGCGCGGGTGATGGTCGAGCGCGGCGTCACCGTGGCGCATTTCGTGCCGTCGATGCTGGCGGTGTTCGTGGCGGAGCCTGCTGTTGCCGAGGTGGATTCGCTTCGTCTGGTGTTCGCGTCGGGCGAGGCGTTGCCGGCACAGACGGCTGCGCGGCTGCGTGACGTGGTGCCGGGTGCGGCGCTGCACAACCTGTACGGCCCGACCGAGGCTGCGGTGGATGTGACGTTCCACGAGGTCACCGCGGATGATGTGGCGTCGGTGTCGATCGGTGCGCCGGTGTGGAACACGCAGCTGTTCGTGCTCGATGGGCGTCTCAACCCGGTACCGGTGGGTGTTCCGGGTGAGTTGTATCTGGCTGGCGTCCAGCTGGCGCGCGGCTATGTGGGCCGCAGTGATCTGACGGCGGATCGTTTCGTGGCGAACCCGTTCTCCGATGGCGGGGAGCGGATGTATCGCACGGGCGACCTGGTGACGTGGACGGCGGGCGGCGAGCTCGACTACATCGGTCGCACGGACTTCCAGGTGAAGTTGCGTGGTCTGCGGATCGAGCTGGGCGAGATCGAGACCGCGCTGTTGGCGCAGGAGTCGATCGCGCAGTCGGTTGTCCTGGTGAAGTCGGATCAGCTGGTCGCGTACGTGGTGCCGGCGGCCGGCGCGACGGTCGACGAGGCCGCGGTGAAGGCAGACGTGGCCAAGAGCCTGGCGTCGTACATGGTTCCGCAGACCTTCGTCGTGCTGGATGCGTTCCCGTTGAATGCGTCGGGCAAGTTGGATCGGAAGGCGTTGCCGGAGCCGGTGTTCGAGGTCCGTGAGTTCCGGGCGCCGACGACACCGATGCAGGAGATCGTCGCGGGTGTGTTCGCCAATGTGCTCGGTGTGGATCGGGTTGGTCTGGACGACGACTTCTTTGCCCTGGGTGGCAACTCGCTGGTGGCGACGCAGGTCGTGGCCCGGTTGGGCGTCGCGTTCGACACGACGGTTCCGGTGCGGGTGCTGTTCGAGGCGTCGACCGTCGACGCGCTGGCGTCGGCGTTGCAGTCGCTCGCGGGTGCGGGTGCCCGTAAGGCGCTGGCGGCCGGGGCGCGTCCGGACCGGGTGCCGTTGTCCCTTGCGCAGCAGCGCATGTGGTTCCTCAACCGTTTCGAGCCGGACTCGGCGGTGAACAACATTCCCCTCGCGATCCGGCTCAGCGGCGCGCTGGACACCGAGGCCCTGCGTGCGGCGGTGCAGGACGTCCTCGCGCGGCACGAGTCGCTGCGGACGGTGTTCCCCGACACGAACGGTGTGGGCCACCAGTTGATCCGGTCCACCGATGCGGTGGACTTCGGACTCGAGATCGAACCGGTCACCGACGATGCGCTCGTCGGGCGGATCGAGGAATGGGCGCTCGCAGGCTTCGACCTGACTGTCGAACTCCCCGTACGGGCCCGGGTGTTCGCGCTGTCGCCGACCGATCACGTTCTGGTCCTGGTGCTGCATCACATCGCGGCCGACGGTTTCTCGATGGGCCCGCTGACCCGCGACGTGATGCTCGCCTATGCGGCCCGCTCGGCCGGCGAGGTTCCGGGCTGGGCGCCGCTGGACGTCCAATACGCCGACTACGCGCTGTGGCAGCGTGAGGTCCTCGGCAGCGAGGACGAGCCCGAGTCGCTGATCGCGCAGCAGGTCTCGTACTGGACCGGGCAGCTCGCCGACCTGCCCGAGCAGCTGGATCTGCCGTCGGACCGGCTCCGGCCGGCCGTGGCCTCCAACAGTGGTGCCACGCACAGGTTCTCGATCGGTGCCGAGCTACAGGACGGCATCGACAACGTCGCTCGAGTGCACGGTGCGACGCCGTTCATGGTGGTCCATGCGGCGCTGGCGGTGCTGCTCGCACGGCTGAGCGGCACCTCCGACATCGCGATCGGCACCCCGGTCGCGGGCCGCGGCGAGGCCGCCCTCGACGACGTCGTCGGCATGTTCGTCAACACCCTGGTCCTGCGGACCGAGGTCGACGGCGGACGGTCCTTCGCCGACCTCCTCGCTCAGGTCCGGTCCACCGACCTGGCCGCGTTCGAGCACGCGGACCTGCCGTTCGAGCGTCTGGTCGAGATCCTCGACCCGGCGCGCTCGCAGGCCCGGCACCCGCTGTTCCAGGTGGCGTTGGCCTTCCAGAGCGGGATCGCCCAGCAGTCCCTCGAACTGCCCGGGCTCACGGTGTCGGGAGTCGACTTCGACATCGCACTCGCGAAGTTCGATCTGCAGGTGACGGTCGCCGAGCGTCTGGTCGAGATGACCTATGCCACCGATCTGTTCGACGAGGCCACGATCCGGGATCTCGGCGACAGGTTCGTCCGGGTCCTCGAATCGGTGGTGGCGGACGATTCCGCGGCCGTCGGCGACGCCGTCCTGCTCTCCGCGTCCGAACTCGGCACCCTCACCGGTGTCGAGGGGCCCGGGGTCACCCGCGTCGAGACGCTCACCGCGATCCTCGGACGCCACGTGACGACGAATCCGGCCGCGCCCGCTCTGAGTTGCGGCGCTACGACGCTCACCTACCGCGACCTCGACGAGCGGTCGAGTGTGCTTGCCCGTGAACTGATCGCACGCGGGCTCGGCCCGGAGAGCGTTGTCGCGCTGTCGTTCCCGCGTTCCTGGGAGATGGTGCTGTGCGTGTGGGCGGTCGCGAAGACCGGCGCAGCGTTCGTCCCGGTGGACCCGACGTACCCCGGCGATCGCATCGAGCACATGGTGACCGATTCCGCTGCCGTGCTGGGCATCGCGGCCGCCGACGCGATCGACAGCCTGCCGGGCGCCGTCTCGTGGTGGTCGTTGGGTGATCTCGAACGCGCGGCAGCCGACGCGGGACACCCGGTGACGCCCGTCGGCGACGCCGACCGGACACGTACGCTGCTGCTGGACCACGCCGCCTACGTGATCTACACGTCCGGATCGACGGGCAAGCCGAAGGGCGTCGTCGTGACCCACCGCGGACTGTCCGGACTGGTGGACCAGTCGGTCGAGCTGTACGACGTGGACGCGACCGACCGCGTGCTGCACATCTGCTCGCCGAGCTTCGACCCGTCGGTGTTCGAATGGGCGCTGGCCGCCGCGGCCGGCGCGGAGCTCGTGGTGGTGCCTCCGTCGATCATCGGCGGCGAGGAATTGCACGCGCTGCTGGCGCAGCGCCGCGTGACCGTCTCGATCATCACCCCGGCCGTGCTGGGATCGATGGATCCCACCGGTCTCGACGACCTGCGACTGCTGTCGGTCGGCGGCGATGCGTCGACCACGGAACTGGTGGGACGCTGGGCGCCCGACCGGCAGTTCTTCAACGCCTACGGCCCCACCGAGACCACGATCGTGTCGACCCGCGGTGAACTGTTCGCGGGCAAGCCGATCACCGTCGGCGCGCCGGTCGCCGGCGTCGGGGCGCTGATCCTCGACACCCGGCTGCGGCCCGTTCCGGTGGGCGTCGCGGGTGAGCTGTATCTGTCGGGCGGCGCGCTTGCACGGGGCTACCACGGCCGCGCCGGACTCACTTCGGACCGGTTCGTCGCGAACCCGTTCGGGGCACCCGGGCAGCGGATGTACCGCACCGGGGATGTCGTGCGGTGGACGGTCTCGGCGAGCGGAGCGACGGGGGGTGTGACCGACCTGTCGATCGAGTACGTCGGACGCTCCGACTTCCAGGTCAAGGTGCGGGGCTTCCGCATCGAACTCGGCGAGATCGATTCGGCGCTCACCGATTGCCGTGGAGTGTCGTTCGCGACCACGATCGGTCACCGGATGCCGTCCGGCCAGACAGCACTCGTCTCGTACGTCCTTGCCGACGACGGCGTGGACGCGGCCACCATGATGCGACACGTCGAATCGCTGTTGCCGTCGTACATGGTTCCGGCGTCCATCGTGGTCCTCGACGAGATTCCACTGACGGCGGTCGGCAAGCTGGATCGTCAGGCCCTGCCCGAGCCGGTCTTCGAGAATCGAGTGTTCCGCGCGCCGGTCACCGCGACGGAACTGCTCGTCGCCGAGGTGTTCGCCGAGGTGCTCGGTGTCGATCAGGTGGGACTCGACGACGACTTCTTCGACCTCGGTGGAAACTCGCTCGTCGCCACACAGGTGGTGGCCAGGCTCGGTGCCGCCCTCGGCGCCCGCGTCCCGGTGCGCGACCTGTTCGACAGTTCCACCGTGGAAAGTCTTGCCGCGCAACTTCATACGGAGGTCGATGGCGGCCGCGCCACGCTCGTGGCGACGCCGCGGGACGAACGGGTCCCGCTGTCACTCGCGCAGCGGCGCATGTGGTTCCTCAACCGGCTCGAACCCGAGTCGGCCGTCAACAACATCCCGATCGCGGTGCGCCTGTCGGGGCGGCTCGACGTGGAGGCGCTTCGTCTGGCCGTCGGGGACGTCGTCGGGCGACACGAGTCGCTGCGCACTCGGTATCCGGAAGTCGACGGAGTCGGCTACCAGTCGGTGCTCCCCGTCGACGCTGCGCTGTCCGGGTGGGATTTCGGTCCCGAGCGGGTGAACGCCGAGGAACTGAGTGCGCGACTGTCGGCGCTCGCCTTCACACGATTCGACGTCACGACCGAGGTCCCGCTGCGGATTCGTCTGTTCCAGGTGGTCGAAGCGGACGCGCAGGTCGAGGGCGGATCCGAGTACGTCCTCGCCCTGGTGGTGCACCACATCTCGTCCGACGGTGTCTCGGTGGGGCCACTGATCCGGGACGTCATGACCGCATATGTCGCCCGCTGCGCCGGCGCGGCTCCCGGTTGGGCGCCGTTGGACGTTCAGTATGCGGACTATGCCGTGTGGCAACGGGAAACTCTGGGATCCGAAGACGATACCGAATCCCTTGTCTCGCAGCAGATCGCGTTCTGGCGCGACCAGCTGGCCGGTGTGCCCGACCAGCTGGATCTGCCGACCGATCGTCCGCGCCCGGCGGAGCAGTCGTATGCCGGCTCGACGGTCGGCGCCGGGGTGGACGCGCAGACACACCGCCGGCTCGTCGAACTGGCCCGGGAGCACGGCGCCACGTCGTTCATGGTGATGCATGCGGCCCTCGCGGTTCTCCTTGCCCGCCTCTCCCGCTCGGGAGACATCGTCGTCGGCACGCCCATCGCGGGGCGCGGTGAGGCCGCGCTCGACGACCTGGTCGGAATGTTCGTCAACACCCTCGCACTGCGGGTCGGGGTGGATCTCGCGGAACCGTTCGCGGACCTGCTGGACCGTGTCCGGGGCGCGGACCTGGACGCCTTCGCCAACGACGACGTGCCGTTCGAGCGTCTCGTGGAGGTTCTCAACCCGGTGCGGTCGAGGGCCAGGCACCCGCTGTTCCAGGTCGGATTCTCGTTCCAGAACATGAAGACCGGAGCACTCGAGCTTCCGGACCTCGAGGTCGCCCCGATCGACACCCCGTTCGAGATCGCCAAGTTCGACCTCCACGTGACGGTCGTCGACGACGTCGACACCGACGGCAACCCGGCCGACTTCACCGTGAACTTCACCTATGCCACGGACCTGTTCACCGAAGACACCGTTCGGCGGTTCGCCCGGATGTACACGCGGATCCTGCGTGCCGTCGTGGTGAATCCGGCCCTCCCGGTCGGTGATCTCGACATGATCGACTCCGGTGAGCGCGAGCGTGTGCTCACCGAATGGAACGACACCGCGCACACGATCGAGCGGACGGGGACGCTCGTCGACCTGTTCGATGCGCAGGTGGCGATTGCACCCGATGCGCCCGCGCTGGTCGCGGACGGTGGGAACCTGACCTATCGGGAGCTCGACGATCGTGTCAACCGTCTCGCACGCCGGCTGATCGAGCTCGGCGTGGGGCCGGAGTCGCTCGTCGCGCTGGCGATGCGCCGATCCGTGGAACTGATCGTCGGCATGTACGCCGTCGCGAAGGCCGGTGGCGCGTACGTGCCGATCGATCCGGACCACCCCGCCGACCGCACCGACTACATCCTCGAGGCGGCGCAGCCGACCTGCGTGCTGTCCACCGAGCGGGACGGTTTCTCGGTCGCCGCCGCTGTTCCGGTGCTGCACGTCGACACCTTCGACGGCGCGCGGTTCGCAGCCGGTCCGATCGCGGATCGCGAGCGCACGGCACCCCTGCGGGAAGCGAACACCGCGTACGTGATCTTCACGTCGGGTTCGACGGGCCGGCCGAAGGGCGTGGCGGTCAGCCACACGGCCGTCGTCAACCAGCTCGAGTGGAAGCGCGCCGAGTACGGACTCGATGCCTCGGACGCGGCGCTCCTGAAGACGGCCGCCACGTTCGACCTGTCCGTCTGGGAGTTCTGGTCCGCGCTGACCTCGGGCGGACGCCTCGTCGTCGCATCGGCGGACGGCCATCGGGATCCGGCCTACCTCAACACGCTGATGCGTCGTGAGGGCGTGACGACCCTGCACGCCGTCCCGTCGATGCTGCAGGCGCTGCTCGTCGAGTCCGGGGACAGGCTTCCCGGCTCGCTGCGCCGCATCCTCACGATCGGCGAGGTGCTCCCGGTGGACACCGCGGCGCGGATCGTCTCCGGGACAGCAGAACTCGTCAACCTCTACGGGCCCACGGAGGCGGCGGTGTCGGTGACGGCGCAGCGCGTCGCCGGTGTCGACGGTGCCGCGGTACCGATCGGCGGCCCCGAGTGGAACACCCGGCTCCTCGTCCTCGACGACCGGTTGCGTCCGGTGCCGGTCGGCGTGCCCGGGGAGTTGTATCTCGCCGGCTCGCAGCTGGCCCGCGGCTACTTCGGACGTCCGGCGCTCACCGCGGACCGGTTCGTGGCCGACCCGTTCGGGCGCGCGGGGGAGCGGATGTACCGCACCGGCGACATCGCGTCCTGGCGGCCCGACGGCACCCTCGACTACGTCGGGCGCGCCGACTTCCAGGTCAAGGTGCGCGGCTTCCGCATCGAGCTAGGGGAGATCGAAGCCGCGTTGCGAGCGCTCGACACGGTCGCGGAAGCTGTGGTCACGGTGTGGAGCGACGAGAGGGTGGGCGATCGACTCGTGGCCTACGTCGTGCCGGACGCTGTCTCGGAGTTCGACGCGACCGGCATCGAACTCGCTCTCTCCCAGTCGATTCCGTCCTACATGGTGCCGTCGGCCTTCGTCGAGCTCGATGCCTTGCCGCTCAACGTGAACGGGAAGGTGGACCGCAGGGCACTACCCGATCCGGTGATCGGCGTCCGGGATTTCCGGGAACCCACCACTGCGATCGAACAGGTCGTCGCCGAGGTTTTCGGTGACCTGCTGGGCATCGAGCGAGTGGGCCTGGACGACGACTTCTTCGAACTGGGCGGAAACTCGCTGATCGCGACACAGGCCGTGGCACGGATCGGCGCAGCGGTCGACCTCGATGTTCCGGTGCGGTTGGTGTTCGGGGACTCGACCGTCGCGGCACTCGCCGCGGGCGTGGAGAAGCTCGGCGGGGGTGGACGCCGCATGGCGCTGGTCGCCCGTGAGCGTCCGGAACGAATCCCGCTGTCCCTTGCGCAACAACGGATGTGGTTCCTCAACCGGTACGACCCGGAGTCTTCGGCGTACCACATCCCCATGCTCCTCAGGCTCACCGGCGCGCTCGACGTCGAGGCGTTGCAGGCCGCAATCGAGGACGTCGTGGACCGGCACGAGGTCCTGCGCACCGTGTACCCGGAGATCGACGGCACCTGCTACCAGCTGGTCCTGGACGGCGGAGCCCCGGACCTGACACCGGTGGACGTCCCCGAGCACGAACTGCTCGGCCGACTCGCCGACCTGGTGCACGCGTCGTTCGATGTGACGGCCCAGGTTCCGCTACGGGGAAGCCTGCTCCGGGTCGGCCCGGACGACTTCGTCCTCGCGGTCGTCGTGCACCACATCGCGGCCGACGGGTTCTCGACGCGACCGCTCGCACGCGACGTCATGTTCGCGTACGCGGCCCGGACTGCAGGCCGCGCTCCCGCGTGGCAGCCGCTGCAGGTCCAGTTCTCCGATTTTGCGATGTGGCAGAGGGAACTCCTCGGCTCGGAGGACGACCCGGACAGCCTGGTGTCCAAGCAGATCGAATACTGGCGAGATGCGCTCGACGGACTGCCCGACGTGCTCGACCTTCCGGTGGATCGCCCTCGCCCGGCGGTGTCGTCGGGTCGAGGCGGCGCCCACACCGTTCGGATCGATGCCGATCTGCATACGGGAATCGAGGCGTTGGCGCGGGCGCACCGGGCAACCCCGTTCATGGTCGTGCATGCAGCCCTGGCCGTGTTGATGTCCCGGTACAGCGGCAACTCCGACATCGCCGTGGGAACCCCGACGGCCGGTCGCGGCGAGGCAGTTCTCGACGATCTGATCGGTATGTTCGTCGGAACCTTGGTGCTGCGCACACGGATCGACGACGAGTGGGCGTTCGCCGAGATGATCGCGCACGCTCGGGAAACCGACCTCGCCGCGTTCGACAACGCCGATCTGCCGTTCGAACGCCTCGTCGAGGTGGTCGATCCCGTTCGTTCACAGTCGTACTCGCCGCTCTTCCAGGTGAGTCTGGCGTTCCAGAACCTCGGACGCACCGAGTTCTCGCTCGGAGACCTGCACATCTCCACTGTCGATGCGTCGTCCGCCACAACGCAGTTCGATCTCGACTTCGCGTGTGCCGACAATCGGGACAGCAATGGCCGTCCGGCCGGAATCGACGTCCACCTGACCTATTCGACGGACATCTTCGACGACGCCACTGCACATCGGCTCGTCGACGGGTTGGTGCGGATCCTGCACCAGGTGGTTGCCGCGCCCGACACCCGGATCGGTCTGCTCGACGTCGCGGATCCCACGGAGCACCGCGAGCTGGTCGGAGGATCGAATTCCACTGCGCGCGTCGTGGTGCCGGAGACGCTGGCCGATCTCGTCGACTCCAGTGTCCGGGTGCGGCCGGACGCCGCGGCGGTGTCGTTCGAGCGCGTCACGCTCACCTACCGGGAGTTCGACGCCCGCGTCAATCGGCTGGCTCGTCACCTGATCGCGCACGGCGTCGGTCCCGAGGCCCTCGTCGGGCTTGCCCTCGACCGGTCGCTCGACATGCTCGTGGCGATGTACGCGATCGTGAAGGCCGGCGGAGCGTACGTGCCGATCGATCCGGAGCATCCGGGTGAGCGAATCCGGTACGTCCTCGACGTCGCGGCGCCGGAGCTGGTGCTGACGACGTCGGCCCGGGCGCGGGTGCTCCCGGAGGGGGTGCGCCGGTTCGAGGTGGACGCGCTGGATCTGTCGGCGTACGACGACACCCCCGTCACGGATTCCGAACGACTGCTTCCCCTACGACCCTCCAACACCGCGTACGTGATCTTCACGTCGGGTTCGACGGGACGCCCGAAGGGCGTGTCCGTCAGCCACGGGGCGATCGTCAATCAGTTGCGCTGGCTGGCAGACGAATACGACATCACTGCCGACGACCGCATCATGCAGCGCGCACCGTTCACCTTCGACGTGTCGGTGTGGGAGTGTTTCCTGCCGCTGGCCGTCGGTGCCCTGCTCGTGATTACCCGTGCCGGCGGTCATCGGGAGCTCGACTATCTGGCATCGGTGATGCGCGACAACCGGATCACGGTCGCCGAGTTCGTGCCTTCGGTGCTCGCGACGCTCCTTGCGGAGGGGGAGGGCGACGCCCTGAGTACTCTCCGGCATCTGTTCGCCGGAGGTGAGGAGCTGACGGCGGAGCTCGCCGAGGAACTGGGCGAATTCTGCGTCGGTACGCTGCACAACACGTACGGCCCGACCGAAGCCGCGATCACGACGACGTTCCACGAACTCGCCGGTCCTTCCGCGGCACATGTTCCGATCGGGCGGCCGGTGTGGAACACCCGCGCGTACGTGCTCGACGACCGGCTTCGTCAGGTCCCCGTCGGCGTCGCCGGGGAGCTCTATCTCGCGGGCGACCAGCTGGCGCGCGGCTACCACGGCCGAGTGGATCTGTCCGCCGACCGGTTCGTCGCGAGCCCTCACGACGTCGGCGGACGGATGTATCGCACCGGAGACCTCGTGCGGTGGGACAACAACGGAGAACTGGTGTATCTCGGCCGCACCGATTTCCAGGTGAAGATTCGCGGCCTGCGAATCGAGCTGGGGGAGATCGAGGCGGTGATCCTCGCTCAGGAGTCCATCGCGCAGGCGGCGGTCGAGGTCAGAAGCGACCGGCTGGTGGCCTACGTGGTGCCGGTTCGAGGCGAGGCGATCGACACGACGGCGTTGCGTGCCGCGACCGCCGACAACCTCGCGTCCTACATGGTGCCGACGGCCTTCGTCGTCCTGGACGAGTTCCCGCTGTCGGGTTCGGGCAAGCTCGACCGCAGGGCACTGCCCGAACCTGCCTTCGAGGCCCGCGAGTTCCGCGCCCCGGACACCGCGACCGAGATCGCGGTGGCCTCGGCCTTCGCCGCTGTGCTCGACGTCGATCGCGTGGGATTGGATGACGACTTCTTCTCGCTGGGTGGCAATTCGCTCGTCGCGGTGAAGGTGGTTTCAGCGCTGCGGGACGAGCACCGCATCGACGTCGCCCTGCAGTGGCTCTTCGTTGCGCCGACCGTCGAGGGCCTGGCCGCACGCATCGATCTCGAGAACGTGGGCAGCCCGGGGGACACCGCCTTCGGAGTCGTGGTTCCGCTGCGTGTCGCCGAGAACGACGGTCCCGCCGGAGATGCGCCGGCTCCGCTGTGGTGCATCCACCCCGTCACGGGCCTCGCGTGGGGTTTCGCGGGGCTGGCCGGACACCTGGATCCGAACCGCCCGATCTACGGGCTGCAGTCGCCCGCCCTGAGCGGCGACAGCGACCTGCCTGCCACCATCGAGGACTGGGCGACCCGGTACATCGCCGAGATCCGACGGATTCAGCCGAGCGGCCCCTACCACCTCATCGGCTGGTCGATGGGTGGTTCGATCGCGCACGCCATGGCTCTGCAACTGTCCGCGGCCGGCGACGAGGTGGGCACCCTGGCGATGCTCGACAGCCACATCGCGGCCGACGATGCAGAGCAGAGCGCGGGGGAGGAAGCCTCATTGGCGGATCTGCTGGGCGGACTCGGTGCCGGCCTCGACGAGAATCCGTTGCTCGGCGAGCTCACCGTCGACGGTGCTGTCGAAGCACTGCAGGGCCTGGCCACACCGTTCGGTCAGTTCGACCGTGATCGAATCGCGGCACTGGTGTCCGGTGTCGTGCACGCGTCCGCCGTGACCGACGAGTACCGCCCGACGGAACGCTTCGTGGGTGACCTGCTCTACTTCAGCGCCGATCTGGACGGCACACGCGGCGTCGAGGCCTGGCGTGGTGTCGTCGCCGGTGACGTCGAACTCGTACCCGTTGCGGCAACGCACTGGGACATGACGTCGGCCGAGGCACTTGGGACGATTGCGCCCGTTCTGTCCCGACACCTCGAGCGTCGAGACCGGGTGAGCTGAGCGCGTGAGAAGGGGACGGGACCTCGGTGAGGTCCCGTCCCCTTCTTCGTCGAGGCCGACGGTCACACGATCAGCAGGGTGCCGAGGTGAGCTTCCCGTAGGACGGGTCGAGGGCAGCCTGCACCAGGAACACCGCGCGCGGATCGTTCAGTAGGTCGAGATGCGACAGCTGAGCCCCGGGGCAGACGTCGTGCATCCAGATGTTGCGCACCGACGAACCGGGATCGGGCACGAGGAAGGACCCGGCGGGCGGAGTGACGATCTGGTCCGCCATCGACGCGATGACGGTGTAGTCGACGCCGGGCATGGTCTCGTGCCCGGCGTTGAGCTGCTCGAGGAACTTCGATCCGACGAACTGCTGGTAGGACGCGAGACCGAAGGTGAACTCGGCGAGCCGCTCGTTGGTCGCGTCGTCGGTCAGTCGCAAGGCGGTGAACGGATCGACCAGTCCTTGCAGTCCGTTGAAAGTGGTGCCGTGTGTCGTGGGTCCGAGCATGACGAGGCTGTGGACCTTGTTCCGCGACGGGTCGGCCGGATCGGCGCCACCATCGAAACGCAGGTACTGACGCGTCATCGTGCCGCCCTGGGAATGTCCGACGACATCCACCTGAGCGGAGCCCGAATGCGCGCGGACAGCGTCGATGAAAGAGGCCAGTTCGTCGGCCGACCTGCGAATGTCGCCGCTGCCCCAGGACTGCGCGGCGGCTCCGTAGTTGAGCGCGTAAACGCAGTAGCCGGCGTCCCGCAGAGCAGCGGACACCGTAGTCCAGGTCTGCGTCATGCTCATCCCGGTACCGTGCACCAGAACGACGGGACGAGGGTGCTGAGGCGAAGGACGGCATGCCCAGTCGTTCGCCCCCGCGGGTGCCGAGCCCATGGAGGAGATCGTCGTCACCAACGACGTGAAGGCCGGCGGTATCTCGATTCCGGCGGGTCCGGGATCGGCCGAGGCCGTACCGGAGGTCGACGACAAGAGCGTTCCGCAGAGAACCATCGTCACGGCTGCCAGAAGTCTCGTCGTGACGCGTCGTCGCTGGGTCATGCTCGGTACTCCTGAAGGTTCTGGCTCCGCTGAATCGCAGCATTCATATCAGAAACAAGCGACCGGACCCCGGCGAAGCAGGCAAACTTCCGGTGTCTGGGACACATGCGGGAGCCCGGACCGATACAGACCCCCATCGGGCCTGGCTCAGCCTCCGGTTGCTGCCGCGCGCCGGTAGCCTCTGATCGCCGGGTAGGCGAACAGCGCCATCATCCCGAACGACCACGCCAGCGTCTGAAGTACGGGTTCCAGGACCGGCCCGCCGAGCGCGAGGCCACGCATCGCATCCACGGCGCACGACATCGGCTGGGCGGCGACCACCGGCTGTAGCCATGTCGGGTACGCCATCACCGGCACGAATCCCGAGTTGAAGAACATCAGGAGCGTGCAGCCGATCGACACGAGCTCGACGAGCGGCGCATCGCCGGACACCGTTGCGAGAGCGGTCACCATCATGGCGAAACCCATGCCGAAGAGAATCGGCAGGACGAGCAACATGATGCTGGGGAGGAGGCCCTGAGTGAGCCGGAATCCGAGCATGATCCCCACCACGAGGATCACGATGGTCGTCACGAGCACGCGCACGGCCTCGGCCATCATCCGCCCGACGAGTCCCGCCGCACGGTGAATCGGCAGTGTCCAGAATCGTGACAGCAGTCCCGTCGTGCGTTCGTGCCGCAATCCGACCGCGCTGACGATCGAGCCGAACATCGCGCCGATCAGGATGATCATCGGAACCTGGCCGTAGATGGCGGGCTGTCCCGTCGCCGCGGTCACCGTGTTACCGATGACGATCCGGAACATCACGAGTGTCAGGGCCGGGTACAGCAGGGCCTGGATCATCGTGGACGGATCCCGCGACCAGCGCATGAGGAGGCGTTTGCACTGGACCCAGCTGTGCACCCACAGCGCCTTCGGCGACGACTCCGGCCAGGTCTCGGTGGGCCGCGGGAAATCGATCGACGAGACAGAGGCCCGCGCCGAGCGAGCCGACGTCATCGTGTTCTCCGGGGACTCACTCATTTGCGCCTCATACTTGCCCACACGGCCAGCGGTGCGAAGACCACGACCAGACCCACACACCACGCGACCGCCGGAAACAGCGTCGACGCGGTGACCCCGCCGGCTGCCATGTCTCGCATTGCATACGAGAACTGGGAGATCGGCTGATTACGCACGAACGGCCGGATCCACTCGGGGAATCCGGTCTCCGGGACGAAACCGCACGACAGCATGCCGAGGATCAGCTGCGGCAGTGCCAGTGCCTGTGACGTGGCCTCGGGGGATTTCGCCAGCGTGCCGATCGCGTCTGCGCCCAGTGACAAGGCGACACTGATCGCCAGCGCAAGGGCGCAGAACAGTGCGGCCTGCGTCACGCCCGCGTTGAACCGGAAGCCGATGGCATAGCCGTACACCAACGCCGCAGCGAGGGTGATCACCGACCGCACCAGGGCGCGGGTCATGCGTGACAGGAGCGGCACCGGGCCCGAGACCGGCATCGTCTTGAGTCTGGTCGTGAGACCGTGCAGGGCCTCGACGGAGGCAACCTGAGACGCCGAGATCGCCGTGAAGGCCATCGCCTGCAGCACGATGATCGGCATGAGGAACTGCGCGTAGTCGATGCCCTGGAGCTTCATCACGAACCGCAGCGGTAGGTAGAAGCCGACGGTGAAGATCAGCGGCGCGACGACGGCGACCGCGAGCTCACCGGTCTTCACCATCGTCTTGAGGCTCCGGCCCGTGAGCGCGAGCCACTGGTGGAACCCGTTCGGGTCCGGCCGCCGGTGCGATCCGGCGCGCTTGGCGGGCACGGCGACCGAGGCGCGCTTGGACGCCGCGGACATCGCCAGTCCCTTCGCGGCGCTGTTCGTGCTGGAGGTCATTGCTCGGCCTCCGGCGCGGAATGGCCGGTCAGGGACAGGAAGACGTCGTCGAGGGACGGCCGGCGCAGCGCGATGTCCGCGAGCTCGATGCCCGCGGCGTCGAGGCGACGCAGGGCCTCGGAGAGTGTCGAGGCGCCGTCGGGTGCCGGGATGGACACGCGGTCGCCGCCGCCCTCGGCGATCTCGGCGCGAACCTCCTGCGGGACGAGGCTGCCGAGTGCGTGGACCGCCCACGGCAGCTGCTGCGGATCGAGCGGAACGACCTCGCAGTAGCTGCCGCCCGTGCGTTCCTTGAGCTGATCCGCGGTGCCCTCCGCGATGACGGTGCCCCGATCGATGACGATGATGTTGTCGCTGAGCAGGTCCGCCTCCTCCAGATACTGCGTGGTCAGCAGCACCGTGATGCCCTGCGCCTTGAGGGTGTCGACCAGCGCCCACACGCCCTGGCGGCTGCGCGGATCGAGACCGGTCGTCGGCTCGTCCAGGAACACCACCTCGGGGCGCACGACCAGTCCGCACGCGATGTCGATGCGACGGCGCATGCCGCCGGAGTAATTGCGTACCGCTCGCTTACCGGTGTCGAGGAGATCGAACTCGCTGAGCAGATC
Source organism: Prescottella equi (assembly GCF_020171745.1). Taxonomy (GTDB): domain Bacteria; phylum Actinomycetota; class Actinomycetes; order Mycobacteriales; family Mycobacteriaceae; genus Prescottella; species Prescottella equi_A. The sequence continues at coordinate 151,409 of NZ_JAIVAH010000013.1, forward strand.
CTGCGCCCGTTGCTTCGCGGAGGCGCGGTCCAGCCCCATCAGCCGGCCGAACAGCTCGATGTTCTCCCTGCCCGACAGCGTCTCGTCGAGCGCGGCGTACTGGCCCGTCATCATGATCGAACGGCGGACGTCGGGCGCGTGCGTGACCACGTCGTGCCCGGCGACCAGTGCGCGGCCCCGATCGGGGCGCAGAAGCGTCGACAGGACCTTCACCGTCGTCGTCTTGCCCGCGCCGTTGGGGCCGAGAATGCCCAGAACCGTTCCGCGCTTGGCCTCGAAACTGACGCCCTGCAGAGCCTTCACGTCTCCGAAGGATTTGTGGACGTCGTCGACGAGCACGGCTGCGTCCTGGAATATTGGCATCGACACTCCGCCTAGTTCACCTGGGTTGGATGGCTGACCGCCCCTCGGGGCCACGAGTCCATCCATCGTCGACGTGTATTCCCGCCGCTGTCGCAGAATGTTACCCGCGTGGCCTCCGACACAAGCTCGTCGACGACCGACGGAGCTTCGGGGATCGGGACCGTGCGGCCCCTCCCGGAAGGTACCGACCGAACGGTCAGTCCCAGATCCCGATCGTCTCGAGGTGCCGCACCAGGCGCTTCGCGCCGTCGTCGAAATGTGCTCGTGTCTCGGCGGCGACGCCGGCGTGGTCTCGGGCGGCCAGTGCCGCGACGAGCCGCGCGTGGCTGGCCACGGCCTCGTCGCCCCACTCTCGATCCGCCGAATAGAAGTGGACCGGGGTGTAACGGGTCGCACCGAGCAGGAACCACGACAGCTTCCGGGCCCCGGCCAGGCGATTGATGATCCGGTGGAAGCCGAACTCGAGTTCCTCGATCCGGACGGCGTCCGCGAGTTCGACGGCACGCCGCAGCTGATCGTTGATCGCAGTCAATTCGGCGAGTGCCTCGTCGTCCACGTGGTCGACGGCCCGTCCGGCCAGCTCCTCGGCGATTCGCCCCTGCAGCCAGAAGACGTCGTTGACGTCGTCGCGACTCAGGGCGGCAACGACATAGCCGCGGTGGGGGACCAGCTCCACTAGTCCCTCGCCCCGCAGTGTCAGCAGTGCCTCACGCACGGGGGTGACGCTCACGCCCAGCTCGGCGGCAGTCTCGTCGAGGCGGATGAACTCACCCGGACGCACCCCACCCGACATGATCACGTTGCGCACGTGCACGGCAACGTCATCGGACAACTGCGGTCGGCGTCGAAGGTTTCCGGTCGACCGGGTTGCGGGCGGGGCCATGACTACTCCTCGGCAGGACGCGTGTGCCCGCCTCGTTCGCGGGTGCCCGATCGGACAGTGATCCTCGGGACCCATTGGTGTGATGCGTGCAACAAATCGGGATCGGATCAAATATATCGGCTCCGAGTCCGGTCGGCGTCGCGGCCGGCGCTCGGTCAGGCGCGAGTCACCCAGACGGTGATGTCGGCGTGGACGACCTCGGTCCCCGCTCTGTCGGCGACCGAGACGGGGATGGTGAGTTCGATGCCCGCGTCGCCGTCGGTGGCCGAGGAGAAGTCCGGGATCGGGCCCAGGGTCGCGGTCGCCCGCAGGCGAGACTGCGCTTTTGCGAGGTAGCGCACGTTCATCGCCTTGGGAATCCAGCGATGGCTCGCCGGCACGGTTGCCTCGGCGAGCATGCCCATCGCTGCTTCGGCGAGGTTGCAGGCCGCGATCGCGTGGAACGTTCCGATGTGGTTGTGCACACCCCACCATTTCGGGGCGGTCACCTCGCAGTGGCCGGGCTCGAGACGCTCGACGGTAGGGAGCACTGTCGCGAAGTACGGCACCCGCGCGCACATGCCGAGTGAGAACAGTGCGCGCCCGAATCCGTTGGCGGGCAACTTCTGCCAGCTTCGGTACGTGGCGGTCGGGGCAGTCGTCATGGCGGCAACCTTACTCTTCGGTAAGTTCGATGGGTCCGATTTGGCCGCTGACCTCGCATGTCGGGGGGACTGCGATTTGATCTCTGGGGTCCGCTACGGCATACTGATCGGGTTGCCTTGACTGGGACGCGCTCCGTTGCGACCCGAGTCAGGCTGGATGAAAGTCGAGTATCGGGACGAAGTGCCTGGTCACGACGATGCAAGACGGAAGCAGTACCCGAAGTTTGCGCCCCTCGCGGGCGCATCCGGTGCGGTTCTCGCGGCTCCTGGAAAGGGATTTCCGGGGCCCGGGAATGGGCGACAGGGCGACACGCCCGACCGCGTGGACCGGAGAACCATGACACATGAACAGCGGCAGCGGATCGAGTGATGTCTCGATCGCGAGTGTGTGTTGTTCGTGTCGTGTTTCAGCCGAGGGCTGTGCAGACGAGGTAGTCCCCGGCTCGTTCGGGTTCTACGAAACGCGGCAAGAAAAGGACACAAGCGTGGCGGGACAGAAGATCCGCATCAGGCTCAAGGCCTATGACCACGAGGCGATCGACGCATCAGCGCGCAAGATCGTCGAGACGGTGACCCGTACCGGGGCCCGTGTGGTCGGCCCGGTGCCGTTGCCTACCGAGAAGAACGTGTACTGCGTCATCCGCTCGCCGCACAAGTACAAGGACTCGCGCGAGCACTTCGAGATGCGTACTCACAAGCGGCTGATCGACATCCTCGACCCGACGCCGAAGACGGTCGACGCGCTCATGCGCATCGACCTTCCGGCCAGCGTCGACGTGAACATCCAGTGAGCTTGGGAAGACGCAGCGGAGATATCAAATGACTAATCAGATCAAGGGAATCCTGGGCACCAAGCTCGGCATGACCCAGGTCTTCGACGAGAACAACCGGGTCGTTCCGGTCACCGTCGTCAAGGCTGGGCCGAACGTCGTCACCCAGATCCGTACGGAAGAGCGTGACGGCTACAGCGCCGTGCAGCTGGCGTTCGGCGCCATCGACCCGCGCAAGGTGAACAAGCCCACCTCGGGCCAGTTCGCCAAGGCCGGCGTCACCCCGCGTCGCCACGTCGTCGAGTTCCGCGTCGCCGACACCTCCGAGTACGAGGTGGGCCAGGAGCTGACGGCCGAGGTCTTCGAGGACGGCGCATACGTCGACGTCACCGGCACCAGCAAGGGCAAGGGCTTCGCCGGCACCATGAAGCGTCACGGCTTCGCCGGCCAGGGCGCCTCCCACGGTGCGCAGGCCGTCCACCGTCGTCCGGGTTCCATCGGTGGCTGTGCCACCCCCGGTCGCGTTTTCAAGGGCATGCGCATGTCGGGCCGTATGGGCTCCGACCGCATCACGACGCAGAACCTCTCGGTCCACAAGGTGGATGCCGAGAACGGTCTGCTGCTGATCAAGGGTGCGATCCCCGGCCGCAAGGGCGGCCTCGTGATCGTCAAGACCGCAGTGAAGGGTGGTGCTTCGGCATGACCGAGACCGCAACCAAGCTGACCCTCGACGTCAAGGCTGCCGGTGGCAAGACCAACGGCACCGTCGATCTCCCCTCCGAGATCTTCGACGCGACCGCGAACATCGCTCTGATGCACCAGGTCGTCGTCGCGCAGCTCGCTGCGGCACGTCAGGGCACGCACTCCACCAAGACCCGCGGCGAGGTCCGCGGTGGTGGCAAGAAGCCGTACCGCCAGAAGGGCACCGGCCGCGCACGTCAGGGCTCGACCCGTGCGCCGCAGTTCGCCGGCGGTGGCGTCGTCCACGGCCCGCAGCCGCGTGACTACTCGCAGCGCACCCCCAAGAAGATGATTGCTGCCGCTCTCCGTGGCGCACTCTCGGATCGGGCTCGCAGCGAGCGCATCCACGTCATCACCGAGCTGGTCGCCGGGCAGACCCCGTCCACCAAGACGGCGAAGTCGTTCCTGGGCGAGCTGTCCGACCGCAAGAAGTTCCTGCTGGTCGTCGGCCGCGAGGACATCGCTGCGTGGAAGAGCGTCCAGAACCTGGAAGGCGTGCACCCCATCGCACCCGACCAGCTCAACACCTACGACGTGCTCAACAGCGATGAGGTCGTGTTCAGCCTCGAGGCTCTGAACACCTTCATCGCGGGCCCGGCCAAGAACGAGGAGGAGAGCAAGTGACCACCATCGCCGACCCCCGCGACATCTTGCTGGCCCCGGTCATCTCCGAGAAGTCCTACGGACTGATCGAGGAAGGCACCTACACCTTCCTGGTGCACCCGGACTCGAACAAGACGCAGATCAAGATTGCCGTCGAGAAGGTCTTCGGCGTCACCGTGACCAGCGTCAACACCGCCAACCGTCAGGGCAAGCGCAAGCGGACCCGCTTCGGTTACGGCAAGCGCAAGGACACCAAGCGTGCGCTCGTGACCCTCTCGGCCGACAGCAAGCCCATCGAGATCTTCGGAGGCCCGGTCGCGTAAGCGTCTGGGACTTGACGAGATATAGAGGACGAGAAGACTCATGGCAATCCGTAAGTACAAGCCGACTACGCCGGGCCGCCGCGGCTCGAGCGTCTCGGACTTCGCCGAGATCACTCGGTCGACGCCCGAGAAGTCGCTCATTCGCCCGCTGCACGGTCGCGGTGGTCGTAACGCACACGGTCGTATCACCACCCGTCACAAGGGTGGCGGTCACAAGCGCGCCTACCGCTTGATCGACTTCCGTCGTAACGACAAGGACGGCGTGCCGGCCAAGGTCGCTCACATCGAGTACGACCCCAACCGCACCGCTCGCATCGCTCTCCTGCACTATGCGGACGGCGAGAAGCGCTACATCATCGCCCCCAAGGGCCTGGTGCAGGGCGCCCCGATCGAGTCCGGCGCAGGCGCCGACATCAAGCCGGGCAACAACCTGCCGCTGCGCAACATCCCCACCGGTACGACGATCCACGCTGTGGAGCTGCGTCCGGGCGGCGGTGCCAAGATGGCCCGCTCCGCCGGCGCCAGCATCCAGCTGCTGGGCAAGGAAGGCACCTACGCCACGCTGCGTATGCCGTCCGGTGAAATCCGTCGCGTCGACGTGCGCTGCCGCGCCACCGTCGGCGAGGTCGGCAACGCCGAGCAGTCGAACATCAACTGGGGCAAGGCCGGCCGCATGCGCTGGAAGGGCGTCCGCCCGACCGTCCGCGGTGTGGTCATGAACCCGGTCGACCACCCGCACGGTGGTGGTGAGGGTAAGACCTCCGGTGGTCGCCACCCGGTCAGCCCCTGGGGCAAGCCCGAGGGCCGCACCCGCAAGAACAAGGCGAGCGACAAGCTCATCGTCCGTCGTCGCCGTACCGGCAAGAAGCGCTAGTCAAGGAGGGAGTGAAGGATGCCACGCAGCCTTAAGAAGGGCCCGTTCGTCGATGACCACCTCCTTGCGAAGGTGGACGTGCAGAACGAGAAGGGCACCAAGCAGGTCATCAAGACCTGGAGCCGTCGTTCCACGATCATTCCGGACTTCATCGGTCACACGTTTGCCGTCCACGACGGACGCAAGCACGTTCCGGTGTTCGTTTCGGATTCGATGGTTGGCCACAAGCTCGGAGAGTTTGCACCGACCAGGACGTTCAAGGGCCACATCAAGGACGACCGGAAGAGCAAGCGTCGATGAGTACTGAAACCCAGAACCCCACCGCGAAGGCGGTCGCGCGCCATGTGCGCGTGACCCCCATGAAGGCGCGCCGTGTCGTGGACATCGTCCGCGGCAAGTCGGTCGACGAGGCTCTCGCGATCCTCAAGTTCGCACCGCAGGCCGCGGCTGAGCCGGTCGCGAAGGTGATCGCCAGCGCCGCTGCCAACGCGCAGAACAACCTGAACCTGGATCCCGCCACGCTCGTCGTCGCGACGGCGTTCGTGGACGAGGGTGCGACCCTCAAGCGGTTCCAGCCGCGCGCACAGGGCCGGGCCTTCCGGATCCGCAAGCGTTCGAGCCACATCACCGTCATTGTGGAAAGTGTGGCGAACCGGGGTGCCGCCTCGGGTCGTAACCGCCGGAAGGGAAGTGGTCAGTAGTGGGCCAGAAGATCAACCCGCACGGCTTCCGTCTCGGCATCACGACCGACTGGAAGTCGCGCTGGTACGCAGACAAGCAGTACGCGGAGTACGTCAAGGAAGACGTCGCGATCCGTAAGCTCCTCGCCACCGGCATGGAGCGCGCGGGCATCGCGAAGGTCGAGATCGAGCGCACCCGTGACCGTGTGCGTGTGGACATCCACACCGCGCGTCCGGGCATCGTCATCGGTCGCCGTGGCGCCGAGGCCGATCGCATCCGCGCCGAGCTCGAGAAGCTGACCGGCAAGCAGGTCCAGCTGAACATCCTCGAGGTCAAGAACGCCGAGGCCGAGGCTCAGCTCGTGGCACAGGGTGTCGCCGAGCAGCTCTCGAACCGTGTCGCGTTCCGTCGTGCGATGCGCAAGGCCATCCAGTCGGCCATGCGTCAGCCGAACGTCAAGGGCATCCGCGTGCAGTGCTCGGGCCGCCTCGGCGGCGCCGAGATGAGCCGCTCGGAGTTCTACCGTGAGGGTCGCGTTCCGCTGCACACGCTGCGTGCGGACATCGACTACGGCCTGTACGAGGCCAAGACCACCTTCGGTCGCATCGGCGTGAAGGTCTGGATCTACAAGGGCGACATCGTCGGCGGCAAGCGTGAGCTGTCCGCCGCTGCGCCGGCCGAGCGCCCGCGTCGCGAGCGTCCGAGCCGTCCGCGTCGCTCCGGTGCTGCCGGCACCACGGCGACCAGCACCGAGGCCGGTCGCGCTGCGACCGCAACCGCCGATGCTCCCGCTTCTACCGAGCAGAAGGAGGGCTGACGCATGTTGATCCCGCGCCGGGTCAAGCACCGCAAGCAGCACCACCCGAGCCGTTCGGGTGCCGCCAAGGGCGGTACCCAGGTGGCATTCGGTGAGTACGGCATCCAGGCTCTCGAGCCCGCCTACATCACCAACCGGCAGATCGAGTCCGCTCGTATCGCCATGACTCGCCACATCAAGCGTGGCGGCAAGATCTGGATCAACATCTTCCCGGATCGCCCGCTCACCAAGAAGCCTGCCGAGACCCGCATGGGTTCCGGTAAGGGTTCGCCGGAGTGGTGGGTCGCGAACATCAAGCCCGGACGGGTCATGTTCGAGATGAGCTACCCGAACGAGGAGATCGCCCGCGAGGCCCTGCGCCGCGCGATGCACAAGCTCCCGTGCAAGTGCCGGATCGTGACGAGGGAGGAGCAGTTCTGATGGCAACCACCAGCCCTGCTGCAGAGCTCCGCGAGCTGACCGAGGAAGAATTGGTCACCAAGCTCCGCGAGGCGAAGGAAGAACTGTTCAACCTTCGTTTCCAGATGGCCACCGGCCAGCTGGACAACAACCGCCGGCTGCGCACGGTCCGTCACGAGATTGCGCGCATCTACACCGTCCTGCGTGAGCGTGAGCTCGGCCTGGCCGCTGGTCCGGACGCAGGTGACGCGGCATGAGTGAGGATAAGGCAGTGAGCACCAACAGCACCGAAGAGCGCGGCAGCCGCAAGGTCCGCACCGGTTACGTGGTCTCCGACAAGATGGAGAAGACCATCGTGGTCGAGCTGGAGGACCGGGTCAAGCACCCGCTCTACGGCAAGATCATCCGTCGGACCACGAAGGTCAAGGCGCACGACGAGAACGGCACCGCCGGCATCGGCGACCGCGTGCAGCTGATGGAGACCCGTCCGTTGTCGGCCACCAAGCGCTGGCGTCTGGTCGAGGTCCTCGAGAAGGCCAAGTAAGAGCCGAAGAGTGTATCCAGTACGATGGTGGGGTTGCCCTGTGAAAGCAGTGGTGGCCCCACCATCGGCGGGTACGGACCGCGCGCGTCGGGTCGGAAATCTGCCGCGCACGATCAGCACGAGCCGTCGCGGTTCGCACTGGTCGAAACAAGCCAGGTCAAGGAGAAGTAAGTGATTCAGCAGGAGTCGCGACTGCGCGTCGCCGACAACACGGGTGCCAAGGAGATTCTCTGCATCCGCGTTCTCGGTGGCTCGTCTCGTCGCTACGCCGGGATCGGCGACATCATCGTCGCCACCGTCAAGGACGCAACCCCGGGTGGAAACGTGAAGAAGGGCGACGTGGTCAAGGCCGTCGTCGTCCGCACCGCCAAGGAGCGCCGTCGTCCGGACGGTTCCTACATCAAGTTCGACGAGAACGCTGCCGTCATCATCAAGGCGGACAACGATCCTCGCGGCACCCGCATCTTCGGCCCCGTCGGCCGTGAGCTGCGCGAGAAGAAGTTCATGAAGATCGTCTCGCTCGCCCCGGAGGTGCTGTGATGAAGGTGCACAAGGGTGACACCGTGCTGGTCATCGCCGGCAAGGACAAGGGCGCGAAGGGCAAGGTCATCCAGGCCTACCCCGCGACCGGCAAGGTCCTCGTCGAGGGCGTTAACCGCATCAAGAAGCACACCGCGGTCTCCGCGAACGAGCGTGGCGCCTCCTCGGGCGGCATCGTGACGCAGGAAGCTCCGATCAACGTCTCGAACGTCATGGTCGTCGACTCGGACGGAAACCCGACCCGCGTCGGTTACCGCACTGACGAGGAGACCGGCAAGCGCGTTCGCATTTCCCGGAAGAACGGGAAGGACATCTGACATGACCTCCACCGAGAACAAGACCCAGCCGCGCCTGAAGGCCCGCTACCGTGCGGAAATCAAGGACGCGCTGAACGCTGAGTTCGATTACGCGAACGTCATGCAGATCCCCGGCCTGGTCAAGGTTGTCGTGAACATGGGTGTCGGCGACGCCGCCCGTGACGCCAAGCTGATCAACGGTGCGGTCGCCGACCTCACGCTGATCACCGGCCAGAAGCCCGAGATCCGCAAGGCCCGCAAGTCCATCGCGCAGTTCAAGCTGCGTGAGGGCATGCCGATCGGCGCGCGCGTGACGCTGCGTGGCGACCGCATGTGGGAGTTCCTGGACCGTCTGGTGTCCATCGCGCTGCCCCGTATCCGCGACTTCCGCGGCCTCTCGGGCAACCAGTTCGACGGCAACGGCAACTACACGTTCGGCCTCAACGAGCAGTCGATGTTCCACGAGATCGACGTGGACAAGATCGATCGTCCGCGCGGTATGGACATCACCGTCGTGACCACCGCCACCAACAACGAAGAAGGCCGTGCGCTGCTCAAGCACCTCGGCTTCCCGTTCAAGGAGAACTGAGCCCATGGCTAAGAAGGCACTGGTCAACAAGGCCAACAAGAAGCCGAAGTTCGCGGTGCGCGCGTACACCCGCTGCCAGAAGTGCGGCCGTCCGCACTCCGTGTTCCGCAAGTTCGGTCTGTGCCGAATCTGCGTTCGCGAGATGGCACACGCCGGCGAGCTGCCGGGCGTTCACAAGAGCTCCTGGTAAGCGAACCGAAGAAGACTTCCGTCCCGCATCCGCGGGAACGGTGAAGTAAAGAACCACTTCGTTGTAGGCCCACGATCGGGCCGGTCCCGCTCCTCCGAGTGATCGGGGGAGCGGGACCGGACTCCGGTGTTGCATGGGAACCCCAACGAGAAAGGTGCACAGGTCAACTCATGACCATGACTGATCCGATCGCAGACTTCTTGACGCGTCTGCGTAATGCCAACTCGGCGTACCACGATGAGGTGAAGCTGCCGCACTCGAAGATCAAGGCGAACATCGCCGAGATCCTCAAGCGCGAGGGCTACATCGCCGACTACCGCACCGAGGATGCCGAGGTCGGCAAGACGCTGATCGTCGACCTCAAGTACGGCCCGAGCCGCGAGCGTAGCCTCGCCGGCCTGCGTCGTGTCTCGAAGCCCGGTCTGCGCGTGTACGCGAAGTCCACCAACCTGCCCAAGGTCCTGGGCGGCCTCGGCGTGGCCATCATTTCCACGTCGTCCGGTCTGCTCACGGATCGTCAGGCGGCCAATCAGGGAGTGGGCGGGGAAGTCCTCGCCTACGTCTGGTAAGGGAGGCCACCAGAATGTCGCGTATTGGAAAGATTCCGGTTGCCGTCCCCGCGGGCGTCGACGTGACCATCACCGGCCAGGATGTCGCGGTCAAGGGGCCCAAGGGCTCGCTGTCGCTGACCATCGCCGAGCCGATCTCGGTCGCAAAGGGTGAGGACGGTGCCCTCGAGGTCACCCGTCCCGACGACGAGCGTCGCAGCCGCGCGCTGCACGGTCTGTCGCGCACCCTCGTGCAGAACATGATCGTCGGTGTGACCGCTGGTTACACCACCAAGATGGAGATCCACGGTGTCGGTTACCGTGTGGCGCTGAAGGGGCAGGACCTCGAGTTCGCTCTCGGCTACAGCCACCCGGTCCCGATCGAGGCTCCGGAGGGCATCACCTTCGCTGTCGAGTCGCCGACCCGATTCTCGATCACCGGCATCGATAAGCAGAAGGTCGGCCAGATCGCGGCCAACATCCGCCGCCTGCGGAAGTCCGACCCGTACAAGGGCAAGGGCATCCGCTACGAGGGTGAGCAGGTCCGTCGCAAGGTCGGAAAGACGGGTAAGTGATATGAGCCAGACTGCAAACCAGAAAGCCAAGCGGATTCCGCTGGGCAAGGACGCGTCCACGACGCGTCGTCTGTCGAAGGCGCGTCGTCACTTCCGTCTCCGCAAGAAGGTCTCCGGCACCCCGGAGCGTCCCCGTCTGGTGGTGAACCGCTCCGCGCGGCACATCCACGTGCAGCTGGTGGACGACCTGGCAGGCAAGACCCTGGCGGCTGCGTCGACCATCGAGGCCGACGTGCGTGCGCTGGAGGGCGACAAGAGCGCCCGTGGCGCCAAGGTCGGTCAGCTGATCGCCGAGCGCGCCAAGGCTGCCGGCGTGGAGGCCGTGGTCTTCGACCGCGGTGGCCACACCTACAGCGGCCGCATCGCGGCCCTGGCGGATGCCGCTCGCGAAGGCGGGTTGAAGTTCTGATGACCAACATTACTAACGGAAGGAATGCCTGATGCCGGGACGTCAAAGGCGTGACGGCGGAAGCGGACCCGCCGGACAGAATGGCCCGAACCAGGGCGACAACCGCGGTGGCCGTGATCGTCGGGACAACCGTCGTGACAACGCCGCCGAGAAGTCGAACCACATCGAGCGCGTTGTCTCCATCAACCGCGTTTCGAAGGTCGTCAAGGGTGGTCGTCGCTTCAGCTTCACCGCTCTCGTGATCGTCGGCGACGGCAACGGCCTCGTCGGTGTCGGCTACGGCAAGGCCAAGGAAGTTCCCGCGGCCATCCAGAAGGGCGTCGAGGAAGCTCGCAAGAACTTCTTCCGCGTGCCGCTGATCGGTACCACCGTCACTCACCCCGTCCAGGGTGAAGCGGCTGCCGGCGTCGTCATGCTGCGTCCGGCCAGCCCCGGTACCGGTGTCATCGCCGGTGGCGCGGTGCGTGCCGTGCTGGAGTGCGCGGGTGTCTCCGACATCCTCGCCAAGTCGCTCGGTAGCGACAACGCCATCAATGTTGTGCACGCGACGGTTGCCGCCCTCAAGGGTCTGCAGCGTCCGGAAGAGGTTGCAGCCCGTCGTGGCCTGCCCCTCGAGGATGTTGCCCCGGCCGGCATGCTCCGCGCTCGTGCACAGGCTGGGAGCGTGAAGTAATGGCACAGCTCAAGGTCACCCAGGTCAAGAGCACCATCGGCACCAAGCAGAACCAGCGGGACAGCATGCGCACCCTCGGACTGAAGGGCATTCGCCAGTCGGTCCTCCGTGAGGACAACGCGCAGAACCGTGGTCTGATCAACGTGGTGCGCCACCTCGTCACGGTTGAGGAGGTCTAACCATGACCATCAAGTTGCACCACCTGCGTCCTGCTCCCGGCGCCAAGACCGAAAAGACTCGCGTCGGTCGCGGTGAGGGTTCGAAGGGCAAGACCGCTGGTCGCGGTACCAAGGGCACCAAGGCCCGCAAGAACGTGTCGGCCGCCTTCGAGGGTGGACAGATGCCGCTTCACATGCGTCTGCCCAAGCTCAAGGGCTTCAAGAACGCGTTCCGCACCGAGTACCAGGTCGTGAACGTCGGCGACATCGCTCGTCTGTTCCCCGAGGGTGGACAGATCGGCGTTGCCGAGCTCGTGGCCGCGGGCGCGGTTCGCAAGAACCAGCTCGTGAAGGTGCTCGCCGAGGGCGACATCGCGGTTGCCGTCCAGGTCACCGCGAACAAGTTCTCGGGCGCTGCCAAGGAGAAGATCGCCGCTGCCGGTGGTACCACCACCGAGCTGTGATCTGGCTCGTCTGATCGCAAGCATGGCCGCAACACCGTCCCTCGGGGTGGTGTTGCGGCCATTCTTCGTTCAGCGGTCTTCCCAGCGAGGCATACTGGTGACCGGACAGCCCGGGACTGGGCTGTAATTTCATGTGTCACTGTTAGAGTTCTAGAGTTCTGCAATCCACCGGACGGACCAATAGGTTCGCTTCCCTGTCAGTCGTGCGCCAGGAGGATCTTTGCTTTCCGCCTTTGTCTCGGCCCTCAGGACGGTAGACCTGAGGCGGAAGATCCTCTTCACACTCGGTCTGGTCGCCCTGTATCGCCTCGGCGCGACGCTGCCGTCTCCGGGTGTCGACTACGGAAACGTCCGTGCCTGTATCGACCAGGTCTCCGGCGGCGAGTCGGCCGGCATCTACTCGCTGATCAACCTGTTCTCCGGCGGCGCGCTCCTGCAGCTGTCGGTCTTCGCGATCGGCATCATGCCGTACATCACGGCGAGCATCATCGTTCAGCTCCTCACCGTCGTCATCCCGAAGTTCGAGGAACTCCGCAAGGAGGGCCAGTCGGGCCAGGCGAAGATGACGCAGTACACGCGTTATCTCTCGATCGCGCTCGCGATCCTGCAGTCGACCGGCATCGTGGCGCTCGCTGCGCGCGGTCAGCTACTGCAGGGCTGTAGCCAGCCGATCATTGCGGACGAGAGCGTGTTCGGACTGATCATCATCGTGCTGGTGATGACGGCTGGTGCCGCGCTCGTCATGTGGTTCGGTGAGCTCATCACCGAACGTGGTGTCGGCAACGGCATGTCGCTGCTCATCTTCGCGGGTATCGCCTCGCGCATCCCGTCCGAGGGCAAGGCCATCCTCGACAGCCGAGGCGGCCTGACCTTCGCGCTCGTGTGTGTCGCGGCGCTGGCGATCATCGCGGGTGTCGTGTTCGTCGAGCAGGGCCAGCGCCGTATCCCGGTGCAGTACGCCAAGCGCATGGTCGGCCGCCGCATGTACGGCGGATCGTCGACGTACCTGCCGCTCAAGGTCAACCAGGCCGGCGTCATCCCGGTGATCTTCGCGTCGTCGCTGCTGTACCTGCCGAACCTCATCGCGCAGCTCACCGGTGCCAACACGAGCACGGATCCGAGCTGGTGGCAGCGGTTCATCAACGAGTACCTGGTGAACCCGGCCAACCCGGTCTACATCCTGATCTACTTCGGCATGATCGTCTTCTTCACCTACTTCTACGTCGCGATCACCTTCAACCCGGAGGAACGCGCGGACGAGATGAAGAAGTTCGGCGGCTTCATCCCGGGCATCCGTCCGGGGCGGCCGACTGCCGACTACCTGAACTACGTACTGAGCCGTATCACCTTGCCGGGTGCCATCTACCTCGGCACCATCGCGGTCCTGCCGAATCTGTTCCTCGACATCGGCAATTCGGGCGGTGTGCAGAACCTGCCGTTCGGCGGCACCGCGGTGCTGATTATGGTCAGTGTGGGCCTCGATACTGTGAAGCAGATCGAGAGCCAGCTTATGCAGCGAAACTATGAAGGGTTCCTCAAGTGAGACTTGTCCTCCTTGGTCCTCCCGGTGCCGGTAAGGGCACCCAGGCCGCGATTCTGTCGGAGAAGTTGGGCGTTCCGCACATCTCCACCGGAGACCTCTTCCGTGCGAACATCGGACAGGAGACGCCGCTGGGGCTCGAGGCCAAGAAGTACCTCGATGCTGGCGACCTCGTCCCGAGTGAGATCACGAACAACATGGTGAAGGCCCGCGTGGCCGAGCCGGACGCCGCCAACGGTTTCCTTCTGGACGGGTTCCCGCGCACGGTCGATCAGGCGAAGGCGCTCGAGGGCATCCTCGAGGGTCTCGGTGCCAAGCTCGACGGCGTGCTGGCGTTCGACGTCGACGACGAGGTCGTGGTGGAGCGGATGCTCTCCCGCGGTCGCGCCGACGACACCGAGGACGTCATCCGCAACCGTATGCGCGTCTACCGCGAGGAGACGGCACCGCTGCTGGACTACTACGCCGGCCAGATCGTCACCGTCGACGCTGTCGGCGCTGTCGAAGAGGTCAACGCCCGCGCCCTGGCCGCGCTGGGGAAGTAATGGCGTTCGGCCGCAAGCGCAAGGTCGTACCGTTCCGCACGGCGGGTGAGCTCGACGCCATGGCGGCGGCGGGCGCGATCGTCGGCGCCGCCCTCGTGGCGGTGCGGGACGCGGCCAAGCCCGGTGTCAGCACCCTCGAGTTGGACCGAGTCGCCGAATCGGTGATCCGGGACGCCGGCGCAGTGCCGTCGTTCCTCGGCTACCACGGTTTCAGTGGCTCGATCTGCTCGTCGGTCAACGATCGGGTCGTGCACGGCATCCCCTCGGCGGACGACATCCTGGTCGAGGGTGATCTGGTGTCGATCGACTGCGGTGCCATCCTCGACGGCTGGCACGGCGACTCGGCGTGGACGTTCGGTGTCGGTGAACTCGGCGAGGCGGATGCTCAGCTGAGCGAGGCGACACGGCTGTCGATGGAGGCGGGGATCGCGGCGATGGTCGAGGGCAATCGCCTCACCGACGTTTCCCACGCCATCGAGTTGGGCACGCATGCCGCGGAGAAGCTGCACGGCAGGTCCTACGGGATCGTCGACGGCTACGGCGGGCACGCGATCGGCCGCGAGATGCACATGGATCCGTTCCTTCCGAACGAGGGAGCACCCGGCAAGGGTCCGCACCTCGTCATCGGGTCGGTCCTCGCGATCGAGCCGATGCTCACCCTCGGGACGTACGAGACCGAGGTGCTCGGCGACGATTGGACCGTGGTGACCACGGACGGCAGTCGTGCCGCCCATTGGGAGCACACGGTCGCCGTCACCGAGGACGGTCCGCGGATCCTCACGCTCCGTCCCGGCGACAACTGAGCAGAATTACCCGGAAACCCCGGGCGGGCAGTGACCGATCACTGCCCGCCCGGGGTTTCTGCGTCGAGCGGTGCGCCTCAGCCCTCGAGCAGCACCGTGACCGGCCCGTCGTTGACGAGGCTCACCCGCATGTGTTCGCCGAATCGGCCGACCTCGACGGTGGCGCCGAGTTCACGCAGGGCGGCACCGAACGCGTCGACGAGCGGTTCGGCAACGGGGCGCGGTGCGGCCGCCGACCACGACGGCCGTCGGCTCTTGCGGGTGTCGGCCATCAGGGTGAACTGGCTGACGACGAGAATCGGTGCGTCGACGTCGGACGCGGACTTCTCGCCGTCGAGGATGCGCAGGCGCCACACCCGTCGGGCGAGGTTCGCGGCGCCGATCGGATCGTCGTCGTGTCCCACGCCGACGAGGACGAGCAGTCCCTGTCCGCCCTCGGGCGGGGAGATCCGGGCGACTTCGTCGCCGTCGACCGCGACGGCCGCCGATGTGACTCGCTGGACGAGGGCACGCATGCGAGGGGTTCACTCCTTCGGTTGGGGGACCGTTGCGACACGGGGTCGCATTTGGCCTGGTCGGCAAATGCCGGTAGGATGGAAAAACGGTGCGCCCTGCGTATCGGTTGTTTGCGTGTCCGACCTGGTGTCGGAGTGGCGTTCTCGGCCGGCAACTGGAGCCACCGCTGTAGCGGATACCGGTGACGGTAACCGATGCACCCATACGCCACTCAACGGATCGCGGAGGACATGGCTAAGAAGGACGGGGCCATCGAGGTCGAGGGACGAGTTGTCGAGCCGCTGCCCAATGCGATGTTTCGCATTGAGCTGGAAAACGGCCACAAGGTCCTCGCACACATCAGCGGCAAGATGCGTCAGCACTACATTCGCATCCTTCCCGAGGACCGCGTCGTCGTGGAGCTTTCGCCCTACGACCTGTCGCGTGGACGCATCGTTTACCGCTACAAGTAAAAGCTTCCCCGGCCACACCCGGCCGGGGAGAACTATGTCTGCCCTCGGGTGGACAGACAACAGGAGATCAGACGCACGTGAAGGTTCAGCCTAGCGTCAAGAAGATCTGCGAGAAGTGCAAGGTGATCCGCCGTAACGGGCGCGTCATGGTGATCTGCGAGAACCTGCGTCACAAGCAGCGTCAGGGCTAGTCCCAGCAGCACAGCTTCTTCGAAGATCTGCTTGGCAACAAGCAAAAGAAGACCTCTCAGCACCAACCGGTACCCGGGCTCAGCACGTTCACGGGCAGGTACCGGTCCACCCCCGGCACGGAGGCCGGGGCCCCACTGCGATCGGAACGCAGAGTCTTATGCGCAGGGGACGGACTGGGAGCAGACCTCCGCACACCGATAGGAATGCCAAATGGCACGTCTCGCAGGTGTCGATCTTCCTCGCGAAAAGCGCATGGAGATCGCACTGACCTACATCTACGGCATCGGCCGTACCACCTCCAAGGAGATCCTGACTGCCACGGGTGTCAACCCGGACCTGCGCAGCAAGGACCTCACGGACGAGGATCTCGCCAAGCTCCGCGAGTACATCGAGGAGTCGGTGAAGGTCGAGGGTGACCTGCGCCGCGAGGTGCAGGCGGACATCCGCCGCAAGATCGAGATCGGCTGCTACCAGGGCCTGCGCCACCGCCGTGGTCTGCCCGTGCGTGGACAGCGCACCAAGACCAACGCTCGCACCCGTAAGGGTCCGAAGCGCACCGTCGCAGGAAAGAAGAAGTAATGCCTCCCAAGTCACGTAGCACCGGTCCGAAGAAGACCCAGAAGGCGCGTCGCAGGGACAAGAAGAACGTCCCGCACGGTGCCGCTCACATCAAGAGCACCTTCAACAACACGATCGTGTCGATCACCGACCCGGCCGGCAACGTCATCTCCTGGGCGTCGTCGGGCCACGTGGGCTTCAAGGGCTCGCGCAAGTCGACGCCGTTCGCTGCTCAGCTCGCCGCTGAGAACGCTGCCCGCAAGGCGCAGGAGCACGGCGTCAAGAAGGTCGACGTCTTCGTGAAGGGCCCGGGCTCGGGCCGCGAGACCGCGATCCGCTCGCTGCAGGCTGCAGGCCTCGAGGTCGGCACCATCTCCGATGTCACCCCCCAGCCGCACAACGGCTGCCGTCCGCCCAAGCGGCGTCGGGTTTAAGTAGCGGGAAGGATAGGTAAAAGAACATGGCACGTTATACCGGACCCATCACCCGCAAGTCGCGTCGTCTGCGCGTCGACCTCGTCGGAGGCGACCAGGCGTTCGAGCGGCGTCCTTACCCGCCGGGCCAGCACGGCCGCGCGCGCATCAAGGAGAGCGAGTACCTGCTCCAGCTGCAGGAGAAGCAGAAGGCTCGCTTCACCTACGGCGTCATGGAGAAGCAGTTCCGTCGCTACTACCAGGAGGCGGTCACCCGCCCCGGTAAGACCGGCGAGAACCTGCTCCAGATCCTGGAGTCGCGTCTCGACAACGTCGTGTACCGCGCAGGCCTCGCTCGCACCCGCCGTCAGGCGCGCCAGCTGGTCACGCACGGTCACCTTCTCGTGAACAACAAGAAGGTCGACATCCCCAGCTACCGCGTCTCGCAGTACGACATCATCGATGTCCGCGAGAAGTCGCTGGCGACCCTGCCGTTCCAGGTTGCTCGTGAGACCCAGGGCGATCGCCCGATCCCGGGCTGGCTGCAGGTCGTCGGTGGACGCCTCCGCATCCTGGTGCACCAGCTCCCCGAGCGTGCACAGATCGAGGTTCCGCTGCAGGAACAGCTGATCGTCGAGTACTACTCGAAGTAAGGCGTGATACCTGGGAGCGGTCGGTAACGGCCGCTCCCGGGTCCCAAGCCTTTCCCATCGTGGGTGTCATATGGCGGACGCCCGTACAGGAGGAAATCCAATGCTCATTTCTCAGCGACCCACGCTGACCGAAGAGGTCATCGCTGAAAACCGCTCGAAGTTCGTCATCGAGCCCCTCGAGCCAGGCTTCGGGTACACCCTCGGCAATTCGCTGCGCCGCACCCTGCTGTCGTCGATCCCCGGCGCTGCTGTCACCAGCATCCGCATCGACGGCGTCCTGCACGAGTTCACCACCGTTCCCGGCGTGAAGGAAGATGTCACCGACATCATCCTGAACCTCAAGGGCCTGGTCGTGAGCTCCGAAGAGGACGAGCCGGTCACCATGTACGTCCGCAAGCAGGGCCCCGGGGTCGTGACTGCGGGTGACATCGTTCCGCCGGCAGGCGTCACGGTCAACAACCCGGATCTGCACATCGCCACCCTGAACGACAAGGGAAAGCTGGAGATCGAGCTCGTCGTCGAGCGCGGTCGCGGCTATGTCCCCGCCGTCCAGAACAAGGCGTCCGGCGCCGAGATCGGCCGTATCCCGGTCGACTCGATCTACTCGCCGGTGCTCAAGGTCACCTACAAGGTGGAGGCGACTCGCGTCGAGCAGCGCACCGACTTCGATCGGCTGATTCTCGACGTGGAGACCAAGAACTCCATCACCGCACGGGACGCGCTCGCTTCGGCGGGCAAGACCCTGGTTGAGCTCTTCGGCCTGGCCCGTGAGCTGAACGTCGAAGCAGAAGGCATCGAGATCGGACCCTCGCCCGCCGAGGCCGATCACATCGCTTCCTTCGGACTCCCCATCGAGGATCTGGACCTGACGGTCCGTTCCTACAACTGCCTCAAGCGCGAGGGTGTTCACACCGTCGGCGAGCTGGTTGGTCGTACCGAGTCCGATCTGCTGGACATCCGCAATTTCGGACAGAAGTCCATCGACGAGGTGAAGGTCAAGCTGCATTCGCTCGGCCTCGCCCTCAAGGACAGCCCTGCGTCCTTCGATCCCACCACCGTTGCCGGCTACGACGCCGCCACCGGTACGTGGAGCGACACGGATGCCGGTTCCTTCAGCGACGCTGACGGTACCGAGCAGGACTACGCCGAGACCGAACAGCTGTAACCCGTATCACCCGGCACATGGGCAAATGTGCTGGGCGAGCCCCAGAGGAGCTCCAATGCCCAAGCCCAAGAAGGGTGCCCGCTTCGGCGGGTCGGCGTCGCACCAGAAGGCGATCTTCGCCAACCTGGCGACTGCTCTCTTCGAGCACGGCCGAATCACCACCACGGAGGCCAAGGCCAAGGCCCTGCGTCCGTACGCCGAGAAGCTCGTGACCAAGGCCAAGGGTGGAACCCTTGCCGACCGTCGTGAGGTTCTCAAGGTCATCCGCAACAAGGACGTCGTGCACGGCCTGTTCGCGGAGATCGGCCCGTTCTACGCCGACCGCGACGGCGGTTACACCCGCATCATCAAGACGGTCCCCCGCAAGGGTGACAACGCTCCGATGGCGATCATCGAGCTCGTCAAGGAGAAGACTGTCACCTCCGAGGCGGACCGCGCTCGCCGCGTCGCTGCTTCGCAGGCTGCCGAGGAGAACGTGGTGGAGGCTGTCGAGGCCGACGCCACCGAAGCCGAGGTCGAGAACGCAGAGGCCGTCGTCGAGGGTGTCGAGAACGAGACCGCGACTGCAGCTGACGCCGACGAGGCCAAGAAGGACTAGTCCACTTGGTTTCGGCACATGCTGAATCGAACGAACCCGCCGCTCCCTCCGGGGACGGCGGGTTCGTTCGATTGCGGCTCGATATTTCCTACGACGGCACCGACTTCTCGGGCTGGGCGCGTCAGCCCGGCCGTCGCACGGTGTGCGGTGAGATCGAGGAGAAGCTGAGCGCGATCGTCCGCACCCCGGTGCTGCTGACGGTCGCCGGACGGACCGACGCCGGTGTCCACGCGAGTGGTCAGGTGGCGCACGTCGACGTCCCGGCGGACATGATTCCCGAGGATCCGTCGCGGCTGGTCCGCAGACTCGCCCGGTTCCTGCCCAGAGATGTTCGGGTCAAGGATGTCTCGTTCGCGCCCGAGCATTTCGACGCGCGGTTCTCGGCGATTCGCCGGCACTACGAGTACCGGCTGACCACGGCGCGGTACGGTGTCGAGCCGTTGCGTGCCCGGGACACCGTCGCGTGGCCCAAGGACGTCGACGTCGAGGCGATGCGGGAGGCGTCGTCGCGGCTTCTGGGTCTGCACGATTTCGCGGCGTTCTGCAAGCGTCGCGAGGGCGCGACGACGGTCCGCGAACTGCAGCGGTTCGAGTGGGAGCAGGTCGGCGACGAACTGACGGCGTTCGTGAGTGCCGACGCCTTCTGCTGGTCGATGGTCCGGAGCCTGGTCGGTGCTGCGCTCGCGGTCGGCGAGGGTCGCCGCACCGTCGAATGGATGGCAGGCCTGCTCGCCGAGCGCGAGCGTGCGAGTGCAGTCGCCGTCGCTCCGGCACACGGGCTTTCACTGGTCCGCGTCGACTACCCGGCGGACGAGGACCTGGCTGCCCGCAACGAAGCCACCCGGGAGACGCGCACTTCGATCGAACCGGGCGGCTCCGGCTGCTGCGGGGACTGACGTCCGTCAGCCCGCGAGCTGGCGGGCGATGACGAGTCGCTGAATCTGGTTGGTGCCCTCGAAGATCTGGGTGATCTTGGCTTCGCGCATGTACCGCTCGACGGGGAAGTCCTGCGTGTAGCCGTAGCCGCCGAAGACCTGCACCGCGTCGGTGGTGACCTTCATCGCGGCGTCGGTCGCGACGAGCTTCGCGACTGAAGCGTTGCGAGAGTAGGGGAGCCCGGCGTCGCGGCGGCGTGCGGCGTCGATGTAGGTGGCGCGGGCCGAGTCGACCGCGGCCGCCATGTCGGCGAGGACGAACCCGAGACCCTGGTGGTCGATGATGCGCTTGCCGAATGCCTTGCGCTCCTTGGCGTATGCGACGGCGTCGTCGAGCGCGCCCTGTGCCAGGCCGACGGCGACGGCCGCGATGCCGAGGCGTCCGGAGTCGAGGGCGCTGAACGCGATGGGCAGGCCCTGTCCGGTCTTGCCGATGAGCCGCTCGGAGGGAACGAAGGCGTCGTCGTAATGCGCGGCCGTGGTCGGGACGGCACGCAGACCCATCTTCTCCTCGGGTTTGCCGAAACTGAGGCCTTCGGTCTCCTTCGGCACGAGGAAGCACGAGATCCCGCGGGCGCCGTCGTCGCTCGTGCGCGCGAAGAGCGTGTAGAAGTCGGCACGACCGCCGTTGGTGATCCACGCCTTGCTGCCGTTGATGTGGAAGCCGCCGTCCACCTCGGTGGCCCGGCACGTCAGTGCGGCGGCGTCGGAGCCGGCCTGCGGTTCGGACAGGCTGTAGGCGCCGATCGTCTCGCCGCCGAGCATGTCGGGCAGCCACTGCGCCTTCTGCTCGTCGGTGCCGTGGGTAGCGAGCGCGAAGCACGACAGGCTGTGCACGCTGGTGGCGACCGCGACAGCCGCCCAGCGTGCCGCGATCTCCTCGAGAACCTGCAGGTAGACCTCGTAGGGCTGGTTGCCGCCGCCGAATTCCTCCGGGTACGGCAGGCTCAGCAGTCCGGCGCGGCCGAGTGCGGGGAAGACACCGTCGGGGAATGTCTCGGTCTTCTCGTGCTCGTCGACGATCGGTGCCAGCACCTTGTCCGCGACGTCGCGGGTGAGGTCGATCAGGTCGTGGGCTTCCTGGGTGGGCAGCAGGCGTTCGACGGGCACGGCGGTCTCCTCGCGGATTGACGAGCTTCGAAAAGTAGTACTGAAAGCGATACTGCAGTACCGTCTGGCGTATGGCAACCCCGG
This sequence comes from Prescottella equi, assembly GCF_020171745.1. GTDB lineage: Bacteria > Actinomycetota > Actinomycetes > Mycobacteriales > Mycobacteriaceae > Prescottella > Prescottella equi_A. Next base: position 173,057 of record NZ_JAIVAH010000013.1, read on the forward strand.
TGAAGATGACGGCTCGACGTATCGCGCTGTTCGACGCGCTCGTGACCCTGATTCTCGACGAGGGATTCGCGCACCTCACCCTGGACGACCTGGCGGCGCGGCTGCACTGCTCGAAGTCCACGCTGTACCGCCTCGCGGACAGCAAGGAACAGTTGGTCCGGGCGGCCACGGTGCACTTCTTCCGTGGGGCCACCGAGCAGGTCGAGGCGAGCGTGGCAGGTGCGGTGGACGCGCGTGACCGCATCCGCAGGTATCTCGAGGCGGTGGGCGAGCAGTTGCGGCCGGCGTCGGCGCGGTTCATGGAGGATCTCGCGGCCGATCCCGCGGCCCGCGAGGTGTACGAGCGCAACACCCGGTTCGCGGCGAGACGGGTGCAGGAACTCATCACCGAAGGGGTCGAGGCGGGGGAGCTGAGGGACGCGCATGCTGCGTTCGTCGGAGACATCGCCGCCGCGGCGATGGTGCGGATCCAGCAGCGGCAGGTGGCGGCGTCGACCGGACTCGACGACGCCGAGGCATACCAGGAACTGGCGGTTCTCCTGACCCGCGGACTCTGATCCGGCGCTCTACGATCGGACTCGGAAGGGAGTGGCCGATGGAGCTGGATCGACCGTTGCGACTCGAGGTGATCGTCGGCAGCGTCCGTGTGAAGCGGTTCGCGCCCGTCGTCGTCGACTGGTTCGTGGAACGGGCCGGTGCACGCGACGAGTTCGACACCGCGGTCCTCGACCTCGCCGACGCGTCTCTGCCGCAGGATCTTTCGCATTCTCCTGAGGTCGACGCCTTCACCGAACGTATCGGGCACGCGGACGCCTTCGTCGTCGTGACGAGCGAGTACAACCACGGCTATCCGGCGGCGCTCAAGACAGCACTCGATACCGTCAAGTACGAGTGGCGTGCCAAGCCCGTCGGTTTCGTCGCGTACGGAGGGATGTCGGGAGGGCTGCGGGCGGTGGAGCAACTGCGCCAGGTCGTCGCGGAACTGCACATGGTCTCGATCCGGGAGTCCGTCAGTTTTCACCAGGCGCGCAAGCGCTTCGACCCGGCGGACGGCGCCGCGAACGACGCCGCCGGGCGGATTCTCACGCAGTTGGCGTGGTGGGGCGACGCCCTGCGGACACAACGCGAGCACGCGCCCTATCCGGGCTGAGGCTCAGTGGGTGCCGACGAGTCGCGACTGGCGCGGACGTCCGAGGAAGGCGGTCTCCGACGAAATCGTCACGAGCGCCAATTCGATGCTGTGTCCTCCCGTCGTGAGGATCACGCGGTCGCCGGACGCCCCGGGCTGAAGTATCGAGACGGCGACCGTCGCCGACGCGGGCACAGCAGTGGGCTGGACATGGACGGTCGTCACGCCCGGCCGGGCCGGCGGCGCCGGAGGCCCGTCGACGACGAGCGTGTCGAATCCTGTCTCGGACCAAGAGGATCCGTGTGCGATTCGGAGTCGTGACGGTGCGCCGATCGCCTCCACCAGCGTCGTCCACGCATGGGGCCGGTCGGTGTGGACCAGCACCCGTGCGCCGGTTCCGACGGCCCGGAACACCACCTGCTGGGCGAGGTACAGCTCGCCGCCGACCAGCACGTCACGCACTCCGGGGCCGGACAGTCGGGTTGTGACGGCGTGGCCTCGAGCGTCGGATCCGACGAGTTGCCCACAACCGGCTACCGGCAGGTGCAGGCCGTCGAGGAGGTCCGGGGAGGTCGCGCGCAGGGGTGTGAGGGCGTCGAGGTCGGGTGACGAGACGGGCAGGTGCGCGACGAGAGCGGCACGGTGCCGGCCCTGCATCGAGATCCGGCCCCGGTGCCGCAGACCTCGTGACGGCACGGCTCGGGTGGTGGTCCGGTACGCGGCCCCGACGAGTACCGAGTCCTTGTCCGCGCCGGGACGCAGACGCACCGTGACCGTCGTCCCGACGCCGGGCTGCGCCCACACCGCGGTGAGCAGCTCGCGGCTGAGATGTCGGGGATCGATCGCGTTGCCGGTGTTGCACATGCCCTGGAGTGGTACATGGGACCAGTGCTGGTCCATCGTGTCGGGGTGGACGCCGCGGCAGATGAGGGCGGCGGCCGACTCCACGTCGGCCGCCGGCAGGATGCGCGCGGCGCAGCCAGTGTCGGCGAGGGCCCGGACGACTCGTCGTGCCGCGACCGCGACGGTGCGTGCGGCGCCCTCCTCGCCGCCGCCGCGGCGCGCGACGGAAGCGCCGTTCGCGGCGCCGTCGAACCGGAGCGCCACCCACACGGTGCGCCGGGCGATGGCGGGAAGGGGGCCGACCAGGCTGTCGTAGACGTCGGCGGCGGGGGTCCCGGTGACGGCGCGACTGCCGTGGGCCACGATGTCGATGCCGCCGAGGGTGACGTCGTGCTGATTCAGGCACGCGGCGAGCGCCGCGACGGGAACGTGGTCGGGGGAGTCGACGTGCTCAGGCGTCACCCGGGTCCAATGTCCGAGCGGTGGAAGCAGTTCGACGACCGCGACGACCTGTCCGTCGATCCAGTGCAGGCCGACGGTCTCGCCGGGCGCGTGGAAGTCGGTGGTGCGCCCGATCCCCGGTCTGCGGTCGCCGAGCGAGCGCAGCGCCGTCTCGGCCCACGCCACAGCGAACCGGCCACCGACGCGGGTGAACAGTGCGCCGCCGAATACCGCGGCCACGACGACCGCAGCCCACAGCGGCAGCCCGGCGAGCAGCGCGAGCAGACACACGGCTGCGCCGACCAACTGTGCGACGACGACGGTCGTCACCAGTGCTGCGGCAGCCGTGTTCGGACGGCGTCCGGCACGGAAATGGTCCACGGTTCCTCCCCGATACCTGAACCAGACGGAGCGAGCAGTCGTCCGCCGAAGAGTGCTTTCGAGCGAACTGTACTGTGTGGATCCGAAGCGTGCGCCTCTTGGGGGAGGGAACATGGCTGCACAGCCGACGACTCGATGGCAGGTGAGCGGATACCGATTCCTGGTCCGCCGTATGGAGCATGCGCTCGTCCGCAAGGACGTGCGCATGCTGAGCGATCCGATGCGGTCGCAGTCGCGCGCCCTGGGGGTGGGGATCGTCGTGGCGTGTCTGGTGCTGGCGGGGTCCGCGGCGCTGGCGCTGTTCCGTCCGCAGGACAAGATCGGCAACGCGACGATCGTCGTCGGAAAAGACTCGGGCGCAATGTTCGTCGTGATGAACGACGCGCTCCATCCCGTGCTCAACCTTGCGTCCGCGCGACTGATCGTCGGGGAGGCGGCGAAGCCGGTGACGGTATCGGGATCGGAGATCGAGTCCCGGCCACGCGGCGCGCTGGTCGGCATCCCGGGCGCCCCGTCGGCGCTTCCTGCGGGTTCGACCGGCGGCCGGCCGTGGACGGTGTGCGACACGGTCGCCTCCGACGGAACCGATTCCGTCACAACCACGGTGGTCGTCGGTGAGCCGTCATGGAGTGATCGCATCGGTCCGCTCGACTCCGATCGTGCGCTGCTCGTCTCGCACGGCGCCGACACCTATCTCGTGTACGACGGCCATCGGGCGCAGATCGATCTCCGGGACCGGGCGGTGACCCGTGCACTGGGACTCGAAGGCGCGCAGCCGCGTCCGATCGGGCGCGGACTGCTCAATGCGATCCCGGAGACGCTTCCGATCACGCCGCCGCAGATCGAGTCCCGGGGATCCGCGCCGACCTATCAGATCGCCGGGCGGACCGTCGGATCCGTCGTCAAGCTGATGCGCGGCGACGACGTCCGCTACTACGTGGTGCTCCGGGACGGCGTGCAGGAGATCAGCGCCGCCACAGCGCTTCTCATCCAGTTCGCCGATTCGCAGGGACAGTCGGAGATGGCGACGGTCAGCCCCGACGCGCTGGCCCAGGCGCCGTTGGCGGACGTACTCGACGTGGCGACCTTCCCGGCCGTCCCGCCGCGGCTCGCGGACCCGTCCGACGAGCCGGTCGGTTGCCTGACCTGGACACCGCAGGGCACGGCGCAGGGCGACGACTCCGGATCCGTCGACGCGGCGCTCACGGTGGCGGCCGGGCGTTCGCTGCCGATCCCGGACGATGCGCGCTCGGTTCGCCTGGCGCAGGCCGACGGCTCCGGCGACCACGCGGATTTCGCCTACGTGCGTCCGGGCGCCGGCGGTTTCGTGCAGACGACGGGCGTCGAGTCCGGCAGCGCCCGCAAGGGTGGCTTGTTCTTCGTCGCCGACACCGGCGTCCTGTACGGGGTCGAGAACGCCGACGCGGCGAAGGCTCTGGGGTTCGAGGTGCCGGGTGCACCGGCGCCGTGGCGGATCGTCGAATTGCTCGCTCCCGGGCCGACTCTCGGTAGGGCGGCGGCGCTGGTCGCGCACGACGGCGTGTCTCCCGATGCCGATCCGGCGCCGGTGGCAGCGGGCAACTAGTCGCGTCGTGACGCCGCTCGACGGCGCAGCGGCAGCGACGCCAGGACGCCGAGAAGTGCGAGCGTGACGATTCCTCCGGTCGCGGCCAGTGCCACCGTGCGGGGCCGGGTGTCCGGTGGTGGGGGCGGGTGCGGAGTCGGAAGCTGCGCCGACGCGAACGTCGGCGCCGCGACGTCGGCGTCGGGCAGATCCGCCGTGACGGCGGCCACGGGATCGACGACGCCGCGGCCGACGAACGGGTTCCACCCCTCGGCCGGTGCGTGCGCCGTGGCCTCGATCCGGGCGATCACCTGCTGCGCGCTCAACTGCGGAAACCTGGCGCGCACCAGCGCCACCGTCGCGGACACGAGAGGAGCCGCGAAACTCGTTCCGACGAAGGGCATCTGCTGTCCCTGACCATTCAGCCAGCTGCGAGTCTCGCCGGTGCCGTCGGGCGCGAGCGAGACGATGCCGGTGCCCGGTGCCGCCACGTCCACCCACGGGCCGCCGAGACTGAATTCGGATGCCGCGCCGTCCGGATCGACGGATCCGACGGTGAGCACGTAGTCGTCGTACCACGCGGGAGTTGCGATGGTGGCCACCGAATCCCAGGGGTCCGCGCCCGGGTCGAGGGGGTCGATCCCCGGGTTCTGGGCCATGCAACCGCCGGAGCGGAAGTTTCCCGCTGCGGCGACGACCACTGCGTTCTTCACGGTGGCGGCATAGTGCACAGCGGCTCCGAGCGACTGGTCGGCGATGCCGTCGGAGGCCGACCGGCACGCCACCTCGGAGATGTTGACGACCGTGGCGCCGTTGTCGACGGCCTGACGGATCGCCATCGCCATCGTCTGGGTGTTGCCGTAGCCGGAGGTGTTCTGGACGTCGTTCGGATCGTCCCGCCGGCGGGTCTCCGAGAAGTTGGCGCTGGACTGGCGGATCGTCACGATCCGCGCGTCGGGAGCCCCGCCGGCGAATCCTGACGTCGGCACGGGTGCCGCGGCGATGAGACCTGCGACGATGGTGCCGTGCGCGTCGCAGTCGCCGGTGCCGTCGCCCGTCGAGACGTAGTCACCGCCGGGAATCAGGCCGGGCAGGCGGGGATGACGGGCCACGCCGGTGTCGATCACCGCGACGATCTGGCCGGCCCCGCGGGTGAGCGGCCACGCCGATTCGAAGTCCATCGTGCGCTGCGGAAGAGGAGTGCTCGGTTCGTCGGCCGACGACAGCGCCACCGCACATGCGTTGCGCTGCTCGGTGGGCGCGAGGGGGGCGGGACGGGCGGGCCCCGGCAGCCTGCCGGGGTCGATGGGCGACGGGACGACCGCGGACCCGAGTCCGCCGAGGGACAGCGTCGTCGCGACGGTGAGGAGCGAGACGATCGCTGCCGACCGTGCGGTGGGGCGCATGCGCATCACAGCCCGCGCACGGCGAGGAACAGCCCGGACACCCAGCACGCGAGAGGTACGACGGCGGCGATCGCCGCGTAGTCGACGATCTCGGCGGCGCGGCGCTGCACCGGCGAGAACGTCCGTTGCGGGACGACGACTCCGAGGACGAGGGCCGCGATGACGAGCAGTGCGGTGACCGCGAACAACGCGAGGGCGGCGCTCGGGACCACCACTGCTGTCGCGACCGACAGCAGCATCAGCACGGCGCTGCCGCCGGCGATGAGCGGGACGGCCTGCTCGGCGGAACTGTAGGTCCGTCCGCGGAACATCAACACTGCCGCCGCTGCCACGGCCAGAGCTGTTCCCGGCCAGTAGATTCCGTCGGACGCGCTCGGCGTCGCTGCCAGGAGTGCGCCGGTCGCGGTCAGCAGGGTGGAACCCGCGATCAGTCCGGTGAGATAGCGCCGGGCGTGCTCGGCGCGTCGTTCGACCGTCGCGAACGACGGCATGCTCCGGGCGTTGTCGAGATCGTCGGCGTCGTCCTCGGCGGGGTCGAGCGACGTGCCGGGCGCAGGCACCGGGGGCAGTGGGAGCTTCGCGAGCATCATCGCGATCCGGGCTGCGAAGACGAGTCCGAACAGCGCGCAGCCGACGAGTATCGCGCCGACCGATCGCGTGGACTGCTCGGTGAGGACCGCGACGAGCGCGGCGAGTGATCCGAGCAGGGAGATCGACGCGGCTGTGGTGAACACGGCGTGCCCGACGCCGCCGGCGCGCAGGGCCAGCACCGCGCAGGCACCGACCATCACGAGCCCGAGCAACGTGTCCGGTGGCAGGTCGTCGCCGGGGACGATCAGCGCGCCCGACGCGAACGCGATCGGCAGCGCTGCCGTGCCGAGCGTGAGTGCCGCGCCGGCGTCGTCGTACACCCGGTTGGCGACCGCTCCCGCGACGAGAAGGGCCACGACGACGGCGAAGGCGCCGGCGGCTCCGAACACCGATGCGGTGGCTCCCTCGGTACGGAGCAGCACGAACGCCGCGGCCGCGGAAGCGGCGACGGCGATCGCGGAGCCCGTGAGGCGTGCGATCCGCGGAGTCCAGGGGTGCGCGTGTCCGGTGTCGGCGACCGCCACGTTGTACATGACGTCGTCGAACAGGGGCGGGGGCGGGCTCGCCTCCACACTGTCGAAGACGAGGAGTTCGCCGTCGAGAACACCGTGTTCCTGCAGACTCGACGCCGGTGACAGCGCAGGTCGGCCCACCCGGGACAGCACCCATCGTGTCGGCTGGAGACGATCGCCGGTGACGTCGAAGTCGTTGGCAGCGCTGTGCTTCTCGACCAGATCGGCAATTCCGGGTATCAGTAGGTCGACCGGCACCGAATTCGGAAGCGCGAGGTCGATCTGACTGTGCGGCGTGAGAATCGTCAGTCGGCACAGGTCGGCAGCGCCACGTGGTCGGGCGCCGGTCGTACCGCCGGTCGTCTGGTCGGCGCGCAGCACTGTCACGATCGTTCCCCCCGGAATCTGCGATTCGGATCCCCATCCGAACAGCTGTTTTCGCAAACACCCGCACTGTACCGGGTAGGCCGGACCTGCTCGACCACACCTCTGCGACACCTGTCGGGGGAGTGCGGTAGTTTCCTGTTCGCGAGTCCGGAGCCCGTGGGGGGTGACTCGGTGCGGTGGAAGCGTCGCGCCGGGCGGGGGATTCGCGGTCTTCTAGGGGTGGAAGCATGGGCACTGTGCGTTTCGTGCGCAAGGCGCGACGGGAGTCGCCGCGCACACCCGGAGGCGAGGTGAGCCTGCAGACGCCCCCCGAGATTCCCCGGGCCACTCCTGGCAACCTGATGACCAAGCTGCTGCCGCTGGTCATGGTCGCCGCGATGGTCGGGATGGTGGCCCTGATGTTCACGTCGGGCATGGCGGCGAGTCCGATGTCGCTGTTGTTCCCGGTGATGATGCTGGTCTCGACGCTGGGCATGCTCGCCGGATCCGGCCGGGGCGGCGGTGCGAAAGCCGGTGAGACCAACGAGGACCGCAAGGACTATCTGCGCTACCTCGATCAGTTGCGGCGCGACGCCCTCGACACCGGAAGACAGCAGCGTCAGGCGCTCGAATGGAGCCATCCCGATCCGGACACGCTCTGGACGCTGTCGGGTGCCTCGCGGATGTGGGAGCGCAGGATTGCCGACACGGACTTCTGCCACGTACGGGTGGGACGCGGCAGCCAGCGGTTGGCGACGCGTCTGATCCCGCCGGAGACGGGGCCGGTCGAGGATCTCGAGCCGGTCTCCGCTGTCGCGCTGAGGCGGTTCGTGCGGGCCCACTCTGTCGTTGCCGAGTTGCCGACCGCGGTGTCACTGCGCGGCTTCGCGGCAATCGGAATCGACGGCGACCGAGAGGTGGCGCGAGGTCTCGCGCGCGCGATGCTGCTGCAGCTGTGCACCTTCCACGGTCCCGATCTGCTGCAGGTCGCGGTCGTGTGCGGGCCCGACACCCGTAGCGAGTGGGACTGGGTGAAGTGGCTGCCACACGCGCAGCACCCCGACAGTGTCGACGGGCTGGGGCCGGCCCGCATGATCTACGGCTCCGTCCTGGAACTCGACGCCGCCCTCGGCGGTCTGTTGGCGATGCGCGGACGGTTCTCCCGGACCACGTCCCCGCTCCAAGGCGTCCCCCAGGTCGTCGTGGTGGTCGACGGCGGCATCCTCGCCGGTGACATCGCGATGGTGGCCGACGGCGGGCTCGACTCGGTGACGCTGCTCGACCTCAGCGAGTACTGCCCGCGACTGACCGCGACGCGCGGACTGCAGCTGGTGGTGCAGGACGGCGCATTGGGCGCCCGCAGCGCGGCCGGCGTCGAGACGTTCGCGGTCGCGGACGCACTCACCGTTCGTGAGGCGCTGTCCGCTGCGCGGCGCCTCGCGCCCTATCGTCTCGCGGACGCCGCAGCGGCGGATGCGAGCGCGGACAGCGACGGTCCGGTCGCGGCCGGATGGAGCCAGCTGCTCGGGCTCGGCGACGTGGGTCGATTCGATCCCGCGCGGGCCTGGGTGCCCCGTCAGGGACGGGACCGCCTCCGCGTGCCGATCGGTGTCGGAGTGGACGGCAGCCCCGTCGAACTCGACCTCAAGGAGGCCGCCCAGAACGGAATGGGCCCGCACGGATTGTGCATCGGCGCAACAGGGTCGGGCAAGTCCGAGTTCCTGCGCACGCTCGTGCTGGGCCTGCTAGCGACACACTCGCCGGAGGCTCTGAACCTGGTCCTCGTCGATTTCAAGGGCGGTGCCACCTTCCTCGGACTGGACCAGGCCCCGCATGTCGCCGCGGTCATCACGAACCTCTCCGAGGAGATCGCGATGGTCGACCGGATGCGGGACGCACTCGCGGGCGAGATGAACCGCCGACAGGAATTGTTGCGGGCCGCCGGCAATTTCGCGAACGTCACCGACTACGAGAAGGCCCGCGCCGCCGGTGCCGACCTGGCTCCGCTGCCGGCCCTGTTCATCGTCGTCGACGAGTTCTCCGAGTTGCTGAGCCAGCAACCCGAGTTCGCCGACCTCTTCGTCGCCATCGGTCGACTCGGGCGGTCCCTGCAGATGCATCTGCTGCTCGCGAGTCAGCGGCTCGAGGAGGGCAAGCTCCGCGGCCTGGACAGTCACCTGTCGTACCGCATCGGTCTGAAGACGTTCTCGGCCAACGAGTCCCGAACCGTTCTGGGTGTCCCCGACGCGTACCACCTGCCGGCGTCGCCGGGCGCCGGTTACCTCAAGTGCGACTCCGCGGAGATCGTGCGGTTCCAGGCGTCGTACGTCTCCGGACCGTACGAGAGGGAGCGGGCGCGCGGTACGACCAGCGCGGCGACTCCGACCGCTGATCTCCGACCCCGATTGTTCACCGCGGAACCGGTCGCGCTGCCCGCCCCCGACGAACCGATCGCCCCGAGTGTCCCGGACGTGTTGCCCGAGGCGGAGTCCGACGCTCGATCGCTGCTCGAGGTGCTCGTCGACCGGATCCGGGACTGCGGGCCGGCCGCGCACGAGGTGTGGCTGCCGCCGCTCGCCACGTCGCCGACGCTCGACCGGTTGCTGCCACACACCGAGTCGGGGCTCCCGGCGCCCGCGCCCGAGCCGCTGCGCGCACCGATCGGCGTGATCGACCGTCCGTTCGACCAACGCCGCGACGTACTGCTCGCCGACCTCGCCGGGGCCACGGGCAACGTCGCGGTCGTCGGCGGGCCGCAGTCGGGCAAGTCGACGGTGCTCAGGACCTTGATCTTGTCGATGGCCGCGACACATTCGCCGCGCGAGGTGCAGTTCTACTGCCTGGATTTCGGTGGTGGCACGCTGGCCGGACTGTCCGGCCTGCCGCACGTCGGGTCCGTGGCGAACCGCCTCGATGTGGACCTCGTGCGGCGCACCGTCGCCGAGATCGCCACCGTGGTCCGCCGACGGGAACGCCGGTTCCGCGAACTGGGCATCGAGTCGATGGCGGAATTCCGGCGTCGGCGCAGGGACCACAGCGACGGTGCCGCCGGAGTCTCGCAGGATCCGTTCGGGGATGTCTTCCTCGTCGTGGACGGCTGGCCGAGCATCCGCCAGGACTTCGAGACGCTCGAGGCGCAGATCGCCGCGCTCGCGGGGCAGGGGCTGTCTTTCGGAGTTCACGTCGTCCTCGCAACGCCGCGGTGGGCCGACATCAGACCGGCACTCAAGGATCAGCTCGGCACGAGGATCGAACTGCGTCTGGGCGATCCGACGGATTCCGACATCGGTCGGGCGAAGGCCGTGCTGGTTCCCTCCGGACGTCCGGGACGGGGAATGACGCGCGACGGGCTGCACCTGCTGTCGGCGCTGCCGCGGCTGGACGGGGTGGCCCGCAGCGACGACCTCGGTGCGGGTGTCGCCGACGCGGTGGCACGGATCCGGGCGCTGCATCCCGGCGAGTCGGCTCCGCCGGTCCGGATGCTGCCGGAACGGGTTCCCCGTACGGACCTGCTCTCCGCGCTGGCCGGACGGTGGCCCGAGGAGGGACCGTGCCTGTCCGTGCCGATCGGCATCGACGAAGCCGAACTGGCTCCGGTCCGTCTCGATCTCTCCGACCAACCACACTTCCTGGTGTTCGGCGACAGTTCGTGCGGCAAGACCACGCTGCTGCGCGGAATCTGCCTCGGACTGATGGAGTCGAACAGCCCGCAGCAGGCGAAGCTGATCATCGGCGACTACCGCCGCACGCTCCTCGGTGTCGTGGAAGGCGATCATCTGGCGGGGTACGCCGCTTCCGCAACGACTTTCACCACGATGATGAACGACCTGGCAGGAATCCTCGCCAGTCGGATGCCCGGCCCGGAGACCACGCAGCAACAGTTGCGTGAACGGTCGTGGTGGTCGGGTCCGGAGATCTATGTCGTGGTCGACGACTACGACCTCGTCGCGACGTCGAGCGGAAATCCGCTCACGCCGCTGATCGACTACCTCGCGCACGCGAAGGACCTCGGGTTGCACGTGATCATCGCGCGTCGATCCGGCGGTGCGTCCCGGGCACTGTACGAACCGGTCATCGCCCGGATCCGGGACCTGGTACCGGCGGGCATCGTCATGAGCGGAAACCGCGACGAGGGCAACCTCGTCGGTGCGGTACGACCTTCCGAGATGCCGTCCGGTCGTGGGACGTACGTGACCCGTGGTGGGACCTCGCTCGTCCAGGTCGCATGGTTGCCCCCGTTGTGACCTCGCGGTCGGTCGTGGTCCACCTCGCGGCCGACGCCGTGTGGGTGGGGGCGACGACCGGTGTCGTCGCGTCCCCGGACTCGGCGCTGCGCGACTGCCTGGACGGGATCGACGACGAGTTCGTCTACTCGGCGCAGCACGTTCGACCGACCGTCGAGATGCTCGCGTCCGTCATCGGTCGAGCCGTCGGAAACGGTTCGGGACGAGCCGGTTTCGTCGATGTGATGACGGTTCTCCATCCGTCGCACTGGGGGCATTCGCGCCGCGCCGTTCTGGGTGCCGCGGCACGGCGGTCCGCGAACGATGTGGAGACCGTGCCGATCGCGCTCGCGGTTCCCACACCGGCGGATACGGGCGGATGGATCGTCGTCGAGTGCGCCGAGACGTCGACCACCGTCGTGGCCGTCCGCCCGGGCCCGCAGGGCGCGCGGGCGATCGCGGCCTGCGCAATTGCGCCACGCACCGGAACCCTCGACGTCGAGGCCGATTCCGCGCGAATCTCGGTGGTGGACGCACTGATCGACGAGGTGAGTGCGGGTGGGTCCTTCGGGACCGTCTGCGTCGTCGGGTCGTCCGCCGATGCGGTTGCCCGTCTGCTGTCGACGAGCTGCGGCCGGGACGTGCGGGTGGTGCCACCGGAGGCGCTCGTCGCCTGTCGCGCCGCGCCGTCCGAATCGAGCTCGGGCGCAGTCGTATCCGAGCCGGACCGGAGATCGTGGGTCGATCAGGTCTCGGCGCCTGCGCCGGTGCGCACGACCGGGAGGTCCGTCGTGATCGGCGCGGCGGTGGCAGCGGTGGCACTGCTGATCGCGGCGGTGTCGGTGATCGCCGTCCGGCACACGGGTGGATCGGATCGAGCGTCTGCGGCGGCCCCGCTGCAGCGCGTCGAGATCGGCAGGGCGAGTACCGAACTGCCCGACACGTGGCAGGTTCGCGGCGACCAACCGGGCCGGCTGGACCTGGTACCGGACGACGGCCGTGGCGGGCGGATCGTGGTCCTGCCCACCGAACTTGCCGTCGGCTCGGGGTGGGATCCGGTGGTGCGCGGGCTCGAACGCAAGATCGGTGAGCGCGGGGCCGCGGGGCCGTTCTCCGATTTCACCCCCGACCTCGAGTTCGGCGGACGACGGTCCGTCGGGTACGTCGAGTCACCTGCAGACGGATCGCGGGTGCGGTGGTTCGTGCTGGTGGAGGACGACGTGCAGGTGAGCGTGGGGTGCCAGTACCGGGACGTCGGGTGGGAGGCGATCGCAGCCGACTGCGAGCAGGCAGTTCGCGCCGTGACGGTCGGTCCCGCCCGGTGAATCCGCGTCCGGCGAAGACCTCCGAAAAAGTCTCGGGACGAATGGAACCGAATCCACCTGTCGCTGCGTCGAACCATATGTAGGCGCGAACTGGTAGAGCCGAGGCCGGCTGTGGCTGTTTCACGGGGGGCTGACTCGGGCCGGGACGCGGAACGCGAAAACGATTCCCAAGGAGTCAGAGTGAGCGATCAGATGAAGACCACAGTCTCGACGATGGAGGACACGTCGCGTCGCGTCAGCGACGTCCGTGAGGAGATCGCCGGACTGCTCGGGAACCTCCGGTCCGAGGTGGACGGCATTCGCGGGGCGTGGGAGGGATCGGCTGCGATCGCTTTCCACAGCCTCATGGAGCGCTGGGACGGTAGTGCCAAGAAGCTCAACGACGCCCTCCAGTCGATCGGCGAGAACATCAAGTCCAACAGCGTGACGTTCGATACCACGCAGCAGGACCACACGTCGTCGCTCAACAACGTCGCAAGCAGCCTGAACATCTGATTTCGATCCCCGGATCACCCACCGGGATCCCGGACAACAATCCCGATCCCGGACCACAGTCACAGAGGAGCAGCAGCACATGATGCGTTATTCGTTCGGTCAGATCGAGGCGCTCCAGCTTCGAATCGATGCCCTCCAGAAGGAAATGAACGGGAAGCTGAGTGATCTCAAGACCTCGATCGCCCCGATGGTCGCGGAGTGGGACGGCGCGGCGTCCGCAGCGTATCAGGAGCATCAGGCCAAGTGGGATGCGGCCGCCGACGAGCTCAACCAGATCCTCGACGCCGTGGGCCGTGTAGTCGGTCAGGGCAACGCGGACATGCAGCAGGTGAACACCGCCGCTGCCAACAGCTGGGCGTAGCCTCCGCACTACGCCTGAAACGTGTGCCCCGACGTAGGAGAGACGTCGGGGCACACGTGTGTCCGCGGCGCCTTCCGGTCGAGAACGATTGCCGCCGAGCGCCGGTCGGCGGATACTGACGTGATCCGAATGCGGTGGTGCCTCGTGCCGGACCGGGAGGCGGATCATGACGGTGGGACGACAGCCCGAAGCCGATCTCGTGTCGGTGACGGAGCAGACACGGGCGGAGCTCGCGCGGGCCGACGCGCACAGCGCCCACAACTACAGCCCGCTCCCGGTGGTGATCGAATCCGGTTCGGGAGCCTGGGTGCGGGGTGTCGACGGTGTCGAGTACCTCGACGTGCTGGCGGGGTATTCGGCGTTGAACTTCGGGCACGCGCATCCCGCGCTCGTCGCGGTGGCCCGTGAGCAGCTCGGCCGGCTCACACTCACCAGCCGCGCGTTCCAGCACGATCGGTTCGCCGATTTCTGTGCCGATGTCGCGCGCCTGTGCAACAAGGACGCGGTCCTGCCGATGAACACCGGCGCGGAGGCCGTCGAGACGGCGCTCAAGCTCGCACGCAAGTGGGGTTACGACGTCAAGGGCGTCGAGCACGACCGAGCGGAGATCATCACGTTTCGCGGCAACTTCCACGGCCGCACGATCGGGATCGTCGGATTCTCGACCGATCCCGACGCGCGCGACGGTTTCGGGCCGTTCCCTCCGGGGTTTCCCTCGGTCGAGTACGGCAGCATCGCGGCACTGGCGGACGCGATCACCGAGAACACCGTCGCGGTCCTCGTGGAGCCGATCCAGGGCGAGGCCGGCGTGCTGGTCCCACCCGACGGCTACCTGGCCGCGGTCCGGAAGCTGTGCGACGAGCACGGCCTGCTGATGATCGCCGACGAGATCCAGAGCGGCCTGGGCCGGACGGGCGAGACGTTCGCGTGCGAGCACGAGTCGGTGGTGCCGGACGTCTACGTGCTCGGCAAGGCCCTCGGCGGCGGAATCGTGCCGGTGTCCGCGGTCGCCGCGAACTGGGACGTCATGGGGGTCATCCACCCGGGGCAGCACGGCAGCACATTCGGTGGCAACGCACTCGCATGCGCGGTCGGCAGCGCTGTGGTGCGGCTACTCGAGACCGGGGAGTATCAGCAACGCAGCCGGGAACTGGGGGAGTACCTGCACCGGCTGCTGTCGGAGCTACCCGCGGACCGGGTGTCCGAGGTGCGTGGACGTGGGCTGTGGGCCGGTGTGCAGTTGGCCCCGGGGCAGCCGTCCGCGCGCGTGATCTGCGAACGTCTGCTGGCCCGGCGGGTGCTGGCGAAGGACGCGCACGAGGGGACGATCAGGATCGCGCCGCCCCTGGTGATCTCCCGGGCCGACCTCGGCTGGGCGGTGGAACAGCTGTCCGTTGCGCTCGGATGAGCCGGGCGCTTTTGACCCTGCCGGGCGGGAGCCGGTAGTCTTCTACGTCGGCGTGTCATCTCTCGCCGCGCATTCGTGTGCGGGGGAGGGAAATGGTTCTCGGGTCTCAACTGGTCGCCGAGGACCAGCCGTGCATTGCACGAGGCGCGCCAGACCAGCAGCGGAAACGAACAGACGAGGAAGTTCTGTGTCTACCTATTCCCCGAAGGCCGGTGACGTCACCCGTACGTGGCACGTCATCGATGCCACCGACGTGGTGCTCGGTCGCCTTGCCGTGCAGGCAGCGAACCTGCTCCGCGGCAAGCACAAGCCCACTTTTGCGCCGCACATCGACGGTGGCGACTTCGTCGTCATCATCAACGCTGACAAGGTTGCCATCAGCGGCAACAAGCGCACGGACAAGTTCCTGTACCACCACTCCGGACATCCGGGTGGCCTCAAGTCCCGTTCGGTCGGCGAGGTTCTCGAGAAGAACCCTGATCGTCTGGTGGAGAAGGCCGTCGTCGGCATGATCCCGAAGAACAAGCTGGGCCGCGCCATTGCGGGCAAGCTCAAGGTCTACGCAGGCCCGAACCACCCCCATGCCGCGCAGCAGCCGGTTCCGTTCGAGATCAAGCAGGTCGCCCAGTGAGCAACGAAGACTTCAACGAGGCCGTCGAGGTCGCGGCTGACGAGATGACCGAGTACACCTCGGAGTCCGAGGCTGCCGAGGTCTACGAGGCTGCTCCGCAGGCTCCGATCGTGATCGACCGCCCGGTCCAGACCGTCGGTCGTCGCAAGGAGGCGGTCGTCCGCGTCCGCCTGACCCCCGGCACCGGTGAGTTCAAGCTCAACGGCCGCACCCTCGAGGATTACTTCCCGAACAAGGTGCACCAGCAGCTGATCAAGGCTCCACTGGTCCTGGTCGAGCGCACCGAGTCGTTCGACATCACCGCGCTGCTGACCGGTGGCGGCCCGTCGGGTCAGGCAGGCGCGCTGCGTCTCGCCATCTCCCGCGCGCTGATCGAGGTCACCGCCGAGGATCGCCCCGCGCTCAAGCGCGCCGGCTTCCTGACGCGTGACGCTCGCGCCGTCGAGCGCAAGAAGTACGGCCTGAAGAAGGCCCGCAAGGCATCTCAGTACTCCAAGCGCTGATGTGTCGCCGGAGCCGGCATTCGTGCCGGCTTCGGCACCTGTTCTTCCACGAGAGCAGGCGTTCGAAGAGCTCATTCGCTTCCGGACGCCTGCTTTCGTGTTTCACCTGAATGCTCGCCCGGATCTGGAGGGGTCGGAATCTATGGGTCGTATGTTCGGCACGGACGGCGTGCGGGGCTTGGCGAACGCCGAGTTGACCGCCGAGTTGGCGCTGAAGGTCGCCGCCGCAGCAGCGGAGGTACTCGCGCCCCCCGGACCCGCGTCGGAGCGACCTGTCGCGGTCGTCGGCCGCGACCCGCGTGCCAGCGGTGAGATGCTCGAGGCGGCCGTCACCGCCGGACTCACCGCGGCCGGTGTCGATGTCGTGCTCGTCGGAATCCTCCCGACTCCGGCCGTCGCATACCTGACCGGTGCATACGGTGCCGCGCTCGGAGTGATGATCTCGGCGTCGCACAACCCGATGCCGGACAACGGCATCAAGATCTTCGCGGCCGGAGGCCACAAACTCGACGACGAGATCGAGGACCGGATCGAGGCCGCGATCGCGGCCGGTCCCAGCCGCCGGCCTACCGGTGCCGGCATCGGCCGCGTCGACGTCGCGTTCGATGCCACCAGCAGGTACCTCGCGCATCTCGCGAACGCTCTCGACTCCCGCCTCGACGGGCTCACCGTCGTCGTCGACTGCGCGCACGGCGCCGCTTCGACGGTCGCCCCCGAGGCGTACCGCGCCGCCGGCGCGACGGTGATCGCGATCAACGGCGAACCCGACGGACTGAACATCAACGACGGGTGCGGTTCGACGCACCTCGAAGGGCTGCAGCGTGCGGTCGTCGAACACGGCGCCGACCTCGGCCTGGCCCACGACGGCGACGCCGACCGCTGCCTGGCGGTGGACGCGTCCGGAGCCGTAGTCGACGGTGACGCGATCATGACCGTCCTGGCAATCGGCATGCACGAATCCGGTGAACTCGTCGAGAACACCCTGGTCGCCACTGTCATGAGCAACCTCGGTCTGCACATCGCGATGCGCGAGGCCGGCATCGAGCTGCGCACCACCGCGGTCGGCGACCGCTACGTGCTCGAGGAACTGCGCGCCGGTGGTTTCAGCCTCGGCGGCGAACAGTCCGGCCACGTCGTGCTCCCGGGCCACGGAACGACGGGCGACGGCGTCCTCACCGGCCTGCGGCTGATGGGCCGGATGGCGCGGACGGGTGCGTCCCTCGCGACGCTGGCCGGGGCGATGACGTCGCTGCCGCAGGTGCTGATCAACGTCCGGGTCGCGGACAAGGCCGCCGTTGCCGGGGCGCCGCAGGTGCTGTCGGCGATCGCGGCAGCCGAGGCCGAACTCGGCGACACGGGACGGGTGCTGCTGCGACCGTCCGGCACCGAACAGTTGGTGCGCGTGATGGTGGAGGCCGCAGACCTCGACAGGGCGCAGCGCATCGCGGAGACGCTGGCCGGGCACGTCGCGTCGGCCTGACGGAACCGGAGGAAGGCCTGCTGCGTCGAACTGGGCATAAGGATCCAGATCGACAGCGCGGAAGGCGGAACCGATGGCAGACGTGGTCGAGATCGACGTCGCGGGGGTACGGGCGGCGGCGCAGTCGCTGCGGGTGAGCGCGGACGGCGCCCGTGGCCTCGTCTGGAGGGTCGGCCAGTGCCAGTTCGGCAACGGTCTCGACGATCCCGGCCGGGAACGCGCGATCCGCGAGGGCTACCTGCGGCTCGCGCGGGCGATCGGAGCGTTCGCGACGGGTTCAGCGGACATCGCGCGGGGGCTGGCCGAGACGGTCGATGCCTACGAGGACCGGGACACTGCCACCTCCGGCAACGTCGTGTCACTCGGGACACTGTGATGGAGGCCGTGCTGAGGACGGCCGCGGACTGGCTGCGATTCTTCGCGACGTTCGTTCCGCGTGCGGCATTCGTGGCCGAACGGGCTGGTACCGGCGACAGCTTTCCGACCTACGACGAGATCGAGGCGCGCTACTTCGAGCAGCGCGACATCCGACTCGACGCGCTCGCCGCCGACATCGATGTGGTGACGCGGGCTGCCGCGGACATCGCACGGCAGTGCGACGACCAGGAGCGAGTTCGGTCGGCCGTCGGGCAGGCGTGGCGGGGGCGGGCAGCCGAGTCTGCCGACACGCATCTCGCCGAGCACCTGGATCGGGCCGCTCGACTGCGCGGCGATCTCGACGACGTTCGCTGTGCGCTGGTGGAGGCGGATTACGTGCTACGGGAGGCCGCCGCACGCAAGGCCGAGTGGGTCGCGAGTCTCGATCCGGATCGCGCGTGTGGCCGCACTGCGGCCGAGGTCGACGACATCGTCATGACCGCCGTGAACTTCGGTTCGGCGGCCGAGGACGCCGCGAACTGGGCAGTGGAGGTATTCCTCGCCCGGGTCCGCGACACCACCGAGCAGTTCGTCGAACTGTGTGACGAAACGGAATACGCGGTCGAGGAAGTGTTCCAGACCCTCGACGCCGTGTTCTGCACGATGGACGACAGTGCCGTCCGGGCCCCGGCCTGTATCGAGGACGTGTGTTCCGCCGCCGGGGCACCGCTGCCGCAGCCATGCCCGCCGCCGCTGTCGGCACCCATCACCGTCGCGGCCTGCGCGACGGCTCCCGCGTCGCCGCCGCCCACCAGCAGCCTGGCCGGGCTGACGTGCGCCGGCACGGGGTCAGTCGGTGCCCAGGTGACGGGTGCAGTGCCGGCTGCCCCGACCACACCCGCCGGGACCGCACCGTCGGTGCCGAATCCCGGCGTCGCGATCGGATCGGTTGGAACGAGCGGAACGGGCGGATCGCTCGCGATCGAGGGCGCGGTGCGTGCGGCGGGGGCGATCGCCGGAACGGTCGCCCAGGTCGCGCTCGGCATCGTCGGCGAGGTGGTCGCGGAGGTGACGGCAGCGGTGCGGGAGACCGGCAGTCTCAACCTGGATCCGGGCCCGGCCGAGGGGCCGGGGTGCGCGTGTGATTGCGAGTGCAGTTGCGCTGCGGAAGCAACCGAACCCGAACCCGAACCCGAACCCGCGCCGCCGGCCCCAGCGCCCGAACCCGAACCCGAACCGGACACGGAACCCGTAGCGGCAACGCCCGACCCGGAACCCGCGCCCGAACCTGACTGCCCGGAACCCGCGCCCGAAACGGACTGCCCGGAACCCGCACCCGAGCCGCCCGCGCCTGCCGATTACTGCGTGCCCGCACCTGAATCACCGGCCCCGGAGCCGTCGGCAGAGCAGGCTTCACCCGGCGCAGTCGGCCCGGCGGCGGGGTCCAATCCGGTCCGCGGCACGAGAACGCCGGCGGGCACACCGCCTGTCGGTGCCGGAGCCGTCGACCCCACCCTCGCGGAGGTGGGTTCTCCGGCGCCGGGAGGCGACGATCAGGGAGTCGCGCTCGCCGAGGCCGGCGCGATGTGAGGCGGGATCAGCTGCCGAGCAGCCGGCTGGCCTGGGTGCCGGCGCGGTGCGCGGCGAGCTCGCGGGGATCGAGTGGGTGATCGGCGTGCTCGGCGTCCTCCCGGACGGCGGGGTGCGTGCCGGGGAAGTGCGCGTCGGTGTCGGCGAATGCCGCGTAGGCCTTGTCGCCGGTGAGCCGGTGCAGCAGGAAGCCGGTCATCATGGCGCGCGTCACGCGCTGGGTGCGATGTTCCGATCCGCCGACGCCGAGGAAACCGAGCAGGCGGCGCCCCTCCACGAGTCCGGAGTCGGAAGCCTTGTCGACGACGCGTAGCAGCGTCGCTCCGCGCCAGGCGTCGTCGAGGGCGAGGGCGTCGCTGTTCAGCGAGTCGACGTCCTTCGCGCCCGCGAGGATCAGTCCGGCCGCCGAGACCCGGCCCGCCGCGACCGCCGAGGAGGGCGACGTGGGCGAGGGGAACAGTGCGGCGACCGCCTTGATCGTCGTGTGCTGCGCGGCTGCGAGGACGGCTGCGCCTGCCCCCATGCCGTGGCCGGCCACCGCGAGGCGTTCCGGCTGCACGCTGATCCGGCCGGGTCCCAGACGGACCCCGGTGCAGATGTCGAGGGCTGTGACGAGATCGGCGGCGAGGCCGAGATGTGAGGGCACCGGGCCGCGTTCGGTCCCCGGCGCGGCGACGACGATGCCCCACGACGCGAGGTGTTCGAACGTGTCCGTGTAGTTGTCGACGCCCACCATCCAGTCGTGGCCGAAGGCGACTGCGGGGAGGTTGAATCCTTCGGCGGGTGTGTAGACCACGCCGGGCTGTCCCGCGAGCGCGAGATCGCCGCGCAGCACCTTGTGCGGGCCACGCTTGGACAGCTTGGATACCAGGGATTTAGGTGTCTGCGCCACGGGTGTGACGTTATCCGATCGTGGACCGAGTTCGCTCCACACGGTCACCCAAGTACCCTGGTGAACCATGTGCGGAATCGTGGGTTACGTGGGCCACCGCCAGGCATTGGGTGTCGTCGTAGAGGCGTTGCGGCGGATGGAATACCGCGGCTACGACTCTGCCGGGATCGCGGTCGCGGACGGCGCCGGCGGGCTGTCCACCGAGCGCAAGGCCGGACGCCTGGCCAATCTCGAGGCGGAACTCGCCGAGGTGGGGGCCGACAAGTTCGTCGGGACCACCGGCATGGGTCACACGCGCTGGGCGACGCACGGCAAGCCCACCGACCGCAACGCGCACCCGCATCGGGACGCGAGCGGCAGGTTCGCCGTCGTGCACAACGGCATCATCGAGAACTTCGCCCCGCTGCGCGGCGAGCTCGAGGCGGCCGGGGTGGATCTGCTCAGCGACACCGACTCCGAGGTCGCCGTCCATCTCGTCGCCAAGGCGTACGAGTCCGGTCCCACCGCGGGTGACTTCCTGCAGAGCGCGCTGGCGGTGCTGCGCCGGCTCGAGGGTGCGTTCACGCTGGTGTTCACGCACGCCGACCATCCCGACATGATCATCGCGGCGCGCCGGTCGACGCCGCTCGTGATCGGTGTCGGCGAGGGCGAGACGTTCGTCGGCTCCGACGTCGCGGCGTTCATCGAGCACACCCGCGATGCGGTGGAGCTGGGCCAGGACCAGGCGGTGGTGATCACTGCGGACGGGTACTCGGTCACCGACTTCTTCGGCAACGATGCGGCCGCCGACACCCGCGCTTTCCGAATCGACTGGGACCTGCAGGCCGCCGAGAAGGGTGGCCACGACTACTTCATGCTCAAGGAGATCCAGGAGCAGCCGCAGGCCGTCGCCGACACCCTGCGCGGCCACTTCGTGGACCGGACGATCGTGCTCGACGAGCAGCGGCTGTCCGATCAGGAGCTCCGCGACGTCGACAAGGTCTTCGTCGTGGCGTGTGGCAGTGCGTACCACTCGGGCCTGCTCGCGAAGTACGCGATCGAGCACTGGACTCGGCTGCCCGTCGAGGTCGAGCTCGCCAGCGAGTTCCGCTACCGCGACCCGGTGCTGGACCGCTCCACGCTCGTCGTCGCGATCTCGCAGTCGGGTGAGACCGCGGACACGCTCGAGGCGGTCAAGCATGCGAAGGATCAGAAGGCCCGGGTGCTGGCGATCTGCAACACCAACGGTGCGCAGATTCCGCGCGAGGCCGACGCCGTCCTCTACACGCGGGCCGGTCCGGAGATCGCCGTGGCCTCCACCAAGGCCTTCCTCGCCCAGGTGACTGCGAACTACCTGGTGGGGCTGGCCTTGGCGCAGGCACGCGGCACGAAGTACCCGGACGAGGTGGCCCGCGAGTACGCGGACCTCGCGGCGATGCCGGACCTGGTGTCCCGCGTCCTCGAGACCGTCGAGCCGGTGCGGGCGCTGGCCCGCCAGTTCGCGGACTCGTCGGCAGTGCTGTTCCTGGGTCGCCACGTCGGCTACCCGGTGGCGCTCGAGGGTGCGCTCAAGCTCAAGGAGCTGGCGTACATGCATGCCGAGGGCTTCGCGGCGGGCGAGCTCAAGCACGGCCCGATCGCGCTGATCGAGGACGGCCTGCCGGTCATCGTCGTGATGCCGTCGCCGAAGGGTCGCGCGGTGCTGCACTCGAAGCTGGTCTCCAACATCCAGGAGATCAAGGCGCGTGGTGCGACGACGATCGTGATCGCCGAGGAGGGCGACGAGGCGGTGCGGGCGCATGCCGATCACCTCATCGAGATCCCGGCGGCGCCGACGCTGCTGCAGCCGCTGCTGTCGACGGTTCCGCTGCAGGTGTTCGCCGCGGAGGTCGCGGTCGCTCGCGGCCTCGACGTCGACAAGCCGCGCAACCTCGCGAAGTCCGTCACCGTCGAATAGCTTCTCGACGGCTCGGTGTGGTCGTGGTCGGACCTGAAGGTCAGACGACCACGACCACACCGAGCATGTCCGGGTGCAGCGAGCACGTGTAGTCGTAGGTGCCCGGTTCGGTGAACGTGAACTGCCACGTGCCGGTCTTCAGCAGAGGGCTGCGCAGGACGGACTCGGCACTGCCCAGTCCGACGACGTCGTGCGGGACGCCGCGGTCGTCGAACACCCACGTCACGGTCTGGCCGGCCTGGATCGTGATCGATGCCGGCGAGTAGGCCATGTTCTTCACCTCGACGGTGAGCGCTTTGTCCGCGCCGCCCGGAAGGTCTGCCGGGGCACCGCCCCCCGAATCCGAGCTACACCCGGAAAGGGTTGCAGCCAAAGCGATTCCGATGGCCATCGCGGTTGCCCGTGCTTTCATGCAATTCAGCGTAGTCTGACGGCGAGTGTGTCCTCCGACACCTGTACGACCTCGAGTCGACCGAGGAGTTGCCATGCCTGCCCGTGAATCCGCCCCGCTGGGCGCCCCGTGCTGGATCGATATGCAGTCGTCCGACATCGATCGCGCCACCGCCTTCTACGACGCCCTGTTCGGGTGGACCCACGAGGGTTCCTCCGAGGAGTACGGCGGCTACGTGATGTTCTTCGCCGGCGGGAAGCCGGTGGCCGGTGCGATGCCGGGGGATCCCGGGAATCCGTACGTGAACCTGTGGACGACCTACCTGGCGACGGCCGACGCGGACGCCACCGCGGAGGCGGTCGCGAAGGCCGGCGGCCAGGTGATGATGGAGCCGATGACGGTGCCGCGGCAGGGGCGGATGGCGTTGTTCGTGGATGCGTCGGGCGGCGTGGTGGGCGCGTGGCAGCCGGCCGAGCACAAGGGTTTCGGCGTGGTCGGCGAGTCCGGCACGCCAGGGTGGTTCGAGCTGGTCAGTAAGGACTACGACGCCGCGCTGCCGTTCTATCGTGACGTTTTCGGCTGGGATCTCGCCACACTGAGTGACAGCGACGAATTCCGTTACTCCACAGGACGGTTCGGCGGGGAGGATCTGGCGGGGATCTACGACGCGAGCAAGGCGCTGCCGGCCGAGGTGCCGTCGCACTGGCAGATGTTCGTCCAGGTCGACGACACCGACGTCGCGATCGCCCGGGTCGTCGAGCTCGGCGGTGAGGTCCTCACCCAGCCGTGGGACACCGAGTACGGTCGGATGGCGCAGGTGGCCGATCCGAACGGTGCGCGGTTCATGATCTCCGGCCCGGTGGCGGCCTGACGGCAATGCGCGACTACTACACGGCGCAGCAGGTCAAGGCCGCGGAGGCGCCGCTGCTGGCGACCCTGCCGGACGGCACGTTGATGGGCCGCGCGGCCTACGGACTGGCGTGCGTGGCGGCGGACGAGTTGCGGGCGCGGACCGGGGGAGTGACCGGACGCCGGGTCACGCTCCTCGTCGGATCCGGCGACAACGGCGGCGACGCGCTGTGGGCGGGCGCGCTGCTGCGCCGTCGCGGCGTCGCGGTCACCGCGGTCCTGCTGAACCCGGAACGCGCGCACGCGGCCGGACTGGCCGCGTTGAGGGCCGCGGGCGGGCGGGTCTCGCCGGATCCGGGCGATCCCGATCTGGTGCTCGACGGCATCGTCGGTATCTCCGGAAAGGGGCCGCTGCGGCCGACTGCTGCGGCGATCGTCGCGGAACTCGACGCCCCGATCGTCGCGGTCGACCTGCCGAGCGGCGTGGACCCCGACACGGGTGCGGTGGACGGTCCCGCGGTGACGGCGGCGGTCACCGTCGCGTTCGGCGCGCTCAAGCCCGTGCACGCGCTCGCTGCCGCGCGGTGCGGTCGCGTCGAACTGGTGCCCATCGGTCTCACGCTCCCCGGAGCGGACCTGCAGGCGCTCGATCCGGCGGAAGTGGGCCGGCTGTGGCCGGTGCCCCGTGCGGCGGACGACAAGTACACGCAGGGCGTCGTGGGGGTGGTCGCGGGCAGCGGGCGCTACCCGGGGGCGGCGGTTCTGTCGGCGGGCGCGGCGGTGACGGCGACGGCCGGAATGGTGCGCTACGCGGGACGGGCCGCGGCGGAGGTTCTGAACCATTGGCCCGAGGTGGTGGCGGCACCGTCGCCCGCCGAGGCCGGTCGGGTGCAGGCGTGGGTCGTCGGCCCCGGGATCGGCACCGACGACGCTGCACTCGGGGAGCTGCGGACCGTGCTCGACTCCGACGTCCCGGTGCTCGTCGACGCCGACGGCCTCAACCTGCTCGCGCAGCACCCCGACCTCGTCCGGCGCCGCGCCGCCCCCACCGTGCTGACACCGCACGCCGGTGAGTTCGAACGGCTCACGAGCGTCGCACCGACCCCCGACCGGGTCGCGGCGACGCGCGCGCTGGCCGCGGAGTGGGGTGTGACGGTCCTGCTCAAGGGGCGGGCGACGGTGGTCGCGGATCCGTCCGGCCGGGCATACGTCAACGACGCGGGCAGTTCGTGGGCCGCGACGGCGGGGTCCGGCGACGTCCTGTCCGGGGTGATCGGCGCGTTGATGGCGACCGGACTCGAGCCGTCCCTGGCCGCAGCGGCGGGCGCGCGAGCGCATTCGCTCGCGGCCAATCTGGGGGCTCGGGAGGGCTCCGACGAGACGGGGGACGCCGGCCTCGCGCCGATCTCGGCATCGACACTGCTCGCGCATCTGCGATCGGCGATCCGGATACTGAGGGTGTTCCCGAGCTCACATGTGCCCGAATCGTGACTGGTCGGCTTCGACCCGTGCAGGAGTTTCCTCCTGACGAGTGGCAGGATCGAATTTCGTGAGTACCACCGCGCAGGAGACCGACACCGACCCGACCACGATGAGCGCCCCCACGGCGGCGGACACGCCTCCACCTGCGGCGGCGCCTCAGGCGGAGGCAGTGATCGACCTCGATGCGGTGGCCCACAACGTCGGCATCCTGCGCGAGCACGCGGGCGGCGCCACGGTCATGGCGGTCGTCAAGGCCGACGCCTACAACCACGGTGCGGTGCCGGTGGCGCGGGCCGCGCTCGCGGCCGGCGCCGGTGAACTCGGTGTCACGACGCTCGCCGAGGGCCTCGAACTCAAGAACGCGGGCATCACCGCGCCGGTGCTGTCCTGGTTGCACACCGCGGATTCCGACTACGCCCCCGCGGTCGCCGCCGGGGTGGAGTTGGGCCTGTCGTCGCCGCGGCACCTCGCCGCGGTCGCGGAGGCGGCCCGCCAGGTCGGGAAGACCGCCACCGTGACGATCAAGGTCGACACAGGCCTCAACCGCAACGGCGTCTCCCGCGAGGAGTGGACGGACTTCCTGAAGGACCTGGCGCGCGTCGAGGCGGAGGGCGCCGTCCGTTTCAAGGGCGTGTTCTCGCACCTTGCGCACGCCGACGAACCGCACCACCCGGTGATCGACGAGCAGCGTGAGCGATTCACGAGTGCACTCGCGGATGCCAAGCGCATCGGGCTGGTCCCGGAGGCGGCACATCTGTCGAACTCTGCGGCCACCCTCACCCGTCCTGACCTGCGATTCGACATGGTTCGCCCCGGAATTGCGATATACGGACTGTCCCCGGTTCCGGATCTGGGGACGTTCGGCCTGCGGCCGGTCATGACGTTCCGATCGAGGGTGGCTCTGGTGAAGAAGGTGGCGGCAGGAGAGGGCGTCTCCTACGGGCACACGTGGGTGGCGCCGCACGACACGACGGTGGCGTTGCTGCCGGTCGGCTACGCGGACGGTATTCCGCGTGCGTTGGGCGGACGGTTCGAGGTGTGGCTCGGCGACGATCGGCGCCCCGGTATCGGCCGGGTCTGCATGGATCAGCTCGTCGTCGATCTCGGGCCGGACGGCGCCGGGGTCCGGGAGGGCGATACCGCGGTGTTCTTCGGTGACGGCGAGCAAGGTGAGCAAGGCGTGCCGCACGCGCAGGACTGGGCGGATGCGCTCGACACCATCCACTACGAGGTGGTGACTTCGGTGCGAGGCCGGACGGTCCGGACCTATGTCGGAGGCCCGGGCGGGCGGTCATGAACATCCTGAACAGGCTCGGCCTGTTCGGGGGTGTGGCGGGCGTCGCGGCGATCGGCACGCTGGCGGGGCTCAACGTGGTGAAGGCCGCGACGACCCGCCGGGGTCCGGAGATCTACGCGTCCGAGGACTTCACGGTGTTCTCCCGCGACCGCAGTCGCGTCGTCACGACGGAGGACGACATTCCGCTGGCGGTCCGCGAGGTCGGTCCCGCCGACGCGCCGCTGACGGTGATCTTCGTGCACGGGTACTGCCTTCGGTCGGAGTCGTGGCACTTCCAGCGGACGCAGCTCGCGGAGCGGTGGGGCGACTCGGTGCGGATGGTGTTCTACGACCATCGCGGGCACGGGGAGTCCGGGACGCCGACCGCGGAGAGCTGCACCATCGCGCAGCTGGGCCGTGATCTGGCCGCCGTGATCGAGGCGACGGCGCCGTCGGGTCCGGTGGTGTTGGTCGGGCATTCGATGGGCGGCATGACGATCCTCGCGATGGCCCGTCAGTTCCCGGAGTTGTTCGATGACAGGGTGATCGGCGTCGGACTGATCGCGACCACGGCTGCGGGCCTGAACCAGTCTGGGCTCGGCCGCAACCTGAACAATCCGGTGATCGATGCGTTCCGCCTCGCGGTGCGCACGGCGCCCGGCGTCGTGCAGCAGGCGCGCGGCGCGGCCCGCGCGATCATCTCGCCGATCCTGCGGGCGGCGTCGTACGGCACCGAGGTGAGTCCGCGGCTGGTCGAGTTCTCCGAGGGCATGCTCAACGACATCTCGGTGGTGACGATCGTCAACTTCCTCGAATCCCTGGAACTGCACGACGAATCCGAGGCGCTGCCCGTGCTGGACGACGTTCCGGCGCTGGTGCTGTGCGGCGACGCCGACATGATCATCCCGTTCACCAGCTCGAAGGCGCTGGCCG
This sequence comes from Prescottella equi, assembly GCF_020171745.1. Classification (GTDB taxonomy): domain Bacteria; phylum Actinomycetota; class Actinomycetes; order Mycobacteriales; family Mycobacteriaceae; genus Prescottella; species Prescottella equi_A. The sequence continues at coordinate 200,422 of NZ_JAIVAH010000013.1, forward strand.
CCGGGCTGTCCCGCGCCGAGCTGGTGCGGGTGCGCGACGCGGGCCATCTCGTGGAGCTCGAGTTCCCGCAGGTAACCTCCGATGCGATCGATCGGTTGGTCCGGCGCGCCGTGTCGAGACGCGAGGATCGCGAGAATTCGGCGCTGGTGGGTGGACTGGAGCGAACAGATGTCGGCTGACACGCGGACCGGACGGGGCGAGGCGACCCTACCGACGACCGAGGACACCGAGGCGCTCGGACGCGCGCTCGCGGCCGACCTCGGGGCGGGCGACCTGGTTGTGCTCGACGGTCCGCTCGGTGCCGGCAAGACGGCGTTGACCCGGGGCATCGCGGCCGGGCTCGGAGTCGAGGGGCGCGTGACGTCGCCGACGTTCATCATCGCGCGGGAGCACCGGGCGGGGGCCCGGCCGGACGGCGGCGCCCCTGTCGCACTGGTGCACGTCGACGCCTACCGGTTGAACGAGGCGGTGGCCGCCGATGCGGCCGTGGACATGCACGACCAGCTCGACGCACTCGACCTCGACACCGATCTCGCGTCGGCCGTCGTCGTGGTGGAGTGGGGCGAGGGTGTGGTCGAGCATCTCGCGGATCGGCACCTGCGGGTGCGGCTGCGGCGGGAACCGGAGTCGGATGTCCGTACGGCCGTGTGGGAGTGGGTCGCCGGCCCCGCCGCTCGCTGACGCGGGTAGGTCAGCGGCGCACCCCGTCGATGCCGCGCACCTTGCGGTACGGGTGCGCGTCGACCTCCGAGAGCATGTCGGCGATCAGCTTCTCGTAGGGCTTGTTGCGCCGGGCGGCTGCCATGAGCAGGCGGGTCGCCCGGGCGGCGCCGCCGAGACTCATCGGGCGGCCGGCGACTCCGAACATGGTGCGTGCCCACTCGGGCAGCAGCGCGATGATGCCGTCCTGGATCACCACCGACGACGCGACCTTGATCGGGTTGCCCTTCAGCGTCGGCTTGCGTAGCGCGACGGTGGCCTCGGCCGCCGGCAGTGTGACGGCCAGCCAGTCCACCTGGGCGTTGATGTAGGTGTCGAGTTCGGCGTGGGTGGCGGCCAGCGTGGACGGGTCGATGCCGACGAGTTCGGCCGCCCGGTGCTGCTCGACGACGAAGCGGTCGCGTTCGGCCGCCGTGAGGCTCGGGCCGTACAACTCGGAACTACGCAGGATGCCCCACACGAGGGTGTTGTGCGTCCAGGCGAGCCAGTCCGGCTCGTCGGCGACCAGGGTCCGGCCGGTGCGCTCGTCGGTCCACTGCGCATGCTTGTGCATGCGCCGCACCGCTTCGCCGGCGGCGAGGGCGTGCGCGGTGTCACCGAAGATCGTGGTGTCGAGGTACTTCACGGTGCGCGCCGCTCGGCCGACCGGGTCGCCGTAGTTGTCGGAGACCTTGCTGAACAGCGTCATCATGTCGGGGTTGAGGGTCTGCAGCAGGACGCCGCAGACGGCGCCGAGCGTGGACGCGGGATCGGCGAACAGGCGCCAGGTGACGCTGTCCGGCCCGAAGAGCCCGTCGTCCTGACGTGCCGAAGGTTCCTGCTGTTCGAGATTCTCGATTGCCCCGCTCATCGCCCAACCTTTCCTGGTCACCCGACTGCCCGGCGGGGCATTGCCGGAGATATTCCCGAAAACAAACATTTGCACCAAGCCGACGCGCCGAAACGACGTTCGACAGTTGGCCGGTCGGCCGGTCCGGGGAGCCTCGTGAAGTGCGAGTAACCTGGTACATCGTGCTTGTGCTTGCCATCGACACCTCCACCCCCGCGGTCACCGCGGGAGTCGTGCGCTTCGACCCCGAGTCCGCCGCCGACGCCCCGCAGGCGCTGGCCACACGGGTGACCTTCGACCCGCGCGCGCATGCCGAGGTCCTGACGCCGCAGATCCTCGAGTGCCTGTCCGAATCCGGGCACACCCCTGCCGATCTCGACGCGGTCGTCGTCGGCGTCGGCCCCGGGCCGTTCACCGGCCTGCGGGTGGGGATGGCGACCGGCGCCGCGTTCGGTGACGCCCTCGGTATCCCGGTCCACGGCGTGTGCAGCCTCGACGCGATCGCCGCGGATGCCGCGGACGGCCGGGACCTGTTGGTGGTCACCGACGCTCGCCGGCGCGAGGTGTACTGGGCGCGCTACTCGCAGGGGACTCGGGTCGAGGGACCCGAGGTGATCAAGCCGTCCGAGCTCGACGGTGAGCCGTCCGAGGTGATCGCCGGGTCGGCGTCGCACGTGGACCTGTTCGATCTGCCGGTGCTGCCGGTGGAGACGCCGTCGCCCGCCGGACTGGTCGCGGTCGCGGCGCAGGCACTGCGTGTCGGGGTGGAGCCGGAGCCGCTGGTGCCGCTGTACCTGCGCCGACCGGACGCGGTGGAGTTGGCGGACCGGCGCAAATGAGCTTTCGTATCGTCCCGCTCGCCGACACCGACGCCGACCGGTGCGCGGAGCTCGAGCAGTTGCTGTTCCCTGGCGACGACCCGTGGAGCGCGGACGCGTTCCGGTCGGAGCTCGCGGGTGGCCACAATCGCTACTTCGCGGCGCGCGACGGCGGCGACGCACTGATCGGCTACGCCGGGGTGTCCCTGCTCGGGACGAGCATCACTCCGGAGGCCGAGGTGCACACGATCGGTGTCGATCCGGCGGCGCAGCGCGGCGGGATCGGTGGGGCGCTGCTCGACGAACTGCTGCGGGTGGCGGACAAGTGGGGCGGACCGGTGTTCCTCGAGGTTCGCACCGACAACGAGCCGGCGATCGCCCTGTACCAGCGTGAGGGCTTCGAGATCGTCGGTACCAGGAAGCGGTACTACCAGCCGAGCGGCGCGGACGCATTCACGATGCGTCGCCCGGCATTGATCGACGCGGAGGCCGCGGAGCGGCGGGGCAAGGAGTGACGGCCATGATCGTGATGGGGATCGAGAGTTCGTGCGACGAGACCGGCGTCGGCATCGTCCGGTGGCACGGCGACGGTAGCTGCGAACTCCTCGCCGACGAGGTGGCGTCGAGCGTCGACCAGCACGCCCGCTACGGCGGTGTGGTGCCGGAGGTGGCGTCGCGCGCGCACCTCGAGGCGATGGTGCCGACGATGAAGCGTGCCCTCTCGGCTGCGGGAATCGACAAGCCGGACGCGATCTGCGTGACGATCGGCCCCGGCCTGGCCGGCGCGCTGCTGGTCGGTGTGGCCGCGGCCAAGGCGTACGCGGCGGCGTGGGGTGTGCCGTTCTACGCGATCAACCACCTCGGCGGCCACGTCGCGGTCGACACTATCGAGCACGGGCCGATGCCGCCGTGCGTCGCGCTGCTGGTTTCGGGCGGGCACACGCATCTGCTGCATGTCGAGGAACTGGGCCGTAAGCCGATCGTGGAACTCGGCACCACGGTCGACGACGCGGCCGGTGAGGCGTTCGACAAGGTCGCACGTCTGCTCGGCCTCGGCTTCCCGGGCGGGCCCGCGCTCGATCGTCTCGCGCAGCAGGGTGACCGGAACGCGATCGTGTTCCCGCGCGGCATGACCGGGTCGCGGGACGCGCGTCACGACTTCTCGTTCTCGGGCCTCAAGACGGCGGTGGCACGGTTCGTCGAGGCGAAGCAGCGTGCGGGCGAAGAGGTTCCGGTGGCCGACGTCGCCGCGGGCTTCCAGGAGTCGGTCGCGGACGTGTTGACGATGAAGGCCGTGCGCGCCGCGCAGGACGTCGGCGTCGACACCCTGGTGCTCGGCGGCGGTGCGACGGCGAACTCGCGGATCCGTTCGCTCGCCGAGGAGCGTTGTGCTGCAGCGGGTCTCACGCTCCGTGTGCCCCGCCCACGGCTGTGCACCGACAACGGTGTGATGATCGCGGCGCTCGGCGCCCACCTCATCGCGGGCGGCGCGCAGCCGTCGGCGCTCACCTCGGCGACGAATCCGGGACTTCCGGTGTCGGTGAGCCAGATTCGGGACTGATCTCGGGGCCGGCCGCGATCGGTGCCTCAGGCGCCGGTGTCGTGGTCGGAGGTGTGGTGGTCGGGGGTGTGGCCGTCTCGCTGGACCCCGTAGCGGGCCCCGATTCCGGTGTCTGCTCCGGTGTCTCTGCCGGACCGGACGTCTCCGGCGGTTCGGGAGTCGGCGGAGTCCCGGTATCCGGCGGTGAGATGCTGGGGATTTCCGGTAGCCACGTGGGCAGTTCGGGCCACTTCGGCGGTATCCACGGCAGATCGTCCGGCGGTGTCGTCGTGGTCGTCGTCGGTGGCGGTGTCGTCGTGGTCGGTTCGGCGGACGGTTCCGTGGTCGTGGGAGGCGTCTCGTCGAACGTCGGGTAGCTCGTGCTCGGTTCCGGCGTGCTGTAGTCGTATGTCGGCAGAGGCGGCTGCGGCACGGGGACGGACGTTGTCGTCGGGTAGGGATCCTTCGTCGGGAGCCACGTTTCCTGAGGTGCGGGAGGAGGCTCGTAAGGGCTGGTCGTGGGTGTCTCGATCACCTGGCTGCCGGTGGGGGAGTAGTTCTCCTCGCTCTGCGGCACCATCTCCTTGACGCCGTAGCCGAGCATCAGTCCACCCACCACGACGGCCGCCACGAGTGCGCCGGAGACTCGTCCACCGGATCCGGTGACCAGTGGAAACTTCTGGCGTTCGGGGGATCCGGCGAGCAGTGCTGCGCCCTTCGCGGTCGCGGCCTCGGGTTCGGTGACCTCGATGGTCGTGGCGTCGAAAGCAGTCTCGAGGGCGGCAGCGATTCCGGGGATCCGGGCACCGCCGCCGACCAGCACGAGCGCCTCGGGTCGCTGGAGTGCTTGCGTGAAGACCTCCGACACGAACTCGGCCACGCGAGCACCGGCATCGCTTCCCGGTTCGTCGGCCGCTGCGTCCGCGCTCACCGCTGCGGTGCGATCACGGAAGAACACGGTGCCGTCGGCCTGGTCGACGATGGTGACGGTGAGACCCGACGCACCGAGGTCGACGAGGGCGATGATGCCGTACTGCGCGACGAGTCCGGTGCTGCGTAGGTAGGTGAGGGTGGCGGCAGTCTCGGGGACCAGCCGGATCGCTCGCTTCTGGGACTTCGCCGCGGAACGCACCGCGGCAGCCTGGGATTCGGTGCGGTACGCGACCGCGATGGCGTCCGGCTCGATGCGGCGATCGGGAACCTGGATGGTCATCAGCCCGATCGCGGACAGTGCCAGATCGCCCGGATCGGTCTGCGTGCCGAGGTCGGCAGAGATCGTGCGGTATTCGACGTCCTGCACGCCCGTCTCGTCGGAGGAGACGAGTGCGCTGCACACCCCGGCTGCTCCGGTGGAGATACCGAGTGAGTTTCGCATTGTCCACCTCCTGCTTTCGGTGTTCGAGTTCGCTCGTGTCACTTCGCTCGTGTTCCGAGCTGCCCGGGTCGGAAACTGAGATAATTCCTTGCCGACCACAGGCGTCGTTATCCGAACGTTACCCAATGTCGGGTGACGGCGCTCGGCGGGTGTGCGTCGGTGCAGGTCGGCCCGGACATTCGCGGGGCGACGGACCGCCGTCGGTCCGTCAGTGAGCGCCGCGAGCGACTTCGGAAGCGAGGATTCATGTCCGACGCGATCCACTTGGCAAGCCTCGGCCGCCACGACCGGCGCCGGATGCTGCGAAAGGCGTTGCTACGGTCGGCCAGCACTGTCGTGATTCTGCTGATCGCCTACTTCGCGCTGCCGATGGATCGTCTGCCGGACGCGGGTGCCGTCGTGGTGCTGGTCGGTGGCGTACTGGTCGTCGTCGGGTTGTGTGCCTGGCAGGTCCGGCAGATCGTTCACTCGCCGACGCCGGCGGTGCGGGCGGCGGAGGCCCTGGCGGTGACTCTGCCCGTGTACCTGTTGGGGTCGGCGACGACGACTTTCCTTCTGTCACAGATGGATCCGGGGTCGTTCAACGAGACCCTGACGCGGATCGACGCGCTCTACTTCACCCTCACGGTGTTCGCGACAGTCGGGTTCGGGGACATCGCCGCCGTGACCCAACCGGCCCGCGCCGTCGTGACGGTGATGATCGTCGGAAACCTGGTGATGCTCGCGGTCGGCGTCAAACTGCTGACCCAGGCCGTCAAGTGGGGCCGGGCGCTCCAGGACACGCAGGAGGCCGGTGGGGAGCAGGGCTCCCCACCGGCCTCCCGGTGACAGTTTTCCCGGCGTCTACGCGCGCATCGTCGCGAGGACCAGCTCGACGTTGTGGTCCGGCGAGCCGCCCAGGAGCTTCGGGTCCGCGTGGATGTCGTTGAACGAGAACTCCCGGTACATCGAGGCCAGGCCCGCGGGGGAGAAGTCGTCGTAGCTGACCTGGTAGGGGCTGTCCGCCTCGATCAGCGTCGTCAGCAACGAGACGGTGCCGTCGTTGTTGTCGACGACCTCGATGATCCGGCCCTGCTGCGGGAAATCGATGTGCGAGGCGGTGTTGATCTCCCAGAAGCCCTGCTCGGGCGTCTGGCCGACCTGCGGCGTGATCCGGTTCTCGTGGGTGTGTCCGTTGACCCAGGCGAGGACGTTCGGGAAGCGGTGCAGCAGATCCACCAGCTGCGCGCCCTTGATGCGCGGCTCGAGAGGGCGCTCGGGATCGGGCAGCGTGTTCGCCATCGTCGTGCTGGTGTGGTGGCTGAACAGCACGAAGTACGTGTCGGTGCGGCTCTGCGTGACGAGCGCACCGTTGGTGTCGTAGTACTTGCTGCTGCCGGCGAGCAGGGTCTGCTCGATCCACCGGAACTGCGCTTCGCCGAGCGAACCGTCGACGAAGCCGGCGCGGTTGGTCGAGTCCATGCTGATGCCGATGACGCCCGGTGAGATCTCGAACGTGTAGTAGCCGATACCGGTTTCGTCGGCGTCGGGCGCGAAGCCGTGGCCGACCGGGCCGGGACCGGTGTTGGCGGGATCGAGGTGGGCGGCGATGAACTCGCGCGGCGTGAACGGGTGCCGGCGGGCGTCGGGCGTGACCGTCCGCGGCGGGGTGGTGATCGCCGAGAGCAGGTTCAGCACTGCCGTCGGGTCAGAGCTCAGGGCGCTCGAGATGCGGGCCGCCTGGTCGGAGGAGTCGGGCACCTCGAACTTCTTGTTGCCCGTGTACATCTGCTCGAGGAACGGGATGCCGCTCGGCAGGGTGCCCTCGACGGAATCGTCGTGGTTGCCGAACACGCAGTACCACTTGGTGCTCAGGCCCGGGCTGGTGACGGGCTGCAGCGCCGCGTGCAGCAGGCCGGGCACCTCCGGGAAGCCGGTCTTCTTGTAGATGTCCTGGATCGACGACTCGGGGTTCCAGTACAGGTCGGCACCCGAATTCTGCACGCCCTCGTACCGGGTCGGGTCACCGGTGTTGGGAGTGATGACGCCACCGTTGAGGGCCGTGAGGAACCAGCCCAGTTCGACGAACTCCTTGTTGTCGGTGTTGTCGCCCGTGGTGACGACGGCGTCGAAGTCGCGCAGCGTGTGCGGCCCCTTGCGGAGCGAGTTGACGCGATCGATCAGCGAGACCAGACCCTGGGCGGTCATGGTCTCCTGCGGGCGGAACGCCGCGCCCTGGAAGGGGTGGACGTATTCGAACCGCACGGGCGACTGGGCGTCGAGCACGTGGACGTCGGTGAGCTGGACGATCGATGCCAGGTCGGTGCGACGGTCCTCGCGCCCGGACTTGGCCTCCGCGAGGTCGCTCCGGACGACCAGCGGCCAACCCGGACCTGCGGTGAGGCGGCGGTATCCGCTGGAGCCCAGCGGAACCGCGACGGATTCGAGGGTCGTGCCCGCGATCGACGCCGGCAGCGGTGCGGCCGCATAGGCCTGCGCTGCGAGCGGATTCCACGATCGGTTGCCGACCAGCGGCAGTGCCGAGATCCCGAGTGCGCCGACACCGGCAGCTCCCAGGAAGGTGCGCCGATTCATACCGTTCATCTGCTGTTCACCCACGCGGACACTGTAGGTGACAAACCTGCCCAGAGTGTAACGTTCGGCGTGATCTTGCAGGTTGTGTCGCTCAGGCGTTCTCGTCGCTCAGCGGGCCGAACTGCGGCACCTGCGGCATCGTCGTCACGACGTGCACGGTGGCCTCGGCGGAAGATGCGGCCAGCACCCACGGGATGTCGCTCGGGAACTGCACGAAGTCGCCGGGGCCCAGGTCGGCCAGTTCGTTGGCGGGACCGACGCGAACCTTGCCGCTGATGACGTAGGCGTGGATGAGGGTTCCGGCGGAATCCGCGGGTCGAACGAGGTCGTCGGGGGTCTGGGTCGCCGACGCCTTCAGTCGCATGATGCTCGTACGGACGTAGCCGGAGCCGTAGATCTGGTCGAGGACCTTGGTCGTCCCCGTCCCGGTCTTGTCGTTCCAGACGCCCTCGCCGGCGCGCACCACGAACACGCGCGTGCCCCACTCGGTGACGAGGCGTCGCAGGGGCACGTCGAGTGCGGCCGCGATCGCATCGATGGTCTCGACTGTGGGATTGCCTACACCCTGCTCGATCTTCGAGAGGGTCTGCTTCGACAGGTCCGCCCGCTTGGCGAGGTCGCCCATGCTCATCTGCCGTTCGTTGCGGAACCGCTGAACATTGCGTGCGATCAGCGCATTGCTGTCCACGGACCCTCCTCTCGGTCGAAGTGCTCGCCTCGGTCCGGTGCTGTCGAATGAGCTGAATGCTCCAGACGATTAAAGCCGAGCCGGGCGGGGTGTCACTTTTAATATCACTATCGTCAATCTTGACATGCAAACGCCAGGTGGGCACACTCGGTCGAGGCGCCTGGTCGCGCCGGAGATGTCCGATTCGCAGAGTGAAGTGGTGGGATCGATGGGCGTGCAGGAACTAACCGATCTGTCTCGTTCGGGTTCGAGCCGGGACGGCCGTGCGGCCGTCGACAAGGCGATGAGCCTGCTCACCAGTTTCGGCCAGGAGGCGTACACGGGCGTCGGCGTGAGCGAACTCGCGCGCCGCTCCGGGCTGAGCAAGTCGACGGCCTTCCGCATCCTCGGCATGCTCGAACGGAACCATGCCGTCGAGCGGGTCGGCAGTGACTACCGGCTCGGTTCCGAGCTGCACAACCTCGGTGGCCGCGTGTACGCGCCGCAGCACTCGACGGTCCGCGACGTCCTCACCCCGTTCCTGGCCGACCTCTACGAGGCCACCCGGCAGACGGTGCACCTCGCGGTGTTGCACGGCCCCGACGTCCTCTACATCAACAAGCTGTACGGCCACCGAACCGTCGCATCGCCCTCCCGGGTCGGCGGGCGCGTGCCCGCGCACTGCACCGCGGTCGGCAAGGCGTTGCTCGCGTACTCCGGTCAGGACTCCGAGGAACTGATCGGCTCGAATCTGTCGGCGCGGACTGCGAAGAGCATCACCGACATCGGCCGGTTGCGCGGCGAGCTGTCGCAGATCCGCCGCACCGGAGTGGCCTTCGATCACGAGGAGAGCCGTGACGGCCTCGTGTGCGTCGGCGGCGTCGTCACGGGAGCCGGAGCGAGGCCGGTCGCGGCGTTCTCGGTGTCGGGTCAGGTTTCTCGCTACTCGCCCGCGACTGCGGAGCCGGCGCTGCGACGGGTCTGCATGGCGGCGTCGCGCGCGTTGAGCGCGTCGCAGGTCGCGCTCGCGTCGTAGCGGCCCACCACGACTCCCGGGAGCGAACTTCTCCCGGACATTGATTCAGGCCGAAGGAGCCGTTCATGTCAGTTGCGCTGGTTGCGCTGTCCCACTCCCCGCTGATCGGGCTCAACGATCCGGCGCAGGAGGTGCTCGACGAGGTCGATCACGCCATCGCCGGGGCGCGCGCGTTCATCCAGGAGTACGACCCCGAACTCGTCGTGCTGTTCGCGCCCGACCACTACAACGGCTTCTTCTACGGCAAGATGCCCCCGTTCGCGGTCGCCACGGGTGCGCTTGCGGTGGGCGACTTCGGTTCCGCCGAGGGCGAGATCCTGGTCGACAACGAGGCGGCCGACACGATCGCCAAGGGCGTCCTCGAGCGTGACATCGACCTGACGATCTCGGCGCGCATGGTCGTCGACCACGGTTTCGTGCAGCCGTTGGAGATGCTGTTCGGCGGCATCCAGTCGGTGCCCACCGTGCCGGTCTTCATCAACGGTGTGGCCGCGCCGCTCGGCCCCGTACGTCGCATCCGGCAGTTCGGCAAGGCGCTCGGCGAAGCCGCGGCGCGGCTCGACAAGCGCGTGCTGTTCCTCGCGTCGGGTGGTCTGTCGCACGATCCGCCGGTGCCGATCCTCGAGGGTGCGCCGCCGCGCGTCGCCGAGGCGCTGATCCTGGGCAACCCGCCCACCCCGGAGCAGCGGGCCCGCGGTGAGCAGCGCGTCGTGCAGTCCGGCATCGACCTGGCTGCTGGCACGTCGACCCGCAAGCCGCTCAACCCCGAGTGGGACAACGAGGTTCTCGACATCGTCGCGTCCGGCGACATCGAGCAGTTCGACGGCTGGACCAACGAGTTCTTCGAGGCGCAGGGCGGCGGCTCGTCGCACGAGGTCCGCACGTGGATCGCGGCGTACGCGGCGCTCGCGGCCTCCGGTTCGTACGAACTGCAGTCGCGCTACTACCGCGCCATCCCCGAGTGGGTGGCCGGCTTCGCGGTGACGACCGCGAAGTAGTTTCTCTCTCTTCGGCATCGGGCCGGGCGTCTGTCGGGGACGCCCGGCCCTTGTCGTTCCCGGACCCGGGTGCTACCCATGAAGGGACGCCTCGGGGGAGGAGACGACATGGTGACGTCGGCGTATCGCAGGGGATCCGGTGAGCCGGTGCTGTTGCTGCACGGCTTCACGCTGTCGCATCACGTGTGGCATCGCGTGGCCGACGATCTGGCATCCGACTACGACGTTCTCGCGCTCACGATGCCCGGGCACTGGGGCGGGCGGCGGTTGCGGTGGCGCGACCTGGGTATCGCCGGGATCGCCGACGGCATCGAAAGGGAACTCGACGCAATCGGCTGGGACACCTGCCATGTCGCCGGCAACTCGCTGGGCGGTCAGGTTGCGTTCGAGCTGGCGCGCCGCGGCCGGGCCCGTTCGATCGCGGGGGTCAATCCGGGAGGCGGGTGGAAGCGTTTCTCCCGCCACGAGTTCCGAGTCGGTTCCGGGTTCGTGGCGCAGTATCCGCTGATGGCGCTCGCGCGGCTGCTCGGTGACCGTGCCGCCGCGAGTCGGTTCTTCCAACGGCCGGTCATCGCGAACTGCAGCCACGACGTCAGCCGGGTGGATCCGGACGACGCCACGAATGTCATTCGGGCGGTGTCGCATTGCTCGGTCTACCTGCCGATCCTGCTCGCCTTTCTACGCGACGGCCCGCTCACCGGACTCGACCGGGTCACCGCACCGACGTCGCTGATCCTGGGGGAGTACGACACCTTCCTCCCGCGGGACACCTGCATACAGCGCTTCCTCGACGAACTGCCCGGCGATGTCGAGGAGATCGTGCTGCCGGGTGTCGGGCACATCCCGATGCTCGAGGATCCGGGCGTCGTGGCGGGGGCGTTGCGCGCGCATCTGGCGAGGGTTGTGGGGCGTGACGATGTCGCGTGAGTGCGGCGAACGGCGGGGGGACGCGACGCGACGTGGCTATCTTGGTCCGGTGACTGTGACGACCGAGTTCGAAACCGAGCGGCGTTCCCTCAGCGGATGGGGCAGGTGCGCAGCAACATCCGCTCATGTGCTGTCCACCCCGGACGTCGAGGTCATCGCCCGGGCCGTCCTCAGCGCAGGCCCGAGAGGAGTCATCGCACGTGGGCTGGGGCGCAGCTACGGCGATCCCGCGCAGAACGCCGGTGGCCTCGTCGTGGACATGACCGCCGTCGACCGAATCCATCGGATCGACCCGGACACCGGCATCGTCGACGTCGACGCCGGGGTCAGTCTCGACACCTTGATGCGCGCAGTTCTTCCCCACGGGCTGTGGGTTCCCGTCCTACCCGGAACGAGGCAGGTCACCGTCGGTGGGGCGATCGGCGCCGACATCCACGGCAAGAACCATCACTCGCACGGCAGTTTCGGTAATCACGTCGAATCCCTGGACCTGCTCACGGCCGACGGCTCCGTTCGCACGCTCACTCCGACCTGCGAAGAGAAGGCGCTGTTCTGGGCGACCGTCGGCGGCATGGGAATGACGGGGATCGTCGTGCGTGCGCGGGTGCGGATGAAGCGCACCGAGACGGCGTATTTCATCGCCGACCACGACCGCACGTCGAATCTCGACGAGACCATGGAACTGCTGACGGGTGGATCCGACGACGGCTACGACTACTCGATGTCGGTGCCGGACACGATCTCCACCGGACCCAAGCTCGGACGCGCAGGGTTCACCCGCGGTTCGCTGGCCTCCCTCGACCAGCTGCCGCCCAAGCTGCGTCGCGATCCGTTGCGGTTCAACGCACCTCAGTTGCTCACCGTTCCGGACATCTTTCCGTCCGGGATGGTCAATCGGTTCACGATCGCGCTCGCGGCCGAGGCCGCGCATCGCATGTATCCCAAGCACGGACGCGGGACAGTTCAGAATCTGACGCAGTTCTACCATCCGTTGGACCTGCTCGGTGAATGGAACCGTGCATACGGCCGTGCAGGCTTCCTGCAGTACCAGTTCTCGATTCCGTACGGCGCCGAACAGCAGCTCGCGGACATCGTGCGCCTGATCGCCGAGTCCGGCCACCGATCGTTTCTCAACGTCTTCAAGCGGATGGGTGACGGCAACCCCGCTCCGCTGTCGTGGCCGCATCCGGGATTCATGCTCAGTCTCGACTTCCCGATGAGGCCGGGACTGGGCCGCTTCTGCGACGAACTCGACGAACGCGTGCTGGCAGCCGGCGGGCGGCTCTACTTCGCGAAGGACTCCCGTACGACACCGGACCGCGTGGCTCGGATGTATCCCCGCCTCGACGAGTGGCGCGCAGTCCGCGACGGGGCCGACCCCGAAGGCGTCTTCGTGTCCGACCTGGCCAGACGTTTGCGTTTGGTGACCAGCGACGACTGAACGCACCGGCTTCCTGTCGGTGGCCACCCGTATGATCGAAACTATGTTCGAATCCGGGGGTGGGGTCGAAGAGTTGGCGGCGGCCGAGGTCGCGCGGGACACGCTGCGGTTCGTCGAGTTGTCGGGGCTGGCGCGCATCGAGAACGCGCATGCCGCCCGCAAGGTGCTGCTGGCAGGGGAGTTGGCGTTGTCGGCACTCGAGCGTGATGTCGCATTGCGTGGCGGCGACATTCGCGACTGCGGCAACGAGGCGATCGCCGAGGTGTCCACCCGGCTGGGCTGTTCGCACACGATGGCCTCTTATTTCTGTGACCTCGGAGTGGACCTGAGGCTCCGCCTCCCGCTCACTCGCGCCGCATTTCTCGCCGGCGAACTCGATTACGCCCGCGTTTGGCGGATTCATCGCGAGACGACGGGACTCCGGCCGGAAACCGTTGCCCTCCTCGAAGCCGAGATCGTCCGATCTGCACGGCGATTGGCCCCCGCGGCGCTGGGGCGGGAGATTCGGGAACTGATCGTGCGTGCGAGCCCCGATGAGGCGGCCTCGGATCGCGAACTCGCCGAAGCGGAGTGCCGGGTGAAGGTGCGTCCTGTGGGACCGCTGTCGGAGTTCACCGCGGTCCTGACTGCCGAGCAGGGGCAGGCTGCGTGGCAACTGGTGTGCGAGATGGCAGACACCGTGTGCAGGAAGGACCGCCGCGGTCGGCAGAGCCTTCTCGTCGACGCCTTCGTGGCCCTGCTGCACGGTGAATCCGCGCTGCCCTGCACGTGCGAGAAGCCCGACTGTCCCAAGGCGGGCGCAGCCGCGATGCCGTCGCGGCGGAAGCCGCTGGTGCAGATCACCGTCGATATCGCCACGTTGCTCGGACTCACCGCGTCGCCCGCGTACATCGATGGGCACGGTCCTATCGATCCCGAACTCGCGCGCATGCTCGCCGAGGACGCTACCTGGCGGTCGATACTCACCGAGATGGTCGATCTGGCAACCGAACTCGGACTCGTGGCCGACGGGATGGAGAGCGCCGACGCCGACGCCGGTGCAGCCGACGATCTCCGGCCCACCGGCCCGCCGACGGAACCGATGCAGCGGCGACGGGGCCTCCACGTGTTCCGGGCCCGGGGGACGCGGCATCGCGGCGGACGGGTTCCACACCGGGATGCGAATCGGTCGGGGGAGAACGCGGGACCCCCACCTCCAGGAACCGGGACCATCGTCTCCGGGATCGAGGCGGCGCTCGAGGCCGATCCGGCGATGAGGCGAGGGCGCCATCCGGACGGCCATGGCGGGCTGAGCGAGCCACAAGCCGGAGCGCTCGTCTACCGCCCCGACGCCGCCACCACGGCGATGGTGCGCACGCGGGACAGCCACTGCCGCTTTCCCGGTTGTTCGGTGCCGGCCGCGCGCTGCCAACTCGATCACGTGGTGCCGTTCTCGCACCGCAACCCGATCGCGGGTGGCTGGACGATCGTGTCGAACCTGCAGTGCCTGTGCCAGTTCCACCACAACCTGAAGACGATAGGACGCTGCGGGGCAACGATGCTCGGCGGCGGGATCGTCGTGTGGGCGAGCCGCTACGGCACCACCACCGTCACGCTGCCCGGCGGGATGTATGTCCGCGACGCCGCACCGGCGCTGGTGCCGAGACTGCCGCGCAGGATCAGCCGGGTCAAGCCCACGACCTACTACGACGAGGAGGTGCCGCCATTCTGACCGGAGTTCAATCGCAGCTCCGCGATCAGCCCGTAGTGGTCCGACCCGGCCACCTCGATGCGCTCGAGCGACGTCGCCTGCGCGCCCTTGGTGAGGATGTGGTCGATCCCGACGATCGCGGGATAGCGCTTGTCGGTGGGATACGTCGGCAGGATGCCCGCGCCCAACTGGTCCGCGGCGTCGACGTAGCCGCCGTGGCGCAGATCCCGGAACTTGCGGTGCGAATAGGTGGCATTGAAGTCGCCGCTCACGATCACGTTGTCGTGGACGGCGGCCGCATCCATCGCGTCCCGCAGGCGATCGAAGTCCTCGGTCCAGTGTTCGGCCGGCGCGATGTACGCGGGCACGGGATGCACGTCGTACAGCACCACCGGCTCGCCCAATCCGGCGTCGACGTCGACCACCAGGTTCGTCAGCGCCATGCCGTCCACAAGCCGTCCGTTCGACAACGGAAACCGGCTGTAGATGCCGGCGCCGTTGCCGCCATGGCGTGGTTCCAGGAAGGAATGCGGCAGAACGTCTTCCAGGCCGGCCTCACGGAGTGCAGCCACGGCAGGATCGGTCAGCTCCTGGAGCGTGAGCACATCGACACCCCGATCTCGGACCGCCTGCACGAGGGCGGCGGGATCGGCGGAGCCCACCATGATGTTGGACTGCATCACGCGGATCGACGGCCCGGTCGGCTCCCCGTCGCTGCCCGACGCACCGCCGACCCACAACGGACCGAAGGCCCACGCGCCCAACGCGACAACGAGCGCCGAGACCCCGAGCAGGATCCACTGCCGCGCGGCAGCGGTGACGATCGCCCCCACGATCGTCACCGCCAGCAGCAACGGCGCGAACGACGCCGTGACGATCACGACGTTGGTGGACGCGCCGGACCGGAACGCGACCAGTGCGGCCAGTCCTGACGCGATGCCGACACCGCCGATTACCGCCGCTGCCCGGCGCAGCACGATCGAGCCCGTCATCGGATCCCCCTCCGTCGTCGATCGAGAAGCTCGAGAAGCCGCAGTTTATCCGTTTCGCCCGATGTCGTTCCCCGGTCAGAGCCGGGCGTGGGTGAATCGGACCAAGTTCATCGGGTGCAGCGCGTCGGCCCGATCCCAGAATCCCGGAGGAACGGAGTCGGCCTCACCGATCGACTCGACGGTGGACCACCCCGCGTCCGCCAGCCACTGGTCGAGCTCGGTCAGGACCGGCGTGCAGCGCCACGGCTCGCCCTGTGCGCCGACCGCCGCCGCGACGGCCTTGGCGTAGTCGCTGCCCGCGCCGTCGCGGTCGGTCGCGGGAACGATGTGGTCGAACACCAACTCCGTGCCCGGCGCGAGGGTGCCGAGGGACGCGAAGGTTCGCTGCACGGCCTCCGCATCGAGATACATCGACACCCCGAGCCAGGACACGAATGTCGCCTCGTCGGCACGAAGGCCCGCGTGCACGAGTTCGGCTACCGGATCATCGGCCGACAGGTCCGCCGGTACCGAGACTCCCCGATCCGGGACGTCGGCCCTCTCCAACAGGGACGAGCGCCACGCGAGCACGCCCGGAAGGTCGACGTGCCAGACGGTGCACGACGCGGGCATCCGCCACGCCGACGTGTCGATGCCCGCGCCCAGCACGACGTACTGACGGATGCCCGACGCCCGCAGCAGTCGCTCGGTGTACGCGCTGCGGGTGGCGGTGGACAGGCGGGCGGCGGCGAGCACCGGCTCACCGGGGTGGGCGAGGTGGAAGTCGAGCGGTGACGGACTGCCGGCGGTCTCGCAGATCAGGCGCGCGGTGTCGTCGACGATCAGATGCGGGGGAGAGTCCACGATCGCGTGGGCGGCTCGGGCGGCGGCGGACATGAGGGCCGAGGGGCTCGGCGTGACAGGTGTATTCACCTCAACCAAGTACCAGAACCTGACGTTCAGGTGAGGGAGGCGCGCCGCACGAACGCCCGAAAACGATTGAAGGGCGGTCGGATTCGGGCGAATCCGACCGCCCTTCAGGGCTGGCACTGATCAGAGGGGTAGGTCGTTGACCGCGGTCGGCGCGTCCGCGACCCAGCCCGGTTCCAGGACCAGGAGCGAGAGTTCGGTGACCTCACCGCGTTCTCCCGGAACGTCGACGTCGACGACGTAGCGGAATCCGGCGTCCTCGGCGAATCCGATCGCGTCGAGGTCACCGGCCGGGACCGGCAGCACGACCCGCCGACATGCGGGGTTCTCCCGCAGGATCCGTTCCCCGAGTCCGCGGAGGGCGCCGGGGTCACGGAGCCCTTGCACGTCGAGTTCGAGGTCGGCGATGCCGGCGGGGTACGCGTTCCCGAGGGGCCCGCGCACGGCGAACCGTGCGCGGACCTCGTGCGAAGTACCACCGTCGTCGACGGTGTACGTCAGCGGCCAGCCCGGGGTGCTCATCGGCTCAGGGAACCGTGTCCGGCTGCTGCCAGCTTGCGCAGCGAGACCTTGTCGAGCTTTCCGGAGCCGTTGCGCGGCAGGGAATCCAGCACGAGGATCTCCTTGGGGAGCTTGTACCGGGCCAGTCGCTCGCTGGTGAAGTCGCGGATCTCCTCGAGTGTCGGATCGGTGTCGGTGGACACCACGACGACGGCGACGACGATCTCGCCCCACTTGGGGTCGGGGGCGCCGACGACGGCCGCGTCCGTGACGCCCGGGTACTCGACGAGCACCCGCTCGACCTCGGCCGGGTAGACGTTCTCGCCGCCCGTGATGATCATGTCCTTGATCCGGTCGACGATGTAGAGGAAGCCCTCCTCGTCGAGGCAGCCCAGGTCACCGGAGTGGAACCAGTTCTCGGCGTCGAACGCGGCATCCGTGGCCTGCTGGTTGGCCCAGTAGCCCTGGGTCACGTTCGGTCCCCGCACACAGATCTCACCGGCCGCGTTGGGTTCGGTGAGCGTCGTTCCGGTGGCCGGGTCGACGATCTTGATCTCGCAGAACGGCATCGGCAGACCTGCCGACGACGCCCGCTCGAGAGTGCGCTCGGGCGGCAGCGAGGTCGCGAACGGCGCGGTCTCGGTCAGACCCCACGCCTGCTGCAGCGCGACCCCGTGGTGGCCGTACTCCTTGACCAGGCTCGGCGGCACGGGCGCGCCCGCGACGATCGCCGATCGCAGCTGCGACAGGTCCGCACCCGCGAACTGCGGGAGCTGCGCGACGGCCGAGAACATGGCGGGCACCGCGAAGATCGTGTTGACCTTGTACTCGACGAGGTCCGCGAGGGTCCGCGCCGGATCGAACGTGCGACGCACCAGCGTCGCACCGCCGCGGGCGAGGCTGCGCAGCGTGAACGAGTTGAGGCAGCCGATGTGGAACAACGGCGCCACCGCGAGGTTGACGTCGCTGCGGCTGGTCTCGACCACCGAGTCCACGTTGAACGAGTTCCACCAGATGTTGCCGTGCGTGAGCATGACGCCCTTGGGACGTCCGGTGGTGCCCGACGTGTACATCAGCGCGGCCAGGTCGTCCGCATACCGCGGCAGCGGCGACAGCGTGAGATCCAGGGCCGCGCCGCGAGCCAGGGCCGACGTCAGCCGCTCCCAACGCTCGCCCGGCTCGTCCGTCAGCGGCACCGCGTCGTCGTTGTCGACCGCGAGCAGGCGCGCCGGCAGGACCGCCGGATCGATCTCGTCGACGACGGGCATGTGACCGGGCTCGACGACCAGAACGCGCGGTCCGAAATCACCGAGCTGGTAGGCGATCTCGGCCGCGGCCAGGCGGAAGTTGATCGGCACGAACACCGCGCCTACCCACGCCGAAGCGAGATAGGTCACGAGGAACGTCGGGCTGTTGAGGCCGAGGTAGGCCACCCGGTCGCCCTTGCGGACACCCGACGCGTGGAGGGTCAGCGCCATCGCGTGCACCCGAGCCGTCAGTTCGCGGTAGTCGACCGTGTGGTCCTCGTAGATCAGCGCGGTGCGGTCGCCGTGCAACCGGCCCAGGTTCTGCAGCGCACGCGCGGGGCTGATGTCGACGGGGTGCTTCTCGGTGCTCACAGATCGTCTCCGCCTGCTGCGGTGCGGAACCCACGGGCGGCGATGCCGCCGTCGACGGGAATGATTGCACCGGTGATGTTGGAGCTGTTGGCCGACGAGGCCAGCAGCACGTACGGCGCCGTGAAATCGGCGGGGTCGACACTCGCGTCGTGCAACGGCAGCAGCGGGTTGTCACCCGTCGTGGCGCTGCGGGCGAACGACGCCTCGATGGAACGGTCGGCCATGCCCATCGACTCCGGGCCGCGCAGGTCGGTGCGCATGCCGCCGGCGGCGACGCCGTTGACCCGGACCTTCGGGGCCAGCTCGTACGCGAGTTCGAGCACGAGTCCGCGGCAGGCGTGCTTGCTCGCGGTGTACAGCGGACCGCCTCCGTTCGGATAGAACGCCGAGTTCGACAGCGTCATCACGACGCTGCCCCGGGTCTTGACCAGCTCGCGCCACGCCGCCTCGACGGCCAGCAGGTAACCCTTGACGTTGATGGCGAACAGTTCGTCGAACGCCGCCGACAACGATTCGCCGTCGAGCCGGGTGATCGAGCGCTGGTAATCCCAGATGCCGGCATTGGGCACCAGGGTGTCCAGTTTACCGAAGCGTGTGACGGCCTCCGAGACGGCGCGATGCTGGTCCGCGGTGGACCGGACGTCGGCCTCCACGGTGTGGACGCGGTCGGCGCGATCGCCGGCCGCCTCCACCAGCTCGCTCAGCTTGGCAGGATCACGGTCCGCGACGACGACCGATGCGCCCTCGTCGAGGAATCGTTCGGCGACGGCCCGGCCCAGTCCGGAGCCGCCACCGGTGATGAGGGCGACATTGCCCTCGAGCCACCCGGTCACTGATCCTCCGTACAGTCCGCGAGGAAGTCGGTGACGAGGCGCTCGAACTCCTTCTGCCGCTCGACCTGGACCCAGTGGCCGCACTTGCTGAACGCGTGCAGCTGCACGTTCGGGATCTGCTTGAGCATCAGCTGCGAGCCCTCGAACGTGATGGTGCGGTCCTCGGTGCCCCACAGCAGCAGCGTCGGCGCCTTGATCTTGTGGGCGTCGCGCCACAGCGGATCCATGCCGTGACGACGCGCGAATGCTGCGTTGTAGCGGTGGTAGAACTCGGTGTGGCTCTCGTCGAGCGACGCCTCGTAGCGCGCCTGGATGTTGGCGTCGTCGAACTGCTTGGCGTCGGCGACCATGGTGCGGACGAAGTCCTTCATCTTCTTCACGGTCGGGCCGCCGCCGTTGTAGTAGCGGAACATCGCCTTCTGGCCCTCGGTCGGCGTCGGGCCGAACGGCAGCCAGCCGCCGCCCGGAGCCATCAGCACCAGCCGGGTGACGCGGTGCGGGATCGCCAGCGCGAGCGCGATCGCGGCGGCACCACCGAGGCTGTTGCCCATCAGGTGAAACTCCTCGATGCCCATCGCGTCGAGCGTCTGGATCAGCGCATCCACCGTGATCTGCGTGATGCTCCGCTCCTGGAGGTCCTCCTCCGTGGGGCGGTAGCTGCCACCGAAGCCCGGCTGGTCCGGCAGCACGACCTTGAAGTGCGGCGTCAGAGCCGGCAGGTTCTGGCTGTAGTTGGCGATCGCCGACGCGCCCGGGCCGCCGCCGTGCAGCATCACCAGGACCGGGCCGCTACCGGCCTCGCTCACCTTGATGGTGCCGAGCGAGGTCTCGACCTCGCGGGTGGTCACGGCCGTCTCTGCCGCTGCATTCGTTGTCACTGTGTCACGCGCTCCTTGTGTCTGGGGAGGATCGTCGCCTGGTTGTTCCGAGGGGAATGAGAAATCAGAAGAAGGTGCTGATGTTCTTGGCCAGCAACACGTTCTGGTCGAGGAGAATCGTGCGGCGGGCAACGACGAGGCCGTTCTCGGTTTCGCGGAGGATGTCCTCGCGGCCACCGGAGTAGATGTCGACCTCGCGCTCGAGCCGGTTGCGGTAGACGAGGAAGTTAGAGCGCACGTACCACTGCCCGAACTCCTGCTCGTCCTCGTCGGCGTGACGGACGATGACGTTGCTCACCAGGTGGCGGGTGCGCGACGGCGGATCCTCGGCCCACGCCATGCCGGAGTCGAAGCGGCGGATGCGCCACGCCAGGCTCGCCCGCGTCTCGTCGAAGAACGCGGCCTCGCCGCGCGCGGCGATCGCGAGCGACTGCTGGCGGCGCAGACGGTTGCTGCGGGTGGGGGCCCAGTAGTGCAGGTCCTCCGCGAGCAGGTCGAGCCAGTCGGTGAAGCGGCCGTCGTCGAGCAGTTCGGCCTCGTGGAAGTAGAACTGCTGAACCCGGAAGTGGGTGTCGGCGTCAGCGGCCTGCCGCTGGGCGGCCGCGGTGGTGTCGGTTGCCATGAGTCGAGTCATCCTTTGGCGAGCTTGCGCAGATTGACGGACGGATCGGCCAGAGCGGCCGGATCCACCGGAAGTGCGCGGTCGATGATGATGCGCGCGGCCCGCACTGCGGGACCGCCGTCGATGAACGCGGCTCCGACCAGGGTGTTGCCCCGGACCCGGAACACCATCTGCGGGCGGGCGGCGTCGTCGGGGTGCGGCCGGATCACGGTCTCGCCCTCGGCGGCCATCGATCCGACGCCCTGCACGTGGATGCCGTGCCGGTCGGACCAGAACCAACCCGCGCACTCGGGTTCGGGTTCCTGCCCCAGGACGCGGGCGGCAACCGCACGTCCGTTCAGTTGTGCTGCTTCCCAATGCTCTTCGCGCCGGTGCAGCGTGCCGTCGGACTCGCGGCGGCGAGCGACGTCGCCCGCGGCGAACACCGCCGGGTGGCTGGTGCGGAAGTTCTCGTCGACGAGCACACCGCCCTCGACGTCGAGGCCGGCGGACTCGGCGAGTTCGGTCGACGGGATCGACCCGATTCCCACGAGCACCGCGTCGGCGGGAAGTTCCTCACCGGTGGTGAGCACGACGGTCACCGAGTCGCCGGTCTCCCGGATCTCCGTGACACCCGCGGTGTGCAGGGCGATGCCGTGCTCGGCGTGCTGGTCGTGCAGGTAGCGCGCCATCTCCGGGCCGACCGCGGGAACGATCGGCGGATCGATCGGGTCGACCAGCGTGACCTGGGCGCCGAGCTGCAATGCCGCCGAAGCGGTTTCGGCGCCGATCAGGCCGGCGCCGATCACGACGAGGCGTGCACCGGGGACGAGCCGGGCCTTGAGGGCGCGGGCGTCGTCGATCGTGCGGAGCAGGTGAACCTGCGGCAGGTCGCCGCCGGGCACCGGCAGCGGACGGGCGCCGGCGCCCGTGGTCAGGATCGTCACATCGGCGTCCAGGCGGGTGCCGTCGGCGAGTTCGACGAGGCCCTCGTCCGGCTTCAGGGCCGTTACGGCGGACCCGGTGCGCAGCGTGATCCGCTGCACGACATACCAATCCGGCTTTGCCAGTGCGAGGTCGGCCTCGTCGGCGGTGCCGAACATGAACGCCTTGGACAGCGGCGGACGGTCGTACGGCGTGGGTCCGCCGTCGACCAGCGTGATCTCACCCTCGAAGCCGCGGGCGCGGAGTTCGCCGGCGGCACTGACGCCGGCGAGTCCGCCACCCACGACGACGATGCGCTCGGGAGTGCTCATCGGATCAGTCACTCCGCGGCTGCCTGGCCGGGGTACAGCCAGATCTCGTCGCCGGTGACCTCGACCTTGTGGGCCGCGACGTCCTCGGTGGCGGGCATGGACAACACGGAGCCGGTGCGCAGGCAGAACTTGCCCGAGTGCAGCGGGCACTCGACCTGGCCGCCCTCGATCCAGCCGTCCGCGAGGGACGCCTCGCCGTGGCTGCACCGGTCGTTGAGCGCGAAGTACTCGCCCTCGTCGTGGAAGACCGCGATCGGCTCGCCCGTGCCGGTCTGCTCGGCGTCGACGACCAGCGCCTCGCCGTCCTCGATGTCGCCGACAGCGCCGACCTTGATCTTGGTGATGGTCTCGCTCACTTCGCGCCCTTTTCGTGCCATGCCGGTGTGTTCATCAGTTCTGCCCAGCGCCGGTAGAAACCGCGTCCGGCAGCGTCGCTGTACAGCTCGCTGGTCTTGCCGGGGTAGACGCCGTCCTCACGCTCGGAGCCCAGGCCCATCTGGTAGTTCAGCGGCACACTGTTGGTCATGAAACCGCCTGCGATGGACTGGCACTCGCTCCAGTTCTCTCCGTCGTCCTGCTCGAAGATGCCGCTGGGACCGAAGGTGCGCAGGTTGTAGAGACGCTGCGCCTCACGCACGTCCTCGGGCATCGACTTGTCGACGATGGTCCACGCCCAGACCTCCATCTTGTCCGGCCCCTTGGGGTGCCAGACCCGGATGCTGCCGTTGACGGGCAGGTACGAGAAGTTGGGGAAGACGGTCGCGTGTCCGGTGGTCATCGGACCCTCGACGCGCTCGTCGCCGAGGCGCTCACGCAGTGCGTCGTAGTCGTAGTACTCGTGCACCGGCTGCGCGTCGAAACGGCTGCGCGGATGCGTCGGGAAGCCGGCGCCGTGACCCATCGGGTCGCTGAACTGACGGCCGGGGGTGTTGACGATCTCGGACTTCGGCCCGCGGCCGGTGGGGGAGAGCACCATCAGTGCCGACGCGTGCGACATGTTGACGTGGTACCAGTCGGTGGCGAACTGCTCGGCCGCCAGCTTCCAGTTGCCGTCGAGCACCCACTTGTGGATGCCGCCGACGGCGACCGTGCCCTCGGGGTCGCGATCGAGCATCGCGTCCATGTAGTAGGTCATGCCGCCGAGCGCTTCCTTCAGCGGAGGCGCGGCCGGGTTCCACGTTGCGAAGATCAGCCCGAGGTACGTGTCGATCTGGGCGACCTCGACCAGGCCCCAGTCCTTCTTGTCGAAGGTCTCCGGGTAGCCGGCCTCGTTCGGGACACTGACCAGCTGACCGGCGGTGTCGAAGCTCCAGCCGTGGTACGTGCACGTGAAGTTCTTGGTGGCGCCGAAGTCGGCACGGCACACCCGCGCACCGCGGTGACGGCACGAGTTGAGGAACGCCCGGATCTTGCGGTCCTTGCCCATCGAGACGATGACCGGGTCCTCCCCCATGTAGGTCGTGAGGAACTCGCCGGGCTTGGAGATCTGCGACGTGTGACCGAGGAACAGCCAGCTCGGCGCGAAGATGCGACGCAGCTCCTGCTGGTAGATCGACTGGTCGGTGAAGACGGCGCGGTCGACGTAGCCGTTGTCGGTGTCGACCATGGTCGAAACGTCGACGAACTTGGTGAGGGCGGCCGGCCTCTGGATCGAGCCCTTGATCGGGCCCCCTCCATCGGAGGTACACATGTGTCGTCTCCTTGAACTTGGACGATACGGACGGTGACGTGACGTCGACCAGCCGGGCGCGAGACCCAGCTGGGTATGACAACAGGAGACAGCCGCGACGGCTTTCGATGCCAGCGGTCGTGCCGAGGTGCGGCACGCGCGCTCGCGCGGGATATATGGGCGGGCCGAACATGGGTACCCGAACAGATGTTTCGCAGCGCCGCACCCGGTCGCTGTGTCCGACAGCACAGGAGATTCCATGCTCGCAGCCGTCGCCGTCGCCCAGAACGCGGACGACCCGCTGGGAGGACTCGAACTTCGCGAGGTCCCCGACCCGGTCGTCCCGGACGGTTGGGCCAAGGTCGCGGTGCGTTCGTCCGCCCTCAACATGCACGACGTGTGGACGCTGCGTGGCGTCGGGCACCCGGCCGACCGCATCCCGATGATCCTCGGCTGCGATGCGGCCGGCGTCGACGAGGACGGCAACGAGGTGATCGTCTACCCGGTGATCGCCGACCCGGACGGCGGCATGGGTGACGAGACGCTCGACCCGGGCCGTGCGCTGCTGTCCGAGCAGCACGACGGCGCGTTCGCCGAGTACCTCGTGGTGCCCGAGCGCAACCTGATCCCCAAGCCGGACTGGCTGTCGTTCGACGAGGCCGCGTGCCTGCCCGTCGCGTGGACCACCGCGTACCGGATGCTGTTCACGCAGGCCCAGATCAAGGCCGGCGACCGCGTGCTGGTGCAGGGCGCCGGTGGCGGCGTCGCGACCGCAGCGATCAGCCTGGCCGCGGCCGCGGGCGCCAAGGTGTACGCCGCGAGCCGCAGCGCCGAGAAGCGCGCCACCGCGCTCGAGCTGGGTGCGCACACGGCGGTCGAGGCGGGCGCCCGCCTGCCCGAGAAGGTCGACGTCGTCATCGAGACCGTCGGCGAGGCCACGTGGGCGCACTCGATGCGCTCGCTGCGTCCCGGCGGCACGATCGTCATCGCCGGCGCGACATCGGGTTCCAACCCGCCCGCCGACCTGACCCGCATCTTCTACCTGCAGCAGCGCATCCTGGGCTCGACCGGCTGCACCCGCGCCGAACTGGTGTCGATGCTGCGGATGATGGAGGCCACCGGCCTGCGCCCGAAGATCGACCGCGTCATCCCGCTGCAGGACATCCACGCGGGCTTCCAGGCCATGATCGACGGCGACGTCAACGGAAAGGTCGTGGTGAAGGTCTCGTGAGCATCTGGTTCGGCGAGCCCTCCGTCGAGATCGTCAACAGCAAGGGCGTCGACACGCTCAACCGGAACCTCGGTATCGAGCTGACCGAGTTCACCGACAACTCCCTCAAGGGACGGATGCCGGTCGACGAGCGGACCAAGCAGCCCGCCGGGGTCCTGCACGGCGGCGCGTCCGTCGCGTTCGCCGAGACCCTCGCGAGCTGGGCGGCGATCTTCGCTGTCGATCGCAGCAAGTTCCACTGTGTCGGTATGGAGATCAACGCCAACCACGTGCGTCCCGTGAGCTCGGGATGGGTCTACGGCGAGGCGACGCCGCTCGCGCTGGGGCGCAAGACGCACGTGTGGGAGATCAAGATCGTGAACGACGAGGGCAAGCTGGTCTGCGTGTCCCGCTGCACCATGGCGGTGCTGGAGATGCCGTCGCAGTACTGACGACCACAGTCCCCGGGTGCCGGCACTCAGGTTTGCCTTGAGTGCTGGCACTCGCATGTATAGAGTGCTAGTCGACGCTGAGCGAGTCCCGGCACCCGCGACGACGGGGCACGTGAGGAGTCACCGTGGTGACTGAACTTATGGTGGTCCGAGGAACAGCCTCGGGCCCGACAAACCCCTGAAAGTGGAGGGCTCATCGTGGCGAGCGTGAACATCAAGCCGCTCGAGGACAAGATCCTCGTCCAGGCCAACGAGGCCGAGACGACGACTGCCTCCGGCCTGGTCATCCCCGACACGGCGAAGGAGAAGCCCCAGGAGGGCACCGTCGTCGCCGTCGGCCCCGGCCGCTGGGACGAGGATGGCGAGAAGCGCATCCCCCTGGACGTCCAGGAGGGCGACACCGTCATCTACAGCAAGTACGGCGGAACCGAGATCAAGTACGCCGGCCAGGAGTACCTGATCCTGTCGGCTCGCGACGTTCTGGCTGTCGTCGCGAAGTAGGCCTCACGCCTCCCGCCCCGGAGTTCCTCAACGGACCCGGGGCGGAGTGCGTTTCCGGCGGTAACCCTGAAATCCGTTTCGGGACGAAACCCTGAATCTCAGGAGTAGCTGAATCAATGTCCAAGCAAATTGAGTTCAACGAGAAGGCCCGGCGCGCGCTCGAGCGCGGCGTCGACCAGCTCGCCGACGCCGTCAAGGTCACCATCGGCCCCCGCGGTCGGCACGTGGTTCTCGCCAAGGCATTCGGTGGCCCCACCGTCACCAACGACGGCGTGAGCATCGCGCGCGAGATCGAGCTCGAGGACCCGTTCGAGAACCTCGGCGCCCAGCTCGTCAAGAGCGTCGCCACCAAGACCAACGACGTCGCGGGCGACGGCACCACCACCGCCACCGTGCTGGCCCAGGCCCTCGTCAAGGCCGGCCTGAAGAACGTTGCGGCAGGCGCGAACCCGATCGCCCTCGGCGTCGGCATCGCCAAGGCCGCCGACGCGGTCTCGGAGGCGCTGCTCGCCGCCGCGACGCCGGTCGAGAGCAAGGACGCCATCGCGCAGGTCGCCACCGTCTCGTCGCGTGACGAGGAGATCGGCGAGCTGGTCGGCGAGGCCATGACCCGCGTCGGCGTCGACGGTGTCGTCACGGTCGAGGAGTCCTCGACCCTGCACACCGAACTCGTCGTGACCGAGGGCGTGCAGTTCGACAAGGGCTTCCTGTCGCCGTACTTCATCACCGACATCGATGCGCAGCAGGCCGTGCTCGAGGACGCGCTGATCCTTCTCTACCGCGAGAAGATCAGCTCCCTGCCCGAGTTCCTGCCGCTGCTCGAGAAGATCGCCGAGTCCGGCAAGCCGGTCCTGATCATCGCCGAGGACATCGAGGGCGAATCGCTCTCGACCCTCGTCGTGAACTCGATCCGCAAGACGATCAAGGCCGTCGCCGTCAAGGCGCCGTTCTTCGGTGACCGCCGCAAGGCGTTCCTCGACGACCTCGCCGTCGTCACCGCCGGCACCGTCATCACCGCCGACATGGGCGTCACGCTCAAGGACGCCGGCCTGGATCTGCTGGGCAGCGCCCGTCGCGTCGTCGTCACCAAGGACGAGACGACGATCGTCGACGGCGCAGGCACCGAGGCCGACATCGAGACCCGCGTCGGTCAGCTCAAGCGCGAGATCGAGAACACCGACTCCGACTGGGATCGCGAGAAGCTCGAGGAGCGCCTCGCGAAGCTGGCCGGCGGCGTCGCCGTCATCAAGGTCGGCGCGGCCACCGAGACCGACCTCAAGGAGCGCAAGTTCCGGGTCGAGGACGCGGTCAACGCTGCCAAGGCTGCAGTCGAGGAGGGCATCGTCCCCGGTGGCGGTTCCGCCATCGTGCAGGCCGGCCGGGTACTCACCGACGTCGCCGCGTCGCTCTCCGGCGACGAGGCCACCGGTGTCGAGGTCGTGCGCACCGCGCTCGAGGCCCCGCTGTACTGGATCGCCACCAACGCCGGCCTCGACGGTGCCGTCGTGGTCAGCAAGGTGTCCGAGGCGCCGAAGGGCCACGGCTTCAACGCCGCGACCCTCACCTACGGCGACCTGCTCGCCGACGGTGTCGTCGACCCGGTCAAGGTGACCCGCTCCGCGGTCGTCAATGCCGCGTCGGTTGCCCGCATGGTGCTCACCACCGAGTCGGCCGTCGTCGAGAAGCCGGTTCAGGAAGCAGCGGATCACGGCCACGGCCACGCTCACTGATTTGCTCGGCTCCGGCTGAACGCGCCGAGACCCCCGGACGAATTCGTTCGGGGGTCTCGTGCTTTCGCGATCAGGTGAGCGGGATGGACGCGAACATGGTTCCCGTCGGGTACGACGACCCGCCGGGCGGTTCCACCGTGAAACCGAGCTGTGTCGCGCCGTCGAGATCCTCGAGCACCGCAGTCGTGGTGGGGGAGACCTGATCCGGACCCATCGTGCCGGCCGGTACCGGCTCGTCTCCGCGGACCAACCACATCTGGTACACCGTGTCCGGCTGCGGCGGGGTGACCCCGTTCATCACGAGCATCGCGGCGTTCGCGTCCTTGGAGAACATCGCGGTCGCGGTGCCGCCGCCCGGGATGTCCGTCGACGACGACTGCATGTCCGGGGCGTCGAGGATCTGCGCGGTCACCGACGGTGCCGGGGGCGCCTCCGTGAACTGCCGGCCGATCACGACACCGCCGACGAGGAACACGACGGCCGCGGCCGCCGAAGCGACCGCGATCTGCCAGCGGCGCTTGCCGTTTCGTCGCCCGTCGTTGCGGCGCTTCGCGAGATCGTCGCCCGACACCTGCCGCAGCAGGTTGCGGCGCAGCGCCGCGGGCGGGGTGACGGCGACGAGTGAACTCGCGGCCGCCATCGTTTCGCGGGCCAGACGCACCGCCGTGTCGAACTCGGCCCGGGTCGTCGCGTCGGCGTCCGCCAGTCGGGCGTCGAGTGCCCGCAGGTCCTCGTCGTCGAGGGCGTGGAGGGCGTACAGGTGCGCCCACTCGATCAGGTCGTCGTCCATGTCACATCACCCCCAGACATCCTCTGAGCCTTGCCAATCCATCTCTGATGCGGGTCTTCACCGTCGGAACGGCGACGCCCAGTTCGCTCGCGACCTCGCGGTAGGTTCGGCCGCCGTAGTACGCGAGCGTCACCGACTGGCGTTGGATGTCCGTGAGCGCCTGCATGCAGTCGACCACCGCCTCGCGTTCCGCACGTCGCGTGACCTCCTCGGTGACCTCGTCGAACTCGTCGGTCCGGTTGGTGGTCTCGTACACGATCTCGCGATCGGTGTGCGACTGTTCCGATCGGACGCGGTCCACGGCCCTGCGGTGCGCGAGAGTCATCAGCCACGACAGCGGCGACCCGCGGCCGGGATCGAACGTGGCGGCCGACTTCCACACCTGGAGGTAGACCTCCTGCGTCGTCTCCTCCGAGAATCCCGGGTCGCGGAGCACCCGCAGCACGAGTCCGTACACGCGCGGGCCGGTGCGGTCGTAGAACGTCGCGAACGCGACCTCGTCGCCGCGCGCGACGCGCGTCAGAAGTGTCCGCAGTTCGTCGGACTCGGCGCGGCGGACTGCGACGAGGCCGCCGTTGTCCGCCGGGCAGGAGTCGTCACCACCGGAGGATCCGGCCGAACTCACACGTGCTCGCTCGGGTGCATAGTGGACAACCGTAGCGTCCATCGGCCGGATCCTCCCGGAGTGTGGTGACTGTGGTGCGTTCTACCCGGGATCTACTGGGGCATGAGGACCGAGTCGATCAGGTAGACGGTGGCGTTCGAGGTCTTCACGCCGCCGCACACGACGCCTGCCTCCTGCACCTTCAGGTCGTCGCCCGAGCCGGTCACCGTCACTTCGCCGCCCTCGACCGTCGTGTGCGTGCCGTCGACCTCGCTGGGCGGCAACTGTCCGGGCACGACGTGGTAGGTGAGGATCTTGGTGAGCAGGGCGTCGTCGGTCTTCAACTGCTCGACCGTCGCGGGATCGAGCTTCGCGAAGGCCGCATCGGTCGGTGCGAAGACGGTGAACTGTCCGCCGTTGAGGGTGTCGACGAGATTCACATCCGGGTTCAGCTGACCCGACACCGCGGCGGTGAGCGTCGTGAGCATCGGATTGTTCGACGCGGCGACCGCGACCGGATCCTGCGCCATGCCCGAGACCGAGCCGGGTCCCGAGGGAACCGTGGCGGCGTACTCGGCGCAGCCGGGTCCCACCAGATCGGCGGCCGGGGCGGCGGTTCCGGAGGTCATCATGCCGGACTCGCTCGGCATCGACGAGGACATGGACGGAGTGGTCGACGTCGCGTTGTCGGACGAGTCGTCCGACGAACAGGCGGCCACTCCGAACAAGGCGATGGAGGCAGCGGCGGCGACGGCGATGACGCGCGGCGTCTTGGAGTTCATGGGATTGCCTTCCTGAAGGGGTGTTCCGTGCACTGTCGGTAAGTGCTTCGGAGCCGCTCGGCAGGAGGACGGGTCGAGACTCGATGTGGTTGCGTCGGCACACACGACGAAGCCCGGGGCACCTGTACGTGGTGGGTGGTGCCCCGGGCTTCGTTGCGTCGATCAGGCGATGCGGCGTCGTGACTGGCGGGTGAGGATCTCGCGCTCGGACTCCGACATTCCTCCCCAGATGCCGTACGGCTCGCACACGGTCAGCGCATGGTTCCGGCACTGCGTCAGGACCGGGCAGCTACGGCACATCTCCTTCGCGCGGCTCTCCCTCTGAGCCCGTGCCCGTCCACGCTCTCCGTCCGGGTGAAAGAACACCGAGGACTCGACGCCACGACACAGCCCGCGCATCTGCCAATCCCAGATGTCGGCGTTGGGGCCGGGTAGGTGGTTCGGAACAGGCATCAGTACTCCTCTGTCAGCAGGCTCGCGGTGGTACTGCGAGCGGCCCGCCACCCCCCGGGTGGACGAGACCAATGAATCGGTCATGCCCCGCAACCGTAAAGGTGCATACGAAATCGCGTCAACACTTTCAGCTAGTGGCGATTTGCATATCTTCGGAGCGAAGAATTAACGCCCTGGACATTTACATGCGGTCCGCCGTGTGATTACGTGCCGGTAGGGGCCGCGAACGTGTTCCTGCACGTGGTCGCGCGTGTCTCCTGAACGGTCGTCCTGAATGTTCTCGCTCCTCGGGTTACTCCCGAGTATTCTTCGGCCATTCTCGTTAACCCTGCCGCCACATATTCTTCAAACTTGAAGGACGTCACCTCGGCGGACATGGATCTTGGTGCGCGAATATTGTTTGACGGTCGTCCAGTTGGAGAATTGTCAACTTTCCGGGATTTGTCGGACTCCTCGCGCCCGGGCGGGCACGGACGGCGATTTGCGCAGTGCGATGATCACCGGATGCTGCTCGACGCTGCGTTCGGCTCCACGCCCGGCCGGAACCCGTTGCCCGCCCCCGCCGATCCTGCCGATCCGGCGGAGCGCTGGTTGCGCGCGGTCGCCCTCGGCGGGCAGGGCCGGTACGCGCAGGCCCGGGCGACGCTCGACGACCTGCAGCGCACGCCGGGAATCGATCCGGCGCTGGCGTCGCTGGCGTCGAGCACGCGCGCATCGTTGCTGCGTCAGCTCGGCGGTCACGCGGCCGCGTCCGGGTACGACGGCACGGCTCTGGCCCTGATCGGCCGCGACGGTCCGGACGAGCGTCGCCGGCACGAGGCGCGCTGCGACGCGCTGACCGGTCTCGCCGCCGACGCCCTGGGATGCGGCAGGCTCGCGCTCGGCCGGCGGTTGCTCGAGCGGTGTGCCGCACACCTCGCGGACGTGGGCGACGAGGACGCGTTGTGGCGTCAGCACGTGCGGTTGGACTGGGTGACCGCCGAGATCGCCTTGGCGTCCGGCGACTTCGCGACCGCGACGATCCACACGGACAGCGCCGTCGCCCGGTCGGCGGACCATCCGTCGGTACGCCATCGCATCAAGTCGGCCCTGCTCTCCGCGGCCGCCGCAACCGGGCTTCCGACCCTCGACCGCGCGATCGAGACGGCCGAGGGAGTGCTCGCAGACAGCGGCGCGCACGGCCTGCTGCCACTGCGCTGGGCGGCGGCGATGCTGCTCGACGGCGTCAGGCCGGATCCGGCCGTGCGAGTGGTGCGGGACGAGTGCGCCGCCGAGATCGCGCGTCGGGGCGGGCGGTTCGCGAAATGACCGTCGGATATTCGAACGATGCGATGTCCGGTCGGACTCTGTAGTTAGAGTGACAGGGTTCCGCTGCGAGGTGGAAGCACACCCGGCTGGGGGGACGTGCCACTGTAACGCCAGGATCCACTCTGACGATGTCTAACACGGGTGAGGAGTTGAACTCCGCAGTCGCTGCTGCCGCGCAAGGCGACCGGAACGCTCTGTCCCAGGTTCTCGCCAGTATCCGCCCATTGGTCGTGCGGTATTGCAGGGCCCGGGTCGGTGCTGCCGAACGCGGCCAGCTGTCTGCGGACGACGTGGCGCAGGAAGTGTGCCTCGCGGTGATGACGGCGCTTCCCAGGTACCAGGACCAGGGTCGGCCGTTCATGGCGTTCGTCTACGGAATCGCCGCGCACAAGGTCGCCGACGCGCACCGAAACGCGGCGCGTAACAAATCCGATCCTGTTGCTGAAGTACCAGATGTCGTATCCGCGGACGACAGCCCGGAGGAACGGGCTCTCAACTCGGAGACGAGCCGACAGGTGAACGCTTTGCTGCAGACGCTTCCCGAGAAGCATCGCGAGATCCTCGTCCTCCGGCTCGTCGTCGGGTTGTCGGCCGAGGAGACGGCAGCGGCAGTCGGTAGTACTGCCGGGGCGGTGCGCGTGGCTCAACACCGGGCTCTCGCGAAGTTGAAGAAGGAAGTGACGAAAGCAGGTGAGAGACATGGCTAGGGGCAACAGTGGCGAGCCGGGCGACCCCCACGCCGATCTCGCCGGAAACGGCATGCCGATCGATGTCGCCGCGGTCCGCCGCGACGACGCCCTGATCGACGCGATCTCCACCGACGGGCCCGTTGCCACGGACAGCCCCGAGGAGTACCAGGTCGCGGCTCTGCTCTCGAACTGGCGTGCCGAGATCCTCGCGCAGCCGATGCCGGCCGAACCGGACCTCGACGACATCGTCGCCCGAGTCCAGGCCGAACTCGGCGCCCGGGACGATCTCGTCACCCGCACCCGCTCCGGTCGCAACCATCTGCGGCTGCTCCGCCCGATCGCCGCCGCAGCGGCTGTCGTGGCGATCGCGATGGGCGGCATGACGATCTTCTCCTACAACGCCGAACCCGGTGATCCGCTGTGGGGCGTCAAGCAGGTCGTCTTCACCGAGCGGGCCGCATCGACCGTCGCCAAGATCGACACCACCACCAACCTCGAGGAAGCCGAGCGGCTCATCGCGTCCGGTGACGCCGCCGGAGCGAAGGCCAAGCTCGAGTCCGCCGGAGCCCGCGCGAGCGCGGTCAACGAGGCGGGGACTCGGGACGAGCTCAACGTGTGGCGTCAGCGGTTGCTCACCGAGTTGGACAAGGCGGTACCCACGCCGCCGCCTCCCGCGCCGTCGGCACCGGAGCAGCCCCCGGTCTCGGGTGATCCGTCGTCCGCGGGTTCGGGACAGCAGACGTCGCCGATGATCTCGCAGTGGCCGACGTCCGTGCCGAACCCGGGCCTGCAGGGCGTGAACCCCAGTACGTCGACAGTTGCGTCACCGTCGGGTACGCCGTCGAGCACGCCTACACCTGGCTCGGAGACCTCGGCCACCGGAACGCCCTCGCCGACGACGCCCACTACGACGTCTCCGGCGACGTCGACCAGCAAGGCCAGCAGCGGTTCACTGGGCGGGCAGCCGCCGCTCACGCCCTCGCCCTGATCCAGCGGCTCCGACGCAGCAACGACGCAACGGCCCGGCAAGTTTCCTTGCCGGGCCGTTGTCGTCGTTCGTGAAGCTGTCGGCGGGCCTCAGAGATCGAAGCTGTCGCCGTGCAGTGCGTCGTTCATCGACGCGTCCGCGTAGCCGCGGCAGTAGTCCCACGTCACGTACGCGTCGGGCGACGGGTCGTAGGCCGGCTCGTGCGGACGAACCGTGCCGTCGACGAGTAGCTGGAGAAGATTCGCGCGCAGCATGTCCCAGTCGTGGTAGTGGTCCGCCTGGCAGTCGTCGCAGCACACCACCAGTCCGCGGATACCGCGATGGCTCAGGAGTGCCTCGTACACCGCGAGATCCGCGAGATCTTCTTCCACGGCGAGACGCTCGTGGGGGTCGAGCGGCTGACCCGGCTCGATCGCGTCGAGCGCAGCGGACGGGTCGGCGGGGTCACCAGCGAAGGGGTCCGGGGGAAGGCCGGGAGGCAGTTGATCGCGCACAACACCACGGTACGCAGGTCAGCCCGGTCTGCGCTAGCTGATCACGCCCGGTGCGTCGCGGAGCGTCCCTGAGCCGCCCGGAGCGAGCCGATATCCGCGAGCCGATACCATGGACAGCGGGCGAAGGAATAGTTTCCGGCGTCCACACCTTCTTCCTTTACCGATCGACGCTTGATGGAGGGCCCGAGCCGCATGAGTAGTTCCGCAGGGCACGTGCACACCGGGGGAGACGACCCGAACAAGGTTGCGATGCTGGGTCTCACCTTCGACGACGTGCTGCTGCTGCCCGCGGCATCGGACGTCGTCCCGAACCAGGTCGACACCGCGACACAGCTGACGCGCGAGATCCGGCTCAACGTGCCGCTCGTGAGTTCCGCGATGGACACCGTCACCGAGGCGCGCATGGCGATCTCGATGGCGCGCGCCGGCGGCATGGGCGTGCTGCACCGCAACTCGTCCGTCGAGGCGCAGGCCGGATGGGTCGAGACCGTCAAGCGGTCCGAGGCCGGCATGGTCACCGATCCGGTCACCTGCCGTCCGACCGACACCATCGCCGACGTCGAGGCCATGTGCGCGCGGTTCCGCATTTCCGGACTTCCGGTTGCGAACGACGCCGGCGAGCTCGTCGGCATCATCACCAACCGCGACATGCAGTTCGAGGTCGACCAGAACCGCCAGGTCGCCGAGGTGATGACCAAGGCGCCGCTGATCACCGCGCGTGAGGGCGTCACCGCCGAGGTCGCGCTCGGCCTGCTGCGCCGCCACAAGATCGAGAAGCTGCCGATCGTCGACGGCCAGGGCAAGCTGACCGGCCTCATCACGGTCAAGGACTTCGTCAAGACCGAGCAGTACCCCAACGCCACCAAGGACCGCGACGGCCGTCTCCTGGTCGGCGCCGCGGTCGGCGTCGGCGACGACGCGTGGACCCGCGCGATGACGCTGACCGACGCGGGTGTCGACGTGCTCGTCGTGGACAGCGCCCACGGTCACTCCCGCGGCGTGCTCGAGATGATCACCAAGCTCAAGGCCGAGATCGGCGACCGCGTCCAGCTCATCGGCGGCAACGTCGCGACCCGTGCCGGCGCGCTCGCGCTGGTCGAGGCCGGCGCGGACGCCGTCAAGGTCGGTGTCGGTCCCGGCTCCATCTGCACCACCCGCGTCATCGCCGGCGTCGGTGCCCCGCAGATCACCGCGATCCTCGAGGCCACTGCGGCATGCAAGCCGCTCGGTGTCCCGGTCATCGCCGACGGTGGCCTGCAGTTCTCGGGCGACGTCGCCAAGGCCCTCGCGGCCGGTGCGTCCGCCGCGATGCTCGGTTCGCTGCTCGCCGGCACGGCCGAGTCCCCGGGTGAGCTGATCCTGGTGGGCGGCAAGCAGTTCAAGAGCTACCGCGGCATGGGCTCGCTCGGCGCGATGCAGAGCCGCGGCCAGGGCAAGTCGTACTCCAAGGACCGCTACTTCCAGGACGACGTGCTCGCCGAGGACAAGCTGGTTCCCGAGGGCATCGAGGGCCGGGTGCCGTTCCGTGGACCGCTCGCGCAGGTCATCCACCAGCTCGTCGGCGGCCTGCGCGCCGCCATGGGCTACACGGGGTCGGGCACGATCGAGCACCTGCAGGAAGCGCAGTTCGTCCAGATCACTGCGGCCGGTCTCAAGGAGAGCCATCCGCACGACATCACCATGACGGTCGAAGCGCCCAACTACGCTGCCCGCTAAGCACACCTAACAATCGAGAAAGGGGCGCGCGTGCGCGACCTCGTCGAAATCGGCATGGGCCGGACTGCCCGACGTACCTACGAGCTGGACGACGTCAATATCGTTCCGTCTCGTCGGACCCGCTCCTCCAAGGAGGTGTCGACGGCGTGGCAGATCGATGCGTACCGCTTCGACATCCCGGTGCTGGCGCATCCGACCGATGCACTGGTGTCGCCGTCGTTCGCGATCGAGCTCGGCAAGGCCGGCGGTCTCGGTGTCATCAACGGTGAGGGCCTGTGGGGTCGGCACGCCGACGTCGAGCAGAAGCTCGCCGAACTGGCGGAGATGGCGGAGAAGGAAGTCGATCCGGACATTGCCGTCGCACGCCTGCAGGAACTGCACGCCGCGCCGATCCAGCCCGAGCTGCTGGCCGCCGCCGTCGCACGGGTCCGTGACGCCGGGGTCACCACCGCCGTCCGGGTCAGCCCGCAGAACGCCCGCGCGCTCACCCCGGCGCTCGTGAAGGCCGGCATCGATCTGCTGGTCATCCACGGCACGATCATCTCGGCCGAGCACGTCGCGCACGGGGACAGCGAGCCGCTGAACCTGAAGACCTTCATCTCCGAGCTCGACGTCCCGGTCATCGCCGGTGGTGTGAGCGATCACCGCACCGCGCTGCACCTGATGCGTACCGGCGCGGCCGGCGTCATCGTGGGCTACGGCTCCACCGAGGGCGCCACCACCACCCGCGAGGTCCTCGGCATCGGCGTGCCGATGGCGACGGCGATCGCCGACGCCGCCGCAGCGCGTCGCGACTACCTCGACGAGACCGGTGGCCGCTACGTGCACGTCATCGCCGACGGCGACATCACCACGTCGGGCGACTTCGCGAAGGCCATCGCGTGCGGTGCCGACGCGGCCGTCATCGGTGCGCCCCTCGCGGTCGCGCAGGAGGCTCCGGGCGGCGGCTGGTTCTGGCCGTCCGCGGCGGCGCATCCGTCGATGCCGCGCGGCTCGCTGCTGCCGGTGTCGTACGGCGAGCGCCCGAACCTGGACCAGGTGCTGAACGGTCCGTCGGACGACCCGTACGGCTCGCTCAACTTCGTCGGCGGTCTGCGCCGGTCGATGGCGAAGTCGGGCTACTCCGACCTCAAGGAGTTCCAGAAGGTCGGCCTGAGCGTTCGCGCCTGATTCGCCCCTTCCTCTGTGGCCGAATGTCACATCCGTTCAGCTGAACCGAACGGGTGTGACATTCGGCCACAGACGTTTGGGGGAACCACCACCATGTGTGGAACCTCTGGTTACAGTTAGGGCACCCTTGTGGCTCGAGTCACAGGAATGCGGTGCATACTGGCGAGTAGCAAACCCGGTTTCTTCGGTGGAGGTGTGCAAATGGGCAAGCAGCGTGCAACCGACTACGACGTGCTCGTCGTCGGCTCCGGATTCGGTGGCAGCGTCACCGCACTCCGGTTGGTCGAGAAGGGCTACAAGGTCGGGGTGCTCGAGGCAGGCCGTCGCTACGCCGACGCCGACTTCGCCAAGACCTCGTGGGATCTCAAGCGGTTCCTGTGGGCGCCGGCCCTCGGCTGCTACGGCATCCAGCGCGTCCACCTGCTGCGCGACGTCCTGATCCTCGCCGGCGCGGGCGTCGGCGGCGGCTCGCTCAACTACGCCAACACCCTCTACAAGCCGCCGGCGTCGTTCTTCCAGGACCCGCAGTGGCGCGACATCACCGACTGGGACTCCGAACTCACGCCGCACTACGAGCAGGCCCGCAAGATGCTCGGTGTCGTGCAGAACCCGCACATGACCCCCGCCGACGAGGTCATCAAGTCGGTGGCCGAGGACATGGGCGTGGGTGAGACGTTCATCCAGACGCCGGTCGGCGTGTTCTTCGGCGAGCCCGGCGAGACCGTCCCGGACCCGTACTTCGGCGGCGCCGGTCCCGCCCGCACCGGTTGCATCGAGTGCGGCGAGTGCATGACCGGCTGCCGGCACGGCGCCAAGAACACGCTGATCAAGAACTACCTCGGCCTCGCCGAGAAGGCCGGCGCCACGATCGTCCCGATGACCACCGTCGAGTCGCTGCACGAGGCGTCGGACGGGACGTGGGACGTCGTGACCCGCCGCACCGGCGCCAAGGTCCGCAAGAACCACCGGACGTACACCGCGAAGTACGTCGTCGTCGCGGCCGGCACATGGGGCACCCAGCACCTGCTGCACAAGATGAAGGACACCGGCACGCTGCCCAAGCTGTCGGGGCGGCTGGGCGATCTGACCCGCACCAACTCCGAGTCGATCGTCGGCGCCGGGAAGATGAAGGTCGATCCGGCGATGGACCTCACCCACGGCGTCGCCATCACGTCGTCGTTCCATCCGACGTCGGACACCCACATCGAGCCGGTCCGCTACGGCAAGGGCTCCAACGCGATGGGCCTGCTGCAGACGCTCATGACGGACGGCGGCGGCTCCACCCCGCGCTGGGTGAAGCTGCTCGGCACGATCGCCCGCAATCCGGTGCAGATGCTCCGGATGCTCTCGGTCAAGGACTGGAGCGAGCGGACGATCATCGCGCTCGTCATGCAGAACCTCGACAACTCGATCACCACTTACACCAAGCGCGGGATCCTCGGCCGCCGCAAGGTGACCAGTAAGCAGGGGCACGGCGAGCCGAACCCGACGTGGATTCCGGCCGGCAACGAGGCGACCCGACGCATCGCCGACAAGATCGACGGTGTCGCCGGCGGCACGTGGGGTGAGGTTTTCAACATCCCGCTCACCGCGCACTTCCTCGGCGGCTGCACGATCGGCGCCGACGCCGACCACGGTGTGATCGACCCGTACCACCGTGTGTACGGCTACCCGACGCTCAGCGTCGTCGACGGTGCCGCGGTGTCGGCCAACCTGGGCGTCAATCCGTCGCTGACGATCAGTGCGCAGGCCGAGCGGGCGGCGTCGCTGTGGCCGAACAAGGGCGAGCAGGACACCCGGCCCGCGCAGGGTGCGCCCTACCAGCGGGTTCCCGCCGTCGCACCGAACATGCCGGTGGTGCCTGTCGGGGCGCCGGCCGCGCTGACCCTGCCGATCGTCGAGATCCGTGGAGGTCAGAAGGAGGACACCGAGGCGGGCAGCGGGGTCGCCTAGGCCGGGGAAGGCGTCGGAGCTGCGCATATTAGACTGTGGAGGTGTCAGAAACCCAGCAGGACAGGCCGGTTCTCGTAGTCGACTTCGGAGCCCAGTACGCGCAGCTGATCGCGCGCCGCGTACGTGAGGCGAAGGTGTATTCGGAAGTGGTGCCGCACACCACGACCGTCGAGGAGATCGCGGCGAAGAAGCCGCTCGCGGTCGTCCTGTCGGGTGGCCCGTCCAGCGTCTACGAAGAGGGTGCGCCGCAGCTCGACGCCGCCCTGTTCGACCTGGGTATCCCGGTCTTCGGCATCTGCTACGGCTTCCAGGCCATGGCGAACGCACTCGGCGGCACCGTCGCGCACACCGGCGGTCGTGAGTACGGCCGCACCGAGATGACCGTCACGGGCGGCGTCCTGCACGACGGCCTGCCCGAGATGCAGCCGGTGTGGATGAGCCACGGCGACGGCGTCACGGTCGCGCCCGAGGGCTTCGAGGTCACCGCGTCCAGCGCCGGTGCGCCGGTCGCCGCGTTCGAGGACCGCGCCCGCAAGCTCGCCGGCGTCCAGTACCACCCCGAGGTCCTGCACTCGCCGCACGGCCAGCAGGTGCTCAGCCGGTTCCTGCACGAGATCGCCGAGATCCCGGGCTCCTGGACCGCCGCGAACATCGCCGACTCGCTCATCGAGCAGGTCCGTGAGCAGGTCGGCGACGGCAAGGCCATCTGCGGCCTGTCCGGTGGCGTCGACTCCGCCGTCGCGGCCGCCCTGGTGCAGCGCGCGATCGGTGACCGCCTCACCTGCGTCTTCGTCGACCACGGCCTGATGCGCGCCGGTGAGCGCCAGCAGGTCGAGAAGGACTTCGTCGCCGCGACCGGCGCCCGCCTCATCACGGTCGACGCGGCCGACACGTTCCTGCGCGAGCTGGCCGGGGTGTCCGACCCGGAGACCAAGCGCAAGATCATCGGCCGCGAGTTCATCCGCTCCTTCGAGGGCGCGGTGTCCGAGGTGCTCGGCGAGAGCGCCGCACAGGGCGAGACCGTCGACTTCCTCGTCCAGGGCACGCTGTACCCGGACGTCGTCGAGTCCGGCGGCGGCACCGGCACCGCGAACATCAAGAGCCACCACAACGTCGGCGGCCTGCCCGAGGACCTGCAGTTCAAGCTCGTCGAGCCGCTGCGCCTGCTGTTCAAGGACGAGGTGCGCGCCGTCGGTCGCGAACTGGGTCTGCCCGAGGAGATCGTCGGACGCCAGCCGTTCCCCGGTCCGGGCCTCGGCATCCGCATCATCGGCGAGGTCACGCAGGAGCGCCTCGAAATCCTGCGCCACGCGGATTCCATTGCGCGCGAAGAGCTCACCGCCGCCGGCCTCGACGGCCAGATCTGGCAGTGCCCCGTCGTGCTGCTCGCGGACGTCCGTAGCGTCGGCGTCCAGGGCGACGGCCGCACGTACGGTCACCCGATCGTGCTGCGCCCGGTCTCCAGCGAGGACGCGATGACCGCCGACTGGACGCGCCTGCCCTACGAGGTGCTCGAGCGCATCTCCACCCGCATCACCAACGAGGTCGCGGACGTCAACCGCGTCGTGCTCGACGTCACCAGCAAGCCGCCGGGAACGATCGAGTGGGAGTGATCCCAGGCTGAACGAGAGCGCCCCTCCTGATTATCCGGAGGGGCGCTCTCGTAGGTCTTGCCAGTGGTGATCAAGATCGCCCAGGATGACCGGTGTGACGGATGCGAGCTTCTGGTCGAACGGACGGACGGCGACAACCCGACTCCTGGCCGGGCACGCGGTGCTGTGGGCCGGCGTGGTGATCGCGGCGCTGCTGCCCACCTATTCGGTGTTCGTCCTCGGGACGATGTTCGTCTCGAAGCAGATCCTGACGATGTCGGTCGCGCTGGCGCTCGCGACAGTCCTGGTCGCGCGCAGTAGAACCCGAGCGGTTGCCGGTGTGGCGCTCGCGGCGTCGGCTCTGCTTTTCAGAACGCTGGCGTACTTCGTCTTGTTCGAGGGCGGCGGTCTGGTGGAGTCTCTCGACTTCGACGTGTCGCGCATCCTCATCTGGGGCGCGACCGCTGTCGGGGTGATGCTCGCGACCGCCGGATGGGTGGTCGCGCGCGGCCGGGCACCGGCGAGCCTGTCGGTGCTTCCGCTTGCTGTGGTCCTCAGCGTCGTGACGTTTCGTCTCACAGACTCCGCCGCGCTGGGCGCGACGATCGACTTCGCCTCGCGCGGTTGGGTGATCTTCGTCGTTCCCGCAGTGGTCACGGCGTGGGCGGCCGTCGCGGCCGAACGGTGGTCGGCGGGACGGTCCGCTAGCGGCGACGTCCCGGAGAGAACACCAGCACCGCGCCGATGACCACGGCCCCGACCACGAACAGCCAACGGAACTCGACGTTCGCGAGGGGCTCGAGGGAGAACGGTCCGACCAGGGCCCACACACTGACCAGCACTGCGGCGAGGCCGGCGAGGAACAGGCCGATCGAGGGACGTCGGGACGGCGTCGGAACGGTCTGCTCGTCGGTGTCGTCGGCGGGGATGCCCGAGTTGGGGATGTCCGAGTTGTCAGCGAATTCAGCCACGGTAGACCCTCACTTCTCCGGCCTTGTTGTCGACTTTCAGGTTCAGAACCGGTCCGCCGACGCCATCGGCGCCACCGTTGACGGCGGTGTCTCCGATGCAATCGGTCGTGCCGAGCACGACGGAGCAGTCGGTGCGGACGTCCATGTTCTGCGGCACGATCACGGTGTAATTGCCGAGCTTGCCCTCGAGATGCACGTCCTTGTTCTCGGTCAGCTCGAGCTGGCGCAGATCGACGGTGAAGTCGCCGGCGGTGCCCTCGTACAAGGGAGCCAGTTCGGCCATCGATCGGGGCGTCCACGTGCGTTCGCCGACCCTCGACTCGTCCCAGTTCAGCGGTCCGACGATGGAGGCGAGGACCACGAACCCCGCGAGCGGGAAGCCCACGACGAGCAGTCCGTAGCCGCGTCGCAGGAACGCGCCGAGCAGCAGTCCGACGCCGATCACCGCGAGGGAGATCGCGCCGATCCGGGCGGGGGACAACCACTCCGCACCGGTCACGGCCCACACCGCGGTGGCGGCGGCCGCGGCGAGGACCGCGAGGCCCAGGACGACCGACGTGTACCGGCTGCGCGGCTTACGTGGAATCGCGGCCGGCGGCTCGGGTGCACGGGCGGGCTCGGGCAGATCCCACGCGAACGGGGCGACACCGAGTGGATCCCACGCGGGTGGGGTGGGCTCGGTCCGTGCGTCATCGGTGGAGCCGGATTGCGGTGCAGGAGAGGATGGTTCGTAGTGGTCGGGCAGCCGCGTGTACGGGCTGTACGCGGGAGGCGGGTAGGCGCCCGCCTGCGCGGTCTGGAACGGCGTGACCGGGTAACTCGGGACCGCCTGCGCAATACTCGCCGGGAGCGGCGGCGGAACCGGCTGGCGCTGGTAGAGCAGCCACAGGCCGCCGAGCATGAGCGCGAAACTCAGCACGACCGAGCCGCCCATGCCGAACCCGATCGGTCCGATCGTGCTCAGGGCGATCGCGAGCGCGACGACCAGCACCACGGTCTTGGTGCCGGACTGCGAGCTGCGGCCGCGCCCGATCAGCGATTCGGCGGGGGACACCTGGTCGCCCGGCTTGCTCAGCAGCAGCCAGCACGCGATGTAGAGGATGATGCCTGCGCCGCCGAAGATCGTCGACACGACGAACGCGACGCGCACCAGGACGGGATCGACGCGGTAGCGCTGGCCGATGCCGGCCGCGACACCCGCGACGTGTCCCTGTCGCGGCAAGCGCAGCGGGCGCGTCCGCCAGAGGTCGTGAAGCTGATCCGAGAAGCTCCCTGTGGTCATGCATCCATCGTTCCGGTCGGTCGGTGGTTCGCACCATCGGGAACTACCCTGATCTTTCCCTGACCCCACCACCCGGATGCCGTGAATCTCAGGGTCGGGCCCTGATGTCGGATACCCGCGACCGTGCCAGGATCGAGGTGTGCAACCCCTGGTCGATCCGAACGAGACGACGAACCCGCCCGCGCCCGCTGCCCCGGCGGTTCCCGCCGTGGACGAAGCGCTCTACCCGAAGCTCGAGCGTCGGGCGGGCGGGCGCATCGTGGGCGGTGTCGCCGGGGGTATCGCCGATCACCTCGACGTCGACGTGTTCAAGGTGCGGGTGGCGTTCGCGCTGCTGGCGTCGCTCGCCGGCGCGGGCATCATGGCGTACGGGTTGCTGTGGATCTTCACCCCGCAGGGCACGGACACCGAACGGCCGGCCGCGTCGGAGCGGCGCCGGGCGATCGGCCTGGCCGTCATCGGACTCGCGTGCGCGGCGAGCCTGAGCTGGCTGGTCAGCGGCACCGCGGCGTCGGTGGTCACCCCGTTCATCGTCGTCGCGGTCGGCGCCGCGCTGGTGTGGCGCGAGTTCGACGTGGACGGCTCGCGGTCGGTCCTGGGGCTGCCGCGGCGTCCGACGGTACTCACGTGGGCCCGGATCCTCGGCGGCGTGACGCTCATCGTCACCGGCCTCGGCGTCGTCGTCCTCGCCCAGATCGACCTCGACGCGCTGCGCTCGTCGCTGCTGGCCGTCGTCGTGACGCTCGTCGGCGCGGGTCTGCTGACGGTGCCGCTGTGGCTGCGGCTGTGGCGGGCCCTCGGTGAGGAGCGGGCCGCCCGCATCCGCAACGACGAACGCGAGGAGATCGCGTCGCACCTGCACGATTCGGTCCTGCAGACACTCGCGCTGATCCAGAAGCAGGCCGATTCGCCGCAGGAGGTGACCCGGCTCGCGCGCGGGCAGGAGCGGGAGTTGCGGCGGTGGCTGTTCGGGGGTGGGGAGACGGCCCACAGGAGCCTGTCGGAGGCGTTGCAGACCATCGCCGGCGAGGTCGAGGACCAGCACGGCGTCACGGTGCGACCGGTGACCGTCGGCGACGTGGAACTCGAGGCCGACGGCGGTGACGGGACCGGGTTGTCGCGGGAGTGCTTCACGGCGCTGCTCGGTGCCACCCGCGAGTCGCTCGTCAACGCCGCCAAGCATTCCGGGGTGTCGAGCATCGACCTCTACGCCGAGACCGAACGCGACCAGGTGAGCGTGTTCGTACGCGACCGCGGCGTCGGCTTCGATCAGGAGACGGTGCCCGAGGACCGGCAGGGGCTGGCGAAGTCGATCCGAGCCCGGATCGAACGCCGCGGCGGCCGGGTGGAGGTTCGATCGACGGTGGGTAAGGGGACCGAGGTGCGGATCCACATGCCGCGGCCGGTGTCGGACGATGACGCGGAGGACGTCGCGAACGAGGCCGAACCGATGTCCTAGGGTGGGGCCGTGACTTTCACGGCCTCGCCCCAGACCGGTCCCGACAAGTTCCGGGTGTTCCTCGTCGACGATCACGCGGTGTTCCGGGCAGGGGTGCGTGCCGAACTCGGGCGCGAGGCGGACATGGAAGTGGTGGGCGAGGCCGGCGGCGTCGCCGAGGCCATCGCCGGGATCAACGCGCTGCGCCCGCAGGTGGTCCTGCTCGACGTGCACATGCCCGACGGTGGTGGTGTCGCGGTGCTGAACGGGATCGACTCGGGCCCGGTGTGCCTGGCGCTCAGCGTGTCCGACGCCGCCGAGGACGTCATCGCGGTGATCCGGGCCGGTGCTCGCGGCTACGTCACGAAGACGATCTCGGGTGCGGAACTGGCCGACGGAGTTCGTCGCGTCGCCGGCGGTGACGCCGTGTTCAGCCCGCGTCTCGCGGGGTTCGTGCTGGACTCGTTCACCGGACGGTCGAACGCGCCCGAGCCGCCACTGGATCCGGAACTGGACTCGCTCACTCCGCGGGAACTCGAGGTGCTGCGCCTGCTGGCGCGCGGCTACACGTACCGGGAGATCGCGGAGGAACTGGTGATCTCGGTGAAGACCGTCGAGACGCACGCGTCGAACGTGCTGCGGAAGACGCAGCAGTCCAACCGGAATGCGCTCACCCGCTGGGCGCACCGCCGCCGTATCGACTGAGCGCAGGGGCGCGTCAGGCCAGCAGCGCGACGATCAGCACGATGACGAGCGCCAGCACGATGATGCCGACCATGACGGCCATCGCGAGCGGCGCCGCCGCGACGACCCGCCCGCGTAGATCGGTCGGGGCCTGCGTGCCGGTCAGTCCCTCCGTGAGCTGACGCAACCAGGCCCGCCCGGCGGGGCGGG
Organism: Prescottella equi; assembly: GCF_020171745.1. Classification (GTDB taxonomy): domain Bacteria; phylum Actinomycetota; class Actinomycetes; order Mycobacteriales; family Mycobacteriaceae; genus Prescottella; species Prescottella equi_A. Next base: position 245,312 of record NZ_JAIVAH010000013.1, read on the forward strand.
GGACCGAACCCAGCGGCGTGTTCGACTGCACCGCAGGAAGATCGGTGGCGGTGGTGGGGGTCAGGCGTCGCCGGGGGATCGCCGCCGGAGCCGAACGGTACGCCCAGTTCGGGATGGCGCCGTCGGAGGTCTTGACGGGTTCGCCGATCAGGTCGCCGGTCCGGCCGACCGCATCCGAGCCGAGCGCCACCGCCGCGAGAGCGTCGCGCGCCTGCGCCATCGTGGGACGGCGGGCGGGGTCGGGCTCGAGCATGTGCAGGAGCGTGTCGGTGAGCGGGCCGCTGAGGCTCGGGCGGTAGATCTCGGCCTTCGCCACCCGGTGCAGCAGCGCGATCGGGTCGCTGTCGAGGCCGAACGGCGGCTGTCCCTCGACGACCGTGTACAACGTGGCGCCGAGCGAGAAGACGTCGCTGGCCTCGGTGGGGTCGTCGCCGCGGGCCACTTCGGGGGCGAAGTACGCGGGGGTTCCGGTGATGACGCCGGCCTTGCCGCTGGGGGCGTCACCCTTCGCGCGCGCGATCCCGAAGTCGCTGATCTTGACGATGCCGAGCGCGTCGCCGCGATCGGCGACGAGGATGTTTCCGGGCTTGATGTCGCGGTGCAGGATGCCGGCCGCGTGGGCGTCGGTGAGCGCCGCGGCGATCTGCGCGCCGATCTGCGCGACCTGCAGCGGCGGCAGGGTGTCGACGTAGCTCATGGCCTCGGCGAGGCTGCGGGACGGCAGGTACTCCATGACGAGCCAGGGCTCGTCGGACTCGACCGCGACGTCGTACATCGCGATGGCGTGCTCGTGGGACAGCTGTGCGGCGTTGCGGCCTTCGCGCAGCGCGCGCTGCCGGACCTCGCGGGCCGCGGCGTCGTCCATGCCGGCGGTGGTGGTGACCTGTTTCACGGCCACCTCGCGGTCGAGCAGGGTGTCGTGGGCGAGCCACACCGCGCCCATGCCGCCGCCGCCGAGCTTGGAACGCAGCCGGTACCTACCTGCCATCAGGTAGTCCGGTCCGACGACCGCCCGGCTTCGTCGGGGCTGTCCGGAACGTTCCTGCTGAGTCACGTACCCGAGGTTAGTGGATTCGCGGGGGTTCCCTTGACGTCCCGGCGCGGGGGCGCTTTACTTGAAGGGATTCGAAAATGTGTTCGAATGAGAATTCGAGTGCTCGCGTCTTCCCCGTGCGTGTCGAGAACCTGAAGAACCAGTGTGTGCAGCAGGGGAGCAGCCCATGACCGAACCCGCCCGACTGTCCGTATCTCCACCCGGACCCCATCCCGACGAGTCCGCCCCGTTGGCGGGGCTGACGCGGCAGCAGCGCCTGGAGTATCTGCGCCGCCGGATGGCGGCGGTGCCGGCGCGTGGGGAGGCGGCGGACGGTCGCGAGGGTGGGGGCGGCGAGCGGGTTCTTCCCGTTCCCGGGCCACTGGCCGCGCTCCTGCCGCGCGGCGGGCTCACGCGCGGATCGGTGGTCGCGCTTTCCGGCGCGACGTCGTTGCTGCTGGGTCTGCTGGCCTCGGTTACTGCGGACGGCGGGCATGCGGCCGTGATCGGGTTTCCGCGACTGGGCCTGCTCGCGGCGGCCGAGATGGGCGCCGAGTTGCGCCGGCTGGCGTTCGTGCCGAACCCCGGTCCGGACCCGGTGGAGGTGGCGGCGGTGCTGCTCGACGGCATGGACCTGGTGGTGCTCGGGCTGGGCGGCGTCTCGGTGCCGCCGTCGCGGGCGCGGGCTGTGGTGGCCCGGGCGCGCAGCAAACAGTGCACGCTGATCGTGACCGGTGGGGACTGGGGCGGGGCCGAGGTCCGGTTGGAGGCGCGGGTGCGCGGCTACGACGGGGTCGGGTGCGGGGCCGACGCCGGACGCGGGAGGCTGCGCTCGGTCCGGTTGGCGGTGCGCGCGCAGGGGCGCTCGTTCCAGTCGCGGACCGCGTGCCTCGACGTGCGGTCCACGCAGGGGCGGGTCGAGTGGGTGCCGGAGACGGTCGCGTTCGCGCCGGAGACGGTCGCGCGATGAGTGCTCGGGTATTGGCGGTGTGGTGCCCGGACTGGCCCGCCGTGGCCGCGGCCGCCGCCGCAGATCTCCCGGCCACCAGGCCGGTGGCGGTGTTCCTGGCCAACCGGGTGATCGCGTGCTCGGCGCCGGCCCGGGCGGACGGGGTGCGTCGTGGACTGCGGCGCCGGGAGGCTCAGGCCAGGTGTCCGGAACTGCATGTGGCGCAAGCCGATCCGGAGCGTGATGCGCGACTCTTCGAATCCGTGGCGGCGGCCGTCGACGAGGCGGCGCCGGGCGTGGAGGTGCTGCGCCCCGGCCTGCTGGTCCTGGCGGCCCGCGGCGCGATCCGGTACTTCGGATCCGAGGAGGCTGCCGCCGAACGCCTCGTGGATGCGGTCGCGGCGGCGGGCGCCGAATGCCAGATCGGGATCGCCGACGAACTGTCCACCGCGGTGATCGCGGCGCGCCGCGCCGTGCTGGTGCCGGCTGAAGGCGGCGCCCGGTTCCTCGCGCCGCTGCCGATCGCGGAGATCGCCGCCGAGCCCAGCCTCTCCGCGCCCGACCGTACCGACCTGGTCGACCTGCTGCGCCGGCTCGGGCTGCGTACCATCGGGGCCTTCGCCGCGCTTTCTCCGGTGGACGTGGCATCACGGTTCGGCACCGATGCCGTCCGCGCGCACCGGACCGCGCGCGGTGAACCGGAACGGCCGCCGTCGGCGCGGACACTGCCGCCGGATCTCGAGGTGGAGCAGCAGTGTGATCCCCCGATCGAGCGGGTCGATGCCGCGGCGTTCGCGGGGCGGGCGCTGGCGGAACGGTTGCACGCCAAGCTCTCCGCCGCGTCGGTGGCGTGCACCCGATTGCAGGTGTCGGCGAGCACCGGCAACGGTGAGCACCTGAGCCGGACGTGGCGGTGTGCCGAACCGTTGACCCCGGAGGGCACCGCGGACCGGGTGCGCTGGCAACTGGACGGCTGGCTCACCGGGCGCAGCGACTCACGGCCCACCGCCGGAATCACGGTGCTGAGCCTCGAACCGGTCGAGGTGGTCGCGGCCGGTGCCCTGCAACTCGGATTGTGGGGCGGTGTCGGCGAGGAGGACGAGCGGGCGCGTCGGGCCCTGGTCCGGGTGCAGGGCCTGCTCGGTGGCGAGGCGGTGCAGGTGGGAGTGCTCAGCGGCGGGCGAGGGCCGATGGACCGAATCACGTTGGTGCCGTTGGGGGACGAGCTGGTGCCTGCGGCCGATCCGTCGGCGCCGTGGCCCGGGCGTCTGCCGGAACCGGCGCCGTCGACGGTGCTGCCGAACGTCCCCGAGGTGTCGCTCGCGGACCGCTCGGGAGGTCCGGTGCACGTGACCGATCGGGGCGAATTCGGTGCGGCGCCCGCGCGGCTGCGCTGGGGGAGCCGGGACTGGGACGTGCAGGGCTGGGCGGGCCCGTGGTCGGTCGACGAACGGTGGTGGGACGTCTCGGCGTCGCGGGCGGCGTCGCGGGTGCAGGTTCTGCTCGCCGATTCGCGGGCCTTGCTTCTGATCTACGAGGGAGGAAGGTGGGGGGTGGAAGGCATCTACGAGTAATGCTGTGCACAGTACCCATAGGGGGTATAGGTTCTGTGAGTATGAACCCACACGGAGAAGAAGTTCACCAGGGTCACGCCGAACATGCCGGGCATTCGGAACACGCCGGGCATTCGGGCCACGCCGGGCACGGCGATCACGTCGCGCAGTTCCGCAAGCTGTTCTGGGTCATGCTGGTCCTCGCGATCCCGGTCGTCGGCGCGAACATGATGTTCGCCGACCTCGTCGGCTACACGCTGCCGGACAACCCTGCGGTGGAATGGATCTCGCCGCTGCTCGGCACGGTCATGTTCGTGTGGGGCGGGCGGCCGTTCCTCACAGGTGCGGTGAGCGAGATCCGGGCCCGCCAACCCGGCATGATGCTGCTCATCGCGCTCGCGATCACCGTCGCGTTCGTGTCGTCGTGGGGCTCGAGCCTGGGGATTCTCGGGCACGACCTCGACTTCTGGTGGGAGCTGGCGCTCCTGATCGTGATCATGCTGCTCGGGCACTGGATCGAGATGCGGTCGCTGGGGCAGGCGTCGAGCGCGCTCGATTCCCTCGCGGCGCTGCTGCCGGACGAGGCGGAGCGGATCGACGCCGACGGGACCGTCACCACCGTCCGCACCACCGACCTGGCCACCGGAGACATCGTCCGGGTGCGTCCGGGCGGGCGGATCCCGGCCGACGGGCGGATCGTCGAGGGCGCCGGTGACCTGGACGAATCGATGATCACCGGGGAATCGGTCACGGTACGCCGCGAACTCGGCGACCCCGTCGTGGCCGGCACCGTGTCGACGGATTCGGCGCTGCGGGTCGAGATCACCGCGGTCGGTGAGGACACCGCGCTGGCCGGTATCCAGCGGCTGGTCGCGGAGGCGCAGAACTCGTCGTCGCGGGCCCAGGTGCTCGCCGATCGGGCGGCCGCGCTGCTGTTCTGGTTCGCGCTGGGCGCCGCGGTGATCACGCTGCTGGTGTGGTCGATCTTCGGGACTCCCGACGAGGCGATCACCCGCACCATCACGGTCCTGGTCATCGCGTGCCCGCACGCGCTGGGCCTGGCGATCCCGCTCGTCGTGTCGATTGCCACCGAACGGGCCGCCCGCGCCGGCGTGCTGATCACCGACCGGCGGGCCCTCGAGGCGATGCGCACCGTCGACACCGTCCTGTTCGACAAGACCGGCACCCTCACCAAGGGCGAGCCCGCGCTGGTCGCCGCCGGTGCGGTGCCGGGCGGGGACGAGGACACTCTGATCGCGCTCGCGGCGGCCGTCGAACGCGACAGCGAGCACCCGCTGGGACGCGCGATCGTCGCGGCCGCCGAGCGCCGCGAGCTGCGGATCCCGCAGGCCGCCGCGTTCCAGGCCCGCAATGGTGTCGGGGTGACCGCGACCGTGGACGGCGCCGAGGTGAGCGTCGGCGGTCCCGGCATGCTCGACAGCCACGGCGCGTCCGCGCTGCCGGTGTCCGAGGAATGGGCGGCGCAGGGGTCGACCGTCCTGCACGTGCTGCGCGACGGCCGGGTCATCGGCGCGCTGGGTCTGGCCGACGAGATCCGCCCCGAGTCCCGCGACGCGATCGAGGCGCTGCACGCCCGCGGCGTGCGCGTGGTGATGCTGACCGGCGACGCGTACGCCGTCGCCCGTGCGGTCGGCGACGACCTCGGCATCGACGACGTGATCGCCGGGGTGCTGCCGCAGGACAAGGGTGCGAAGGTCAAGGAACTGCAGGCCGCCGGACGCAAGGTCGCGATGGTCGGCGACGGCGTCAACGACGCACCCGCGCTCGCACAGGCCGACGTCGGCATCGCGATCGGCGCCGGCACCGACGTCGCGATCGCGTCGGCCGGGGTGGTGCTGGTGAGCGACGACCCGCGCGGGGTGGTCTCGGTGATCGAGCTGTCGCACGCGACCTACCGGAAGATGGTGCAGAACCTCGCGTGGGCCGCGGGCTACAACGTGATCTCGGTGCCGCTCGCGGCCGGCGTGCTCGCCCCGATCGGGTTCGTGCTGCCGATGGAGATCGGCGCGATCCTGATGTCGGCGTCGACGGTGGTGGTCGCGGCCAACGCCCAGTTGCTGCGCCGGCTGAACCTCACACCGCAGCGGGTGACCCGATCCGCCCCCGAACGAGAGCGCGACTACGCTCGATGACCGTGCAGCTCACCGAGACGACAGTCACCCGCAGCGGTCACACGATCGCGTACCGAGACAGTGGCGGTTCGCCTGGGGCGCATCAGGTTCCGGTGATCCTGGTGCACGGCATGGGCGGTGACAACCGCACGTGGGACCGGTTCGCGCGGTCGGTGACGGCGCGGGGACGTCGGGTCCTGGCGGTGGACCTGCGCGGTCACGGGCGCAGTGCGCGCGCCGAGTCGTACCTGTTCGGTGAGTTCGGCGACGACGTCCTCGGGCTGTGCGAGGACCTCGACTTCGACCGGGTCGACCTGGTGGGGCACTCGCTGGGCGGGCACGCGGTGTCGCTGGTCGCGCAGCAGCGTCCCGGCCTGGTGCGTCGTCTGGTGCTCGAGGAAGCGCCGTTGCCGCTGCGCCCGGGTGATCCCGTGCCGAACTTCGGTGGCCGGCTGCCGTCGCTCGTCGAGTTGTGGCACGCCACCACCAGCATGCTGCGCAGCCCGCGCGCGGTGTGGGCGTTCGACCGGTCGATGACGGCGTCGGCGCTCACCCAGTTCCACGAGCCCAATCCGCTGTGGTGGCAACGTCTCACGGACATCGAGGCGCGGACACTGATCCTGCGCGGCGGCCCCACCGGCATGGTCGACCCGCTGCTGCTCGACGCCGCGGTCGACGCCATCCGGGACTGCGAGGTGGTGTCGTTCGCGTGCGGGCACAGCATCCACCGCGACCGGTTCCGTGACTTCGAGAACGCGGTGCTGCCCTTCCTGATGGCGCCCTGAAACCTGATAGCGCCGAAACCCCGTCCCGCGTGGCAGTATGCGGGACATGGGATTCCGGGGTGGAGCACGTGGTTCGAACGGCAAACTGATCGCCTGGTCGGCCGCCTTCGTGGTGTCGCAGGCGAACATCCTGCGGCTGCTCGGTCCTGTGGGGCCGAAGCTGCTGAAGACGCAGACGGCTCCCTCGGCGCAGGCGTACCGGACGGTCCTCGACGCCATGGACGCCGCCGAAACCGAGCGCTACCGCAGCCACTTCTACCCGGACTTCGTGCATCCGATCGTCTACGCGGCGGCGTTGCGGGCCGGAGTCCGGCGTCTCGACGAACTGGCGCCGCTGTCACCGACGGCCAGGCGGGTGCTCCTCACCGCGCCCGTCGTCGCGGCCGCGGGCGACTACATCGAGAACGTCGCCGGGCTGTACCTGCTCGATCACCGGTACCTGATCACCGACCGCACCATCCACGCGACGACCGCGGTGAGCACCACCAAGTGGGTGCTCGCGTTGGGGTCGTTGGGCTACCTGACCCGTGGCTTCGCCCGGGTGTGGCGGGGACGCTGACATGGCCGACGAACTATCGATCGAGCAGTTCGCGGATCAGTCGGAGTTCCGGGAGTGGTTGCGCGCCAACATCTCCACCTCGCCGGGCGCATGGCTGAAGCTCGCGAAGAAGGGGTCGGCGCACACGACCGTCACGTATGCGGAGGCGGTGGAGGTGGCGCTGTGCTTCGGCTGGATCGACAGCCAGGCCCGCGGGCTGGACGACGACTTCCGGCTGCAACGATTCACGCCGCGCCGCGCCCGCAGTCCGTGGTCGAAACGCAACCGGGAGGCCGTCGAGGCGCTGATCGAGCGCGGGCTGATGGAGCCGTCGGGCCTGGCCGTGGTGGAGGCGGCCAAGTCCGACGGACGCTGGGAGCGCGCCTACGAGGGACCGAAGGACGCCCAGGTGCCGCCGGACTTCGCCGACGCGCTCGCCGCGAACCCGACGGCGGCGGCGTTCTTCGCGACCCTCGACAGCCGTAACCGGTTCGCGGCGCTGTACCGCATCCAGGACGCCAAGCGTCCGGAGACCCGGGCCCGGCGGATCGCGTCGTTCGTCGAGCAGTTCGCCGAGGGCCGGAAGTTCTACGGGTGACGCGCATCCGGAATGTCGCCTTCGGACTCGTGATCGGTGCGCTCACGTGCGGCTTCCTCACTGCATGCAGCGGCGGCAACGTCCTCTACCGGCCGCCGGTCGCCACGACGTTCGACCGCGCCGATTGTCTGGCTCCCGATATTCAACGTCGTCTGACGGCACTCTCCGACGACATCTACATCGGTCCCCCTGCCGTGGGGATCGGCTACCCGCCCGCAGAATTCACTCCGGTCGCCGTCGTCCGCTGCGAGCGTGGCGAGAACTCGTCGGGTGCGCTGACGATCGACAGTGTCCGGCTCGAGGGTGACGTCGAGGCAGCGTGGGATGCCTTCCGTGAAGAATCCGAGCGGTTCCCCGAAGGCACCATGGCCAGCTGTGCATTTCTCGAAACCCCCTCGTCCGGCGTGTGGTTCGTCGACGACGAGGGCCGCGCGGTGCGACCGGCGTGGCCGGCTCGGCCGTGCGGTGTCAAGCCCGGTCCGCTCACGGCCCTCGCGAACCTGCACGAAGTGGATCGGCAACAGCATGTCACCGCACTGCGGGCAGACGATCCGGGCGTCTGCGACACCAAGTTCGGGGCGTGGCTCGCGACGACGACCGACGAGGACGTGCGGCCGGAGACCGAGTCGGAGCGGCGCGCGCGGATCTCGGAGAGCGTTGCGCTCATTTTCCCGATCGACGACGTCGGACGGCTGCAGGTGTGCCGGTATGTGGACAAGGGCGACGAGTCGATTGAGGAGTCCCGCTCGCGGTTGACGGCCGCGCAGAGCGTCGATGTCGTCCGCGCTCTTTTGGCTGCCCCCGCAGCTCCGGCGTGTTCGCTCGTCGCGACCCGCACCGCCGTGATTCCGCTGTACCGCGCCGACAGGTCCGGCGGCGCGGGGATCGAGATCGAGCTCGACGGCTGCACACGGGCGTCGTCCTGGGGCCTGGGTGCTGTCGTCGCGCCGGCCTCCGTGCTCGCGGTGCTCGACGGACCGCAGGGGTAAACGCCGCACGGCGCATCGTCGGGTTCTCGTCGTGATATCAATACCAAGCAAGTGCTTGCTTGTTATCGAGCTGAGGGGGCGATATGCGGACGAGGTTGACGGAGCTGGTCGGGATCGAACACCCGATCGTGCAGACGGGAATGGGTTGGGTCTCCGGTTCGCGGTTGGTCACGGCGACCGCGCGTGCGGGTGGCTTGGGCATCATCGCGTCGGCGACGATGACGTATCCAGAGCTCGAAACGGCGATCCGGGAGGTCAAGGAACGCACGGACGCTCCGTTCGGGGTGAACCTGCGCGCCGACGCCGAGGACGCCCAGGCTCGCGTGGAGTTGCTGATCCGCGAAGGGGTGCGCGTCGCGTCGTTCGCGCTGGCACCGCGCAAGGACATGATTGCCAGGTTCAAGGACGCCGGCGTCCTGGTGATCCCGACCGTGGGCGCCGCGCGCCATGCCGAGAAGGTCGCGGCCTGGGGCGCCGACGCGGTCATCGTGCAGGGCGGCGAGGGCGGTGGGCACACCGGCGGCGTGGCCACCACGCTGCTGCTGCCGTCGGTGGTCCGGGCCGTGGACATCCCGGTCGTCGCCTCCGGGGGATTCTTCGACGGCAGTGGTCTCGCGGCCGCGCTCGTCTACGGTGCGTCGGGCATCGCGATGGGAACGCGGTTTCTGCTCACCAGCGACAGCACGGTCCCCGAATCGGTGAAGCGGGACTACCTCGGTCGCGGACTCGACGGCACCGTGGTCACCACCAAGGTCGACGGCATCCCGCACCGGGTCCTGCGCACCGAGCTGGTGGACTCGCTCGAGCGCACCCGTGGTGTTCGCACGCTCGCACACGCGGCCGTCAACGCCTTCCGATTCCGCAAGTTGACCGGGATCGGCTGGCGGGCGCTGATGGGCGAGGGATTCGCACTGGTGCGCAGCGGCGATCGCACGCTCACCCAGGTGATGATGGCGTCCAACAGCCCGATGTTGTTGCGGGCCGGGCTCGTCCAAGGAAACACGCAGGCGGGTGTGCTGGCGTCGGGCCAGGTGGTCGGCATGATCGACGACCTGCCCAGCGTGGCCGAACTCGTCGAACGAATCGTTCTCGAGGCCGAGCACAGGCTCGACGAACTCCGGGTGGTTTCGTCCCGACAGGTGCCGCGACCGAGCTCCGGTACACAATGACGGGGTGAGCGAATCGGTACCCCAGGCTGGCCCCTTCACGTGTTCGGTACTGTCCGCGGACGAACCGCTGCCCGGCAGCGCGGCGCAGGTCGCGGGATGGGTGTGCGTCGAGTACCCCGGCGCGTGGGGCCGCGACGTGCTCGACGGGACCGCGCTGGGCGTCGAACTGGCGGGCGCGTTGTCGGAGCGGGCCGACGCGGCCGGGGTCCGCATCATGTTCATCCGGCGTCCGGGGCGCACCGAGGACCGCGGCACTCGGACGGTGCTGCTGGCGAACTCGCACCCCGACCACGCGTGGTGCGAGCGACTCGAGATCGGAGCGGTCGCAGACCTGCTCGACATCGACCTGACGCAGATCGCCGGTCCTGCACCGGGACTGGGGGAGCGCGTCGACGGTCCGGTCGTGCTGGTGTGCGCGCACGGCAAGCGCGACCAGTGCTGCGCGGTCCTGGGCCGGCCGGTCGCGGCGACGCTCGGCGCGGAGTTCCCCGGCGACGTGTGGGAGTGCTCGCACACCGGCGGACACCGGTTCGCGCCGTCGATGATCCTGCTGCCGAGCGGCAACACGTACGGCCGGCTCACCCCCGCCGAGAGCAGGATCGCGGTGCATGCCGCGCGCGATCACGAGGTCTACCTGCCCGGATTGCGGGGACGCAGCGTCTGGGGTCAGCGCGGCCAGGTCGCGGAGGTCGCGGTCCGTGAGGATGTGCCGGCCCGAACCGACGATCTGACGGTGGACGAGAGCGCGCCGGACCCCGTGGTGACGCACCGCGACGGTCGGCGCTGGAGGGTGACGCTCGAGCAGCGCGAACTGTCGGCCCGGCCGGCCAGCTGCGGCGCGGATGCCAAGCCGGTCCGTCCGGTCGTCGCCGCGAACGTGCACGAACTCCCCGCCGAGGTTCCGGCGGGGAGTTCGATATAGCTGTCCGTCAGCCCGATTCGGCGACGCGAGCGGCCGGGCGGGCGTGCGGCGACCCGATCGGAGTCACCTTCCGCGGCGCGTGCGTCCGCTCCACGATTCCGAAATCGTTGGCGAGAAATGATTCCGCGGAATCGTCGAGAATATTCATCCACTCGTCGTGCAGCGGCGGGGCCACGGAGCCGGTCAGTGTCGACGTGTAGCTGCAGTTCCGGTAGCCCATGATGTCGTTCTTCTTGTCCTTCTTCCACTTCTTGAACAGCTCGCCCTGTTTTTCGACGTGGAATTCGGGGTAGTCGGTTCGATCGACAAGATCGCGAATGTAGGCCGCCTGGAAATCGATCTCGTCGACCGCGGCGTCCAGGTTTTCCTCGCGTTCACGCCACAGGTCGATATCCCGCTCGCGGGCCTCGTGATCCGGCAATTCGATGCGATCGAGAATTACGTCGCGCACATACCATGCCTGGGCGTCGAACATATTGAACGTGAAGTACTGGTCCTGCATGCCGAGGAAGAACAACTGCGGATTCGCCTGCGAGACGACGCCCTTGTAGATGTCGCGCGGGTACAGGCGGTTGTTCGTCTTGAGGGCCAGGTCGTCGGGTAGGAACGGGAAGTGGTGCCGGTACCCGGTGCACAGGACGATCGCGTCCACCTCACGGGTGCTGCCGTCCTGGAAGTGCACGGTGTTGCCGTCGATCTCGGTGAGCAGCGGCACCTCGGACAGGCCCTCCGGCCAGTCGTGCCCCATCGGGTTGGAGCGGTAGCTGAACGTGACCTCGGCGGCGCCGTACTTGAAGCACTGGGTGCCGATGTCCTCAGCGGAATAGCTGCTGCCGATCAGTAGGAGGCGCTTACCTGTGAATTCCCGCGCGTCACGGAAGTCGTGGGCGTGCAGCACCCGTCCCGGGAAGTCCTCGATGCCGTCGAAATGCGGAACATTGGGTGTGGAGAAATGTCCGGTTGCGACCACGACGTGGTCGAACAGTTCGGTCTCGAGTACATCCTTGTCGTGATCGGCGACGGTCACCGCGAACTTACCCGGGCCGTTCCCCGGCGTCTCCGCCGGCACGTACTCCACCCACCGGACGGCGGTGTCGAAGCGGATGTACTTGCGGACGTCGTCCTGATCGACGCGTCCCATGATGTAGTCGTGCAGCACGGCCCGTGGCGGATACGACGGAATCGGTCGGCCGAAATGTTCCTCGAAAGAATAGTCGGCGAACTCCAGGCACTCCTTCGGCCCGTTGGACCAGAGGAAGCGATACATGCTCCCGTGTACCGGTTCGCCGTGTTGGTCGAGACCCGTGCGCCACGTGTAGTTCCACATGCCGCCCAGATCGCTCTGCTTTTCGTAACAAACAATTTCGGGCATCGACCCAAGACCTGATTTCCGCGCTGACTCGAATGCCCTCAACTGTGCGAGGCCACTCGGACCGGCTCCCAAAATCGCGATCCTTGGCGTCAAAGTTTTCTCCCTATTTTCGTTGATCCCTTCTTCTTGCTTAGCACAGCGAAAGACGGTTTGGCCAACTCGCGAATCGAAATTCTGTGCGATTCGTCGGGCGAAATACACCCGTTCACCAGTGCAAACGCGTCACCAGTGCGTGCCCGGAATCAGTCGGGCCAGACGGCGCCCGAACCGCGCCGCGGTGGCGGTCGGACCGGTCGGTCGAGGGGCGGGAGTCGACGCCTGGGGCTCGAGTGGCGCAGGGCTGTCGGCCTCCCCGCGTGCGGCCGGCGAATCCGGGAATGCGTGGTACATCTGCGACAGCGCGCGGTCCTTGAGGCGCGGTGCGAAGATGCCGCCGAATTCGGCGAGGGTGCCGACCGGGACGTCGATGCGCTTGGGCCTCTCGACGAGCGCGCGGACCACCATGGCCGCGGCCTTCTCGGGACTCGCGGCCGGGCCCGCGTTGTACTGGCCGGTGGGCGCGATCATCGGCGTGCGTACCAGCGGCATGTGGATCGTGGTGAACGTGATGCCGTCGGAGAGGGTCTCGGCGGCGGCCACGTCCGCGAAGGCGTCGAGGGCGGACTTGCTCGCGACGTACGCCGCGAACCGCGGGGTCCGGGCCTGCACGCCGGCGGTGCTGATGTCGACGATGTGACCGAAGCGGCGCTCGCGCATGTGCGGCAGCAACGCGAGCACCATGCGCACCGCGCCGAAGTAGTTGACCGCCATGGTGCGCTCGAAATCGTGCAGACGGTCGGTGGAGCGGTACAGTCCGCGCCGGATGGACCGGCCCGCGTTGTTGACGAGCATGTCGACGTGGTCGTGTTCGGCCAGAATCGACTTCACCGTCCGCTCGACGGCCTCGCTGTCGGTGATGTCGCACTGGTAGGCGTGCGCGGATCCGCCGGCCTCACGGATCTGGGACACCACGGCGTCGAGTTCGTCCGCGCGGCGGGCGAGCAGCAGCACTGTCGCGCCCTTGGCGGCGGTGGCTACCGCGGCCGCGCGGCCGATGCCGGACGACGCCCCGGTGATGACGACGTGTCGGTTCACGAGGGGGCCGGCAGGGTCGTCGCGTCGGGCGCGGTCCGGGTCGAGGTGCTCGCGCCAGTACTCCCACAGTCTTCCCGCGTACGACGGGAACGGCGGCACCGCTATGCCACTGTCCTGCAGGGCCTCTCGGGTCCACTCCGTCGTGAATCGGGTCGGCAGGGTGAGATGGTCGAGCATCACCGGCGGGACACCCATCCGGCGCAGCGCGACGTCGCGAACCCCACGCACCCGTGCCGGCGGATCCAGCAGGGGGCGGGCCAGGGCGCCGGGCAGATCGGCGACCGGAGTCGGAGCGTGCGCGGCCTTCGCGAGCGCCGCATAGATCTGCCGGACCGGCTGGGCGTCGGGGGAGACGAGATGGAAGGCCCGGCGGTCGAGACCCGGCCGCAGCATCAACTCCACGATCGCAGCCGCGACGAAGTCCACCGGAACCACGTTGGTGTAGCCCAGTTTCGGGACGGCGACCGGCAGCGCGGACGGCAACTTCGCGAGCGCGGCGAGCGCGGGGAAGAAGTAGTAGGGGCCGTCCACCTTGTCCATCTCGCCGGTGACCGAACTGCCCACCACGGCCGCCGGACGGTAGATCCGCCACGGCACGTTCGACGTCCGCACCAGGCGCTCGGCCTCGAACTTGGTGCGGTGGTACGGCGTCGGGAAATGCTGGCCGAGGTCGAAGTCCTCCTCGGTGAACCGGCCGCGGTGATCGCCGGCCACCGCGATGGACGAGACATGGTGCAGGGTCGCGCCGAGCTGGTCGGCGAGGTCGATAACCGCGCGGGTGCCGTCGATGTTGGTCGACGCCTGCTCCTCGCCCGCGGTGAGGTTGTAGATCGCGCCGAGGTGCAGCACGTGGTCGGCGGCCGGCGGCGCGGCCTCGAACCCCAGGCCCGGCTCGGTGAGATCGCCGACGAGCGCGTGCACCCGGCCGCGGTCCGGCCAGCGCTCGGCCAGGCGCTCGAACTTCGACAGAGATCCGGGCCGGACGAGGACGTGTACCTGCGCCGACGGGTCCCGTTCGAGCAGCCGCTCGATCGTGTGTCTGCCGAGGAACCCCGTGCCGCCCGTGACGATGTACGTGGCCATACCCCCGGAACTTACTCCGAAGTAAGGAGTGTCACCAGGGGTGCGGGAAACTCAGTGCCCGAGGCCGACGCGTTCGTGCACCCGCCGCATCCAGGCCGGGGCCCACCAGTTGGCCTCGCCCATGAGCTTGACCAGCGACGGCACCAGCAGCATCCGCACGACGGTGGCGTCGATGATCAGCGCGAGGATCATGCCGACCCCGAGGAACCGCATGATCGACAGGCCCGACACCGTGAACGCGCCGGTGACGACGATGAGCAGCATCGCGGCCGCGGTGACGACCCGGCCGGTGCGCTCGGCGCCGATCCGCACGGCCTCCTCGGTGGTGGCGCCGGCGGCCCGGGCCTCGACCATCCGCGACATCAGGAACACCTCGTAGTCGGTCGACAGTCCGAACACCACCGCGAGGATGAGCACCACGAACGTGGCCTCCAGCGGGGCCGGGGTGACCCCGAGCAGGTCGGCGCCGTGCCCCTCCTGGAACACCCACGTGAGGATGCCGAACGTCGCCGCCAGGCTCAGTCCCGCCATCGCGACGGCCTTGATCGGCAGCACCACCGATCCGAACGCCAGGAACATCAGCACCAGCGTCGAGACCACCATGATCGCGATCATCGCGGGCAGCCAGCGCACGATCGCGGCGTTGCCGTCGTCGACGGACGCCTGCCCGCCGCCGACGAGCAGTTCGGTGCCCGGCGGGGCGCCGATCGCCCGCAGGCCCTGCACGGCGTCGCCGGCCGCGGCGCCCTCGACTCCCTCCGCGTAGAGCGCCTGGATCGCGGTCACGTCGTTCTTCGTCGCGAGGACCACGGCCTGCGAGATGCCGTCCACCTGCTTGGCCGCGGCGACGACCTTCGCCAGGTCGCCGGGCGACGCGGGCGCCCCGTCGGGTCCGCGCAGGACCATCGTCGCGCCCTCGCCGGTCGACGGGAACTCGGTCGCGAGCGTCTCGGTGGCGATGCGGGCCGGATCGTCGGCCGGCAGTGCGGTGTAGGTGATCTCGCCGAGCGTCGCCTTCGTCAGCGGCGCGGCGAGCACGAGCAGACCGGCGGTGATGCCGACCGCGACGACTGCGGGTCGCTTCATCACCTTCGTGACGACACCACCCCAGAAGCGCTGGGCGCGTTCCTCGCCGCGCTGCGCCGCACCCTTGCGCCACGACAGCGCGTCGATGCGGTGTCCGAGGATCGCGAGCAGCGCGGGCACGACCGTCAGCGACAGCACCGCCGCACCCGTCACGGCCGCGATCGCGCCGAAGCCGAGGGAGCGGATCACCGCCTGCGGGAACACGAGCATGCCCGCGAACGCGCACACCAGCAGCAGGCCCGAGAACATCACGGTGCGGCCGGCCGTCAGCACGGTCCGGCGGGCGGCGTCGGCGGGCGCGGCGCCACTCCTGAGTTCCTCACGGAACCGACTCACGATGAACAGGCCGTAGTCGATCGCCAGGCCCAGACCGATCAGCGACGCAACGTTGAGCGCGAACGAACTGACCTCGGTGACCTGGGTGAGCAGACGCAGGATGCCCAGTGAACTGAGCACCGAGAGCAGACCGACGAACACCGGGACCGCCGCTGCGACCAGGCCGCCGAAGACGAACACCAACAGCACCAACGTGATCGGGATCGCGATCGCCTCGGCGCGGACCAGGTCGGCCTGCAGCCGATTGCTGAGCGAGACCCCGACCACGGCGCCACCCGCGAATTCGGATTCCACCCCGTCGATCTCGAGCTTCGGCAGCAGGTCGCCGAAATTGGCGACGGTCACCTCCGCGTCGGGCGAGAGCACGATCGACGCGGCCACCTTCGTCTCGTCGTTCGAGAGCAACAACTGTTTCGCGGGCGGCACCGCCGTCCAGTACGACGTCACCGACTGCGTCGGCACCTCGGCCGCGAACCGGTCGAGGGTTTCGGTGACGACCGGCTCCAGATCGGCGAGGGTCTTGCCGCCCGGCACCGTGTAGATCGCGACGATGTCGGGGTCCTGCCGGCCGAAGTTGTCGTCGACGATCCGCGACACCTCTGCCGATTCGCTTCCCGGATCGGTGTATCCGCCCTGACTGAGTTTGGAGAACACGCCGGTGCCCCAGATTCCGGCCGCGAGGGCGGCGATCAGAACGACCGCCAGTACCCACCATTTGCGTGCAACGACGATCGAGGACCAGCGTGTCATTCCCGCGACTCTAGCGACTCCCTCGGTGCGTCATTTCAGTCCGGACCGGACGAAGGCGTCGACGACGTGCCGCTGCAGGAAGATGTAGATGAGGAAGATCGGCAGGCACGCGATACCGGCGGCCGCCATCACCGCACCCCAGTTGTTGCCCTCGGCGCCGAGGAAACTGCGGATGCCGATCTGCACCAGCGCATCCGAGTTCCGCAGCACCAGCGACGGCCACAGGTACTCGTTCCACGCCGAGATGAACAGCATGATCCCGAGCGCCGCGAGCGCCGGACGCATGTTGGGCACGATCACCTTCCACAGTGACGCCCACGCGCCCTGCCCGTCCATCTCGCTCGCGTCGAGCAACTCGCGCGGGAACGCCTCCATGTGCTGACGCAGCAGCATCACCCCGAACGCCGAGCACAGATTCGGGATCACCACGCCGGCGACGGTGTCGAGCAGACCCATCTGCGAGATCAGCAGGTAGTTGGGAATCATCGTGACCTGGAACGGCACCAGCCACGACCCGACGAACAACAGGAACAGCAGTCGTTTGCCGACGAAGTCCCACCGCGCGAACGCGTACGACGCGAGCAGCGCGACGAACAGCTGGCTGATCGCGACGACGAACGCCATCGCGAACGTGTTGGTGAGCATCGACAGCATCGGGATGGTGTCGAAGACGTACCGGAAGTTGTCGAGGTTCAGCGGCCACGGAACGGGGCTGCCGGACAGGGAATCCTCCGGCCGGCGCAGTGCGGTCGCGAACATCCAGTAGACCGGGAAGACGCTGAACACCGCGAGGGCGGCCAGCACGACGTGACCGAGAGCGACGCGGCGCTTGTTCCGTCGCGGCTCGGGGGTGTCGGCCGACGGGGCGGCCTGCGTGCTGGGCGGGGCGGGATCGAGAAGGACGAAGGCCATCGGTGATTCCTAGTTGTCGTAGAAGCTCAGTCGCTCGGACAACCGCACGAACACGAATGCGATCAGACCGAAGCCGAGGAAGAAGAGGGTGCCCGCGGCCGCCGAGAGACCGGCGTCGAAGTTGCGGAAACCGAACTCGTACAACAGGTAGTAGATGTTGGTCGACGACCCGCTGGGGCCGCCCTGCGTGAGGACGTCGATCACCGGGTAGGTCCACTGCGCGCTCAGCAGGATCGTCATGAGCGCCAGGAAGACCAGCGTGGGGGAGAGCAGCGGCAGTGTGATGCGCCGGGTGATCGTGGACGGGGTGGCGCCGTCGAGCGCGGCGGCGTGACCGTAGTCGGGGCTGATCCCGGCCATGCCGGCGGAGATCACCAGCACGCCGAACCCGAGCATCTGCCAGCCGACGATCACGACGACGCCGATCAGCGCGAGCTTCGGGTCACGGAACACGTTGCCCAGGTCGTGACCCATTGCCGCGGAGATGCGCGGGATCATGCCGTTGTCCGGGTTGAACAGCCAGCGCCAGATCGCGCTGCTCGCAACGGGCGTCACGAGGAACGGGACGAAGATGAGGGCCTGGTAGAAGGTGCGGGCCCGTCCGCTCACCCGAGTGCACAGCAGCGCGATGACGAGCGGCAGAACCAGCGAGAACACCATGAACGCGGCGATGTACGCCACCGTGTTCCACAGGGCCTGATGCAGTTCCGGCAGCGACAGCACCGCGGTGTAGTTGTCGAGCCCGACCGGCTTCTTCGGGCTGGTCGGAATCATGTTCCATTTGTAGAACGAGAGCCCGACGGTCTCGGCGAGCGGCTTGTAGGTCCACAGGACCAGCAGGACCGTGGCGGGGAGCAGGAACAGGTAGGGAACGGCGCGGCGTGGCACCTGCGACCGCCACCCCGCCCCGGCCCGCACGGGCTGGGGCGAGGAGGCGGTCTGCGGTTCGACGATCGCCGGAACTTCGACGAACATTGATTTCTCGCAATCGTTTTCGGGAGTTTGTCAGTGGCTCGTGGTCTGAGCCATGGCCGCGAGCTGCTCCTCCGGAGACAGCGACTGGAAGTAGCGCATCTGCTCGAGCGTCACCTCGTACAGCGTCGGACCTTCCTCGACCGGGACGACGGTGTGCAGGATCCGGTCGGCGTACACGTGGACCAGGTTGAACGACTGCCCGCTGTCCTGGCCGCGCATGCCGCCGCCGGTCGGGAACAGGTCCTGGGTGTAGCAGGTGGCGGAGGCGACGGACACCGGGATGTCGCCGAAGGTGCACGTGGTCGAGTAGTGCAGGTGGCCACCGAGGATTCCGCGGACGTCGGTGCCGCGCAGCACGTCCTCGAGTCGGCGCTGGTCGCGCAGTTCGACGGCCTCGATCAGTTCCAGCGTGCTCGGCACCGGCGGGTGGTGCAGCGCCAGCAGCGTGCCGTGCGGCGCCGGAGTCGCGAGAACGTCGCGGAGCCAATCGAGCTGCGCGTCTGTGATCTCACCGTGGTGGTGGCCGGGAACGGTGCTGTCGAGCGCGACGATCCGCAGGCCGTCGATGTCGTGGACGATGTCCACCGACTCCTGTGTGGGCTCGGCGCCGAGCAGCCCCGCGCGGAACTCGGGCCGGCTGTCGTGGTTGCCCATCACCCAGATCACCCGGGCGCCCAGCTTCTGCGCAGCCGGTTCGACCAAGTCCCGCAGTCGGGCGTATGCCTGCGGATTGCCGGCGTCGGCGAGGTCGCCGGTGAACACGATCGCCTCGGGACGCTGGCCCGCGCGGTCGAGGCGGTCGAAGACGCGGGCGAGCTTGCTGTCGCTGTCGACGCTGCCGTGGAGGAACTCGCCGTCCCCGACGAAGTGGGTGTCGCTGATGTGCAGGACGAAGTGTTCGGGGGCGCCGTACTGTCCGGATTCGGACATGTCTGTCTCCTTGTGGGATTCGTGTGAGGGTGGGCGTCAGCCGAGGAGGCAGGCGCGGAGGTCGTCGAGTTCGGTGTCGGTCATGCCGTGTGCACGCAGGTAGCCGACGGCGTCGCCGTGGCTCGCGCGCAACGACGCGAGGGTGGCGAGCATCAGCGGGGCCGGACTGGCGGCGACGATCTGGGCGATGTCGATCCCGGCGGGCAGGCCACGCGCTGCCATCGCTGCCGTCATCGTGTCCACCCACTCGCCGGCGAGCATCAGTTCGGACAGTGAGTAGTCGGCGGCGATGTCGCGGTCGTCGACGCCGACGGCGGCCAGGGCCAGGGCGATCACCAGGCCGGTGCGGTCCTTGCCGGCGGTGCAGTGCACCAGGACCGGGTCGTCTCCGGAGTCGGCGATGAGGCGCACCGCGTCGGTGAGCGCGACGCCGTGCTCGCCCAGCATCCAGGCGTAGATCCCACCGAGATCGAGGGCTTCCGCGGTGTGCGTCGCGCCGCGGCTGCCGAGCCCGTCCCGGTAGACGGGCAGGTGGACCTCGCGGTGGCCGATGCCGTCGAGGGCGTTCGGGGCGCTCGCCCGTTCGTCGCTCTCTCGCAGGTCGATGACGAGGGCCAGCCCGAGATCCGAAAGTCCGGCGCGGCCGGCCGGGTCGATGCCGTGCAGCGCATCCGAGCGGAAGAGCTTGCCCCACTTGGTGGTCAGGCCGCCGGCGGGGTACCCGCCGACATCGCGGAGGTTGTGTACGCCGTCCGCGGGCAGGCGGCGGGACGGGGTGCGGAGGGGAGTCGTCATGTCGTGTCAGCCGATCAGGTCCTGGGCGCGCTTCTGGGCGGCGGCCATGGTGGTTGCGGGGTCCTTGCCGTAGAAGACCGACTCCTCGACCGCGGTGGCGAGGATGTCGTCGATCTGCACGTAGCTGTTGCCGGGGTACGACTGCCACGGCTCGAGCCGGTCGAGCTGCTTCAGGTTGGGTGTCAACAGTGGGTTGCCGTCGGCCCAGGACTTCAACGCCGCCGGGTCGGTCGTGAGCGACGTCCGCAGCGGCAGGTATCCGATCTTCGACGAGATCTCGGTGTAGGCGTGGTCGCTCGTCATGAACTTGATGAGCTCCCACGCGGCGCGCTGCTTCGCCGGGTCCTGCGCGAAGACGAACAGTGCCGAACCGGAGTTGGTCGGCACCGCCGCGCGGCCGTCGAAGGCGGGCATGGCCGCGGCCCGCAGTTCCCAGCCGGCGGCCTTCGACGCGCCCAGCAGCATGCCCTGGATCGCGGACGACTGCAGCTGGATCGCGGTGTCGCCCTTCATGAAGCTTTCCATCTGGCCGGCGGAGTCCTGGTTGGCCAGCACGCCCTGGTCGTACAGGTCGCGCAGCATCTCGACCGCCGCCAGCGACTCGTCGGTCGCGAATTCGACGCTCTCGCGGTCCTCGGACAGCACGTTGCCGCCGGCCGACCGGAACAGTCCCTGCATGCACCAGTTGCCGCCCTTGACCGCGCACGAGATCGTCAGCGACGGCTTGCCGGTAGACGCGGTGATCTTCTTGGCGGCCTCGGCGACCTTGGGCCACGTCGACAGGTCGGTGTCGGCGGGCACACCGGCCTTCTGGAACACGTTGGCGTTGTAGAACAGCACCGGGGTGGAGAACACGTACGGCATGCCGTAGGTCTGTCCCTCCCAGTCGCCGAGCGTCGCCGCCCGCGGGTGGTACGGGTGAGCGCCGGCCAGGTGTTCCTGGACGGCGTCGGTCCCGACCAGTGAGTCGAGCGAGTGCGCGCCCAGCTGGTTGACGGCGAAGTCGAGGGTGTCGAACGTCAGCTGCGCGACGTCCGGCGGGTTGCCCGCCAGCAACTGGGTCTGCACACTGCTCGCCGTGCCGCTTCCGGCGGCCGACGTGCCCTGCGGCGGTTGGGCTTTGACGGTGATGTTCGGGTGTTCGGCCTCGAAGTCGGCGATCAGCCCGGTGACGGTGTCCGTCCACGGGCCCGCCTGGGTGAGGTTGTAGGACTCGAAGACGATCTCGACATCCTGGTTCGGATCGAGTTCGGGGGCGAGGCCGTCCGAGGACGAACTCGACGCGATGGCGCCGGTGGCACATCCGGCCACGGTGAGGGCGGTGGCGAGCGACAGCAGCGCCAGGCCGGTGGTGCGTCTACGCATTGGTCAGGCTCCTAGCGGAAGAGGCGGGGTAGTCGTAGGGCTGCGAGGTGTCGATCCACTCGAGCCGGCGACCGCTCGCGCGGTCGAACAGGTGCACGTGTTCGGGATCGGTGGTGAGGGTGAGGGACTGGCCGACGCGCATCGCGATCGGCCGCGGTGAGCGGACGCACACGGTGGCGTCGCCGACGGTGCAGTACGCGATCTCCTCGCTGCCGAGGTTCTCGACGGAATCGACCGTGGCGGTGAGGGACACGGACTCCGACCCGCTGCCTGCGCGGAGGTGTTCCGGCCGGATGCCGAGCACGACGTCGAGGTCCTCGGTGGTGCCGGCCCACAGGTCGGCACGCAGACCTGGAGCCTCGGCGCGGACCGTACCGCGGATACTCAGGACCGCCGCGTCGAGGAGGTTCATCGCGGGACTGCCGAGGAAGCCGGCGACGAACACCGACGCCGGCCGGTCGTACACCTCCTCGGGCGTGCCGATCTGTTCGACGGCGCCGCGGTTGAGCAGCGCGATCCGGGTCGCCATCGTCATCGCCTCCACCTGGTCGTGGGTGACGTAGACGAACGTGGCGCCGAGGCGCCGGTGCAGATCGGTGAGCTCGCGACGGGTGGCCGTCCGCAGCTTCGCGTCGAGGTTCGACAGCGGCTCGTCCATCAGGAACGCCTTGGGGTTGCGCACGATCGCGCGCCCGACCGCGACACGCTGACGCTGGCCGCCCGACAGTTCCTTGGGCTTGCGGTCCAGTAGGTGCGCGATCTCGAGCTGCTGTGCCACCTCGTCGACCCGCGCCGCGGCCTCCTCCTTCGGAACCTTCCGGACCCGAAGGGGGAAACCGAGATTCCGCGCCACCGACAGGTGCGGGTACAGCGCGTAGTTCTGGAAGACCATCGCGACGTCGCGCTTGCGTGCGGGCGCGCTGGTGATGTCCTCGCCGTCCAGGACGATGCGGCCACTGGTCGGTTCGAGGAGCCCGGCGATCATCCGCAGGAGCGTCGTCTTACCGCAGCCCGAGGGGCCCAGCAGGACCAGGAAGTCGCCGTTGCGGATCTCCATCGAGATGTCGTCGACGGCGGTCACGCCGCCGAAGGTCCTGCCCAGGCTCTCGATTCGAATACTGCCCATGACCCTCTCCGATGAAACGTGATTACCCGAATCGGATCGATTCGGAATTCTCATTACATGGAGTAGTCAGCCAGCCGAAGGTGAACGAGCACTGAATGTCCGTCCAACTGGTCGTGAGCGTTTCGGGGCTAGTCGAGGTCCGTGGGATCGAGGGGTTCGTGCTTCGGATTCATCAGAGCGACAAGATGTTCCACGTCCCGCTCGGTGGAAACCCGGCTTGTGCCGTCCACCTCGGACACTGCGACCTGGAGGCCGAGGAGGAAGGTCAGCTGGATGATCGTCGCCGACACCCCGTGCGCCGCGTACGGCCCGGACCCACTGCCGACGATCAGGGTGGTGTCCGCCAGTTCGGCGAGTGACGAGCGGGCGTGCGCGGTGACGCCGACGACGTGGGCCCCGGTGTCCAGCGCGGCCCTCATGGCGTCGATCGTGTAGGCGTTCATGCCCGAGTCGCTCACCGCGACGCACACGTCGTCGGCGCCGAGGGTGCGCGCGGTGAGGGCCTGCACGACGGTGTCCGTGGGGGCCTCCGCGGCCCGTCCGGACAGCAGGAAGCGGACGGCGAACGCGGTTGCGGCCGTCGACGATCCGCCGTTGGCCACGACGAGGATGCGCCGCGCGTTCGTCAGCACCCGGACGGCGTCGTCGAAGGACGCCTCCGACAGTGGCGCCAGACCGCCGGCGAGGTCCGAGCCCACCTCGGTGACGATCGTGCGCAGTACGCCCACACTGCCGGGTGGCGAGGCCGCCTCGGCGGCCGTCGAGGACTCCGCGCCCAGATCGCGCAGCAGCAGCATGCGCAGGTGTTGGAATCCCGAGAAGCCGAGGTTCTGGCACGCCCGCACCACCGTTGCGGTCGACGTCGACGCCGCGGCCGCCAGGTCGGCCGCCGACCACCACGCCACCTCCCGGGGGCGTTCGGCGCACACGTCGGCCACCCGGCGTTCGCTCGGCGCCAGGCCCGCGGACAGGGCGCGGATGGTCGCGGTCGTCGTACCGATCGGCGGTTGGGTGCCGGGGGAGTCAGCGCTCATGGGGTCTGGATAACACACGCCGGTGAACGGCTGGGCGTCATGCGGGCGACGGAGCCCCGGTGAGCTTCGCGGCGATCGTCACGACCCGTGTCGCCAGATGGTCCAACGCGGCATTCGTGGTGTCGTCCAGCGGATCACGGTTCTCCGGGCCCGTCACGTGGCTCACGCCGTACGGGTTGCCGTCGGCGAACTTCACCGGATCGGTGTATCCGGGCGGCACGAGGATCCCGCCGAAGTGCATGAGCGACGTGTACAGCGCCATCAGGGTCGTCTCCTGGCCGCCGTGCCGGGTCTGGCTCGACGTGAACGCGGCGTACACCTTGTTCGCGAGCATTCCCTGCGCCCACAGACCGCCGAGCGAATCCATGAAGGCCTGGAACGGGCTCGCGGTGCTGCCGAAGCGGGTGGGGGAGCCGAAGATCACCGCGTCGGCCCACACGATGTCGTCGCCGGTGGCGGCCGGGAGATCCTTGGTGGCCAGGTAGTTCGCGGTCCATGCCGGATTGGTCGCGAACGACTCGGGATCACGGGTCTCGGCGATGTGCCGCACCCGGACCTCGGCGCCCGCGGACTCCGCGGCCCGGGAGAGGCGTTCGGCCATCGTCGTGCCGTGGCCGGTCGCCGAGTAGTAGATGACAGACAGGTTGGTCATCGGGACGTCCCTTCGGTGCGTTCGGCCCCCACCCCATGAGACCGCGCAGCGGCGTCCGCGCGCACCGGTTCGATCGCATCCGGTCCGCTGTGGGAGCGATGTCCGGATGGAGCCTCCCGGGAGTCCGTCGTGCGGGACCGAATCCGGACCGTACCGGCGGTTAAGTAGGCTGACCGGCATGGTGGACGACGTCCGGCCCCCGACTCTGGGCGAGATCATCCGGCAGCAGCGCGAGCTCGCCGCGGTGCCCATGCGGAAGTTCGCCGAGATGGTCGGGATCTCGAATCCCTATCTGTCACAGATCGAGCGGGACCTGCGGGCGCCGAGTGAGCAGGTGCTGGCGGCGATCGCCGAGCACCTGCACACGTCGGCAGACCTGCTGACTGCGCAGGCCGGCCGGGCCGACGCCGGTGAGGTTCCGGAGGTGGTGGCCGCGATCCGTCGCGACTCCGACCTGACCAAGGCTCAGCGGGCCGCGCTCGAGGAAATGTACGAGACGTTCCGCGACGTCACGATCGCGAAGCGGCGACGGGGCCCCCGACCGGCACAGTGATCCGGGCGGGGGCCCGTCGGAGGCCTCGTCGGGGGTGAGGCCTACTGCAGGACCTCACGCGCGGCCGTGGTGGCGGCCGCGCTGAGGCCCTGCACGAGGGTGGTCTGGGCGTCCACGACGGTGGCCACCCAGTCGAACTTGGCGGCCGTCGCGATCGACCGGTTGAAGTCGAGGACCGAGGACAGCGCCTTCTCGTAGGTGTCGAGCGTGAGGTTGCCGCTCAGCTTGGCGGCATCGAGGAACGTCTCGTTGAAGCTCTGCACGCGGCCGAGGTTCTCGTCGAAGGACTTGGTGACGGACTCGATGCCGTCCGTGAGCGTGGTCTTGGCGGTGGTGCGCGCGGCACCGGTGGTGTTCGCGTTCGCGGTGGTGGTCGATTGCGTGGCCATGGTGGCTCCTCGATGGGTGACGGACTGGGTGTTAGCAAGTTAGCATTATGACTGCTAACACGCTAGGCGGAGCGCATCTGTCAGGTGAAAACGTATGTGCCGGGAGCTGTTCCGATCGCCGGGTGCTGCTTGCTGCCCATCGGCGGCGGGGCCTGCAGGTCGCCGGCGCGCTGCTGCGACCAGGTCGCCCAGTCCTCCCACCACGAGGCGGATCGGCGCTGCGCCGACTCCCTCCACGCCGTCGGATCCGCCGGCAGTCCGCCGGGCGCCGGGTCGCCGGGTTCGCCGCAGGACTCGACCCAGGTCTTCTTGCCCGGCGGATTGACGATGCCGGCGATGTGTCCGCCGTTCGACAGGACGAATCGCACGTCGCCGCCGAACAACACGGCGCCCGCGTACGACGACTGCCACGGCACGATGTGATCGTCCAGCGCGCCCACGATGTAGACGTCGCTGTCGACGTCCCGCAGCGAGATCGTCCGTCCGGCGATCGTGAAACGACCCTGGGCCAACTGGTTCTCGCCGTAGAGCGAGTGCAGGTAGGTGCTGTGCATGGACGCCGGCATGCGGGTCGAGTCCTCGTTCCATGCGAGCAGGTCGAACGACTGCGGCTCCTCGCCCAGCATCCAGCGGCTCACCCAGTACCGGAAGATCAGATCGTTCGCCCGCAGCAGGTCGAAGGTCTGGGCCATGTCCGTGCCGGCCAGGTACCCGGCCCGTCGCATCACGATGTCGATCTTCGCGAGGGTCTCGGGGTCGGTCAGTAGTCCGAGGTCACCCGGATTGCTGTAGTCGAGCAGGGTGTTCGCCAGCGTGAGCGTGCCCAGACGGGGGTCACCGGCCGCGGTCAGGTGGCCGGCCGCGATCGACGCCATCGCACCGCCGAGGCACAGCCCGACCAGGTCGATCTTCGTCGCCCCGGTGATCTCCTCGACGACGTCCATCGCCGCCGCGACACCGTCGGTGAGGTAGTCGTCGAAACCCACGCCGCTCATCGACTCGTCCGGGTTGCGGTACGACATCAGGAAGACCGTGCGGCCGTGCCGGATCGCCCACTCGACGAAGCTGCGTCCCGGGCCGATGTCCATGATGTAGAACTTGTTGATCCAGGGCGGGCACGCCAGAAGCGGTGTCGCATGTACCTTTTCGGTCTGCGGTGCGTACTGGATGAGCTCGATCAGATCGTTTCGGAAGACCACCCGGCCGGGTGTCGCGGCCATGTTCTCGCCGACCGTGAACGCGCTGTCGTCGGTGCGCTTCGGCCGTCCACCGCGCTTGACCACGTCCTCGACCAGGTACGACGTGCCGCGGGCCAGGCTCTTGCCGCCCGTCGCGATCGCGCGAGTGAGCACCTCCGGGTTGGTGACGGGGTTGTTGGTGGGCGCGGCGACGTCGAGCAGCAGATGCGCCAACTGGCGTGCCTTGGCGGCCGTGAAGGCGTCCGCGGTGCCCGCGTCCACCAGGCTGTCGACGTACGAGCGCGCGCAGAGGTAGGAGCGCAGCACCGCGAAGTACGCGGGGTTGTCCTGCCAGGCGCGGTCCCGGAACCTGGCGTCCCCGGGGGCCGGCGGCGGGGTGCTCGCGCCGACGGCCACCCGGATCGCGTCGGGCGGGATCTGGGCCAACCCGACGGCCAGTCGGCCGGTGGCCGCGGCGACGGCCGTCGGATTGCAGACCGCGTTCCGGGCGACCGATGCGCTTGCAGCGAACCAGCCGGTGGGGTCGACCCTGGCGGAGATCTGACGGATCGCGCTATCGAGCACCGTTGCCTCCCAGATCATTCGAAGTGGAATCGGTGGAGTTCACGGGCCCCAGGTAGCGCAGGATCATCTGCGCGACGCACACCGGGCGGTCGACGCCCACCGCATCGAAGGTGAGGGTCACGGCGAGCTGATAGCCGCCCGGGCACGGCTCGACCGCGGTCACGTCGGCGACCGCGCCCACCGACGAGTCGACCGGAACCGGGGCGGGGAATCGGACCTTGTCGAGCCCGTAGTTGATGACCTGGGCACAGTCGGTCACGTCGAGCAGATGGAAGAAGAGTTCGACGGCGAGGGACAGGGTCAGGTAGCCGTGCGCGATCGTCGAGCCGAACGGGCCGGTCGCGGCCCGCTCCGGATCGACGTGGATCCACTGGTGGTCGTTGGTGGCATCGGCGAACAGCGCGATCTGTTCCTGCGTGATCAGGACTCGATGCGACGTGCCGAGGCTCGTGCCGGCGAGGGCGGGGAGTTGGGCCATGGTGATGCTGCGCGCAGACTGGCTGCTGGTCGTATTGGTGGTCATCTCGTCCCTGTGGTCCGATTCGGTCGGGTGCCCGAATTGTTGAGCATCTTCCATTGGTGCGCCGATCGCGCTCGACCCAATTCGAATGAATTCATGAATTGGGGTGCGATCGGGCGCAGCCTATATCGGCGATCCCTTTCGCGCAGCGCGTTCACCCGGAGCGTCCTGCTTGACGTTTGTCCAGGTAGGGGGCGTGAATTGTCGGAGTTTCGCGTGTTGTTGCACGTCGGACTCTGCGGCCTGGGTGTTATGTCCAATTCCCCCGTCGGGAAATTCGTGCGCAATTCTGATTCTCTACTTTCGGGTAGGGATATTCGGTCGCGCGACCGAATTGGTCGCCTACTGAAAGGTAAGAATTGGCGTCACATCAATTCGGTTTTCCGCGTATCGAAAATATGTAAACGGCCGGGATTGACGCGCGACCGGCGCGATGCGACGATAGAACACGTGTTCGAAGCGACTTCCCCGCTCGGGCGCTGTCGCCGAGTGGTTCGGCGGCAGATGCGTGGTAGGTAGGGAAGGGTGCGGATGGGCTGGGGCAACGGTCCGCCGACGTGGGCGGAGATGGAGCGGGTGCTGTCGGGGCGCCCGCGTCACGAGTCGCAGTTTCCGGGCGACGGCAGCGACAGCCCGGCGTGGTCCCGCAAGCGCGGTGCGTACCTGGCCGACGGTGCGGTTCGCCCGGTCGGTGCCACCGTGCCGTATGCGGAGTTGCACACCCACTCGGCCTTCAGCTTCCTCGACGGCGCCAGCCCGCCCGAGGAACTCGTCGAGGAGGCGGTGCGCCTGGGGCTGGACGCGATCGCGCTCACCGACCACGACGGCATGTACGGCGTGGTCCGCTTCGCCGAGGCCGCGAAGGAGCTGGGCATGCGGACGGTGTTCGGGGCGGAGTTGTCCCTCGATGCCACCCCGCGCACCGGCACCCCGGACCCCGACGGCACCCATCTGCTGGTGCTGGCCCGCGGGCAGGAGGGGTATCGGCGGCTGTCCCGGCAGATCGCGGCCGCGCACCTCGCCGGCGGCGAGAAGGGCAAGCCCCGCTACGACTACGACGCGCTCACCGAGGCGGCGGGCGGGCACTGGCAGATCCTCACCGGGTGCCGCAAGGGGCACGTGCGCAGCGCGCTCACCGCGGGCGGGCCCGACGCCGCCGAGGCGGCGCTGTGCGACCTCGTCGACCGGTTCGGGACGGACCGGGTCACCGTCGAACTGACCCGTCGCGGGCTGCCCGAGGACGACGAGGTCAATGCGGCACTCGCGGAAATCGCCGCGCGGCAGGGTCTTTCCGTGATCGCGTCCACCGCGGCGCACTTCGCCGGGCCGTCCCGGCGGCAGCTCGCGATGGCGATGGCCGCGGTGCGCGCCCGGCAGAGCCTCGACGAGGCCGCGGGCTGGCTCGCGCCCACCGGCGGCGCGCACCTGCGATCCGGCGCGGAGATGGCGCGGCTGTTCGCGCACTGCCCGGAGGCGGTCGCCGGCGCCGCCGCGCTGGGGCTCGAGTGCGCGTTCGATCTGCGGCTCATCGCGCCGAAACTGCCGCCGTTCGACGTCCCGGACGGGCACACCGAGGCGAGCTGGCTGCGCGAGCTGACCATGCAGGGCGCCCGGCGGCGGTACGGGCCGCCGTCGTCGAACCCGGCCGCGTACGCGCAGATCGAACACGAACTCGGGATCATCGAACGGCTGACCTTTCCCGGCTACTTCCTCGTGGTCCACGACATCGTCTCGTTCTGCAAGGACAACGACATCCTCTGTCAGGGAAGGGGATCGGCCGCCAACTCGGCGGTCTGCTACGCGATCGGGATCACCAACGTCGACCCGGTGCGCAACCAGTTGCTGTTCGAGCGGTTCCTCTCACCCGAGCGCGACGGCCCGCCCGACATCGACGTCGACATCGAATCCGACCGCCGCGAGGAGGCCATCCAGCACGTCTACACGAAGTACGGCCGCGAGTACGCCGCGCAGGTCGCCAACGTCATCACCTACCGCGGCAAGTCGTCGGTGCGGGACATGGCGCGGGCGCTCGGATTCTCGCAGGGGCAACAGGATGCGTGGAGCAAGCAGGTCAGCAGGTGGAGCGGCATCGGTAAGGAGACCGACACCGATATCCCGCCGGCCGTGCTGGAACTGGCCGCGCAGATCGAGGGCTTCCCGCGGCACCTCGGCATCCACTCCGGCGGCATGGTGATCTGCGACCGGCCCATCGCCGACGTGTGCCCGGTCGAGTGGGCGCGCATGGAGAACCGCAGCGTCCTGCAGTGGGACAAGGACGACTGCGCCGCAGTGGGATTGGTGAAGTTCGACCTGCTGGGCCTCGGCATGCTCTCGGCACTGCACTACATGATCGACCTGGTGGCCGAGCACAAGAGCATCGAGGTGGACCTGGCGCGGCTCGATCTGTCCGAGCAGGCGGTCTACGAGATGCTGCAGCGGGCCGACTCGGTGGGCGTGTTCCAGGTGGAGTCGCGGGCCCAGATGGCGACGCTGCCGCGCCTGAAGCCCCGCAACTTCTACGACCTCGTCGTCGAGGTCGCGCTCATCCGGCCCGGCCCGATCCAGGGCGGCTCGGTGCACCCCTACATCCGCCGCCGCAACGGCCGCGAACCCGTCACCTACGACCATCCCTGTCTCGAGAAGGCGCTGAAACGCACGCTCGGGGTGCCGCTGTTCCAGGAACAGCTCATGCAGATGGCCGTCGACGTCGCCGGATTCAGCGCCGCCGAGGCCGACCAGTTGCGGCGCGCGATGGGTTCCAAGCGGTCGCCCGAGAAGATGGAACGACTGCGCGGACGGCTCTACGACGGCATGCGGGAGTTGCACGGCATCACCGGCGACGTCGCCGACCGGATCTACGAGAAGCTGTACGCGTTCGCGAACTTCGGCTTCCCCGAAAGCCATTCGCAGAGTTTCGCGTCGTTGGTCTTCTACTCGTCGTGGTTCAAGCTGCACCACCCGGCGGCGTTCTGCGCGGGCCTGCTGCGCGCGCAGCCGATGGGCTTCTACTCGCCGCAGTCCCTCGTCGCCGACGCCCGCCGGCACGGGGTGCGAGTGCACGGATCCGACGT
Organism: Prescottella equi; assembly: GCF_020171745.1. Taxonomy (GTDB): domain Bacteria; phylum Actinomycetota; class Actinomycetes; order Mycobacteriales; family Mycobacteriaceae; genus Prescottella; species Prescottella equi_A. Next base: position 275,826 of record NZ_JAIVAH010000013.1, read on the forward strand.
CAACGCGAGCCTCGCGCACGCGACGCTCGAGGCGCGCGGCACCGAGATACGGCTGGGGCTGGGGGAGGTGCGCGGCATCGGAGCCGACCTCGCCGAACGCATCGCTCGGGCGCGTGAAGACGACGGGCCGTTCCGCTCGATCCTGGACCTGACCGGCCGGATCGAACTGACCACCGCGCAGGTCGAGTCCCTCGCGACGGCCGGAGCCCTCGGCTGCTTCGGGTTGTCCCGGCGCGAGGCGCTGTGGGCGGCCGGCGCGGCATCGGGGGAGCGCCCGGACCGGCTGCCGGGCACCGGGGCGTCCACCCGCGCGCCCGCCCTGCCCGGCATGAGCGACCTCGAACTCGCCGCCGCCGACGTGTGGGCCACCGGCATCTCCCCGGACAGCTACCCGACGGAGTTCCTGCGCCCGCAACTCGACGCGCTGGGCGTGCTCCCGGCGTCGCGACTGCTGGACGTGCCGGACGGGGACCGGGTGCTGGTCGGGGGAGCGGTGACGCACCGGCAGCGGCCCGCGACCGCGGCCGGGGTGACCTTCGTCAATCTCGAGGACGAGACCGGAATGGTCAACGTCGTGTGCTCGGTTGGACTGTGGGCGAAGTATCGCAAGCTCGCCACCAGCGCCCCGGCGTTGCTGGTGCGGGGGAAGGTGCAGAACGCGGAGGGTGCGGTGACCGTGGTCGCGGACCATCTCCAGCTCATGGACCTGCGGATGTCGAGCAGGTCGCGGGACTTCCGCTGAGAGCGGCTTCACACCCCGTCACATACCCCCTGGGGTATAGTCGGCAGCAACATCGAGGAGGTAGATCGTGAAGGTTGTCATCGTCGGAGGTGTCGCCGGCGGCATGTCCGCGGCCACCCGCATGCGTCGTCTGGACGAGTCGGCGGAGATCATCGTGTTCGAGCGTGGCGCCCACGTGTCGTTCGCGAACTGCGGCCTGCCGTACTACGCCGGTGGCGTCACCGAGGACCGCGACGAACTGCTGCTGCAGACGCCCGAGAGCCTCGGGGCCCGCTTCCGACTCGACGTCCGCGTCCGCAGCGAGGTCGCCGCGATCGACCCCGACGCCCGCACCGTCACCGTCCACGACCTCGCGTCGGGTGACACCTACGTCGAGAGCTACGACGAACTGGTGCTGAGCACCGGCGCGAGCCCCATCGTGCCGCCGCTGCCCGGTGTCGAACGTGCACTGATCCTGCGCGACGTCGAGGACGTCGACCGGCTCGTGTCGCAGATGTCGTCCGCCCGCAGCGCCGTCATCGTCGGCGCCGGGTTCATCGGCGTCGAACTGGCCGAGAACCTGCGTCACCGCGACCTCGACGTCACCGTCGTCGAACTCGCCGACCAGGTGCTCGCCCCACTCGACCCCGAGATGGCGGCCCCGGTCGCCGACCGGATGCGGGAGAACGGCGTGCGCCTCGAACTCGGCACCCAGCTGACCTCGATCGGCGCCACCACCGCCGAACTGGCGGACGGGCGCACGCTCCCGGCCGACGTCGTCGTCATGGCGATCGGTGTCCGGCCCGAGAATTCGCTCGCGAAGATGGTCGGTGCCGACCTGGGGGAGCGGGGCGGCGTCGTGGTCGACGACCAGATGCGCACCTCGGTCCCGCATATCTTCGCCGTCGGTGACGCCGTCGAGAAGCGTGACGCGGTCGGCGGTGGTGTCGCGATGATCCCGCTCGCCAACCCGGCCAACCGGCAGGGTCGGCTGGTGGCCGACGTCATCGCGGGCCGCCCGGTGCGGGCCAAGTCGTCGTCGGGCACCGCCGTCGTCGGCGTGTTCGGGCTGATCGTCACCGCGACCGGCTGGAACGAGAAGCGACTGCGCGCGGCGGGCCGTCCCTACCGGGCCATTCACACCCATCCGCAGTCGCACGCGGGCTACTACCCGGGTGCGCAGCAGATGGCGATCAAGCTGCTCGTCGACCCGGAGACGGACGCCATCCTCGGCGCCCAGGCCGTGGGCGGCGAGGGCGTGGACAAGCGCATCGACATCATCGCCACCGCGATGGCCGGAGGGCTGACCGCGTCGGACCTGGCCGATCTGGAACTGGCGTACGCGCCGCAGTTCGGCTCGGCCAAGGACCCGGTGAACATGCTCGGCTACATCGCCGACAACCTGCGCACCGACGCCACCCGCACGGTCCAGTGGCACGAACTCGATACCCTGGTCGCCGGTGGCGCGTCGCTCGTCGACGTCCGCACCGCCGACGAGTTCGCGGCCGGCGCCATTCCGGGCGCCGTCAACGTCCCGCTCGACGAGCTCAGGGACCGGGTCGGCGAACTGCCGGCCGGGGAGCTGATCGTGCACTGCCAGGTGGGCCAGCGCGGCCACACCGCGGTGCGCCTGCTCGCCGGGCTGGGCCGACCCGCGGCCAACCTCGACGGCGGCTACAAGACGTGGGATGCAGGGCAGCGCGCCAAGGCGCCGGCCGGCGTCTCGTGAATCCCGAACACTCGGAAGGAACCCCCCTATGCGCGAAATTGACGTGACCGAACTCGAAGCGGTGCTCGCCACCGGCGCCCCGCTCGTCGACGTCCGTGAGGCGGACGAGTTCGCCGAGGCTCGGGTGCCCGGCGCGGTCCTGATCCCGCTCAGCGAGTTCGTCGCGCGCGTCGACGAGGTTCCGGCCGACGGCACCGTGTACGTCATCTGCGCGGCCGGTGGCCGCAGCGCCCAGGCCGCGCAGTACCTCGAGGCCCGGGGCGTCGACGCCGTCAACGTCGCCGGCGGCACCATGGCGTGGCTGCAGTCCGGCCGCGCCGTCGAGTCCGGCAGCTAGCACTACCCGAACCCGGTCGAAACCGAGTGGTTCTCGACCGGGTTCTCTTTAGCCCTCCGATATACCCCCACCCGTATTTTCGGGTCCCCCGCCCCCTTCGCGTTTTGCGCACTTATCGCGCGAAATCCACCTCCAGACGCGCGATAAGTGCGCAAAACGCGAGGACACCGGATCAGAAGAACCACGACTACGAAAGGCATCCCCATGACCACCACCGGACAGCGGCAGGACTCCCCGCCGCCATCCACCGAGTCCGTCGGCGGCCCACTCGCCCGGCTCGGTGCCGCGATGGCCGACAACTTCAAATGGGTGATCACCGCGTGGCTCGTGCTGGTCGTCGCCCTCGGTGCCGCAGCGCCGTCGGTGTTCAGCTCGCTGGCCGGCGCCGGCTGGCAGGCCAACGGCTCCGAGTCGGTGCAGGTGCGCGAACTCGCGCAGGAGCACTTCGGCGGCAACGCGTCGTCGGCGATCCAGGTCGTCGTCCACTCCGACGACAAGCCGCTCGACGATCCGGCCGTGCAGCAGGTGCTCGGCGAGGCGACGTCGGTGCTGACCGCCGACGCCCGCATCGGCGAGGTGATCCCGCCGCAGCCCGGCATGACGATCAGCCCCGACGGGCACACCGGCATCCTGGTCGCCGGCGCGAACGCGAACACCGACGACATGGTGCGCGCGGTCGACGACCTCGGCGGTGACCTGAAGGCGCTCTCGGGCGACGGCATCGACGTCTACCCGACCGGTGCGTCGGCGCTGTGGAGCGACTTCAACAAGGCCAACCACGACGCCATGATCAAGGCGGAGATGATGTCGTGGCCCGTCACGCTCGGCATCATGGTCCTCGCGTTCGGCTCGCTCGTCGCCGCGGGACTGCCGCTGCTGTTGACGATGGCCGGTCTGGTCGCGTCCGCGGGTGCGCTGGTGCTGCTCAACGAGATCACGCCGATCTCGGTGTGGGCCATGAACTTCGCGATGATGTTCGCGCTCGCGCTCGGCATCGACTACGCGCTGTTCCTCGTCGTCCGCTTCCGGGACGCGCTGCGCAAGACTGCGAACGCACGCCTGGCGGTCGCCGAGACGATGGACACCGCGGGCAAGGCCGTGCTGCTGTCGGGCCTGACGGTCCTGGTGAGCCTGTCGGCCGTGCTGCTGGTCCCCGCACCCGCGGTCCGGACGATGGCGGTCGGCATCATGCTCGCGGTCGTGTTCGTGCTCGCCGCGACTTTGACGCTGCTGCCCGCGGTCCTCGCGAAGCTGGGCCGCAAGGTCAACGCCGGTTCGCTGCCGTATGCCAAGAAGCAGCAGAACGAGACCGACGGTTCACCGCTGTTCACCAAGTGGGGCAAGCTGCTCGACCGGCACCCGTGGCCGTTCGCGGTCGGTGCCGTCGCGATCCTGATCGGACTCGCCATCCCGGTGCTGGGCCTCAAGGTCGCGATGCCGTCGATCCAGGTCGTGCCCGAGGACGCCGCCGTGCGTCAGGGCTACGAACTGGTGCAGGAGCAGATGGGTATCGGCGCACCGGGCGCACTGCAGATCGTGGTCCCCGAGGCCGACGCACCCGCTGCGGCCGAGGCTGCGGTAGCCGTCGACGGCGTGGCCGCGGTGACCCCCGCGATGCCGGCATCGGACGGTTCCGGCCTGGTGATGATGCAGGCGCTGCCGACGGTCGACCCGTCGGACCCGGCGCTCGGCGGCACGCTCGACACCCTGCGCGGCGAGCTGCCCGACAGTGCCCTCGTGGGCGGTGCTCCGGCGGAGAACCTGGACCTGCAGACGGCGTTGAACGACTACCTGCCGATCGTCATCGCCGTGATCCTGGTGCTGGGCTTCCTGCTGCTGCTGGTGGCGCTACAGGCCCCGCTGGTCTCGCTGATCGGCACCGTCGTGAGCCTGCTCTCGACCGCCGCGGCGTTCGGTGCGTCGAAGCTGATCTTCCAGGACGGGCACCTGTCCGACCTGCTCGGCTTCACGCCGCAGGGCTTCCTCGACGGCTGGGGTCCGGTGTTCTTCTTCGCGATGATCTTCGCGATCGCGATGGACTACACGGTGTTCCTGCTGTCGACTGTCAAGGAGCAGTACGAGAAGACCGGCAGCGCGCGCGGCGCCCAGATCTCGGGCATGGCGCACTCCGGACGGGTCATCTTCGCGGCCGCGGCCGTCATGGTGGGCGTGTTCTTCAGCTTCGCGCTGGCCGAACCGCTGCCGCCGAAGGAGATGGGCATCCTGCTGGGCATCGCCGTCCTGCTCGACGCCGTCCTGATCCGCCTGGTGCTGTTGCCGGCCCTGCTGCGGCTGACCGGGAACGCGGCCTGGTGGTCGCCGAACTGGCTGCGCAAGGCGCTGCCGAACATCACGTTCTCACACGGGTGATCCCGGCGCCGGATCCGGCGAATGACAGTGGTCACAGCCGGATCCGGCCGGATACCCCTGTGGGTAATCTGGACGTAGAACTAGGAGGTCTCACATGACCGGAGACGAAGAGAGCATCGCCAAGGTGCTCAACCGCCTGCGCCGCGCGCAGGGACAGCTGGCGGGCGTCATTTCGATGATCGAGAACGGCCGTGACTGCAAGGACGTCGTCACACAGTTGGCGGCCGTGTCCCGAGCGCTCGACCGGGCCGGATTCAAGATCGTTGCCACCGGGCTGCGCGAATGCCTGGCCGGCGACGGCACGGCGTCCGAGCCGCTCACCGAGGCCGAGCTCGAGAAGCTGTTCCTGGCCCTGGCCTGAAATCGACCCTGAGGAGTCCGTGATGGAATTGGGAATCTCGACCCGACTTGACACCGAGTTCGACGACGCCATCGCCAAGACACGGGCGGCGTTGCAGGAGCAGGGTTTCGGTGTCCTCACCGAGATCGACATGCAGGCGACGCTGAAGGCGAAGATCGGCGCCGAGATGGAGCAGTACGTCATCCTCGGTGCCTGCAATCCCCAGCTCGCGCATCGCGCGGTCGGCGTGGACCGGCAGATCGGTCTGCTGCTGCCGTGCAACGTCGTCGTCCGCTCCGACGGTGACGGCGTCATCGTCGAGGCGATGAACCCGGCGCTCATGGTCGCGGTGACCGAGGAGCCCGGACTCGAGGCGGTCGCCGCCGAGGCGACGACCCGCCTGCAGGCCGCGATCGACGCGCTGGCCTGACCGGCGTCCTCGGCTGACGGCTGTCCGGCCCGGCTCAGGCCGGAGCCGGGAGCGCCCTGGTCCGAACCTTGTGTGCGGTGTGCACTGCCACCACGCACCAGGCGACGACCAGGGCGCCCAGCAGTCCGGCCGAGAGCAGTCGCGGAATCTCGAAGTCGCCCGCGACACCGAACGCTCCCATTCCCACGGCGCACGCGCCGACCGGGAAGATGAAGCTCCACCAGCTCATGGTGAACGTCAGACCCTGACGGAAGGCGCGGGCCGTCAGGACGCAGACCGCGGCGATCACGACGATCATGACCGTCCCCATCAGCAGCCCGTAGCCGAGGCCGAACAGGTGCAGCGCATTCGCGGTGTCGTGCCCGACGGCGTGTCCGGCCGCGGTGCCCAGATTGTTGGCGGCCGCGATCGACTGCCCGACGATGCCGAGCGGAATCCACATCGTCGGCAGCGCCTGCAGCGGCGGCAGCCCACCGTCGCGGAACTCGCTCGCGACCAGCGAGACGATGAACAGCGCGAAGACCAGCGCCAGCGTGAACAACGCGTAGCAGCCCGCCAGCATCGCGACCCGCGGCAGGCCCTCGGGCAGGTGGGTCACCAGCGCGGCACCGGTCGCGGCCGAGACCATCGGCGGCACCACCGGCATCAGCCACGCGGGAACCGCGGTGCCGCGGTCGGCGACGGCCCGCAGCCGCGCCGCCATCACCGCACTTGTCACGAGGCCCCCGATGGTGCCGATCGCCCACAGGGTGCCCGCGATTCCGAACGCGAGACCGGCCGGGATCACGGTCGAACCGACCGCCGCGGTGCCGGCACCGACGGTGAGCACGGCCATCGGCAGTGCGCCGTAGAACGGGAACATCGTGGCACTGCGCGCATACTCGCGGGCGTGCTCGGTGTGCCGGATCCAGTGCACGGCGAACGCCGTCACCAGCACCGCCAGCAGGGCCACCGCGAGGATCCAGAACGTCAGGGCGATTCCGCGTCGGCCCGGCAGGTTGACCGGGAGCGACGACGTGGCGATGGCGATGATGCCGGTGCCCATCACCACGGCGAACCAGTTGGGTGTCAGGTGGGCCAGACGTGGAGCGGTAAGCATGAAACCAACACTGCCGTTCCGGCGTTGTTCCCGGTAGAAGCCTCGGAGTGGACGGGATACAAACGCGGTTTGTGGGTCTAGCCTTAGTGCTATGCCGCTTTCGAACCGTGTTCCCGAACTCGCCGCGCTGGACGTGCTGGTCGCGGTGGGCAGGCTCGGGAGCATGGGCGCGGCCGGACGCGAACACGGACTCAGTCAGCAGGCCGTGAGCGCCCGCGTGCGCTCCGCGGAGCGTCAGCTCGGGCTGCGGGTGTTCGATCGCGGCGCCGGCGGTGTCCAGCCCACCGCCGAGGGCGCGCTGATCCTGGAATGGGCGTCGGCGATCCTCGACTCCGCCGAGGAGATGGCCTCCGGCGTCGCCGCGCTGCGCGGCGAGCGGGACGCGAACCTGACCGTGGCCGCCAGCATGACGATCGCCGAATACCTGGTCCCGGGCTGGACCGTCGCGATGCGGCGCAAGTACCCCAATGTCGTCACCTCGGTGCGACTGCTCAACTCCACCGACGTCGCCGCCCAGGTACGGGCGGGCGAGGCCGATCTCGGGTTCGTCGAGGGCCCGGTCGCCCCGGACGGTCTGCGCGCGGTCGAGGTCGCGCACGACGAACTGGTGGTGATCGTCCCGCCCGACCACAAGTGGATCGCACGGGCCCCGATCGACCCCAGCGAACTCGCGGCCACCCCGCTGATCCAGCGCGAGCCCGGATCCGGCACCCGCACGACCCTCGAACACGCCGTGCCCGGCTGCGTCGACCCACTGCTCGAACTCACGTCGTGCACCGCGGTCAAGGCCGCGGTCGTCGCCGGTAACGCGCCGGCGGTGGTCTCGTCACTCGCGGTCGAAGCCGACCTGCACGACGGGCGACTCGCATCCGTTCCGGTGCAGGGCCTGCGCATGCCGCGACGACTGCTCGCCGTGTGGGACGGGTCCCGTGGGCTGCGCGGCGCGGCGCGTGACTTCCTCGACATTGCGTGCGGTGGATGATGTTCCGCGCGTGATCAATTCACGATCAGCACGCCGACCAAGGCGATCGTGGCGACCCACACCGTCGACATCGCGGCCAGCGCGAGGGGGCGTGGGCCGACCTTCCTGATGGTGGCGATGTGGACGCCGGTGCCGAGTGCGAACATCGCGGCCGTCAACAGCGCGGTCTGCGCGACCTTGGCGGCGGAAAGGAAACCGTCGGGGAGCACGCCGGTCGAGCGCAGCGCCGCGCACGCGAGGAACGCGACCACGAACAGCGGCACCAGCGGCGGCCGGGTGCCGGTGGTCGCCCCGTCGGACCGGCGACGCTGCTGGAGGCCGATCACGGCCATGACCGGAGCGAGCATCACCACGCGGGCGAGCTTCACGACTGCCGCGACGGCGAGGGCGCCGCCGCCGAGCGCGCCGCCGGCCGCGATGACCTGGGCGACCTCGTGGATCGATCCGCCCGCCCACATTCCGGCCTCCGTCTCGTCCATCCCCATGGCCTGCGAGAGCAGCGGGATCGTGGGGATCATCAGGGTGCCGAAGAGCACGACGAGCGCCACCGCGGTGAGGACTTCCTCCTCCTTGGCGTCGACGACACCGTCCACCGCGGCGGTCGCGGCCGCACCGCAGATCGAGAACCCGCACGCGATCAGCAGACGCTGCGTCCACGACAGCCCGAGCATGCTGCCCATCGCCATGGTTCCGGTGATGCCGAGGGTGACGATCGCGACGACGACGGCGATCATGCCCCACCCGAGCCCCACGATGTCGCTGAGCATCAGCTGCAGCCCCAGCAGGGCGATGCCGACCCTCAGGAGCTTCTTCGACGAGAACGTGAGCCCGGGCCGGATCGTCGCGGGAAGGTGCACGGTGTTGGCGGCGACGGCGCCGAGCACGATCGCGATCAGCAGTGGGCTGACGGTCGGGAGCAGGCGTCCGATGCCCATCGCGACGGCGGTGGCCACGGCGGCGACCGCGACACCCGGCATCAGCGAGGCCGCGGCGGTCCGCGCGCGGTCGGGTGCGGCGGGGACGACGGGCTGCTGGTCGACGCTACTGCTCATGACTTCCAGATTCCGGCACTGAACGGTCGTTCGGTAGACGGCAAAACGGCATGACGGCATATCGATCGGATATGTCAATAGTTCGGCGCATACAATCTGCGAATGCGTCGACGCTGGCCCGACCTCGATGTCCTGGAACTGCTCGTGGGTGTCGACGACCACGGAAGTCTCAGTGCCGCAAGCAGAAACGCGGGAATAGCGCAGCCCAACGGCAGCCGCGCGATCAAGCAGCTCGAGCGGCACCTCGGCATGCCGCTATTGGATCGGCGCACCACCGGATCCACGCTCACCCCGCAGGGCACCGTGATCGTGCACTGGGCGCGACGCCTGCTCGGTGAGGCGCACCGACTGCTCGACGTCGCAGACGGGCTCCGCGCCGAACGCTCCGCGGAGCTGACCATCGGCGCCAGCATGACCGTCGCCGAACACCTGCTCCCCGGCTGGCTCGGCCGCTTCCGGAGCCTCGACACCGACGTCACCATCCACCTCCAGGTGCTCAACTCCACCCAGGTGTTCGAGCGGCTCGAGTCGGGTGCGTGCGACGTCGGATTCGTCGAATCACCGACGCTGCCGCGCGGCCTGAACAGCGTCACCGTCGCGCGGGACAAGCTCGTCGTGGTCGTGCATCCGGCACATCCGTGGACGCGGCGCCGCAAGCCGATCACCGTGGCCGAGCTGGCGCAGACGCCCCTCGTGGTCCGCGAACCCGGCTCGGGCACCCGGACCACCCTCGACGTCGCCCTGCAGGATCTGCCGTGCACGCCGCCGCTGCTCGAACTCGGCAGTGCCGCGGCCATCCGCACCAGCATCATCGCGGGCGTCGGTCCCGCGGTGATGAGCACCCTCGCGATCGCCGATCAGGTGGCCGCGGGCGAGCTGAAGGTCGTCGACGTCGACGGGCTCGTCCTCGAACGCAGCCTGCGCGCGGTGTGGCGCGGAGGGCGTCAGCTGTCCGGTCCGGCCGGCGACCTGGTGCGCATGGTGCGCCGCACCGCCGTCGGCTAGATGCCTCCCGGCTAGACGCCTCCGCTGAAGCCGTGCTGGCGCCAGGCCTCGTACGTGACGACGGCCGCCGCATTGGACAGGTTCAGCGACCGCCGGCCCGGCACCATCGGGATGCGCACCTGTTCGGTGACATGCGGGTCGTCGAGGACCTCCTGCGACAGCCCGGTCGGCTCGGGGCCGAACAACAGGACGTCACCCGGCCGGTAGGCGAGGTCCGCGTACGACGTCGACGCGTGCGCGGTGAACGCGAAGACCCGGTCGGGTCGCAGCGCGGCCCACGCGGCCTCGAGGTTCTCGTGCACCGTGACCGACGCGAGGTCGTGGTAGTCGAGGCCTGCGCGCCGCAGCTTGGGCTCGGACAGGTCGAACCCGAGCGGGCCGACGAGGTGCAGTTCGCAGCCCGTGCCGGCGACCATGCGGATCGCGTTTCCCGTGTTGGGTGGGATGCGGGGCTCGTGGAACATCACTCGGAACACGACGTTCAGCTTGCCAGGCGCGGACGGCGCGCCGCCGGGCGGATCGCACCGGTCGAAATTGTCGGTGGGCGAGGGCAGCATGGGACACATGACCGGAGAAATCGTCGAGATCGTGGGGGAGGACTTCTCCGATGCCCGCTTGACCGGGGAGAAGTGGAGTCGGCAGCACTACACCGCGTGCTCGTTCCGCGATGCCGACCTGTCCGAGTTGAACACCGAGTACGTGGTCTTCACCGAATGCGACTTCACCGGTGCCGATCTCACCGACTCGCACCACCACGGCAGTGCGTTCCGGTCGTGCATGTTCGCGCGGACCACGATGTGGCACAGCAGCTTCCGTAGCTGCAGCATGCTCGGATCGATCTTCGTCGACTGTCAGATGCGGCCCCTGGTGCTCGAGGAGGTCGATTTCACGCTGGTATCGATGGGCGGTGCGGACCTGCGGGGGCTGGACTTCACGGACTGCCGCTTCCGGGAGGCCAACCTGGTGCAGGCCGATCTGCGCGGCGCCGTGCTGCGCTCGGTGAACCTGTCGGGAGCGCGGGTCGAGGCCATCCGGCTCGAGGGCGCCGATCTGCGCGGTGCACACGTCGATCCCGGGCTGTGGACCGCCGCGAAACTCGACAAGACGCAGGTCGAGCTGACGCAGGCGGTCGCCTACGCGGTCGCGCACGGGCTGACCGTCGAACCGTGGTGAAGCTGCCGGTCAGCGCACGAGTTCGTGCGCCAGCAGGTCCATCAGGAGCCCGTCGCGCCACACACCGTCGGCGCCCCGGCAGTACTCGCGCATGACGCCGACCTCACGGAACCCCACCTTGCGGTAGCACGCGATCGCCGCCGCGTTCGCGGACTCGGGGTCGATGACGATCCGGTGGAAGCCGAGGTCGTCGACGAGGTGCGTGCACAGCGTCCGGACCGCTTCGGTTCCCAGACCCTGCCCGTGCACGGCGCCGTCGAGGAACAGGTCCAGACCGGCGTGCCGGAACTCGGGGTCGGACTCCTGGTACCACTGCGCGAAGCCCACGACACGGTCGCCGAGGAACACCGTGTACGCGACGGTGCCGGGCTCGGTGGTCGGCCAGTCCGCGTCCGGTTCCTTCCACCATCGGCTCACCTCGGGGAGCCGATGGATCTCGCGCAGTCGCTCGTGGTGGGATGGCTGGACGGGGGTCAACAGGACACGTGGACCGCGAAGATCCGGAGCCGGTGACATCCAGCGACCCTAGCCTGGAACAATGGTCGCCGTGACTGCAACGATCCTGGATGGCAAAGCAACCCGCGACGAGATTTTCACCGACCTCGAGGCCAGGGTGGCAGCCCTGAAGGAGAAGGGCATCACGCCCGGACTGGGCACGATCCTCGTCGGCGAGGATCCCGGTTCCGCATCCTATGTGCGCGGCAAGCACAACGACTGCGCGAAGGTGGGCATCACCTCGATCCGCCGCGACCTGCCGGCCGACATCACGCAGGAAGAGCTCGAGGCCACGATCGACGAGCTCAACGCCAACCCCGAGTGCACCGGCTACATCGTGCAGCTTCCGCTGCCCAAGCATCTCGACGAGAACGCCGCCCTCGAGCGCATCGACCCCGAAAAGGACGCCGACGGCCTGCACCCGGTGAACCTGGGCCGCCTGGTCCTCGGCAAGGAGGCGACGCTGCCGTGCACCCCGCGCGGCGTCGTGCACCTGCTGCGCCGCTACGAGGTGCCGATCGACGGCGCCCACGTCACGGTCGTCGGCCGCGGCGTCACGATCGGCCGCCCCATCGGGCTGCTGCTCACGCGCCGCTCGGAGAACGCGACGGTCACGCTGTGCCACACCGGCACCAAGGATCTCGCCGCCGAGGTGCGCCGCGCCGACATCGTCGTCGCCGCAGCCGGCGTCGCCGGGCTGATCACCGCCGACATGGTCAAGCCGGGTGCCGCGGTTCTCGACGTGGGCGTCAGCCGCACCGCCGACGGACTGCGCGGTGACGTCGCCGACGACGTCCGCGAGGTCGCCGGCTTCATCTCGCCGAACCCCGGTGGCGTCGGACCGCTCACGCGTGCCTTCCTGCTCAGCAACGTCGTGGAGCGGGCCGAGCAGCTCGCCGGTCAGTCCGACTAGGCATTGTCCGTGACGCAGTTCGTGCGCAGGAATTGGCCGTTGCTCGCCGTCCTCCTCGTGGTGGCGGCGGCCTTCGTGCTGGTTCTCGCCGACCGCTGGCGACGTGGCGCCCTCGTTCTCGGGGGCGCCATGGTGCTGGCGGCATTGCTGCGTGCAGCGCTGTCGTCCGACCGGGTCGGGCTGCTCGCCGTGCGTGGCAAGGGATTCGACGTGGCGGCGATGGCGCTCGTCGGCGCCACGATCATCGCGCTGGCGGCGTCGATCGACCCGCTCGGGACCGACTGACGCGCTGACCGGACTTCCGGGAGTTCGTGCTCAGCCCCGGCGGGCAGCGCGCGCCAGTTCCATCGTCTCCTTCAGGAGTTCGGCGACCGCGTCCGCCTCGGTGAGGAAGCCGTCGTGGCCGTCCTTCGAAACCAGGACCCGCAACCGGTCGCTGCCGGCGAGCCCGTCCGCGAGTTCCTGCTGCAGGCGCAGCGGATACAGCCGGTCGGAGTCGACGCCGCCCACGATCACCGGCACGTTCGTCGACGCCAGCGCCGCAGCGACGCCGCCGCGGCCACGGCCGACATCGTGCCGGTTCATGGCCTCGGTCAGCAGTACGTACGTGGCGGGATCGAAGCGGGCGACCAGTTTCTCGGCCTGATGGTCGAGGTAGCTCTGGACCGCGTAACGGCCACCGTCCCAGGGGTTCTCGTCGTTCTGCGCGTCGTTGGAGAAGCGGGAATCGAGTTCGGCTTCGGTGCGGTAGGTCAGGTGCGCGATCCGGCGGGCCAGTCCCAGACCGTTCCGCGGGATCCGTCCGGTGCCGTGGTAGTCGCCACCCTGCCATTCGGGGTCGCTCGTGACGGCGGCGATCTGGGTGGTCTGGGTGCCGATCTGATCGGCGGTGGCGCGCGCGCCGACGGCGAGGACCAGAGCCGAGTCGACCCGATCGGGGTGACCGACGATCCACTCGAGCGTCCGCATGCCGCCCATCGACCCGCCCACGACAGACGAGAAGCGATCGATGCCGAGCACGTCGGCGAGGGCCACCTCGGCGGCCACCTGGTCGCGGATGGAGATCTCGGGGAAGCGCGAACCCCACACCGTGCCGTCGGCGGCGATGGAACCGGGGCCCGTCGTGCCGCGGCAGCCACCGAGCACGTTGGTGGCGATCACGCACCACTCGTTCGTGTCGATCGGGGCGCCCGGGCCGACCATACCGTCCCACCAGCCTGGGGAGGGGTGCTCGGCGTCCGCCGGTCCCGTGACGTGCGAGTCGCCGGTCAGGGCGTGCTCGACGAGGATCACGTTGTCCCGGTCGGTCGCCAGCTCACCCCACCGCTGGACGGCGAGCGTGACGTCGGGGAGAACCACACCGCTCTCGAGCTCGAGCGAGCCGATGTGGACAAAGCACAACTGCCCGTCCGGCGGGGGGAACCCCGCCGGACGGGCGTTGCGAACGGAGCTGACGGTCAAGATGCGGCCGCCGCGAAGCCGGCGTCGAGGTCGGCGAGGATGTCGTCGATGCCTTCGATGCCGACTGCGAGTCGGACCAGTCCCGGGGTGACGCCCGACGCGAGCTGCTCCTCGGGGGTGAGCTGCGAGTGGGTGGTCGACGCCGGGTGGATCACCAGCGAGCGCACGTCACCGATGTTGGCGACGTGGCTGTGCAGGGTCAGCGCGTTGACGAACTTCTTGCCGGCTTCGACGCCACCGGCCAGCTCGAACGCGACGATCGCGCCGGTGCCGCGCGGGGCGATCGTCTTGGCGCGCTCGTGCCACGGCGACGAGGGCAGACCGGCGTAGTTCACCGACGAGACCTCCGGGCGGGCCTCGAGGTACTCGGCGACGGCCTTGGCGTTGGCCACGTGCCGCTCCATGCGCAGGCTCAGCGTCTCGATGCCCTGCGAGATGAGGAACGCGTTGAACGGCGAGACGGCCGAACCCAGGTCGCGCAGTAGCTGCACGCGAGCCTTGAGCGCGAACGCCGGTGCGCCCAGGTCCGCGTAGACGACGCCGTGGTAGCTGGGGTCGGCGGTCGTGAAGTTGGTGTGCCGGCCCTGCGTCCAGTCGAACTTGCCGCTGTCGACGATCACGCCGGCGACCGCGGTGCCGTGGCCGCCGAGGTACTTGGTGGCCGAGTGGACGACGATGTCGGCGCCGTGCTCGAACGGACGGATCAGGTACGGGCTCGCCACGGTGTTGTCGACGATCAGCGGGATGCCGTTCTCGTGCGCGACCTTCGAGATCCCCGGGATGTCGAGGATGTCGTTGCGCGGGTTGGAGATCGACTCGCCGTAGAACGCCTTGGTGTTCGGGCGGATCGCGGCGCGCCACTGCTCGATGTCGTCGGGATCCTCGACGAACGAGACCTCGATGCCCAGCTTGCGCAGCGAGTAGTGGAACAGGTTGTACGTGCCGCCGTACAGGCGCGGGCTCGACACGATGTGGTCGCCGGCCTCGGCGAGGTTGAGGATCGCGAACGTCTCGGCGGCCTGGCCGGAGGCGAGCAGCAGAGCGGCGACGCCACCCTCGAGTGCGGCGATGCGCTGCTCGACGGCGTCCTGCGTCGGGTTCATGATGCGGGTGTAGATGTTGCCGGGCTCGGCCAGACCGAACAGCGCCGCGGCGTGATCGGTGCTGTCGAACGTGTACGACGTGGTCTGGTAGATCGGCAGTGCGCGGGCGTTGGTGGCTCCGTCGGGCGACTGTCCGGCGTGGACCTGCTTGGTCTCGAAGCTCCAGTTCGCCGTCGGGTCGACTGCGTCCGTGATTTCGGTCATGAGTCGTTCTACTCCAGGGTGTCAAGTCTGCAGATGAGGTTGGCGCAGCAGAGTCTGCGCGCCTGGGGACCGGCTACTCGCGACAACTACACATGAAGAACCTCCGGTGGGGCATGGCCCGGTCAGTGGGTCCGTCCCAGCGGACCCGCGCTTGTCTCCCGGCTCGAGTCGGAAGACCTGGTCATCACCCGGGGCACCCCACCGCGGTTGGAGGGTTGCCGGCCAGCGAGCCGGGGCTTGACGCTGACACTCATGACCTGGCCGTGATCTTAGCGGCAGAAACGGGCACACGGAAAGGAGGGGGCAGAACTTTCAGCCCGAGGGGTGGCGAACTCTGCAAAGTTACCGGTAAGTAGGTGTCTCGAGTCAGGGGGCATGGTTGCGCTCCGAAGCAATAGCAGTACGCTCGTCATGTTTGGGTCGTCCCTGCCGAGGGGGATCCGAACCGTCTACGTTTGATAATTGAACCGTTGGCGGGTCCACTCACAAAGTGGCCCGTGCACCCCCAGTACCCAGGGAACGGAACCAGGGACACTTCCTAGGAGGACGCGAAGCCCCCATGTCCAAGATCAAGGTCGAAGGCAAGGTCGTCGAACTCGACGGCGACGAGATGACGCGCATCATCTGGCAGTTCATCAAAGACAAGCTGATCCATCCCTACCTGGATGTCGATCTCGAGTACTACGACCTGGGGATCGAGCATCGCGATGCCACCGACGACCAGGTCACCATCGACGCCGCGGAAGCGATCAAGAAGCACGGCGTCGGCGTCAAGTGCGCCACGATCACCCCGGACGAGGCTCGGGTCGAGGAATTCGGCCTGAAGAAGATGTGGCGTTCGCCGAACGGCACCATCCGTAACATCCTGGGCGGCACGATCTTCCGCGCGCCCATCCTGATCTCGAACGTCCCGCGCCTGGTCCCCGGTTGGACCAAGCCGGTGATCGTCGGCCGTCACGCCTTCGGTGACCAGTACCGCGCCACCGACTTCAAGGCTCCCGGCGCCGGCACCGTCACCATCACCTACACCCCGGACGACGGCTCCGAGCCGATCCAGCACGAGGTGTGCCGCCTGCCCGAGGACGGCGGCGTGGTCATGGGTATGTACAACTACAAGAAGTCCATCCAGGACTTCGCCCGCGCCTCGCTCGCGTACGGCCTGCAGCAGAACTACCCGGTGTACCTCTCCACGAAGAACACCATCCTCAAGGCCTACGACGGCATGTTCAAGGACGAGTTCCAGAACATCTACGAGACCGAGTTCAAGGCCGAGTTCGACGCCGCGGGTCTGCACTACGAGCACCGCCTCATCGACGACATGGTCGCCTCCTCGCTCAAGTGGGAGGGTGGCTACGTCTGGGCCTGCAAGAACTACGACGGTGACGTCCAGTCCGACACCGTTGCGCAGGGCTACGGCTCGCTGGGTCTGATGACCTCCGTGCTGATGACGCCGGACGGACGCACGGTCGAGGCGGAGGCCGCACACGGCACCGTCACGCGCCACTACCGCCAGCACCAGCAGGGCAAGCCGACGTCGACCAACCCGATCGCGTCGATCTTCGCCTGGACCCGGGGCCTCGAGCACCGCGGCAAGCTGGACAACAACCCGGAGCTGATCGACTTCGCTCAGCAGCTCGAGGACGTCGTCATCAAGACCGTCGAGAACGGCCAGATGACCAAGGACCTCGCACTGCTGGTCGGCCCGGACCAGGCATGGCAGACTACCGAGGAGTTCCTCGCGACCCTCGACGAGAACCTGCAGAAGGCACGCGCGTAATCGCGTAACCCTTCACCGAAACGGGACGTTCCCTTCATGGGAACGTCCCGTTTCCATTTCCCCACTACCGTCGGACGTCTCGTTCGCACCGTCCCCGGAAGGCTCCACTTCTTGACCGTCTCGGCCACCGTTCCCGCGCCCGCCGGCCACCGACTCGAGACCGCCGGGCGTCGCCGTGCGATGCTCGCCCTCGCGATGGGCGGGTTCGGCATCGGCACCACCGAGTTCGTCGCGATGGGCCTGCTGCCGCAGATCGCCGGCGGTCTGGGGATCTCCGAGCCCACCGCCGGACACGTCATCACCGCGTACGCGCTCGGCGTCGTGGTGGGCGCTCCGGTCATCGCGGCCCTGACCGCGCGGGTGCCGCGCAAGACGCTGCTGATCGCGCTCATGGTCGCGTTCACCGTCGGCAACGCCGCGACGATCGTCGCACCGAACTACGGCGGACTGCTCGTCGCGCGCTTCGTCGCGGGGCTCCCGCACGGCGCGTACTTCGGGGTCGCGTCGCTGGTCGCCGCATACCTCGCCGGACCCGGGCACCGCGCGAAGGCCGTCGCGATGGTGATGAGCGGGCTCGCGGTCGCCAACGTCGTCGGCGTCCCCGCCGCGACCTGGATCGGGCAGGGGCTGGGCTGGCGCAGCGCGTTCGGTCTCGTCGCGATCATCGGTGCGGCGACGGTCGCGGCCATCGCCGCATGGGTGCCGGCCCTGCACGACGTCCGCACCACCGACCCGCGGACCGAACTCGC
Source organism: Prescottella equi (assembly GCF_020171745.1). Taxonomy (GTDB): domain Bacteria; phylum Actinomycetota; class Actinomycetes; order Mycobacteriales; family Mycobacteriaceae; genus Prescottella; species Prescottella equi_A. Next base: position 293,766 of record NZ_JAIVAH010000013.1, read on the forward strand.
GGCACTGCGCCGTGGGCAGGTGTGGCTCACGCTCGTCGTCGCGACCGTCGGCTTCGGGGGCATGTTCGCGGTGTACACCTACGTCGGCTGGACCATGACGGACGTCGCCGGGCTCCCGGTGTCGCTGGTGCCGGTGGCGCTCATGGTCTACGGGCTCGGCATGGTGGCCGGCAACATCTTCGGTGGCCGGCTCGCGGACCGCGCGCTCACCCGCGGATTGTTCGCGATGCTCGGTGCGCTCGTGGTGGTCCTGGCGCTGTTCGCGGTCGCCGCGCACAACCCGTACACCGCGATGATCGTGCTGTTCCTCGTCGCGGCGGCCGGATCGGCGCTCGTGCCGGGACTGCAGACCCGGCTGATGGACGTCGCCGCCGACGCGCAGACCCTCGCGGCCGCCCTCAACCACTCGGCGCTCAACGTCGCGAACGCGTTCGGTGCGTGGATCGGCGGCGTCGTGATCGCCGCCGGCCTCGGCTACACCGCGCCCGCGCTCGTCGGATCGGCGCTCGCGCTCACGGGGGCGGCGGTGCTCGCGGTCGCGGTGGTGACGGCGCGTCGGTGATGTCCGATACGGTTCTTCGCGTGCCGCACATCATCACCACCGTCAACGTCAACGGCGTCCGCGCCGCCGCACGCAAGGGCCTGCTCGAATGGCTCGCCGGATCCCAGGCCGACGTCGTGTGCCTGCAGGAGACGCGCGCGACCGACAAGCAACTGCACGAGACGCTGGCACCGGCTCTGGACCAGGGCTGGCACGTCGCCTCCGCGGAACCGTCGGCGAAGGGACGCAATGGTGTCGCGGTGCTCTCGCGCCGGCCCGCCGATGCCGTCCGGATCGGGTTCGGCGACGACGAGTTCGCGGACGCCGGACGCTACATCGAGGCCGACTTCGACGCGCTCACCGTCGGCAGCCTGTACCTCCCGACCGGAGAGGCGGAGACGCCCAAGCAGGAGCAGAAGGAACGCTTCATGGCGTCGTTCGCGGCGCACCTGGCGAGCAGCGCCGCGGCGGCCGCAGCGGCCGGACGCGACGTGCTGGTGTGCGGCGACTGGAACATCGCTCACACCGAACGGGACATCAAGAACTGGAAGGGCAACGTCAAGAAGTCGGGCTTCCTGCCCGGTGAGCGTGCCTGGGTGGGCGCCCTGCTCGCCGACGGTGCCTGGGTCGACGTCGTGCGCGACCTGCACCCGGACGTCGACGGTCCGTACTCGTGGTGGTCGTACCGCGGCAAGGCGTTCGACACCGACGCCGGCTGGCGCATCGACTACCACCTCACCACCCCAGGCCTCGCCGAGCGGGCCAAGGAGGCCCGCGTCGAGCGGGCCGCGACGTACGCCGAGCGCTGGTCCGACCATGCGCCCGTCACCGTGCAGTTCCGCTGATGGCGGCACCACGCCGAAAGAGCCCGATCGTCGCGCTGCTGGTCGCGCTCGTCGGGCTCGCGGTCGCGGTGTTCGTCGGCACCCAGAACAGCGGCGACGAGAAGACTCCCGTCACGTCGTCGGTGACGGTCACGAGCAGTGCCGCCGCGCCTGCGAAGGCCACGACCACCACTTCCACCACGGCCACCCAGCAGCCGAACGGCGTACCCCAGGCCGCGTGGGCCACGCTGGCGGCGATCGACGCCGGGCGCTGGCCGCCGGACGACGCCCCGGGCACGCAGGGCGGCCGGACGTTCGGCAACCACGAGGGCCGGTTGCCCGCGACCGCCGGTGGGCAGAAGGTCCGCTACCAGGAGTGGGACGTGAACCGGAAGCAGAACGGGCGGGGCCGGGACGCCGAGCGCATCGTGACCGGCAGCGACGGGTCCGCGTGGTACACCGACGACCACTACGAGACGTTCGCGAGGATGCGCTGATGACACCCACGCCGACATTCCCGCCCGGGCTGTCGCTGCTGGTCGCCGACCCGCGCCGCACCGCGGGCATCGAGGAGGACCTGCGCGGCGCCCGTCCGGTGCGACACGTGCGGGCCCGGCGGATGCCGACCGTCGCGGCGCTGTTCGACGAATTCGCCGCAGCCCTGCAGTTCCCGTACTACTTCGGCCGCAACAAGGACGCGTTCGACGAGTGCTTCGGCGAGATCGCCGACACCGTCGGCGCCGGCCCGGTGGTGCTCGTGCTCGACGCCGACACGCTGCTGAACGAACAGCCGACCGAACTGTCGTGGTTCGCGGAGGCCACAGGCCACACCGACGCGTCGATCGTGCTGCAGGCACGGCCCGGACACGCGGATACCGTCTCCCACCGGTTTGCCGCCGTCGGCGTGCACCTCCCTCGCAGCGCCGATCCCGGCGCGTGAAAGTATCGGGGATTATGTCGAGCACCGCAGAGAACCCCACGACCGCACCGACAGCGAAGCCCCGCGTCCTGTCCGGTATCCAGCCCACCGCCGACTCGTTCCACCTCGGCAACTTCCTCGGTGCGCTGCAGCAGTGGGTGCCCCTGCAGGACGACTTCGACGCCTTCTACTTCATCCCCGACCTGCACGCGATCACCGTGCCGCAGGACCCGAAGGAGCTGCGCCAGCGCACCCTGCGGGCCGTCGCGCAGCTGCTCGCGCTCGGCATCGATCCGGAGCGGTCGACGCTGTTCGTGCAGAGCCAGGTGCCCGAGCACGCCGAGCTGGCGTGGGTTCTCAACTGCATCACCGGTTTCGGTGAGGCCAGCCGCATGACCCAGTTCAAGGACAAGTCGGCCAAGCAGGGCAGCGACCATGCCAGCGTCGGCCTGTTCACCTACCCGGTGCTGATGGCAGCCGACATCCTGCTCTACCGCCCGCAGCGCGTGCCGGTGGGCGAGGACCAGCGCCAGCACCTCGAGCTCGCACGCGACCTCGCCGGCCGGTTCAACACCCGCTTCGGCAAGACGTTCGTGATCCCCGAGCCGCAGATCATCAAGGGCACCGCCAAGATCTACGACCTGCAGGACCCGACGTCGAAGATGAGCAAGTCCGGCCCCACGCCCGCCGGCCTCATCAACCTGCTCGACGACCCCAAGGTCTCGGCCAAGAAGATCAAGTCCGCCGTCACCGACAACGAGCGCGAGATCCGGTTCGACCCGCAGAACAAGCCCGGTGTGAGCAACCTGCTGACGATCCAGTCGGCGCTGTCCGGCAAGAGCATCGACGACCTCGTCGCGGGATACGAGGGCAAGGGCTACGGCGATCTCAAGGCCGACACCGCCGAGGTGCTCGGCGAGTTCGTCACGCCGCTGCGCGCGAAGGTCGACGGCTACCTCTCCGACCGCGCCGAGCTGGACCGCATCCTCGCGTCCGGTGCCGATCGGGCCCGTGAGGTCGCTGCCCGGACACTCGGCCAGGTCTATGAGAAGGTGGGATTCCTGACGACCAGGAGGTAATCCGTACATGGCCGACGCCGCGCCCAGCTTTCTCGACAGGCAGCGTGCGGCGCGGCCGTGGCTCGATCACCTGGTCCGCGCGGGCGGTCGCTACCAGCAGCAGAAGGGCGACTACTACGCCGCCGGGATCACGTACTTCACGATCCTCGCGATCGTCCCGATCCTCATGGTCGCGTTCGCGATCGCCGGTTTCGTGCTTGCGGGGCATCCCGAATGGCTCACCGAGATCCAGGACCAGGTCAGCAAGAACATGCCGGGCGGCCTCGGTGAGACCGTCAACGGGCTGATCGATTCGGCGATTTCCGCACGCACCGGCGTCGGTGTGCTGGGCCTGCTCGGCGCCGCGTACGCCGGCATCGGCTGGATCACGAACCTGCGGGACGCGCTGACGGTGATGTGGGAGCACACCCACGAGGCCGGCAACTTCGTGATCACGAAGCTCAAGGACTTCGCGGCGCTCCTCGGCCTGGGCGCGGCGATGCTCGTCACGTTCGGTCTGTCCGCGCTCAGCAACGGACCCGTCGCGCGCCAGGTTGTCGAATGGCTCGGCGCCGAGAACGTCACCGGGGTCGGGGTGGTGCTGCGCATCGCGTCGTTCGCGATCGGACTGCTCGCCACGTGGGCGCTGCTGACCTGGGTGATCGCGCGCATGCCGCGGGAACCGGTGACGCTGCGCAGCGCCGGACGAGCCGCGTTCGCCGCGGCGATCGTGTTCGAGATCTTCCGGCAGGTGGGCGCGATCTACCTGACCGCGATCAGCCAGGGCCCGGCCGGCGTCGCGTTCGGCCCCATCCTCGGTCTGCTGGTGTTCAGCAACCTCACCGCGCGGCTCATCCTGTTCGCCACCGCGTGGGCGGCCACTGCCCGGGAGAACCTCGCGAACGCGTTCGTGCCGCCGCCCGAGGCCGCCGTCATCGAGCCCCGCGTCCAGGTCCGTGAGGGCGCGACGGTGAAGGAGGCGCTGGCGCTCACCGGCGCCGGCGCGCTCGCGGCGATCGGGTTGGCCGGCCTGTGGCGGCGCCGCGGCGACTGAGCCTGGCGACGCTGATCAGCGTCGCCGGCGGCGCGTGATCGCCCGGGCCCAACCCAGCAGTCCGACAACGATTCCGGACCCGACGATGCCCACTGCCACCCGGCCGGCGACGTCTTTGTTCGGCAGGTCCGAACCCGACGCCAGATCCATGCCCCCGGGACCGTGCGTGTCGGATCCCGCCACCTGCACCGCGGGCTCGTCCGAGGACTGCGGATCCACGAGAACACCCACCGAGACGGCGGGGTCGAGCGCCCATCCGTACTCGAGCAGACGCGCGACCTGCTCCCACGGACGGATCGGCAGCACGTCCGCCGCCATCAGCGTGACCGCGAGGCGTCGGCCGTCACGTTCGGCGCCGCCGACGAACGTCTGACGGGCGTCGTCGGTGTACCCGGTCTTGCCGCCCAGGGCGCCCGGGTAGTTCGCGAGCAACTGGTTGTCGTTGAAGATCGGGTACGGCTCGACGGGCTTGTCGTCGGGCTTCGCCGGGTCGGCTGGATGTCCCGGGAACATGACGGTGTCCGTCGTGATCAGCTGCGCGAACGTCGGGTTCTGCATCGCCGCGCGGAAGAACAGCGCGAGGTCGTACGGCGACGTCGACATGCCCGGGCCGTCGAGGCCGGAGACGGACGCCGTCCGGGTGTCCAGCGCACCCAGGGACGCGGCCTTGGCGTTCATCTTGGCGACGGTGGCCTGCTCGCCGCCGAGTTGCTGTGCGAGGGCCTGGGCGGCGTCGTTGCCGGACCGCATGACAAGCCCCTGCATCAGTTGCAGGTTGCTGTATGTGCCGCCGGCGCCGAGGCCCACCGAGCTGCCCTCCATGGACGCGGCCTCGGCGTTCGCCACGATCGTCGTGTCCAGGTCGAGTTCGTCGAGCGCCACGAGCGAGAGCAGCACCTTGATGGTGCTGGCGGGCCGGTAGCGGCCGTGCGGGTCCTTCGCGGCGAGCACCTGACCGGTGTCGAGGTCGGACAGCACCCACCCGGTCGCGGAGATCTCGGCGGGTAGCGGCGGGGTCCCGGGCGCGGCGACGATGCCGCAGTTGCCGAGGGCCTCGCCGCCGACGGGCTCGTCCGGCACCGGAACGGGCGCCGGCGCCGTCTCACCGGGACGCGGCACCTCCGACAGGTCGATCGCGGGCGGTGGCGACAGGCGGTGCGGGCACGCGTCGGTGTTCGGCGTGCTGAACGGGGGAGTGGTGGTAGGCGCGACGGCCGGGTCCGCCACGAGGGGAGCCTGCCCGGCGAGGGGCAGAGCCACGGCGGGAGCGCCCCCGGCACACAGGACGAGTGCGGAGGCAGTGGCGGTCAGGAGGATTCGCCGCCGCGCGGACTTCGGGTGAGCAGCCATAACGAAATTCCAGGGTAGGCCCTCAAACGCGTAATGCGCACTTGACGCTGCCCCGAACTGGTCGGGATCAGCGCCAAGTGCGCAAAACGGTGGTGCTGTGGGTGCCTACGAAGGCATCACTTGCGGGCGAACAGCAGCGCGCGCTTGACTTCCTGGATAGCCTTCGTCACCTGGATGCCACGGGGGCACGCGTCGGTGCAGTTGAAGGTCGTGCGGCAGCGCCACACGCCGTCCTTGTCGTTCAGGATGTCGAGACGCTCGGACGCGCCCTCGTCACGGCTGTCGAAGATGAAGCGGTGCGCGTTCACGATCGCGGCCGGGCCGAAGTAGGTGCCGTCGCTCCAGTACACCGGGCACGACGTGGTGCAGCAAGCACACAGGATGCACTTGGTGGTGTCGTCGAACCGGGCACGGTCCGCCTGCGACTGGATGCGCTCGCGGGTCGGCTCGTTGCCCGTGGTCATGAGGAACGGCTTCACGGCGCGGAACGCGTCGAAGAAGGGCTCCATGTCGACCAGCAGATCCTTCTCGACCGGCAGACCCTTGATGGGCTCGACGGTGATGGTGATCGGCTTGCCGTCCTTGGGCAGCATGTCGCGCATCAGGACCTTGCAGGCCAGACGGTTGACGCCGTTGATCCGCATCGCGTCCGAACCGCACACGCCGTGCGCGCAGGACCGACGGAACGTCAGGGTTCCGTCCAGGTAGCCCTTCACGTACAGCAGCAGGTTCAGCAGACGGTCGGTCGGCAGGGTGGGAACCTGGAAGCTCTCCCAGCGCTGGCCCTCGCCGTCCTCCGGGTTGAACCGGGCGATCTTGAGGGTGACCATGACCGCGCCCTCGGGGACGGGCGGCAGCGCGGGTGCGTCCTTGTCCATGACAGGTGCGGACATCAGTACTTACGCTCCATCGGCTCGTAGCGGGTCTGGACAACCGGCTTGTAGTCCAGACGGATCGGCGAGATGAGGTCCGATCCCTCCTTGTACGCCATCGTGTGCTGCATGTACTCGGCATCGTTGCGATCCGGGTAGTCCTCGCGGGCGTGGCCGCCACGCGATTCCTTGCGGTTGAGCGCACCGACGACCGTGACCTCGGCCATTTCGAGCAGGAAGCCCAGCTCGACGGCCTCGAGCAGGTCGCTGTTGTAGCGCTTGCCCTTGTCCTGGACCGTGATGTGGTTGTAGCGCTCCTTGAGCGCCTTGATGTCCTTCAGCGCCTGCGACAGCGTCGCCTCGGTGCGGAACACCGACGCGTTGTTGTCCATCGACTGCTGCAGCTCGGTGCGGATGTCCGCGACGCGCTCGTGGCCGTGGTCCGAGAGGATGACCTCGAGCCACTTCTCCACGTTCGCGGCCGGGTTCTCGGGCAGCTCGACGAAGTCGGACGTCTCGGCGTGTGCCGCCGCAGCGATACCGGCACGGCGACCGAAGACGTTGATGTCGAGCAGCGAGTTGGTGCCGAGGCGGTTCGCACCGTGCACCGAGACACACGCGCACTCGCCGGCTGCGTACAGGCCGGGAACGTGGTCCTCGTTGTTGCGCAGCACCTCACCGTTGATCTTGGTGGGGATGCCGCCCATCACGTAGTGGCAGGTCGGGTAGACCGGCACGAGCTCGGTGACCGGGTCGACGCCCAGATAGGTGCGCGCGAACTCGGTGATGTCGGGGAGCTTCTCCTCGAGCACGTCCTCGCCGAGGTGCGTGACGTCGATGTAGACGTAGTCCTTGTTCGGACCGGCACCGCGACCCTCGAGCACCTCGAGCACCATCGAGCGGGCGACGATGTCGCGCGGCGCGAGGTCCTTGATGGTGGGGGCGTAGCGCTCCATGAAGCGCTCGCCGTCGGCGTTGCGGAGGATGCCGCCCTCGCCTCGGACAGCCTCCGAGATGAGGATGCCCAGGCCGGCGAGGCCTGTCGGATGGAACTGGTGGAATTCCATGTCCTCGAGCGGCAGGCCCTTGCGGAAGATGATGCCCATGCCGTCACCGGTGAGGGTGTGCGCGTTGGACGTCGTCTTGTACATGCGACCCGAGCCACCCGTGGCGAAGACGATCGACTTCGCGTGGAAGACGTGGATCTCGCCGGTGGAGAGCTCGTAGGCGATGACACCGGTCGCGACCGGACCCTCGGGGGTCTCGGTCAGCGCGATGTCGAGCGCGTAGAACTCGTTGAAGAACTCGACGTCGTGCTTGACGCAGTTCTGGTAAAGCGTCTGCAGGATCATGTGGCCGGTGCGGTCGGCGGCGTAGCACGCGCGGCGAACCGGGGCCTTACCGTGATCGCGGGTGTGACCACCGAAACGACGCTGGTCGATCTTGCCCTCGGGGGTGCGGTTGAACGGAAGACCCATCTTCTCGAGGTCCAGCACCGCGTCGATGGCTTCCTTGGCCATGATCTCGACGGCGTCCTGGTCGGCGAGGTAGTCGCCGCCCTTGACGGTGTCGAAGGTGTGCCACTCCCAGTTGTCTTCCTCGACGTTCGCCAGAGCGGCGCACATGCCGCCCTGAGCGGCACCGGTGTGGCTACGAGTGGGGTACAGCTTGGTCAGGACCGCGGTGCGAGCGCGGGGCCCGGCCTCGATGGCTGCGCGCATGCCAGCGCCACCGGCGCCGACGATGACGACGTCATAACGATGTTCCTGCATGAAGTCTCTGCTCCCCTAGCTCGCCGAGATGTTGGGGTCGAAGGTGAAGATGACGTAGGTGCCCAGGCCCATGATCAGGATCATCGACACGACCAGGATCGTGTTGAGCCAGAACCGGGTGGAGTCCTTGCGCGAGTAGTCCGCGATGACCGTGCGCAGGCCGTTACCGCCGTGCAGCTGGGCGAGCCAGAGCATGGTGAGGTCCCACATCTGCCAGAACGGGCTGGACCAGCGACCCGCGACGAACGCGAAGTTGATGCGGTGCACGCCGTCGTCGAGCATCAGCATGATGAACAGGTGACCCAGGACCAGGATGATGAGCGCCAGGCCCGAGAAACGCATGAACAGCCACGCGTAGAGCTCGAAGTTGTTCTTCGCCGGCTTGCGCGGCGAGCGGGGGTTGTCGAGGCTGGCGGGGCGATCGAACGCCTTGCCGAGCGACTTGGCTTCTGTCGTCATGTCAGTGCCCCGCAAACATGTTGTAGAAGATGCGACCGGCACCCGGGATCATCACCACGAACCAGATCGCGATGATCACCCAGAGCATGACGCGCTGGTACTGGGGTCCCTTCGACCAGAAGTCGACGAGCATCACGCGAACGCCGTTGAGTGCGTGGTACAGCACCATGGCGACGAGGGCGAGCTCCATGAGGCCGACAAGGGGGTTCTTGTAGGTCTCGATGACTCGGTCGTACGTGTCCGGGTTGACCCGCACGAGGGCGGTGTCCAGGACGTGGACGAAAAGGAAGAAGAATGTCGCTACGCCTGTGATCCGGTGCAGAACCCAGGACCACATGCCCGGGTCGCCCCGGTAAAGCGACCGGGTGCGCTCCTTAGCGGGAGCGGCTTCTGTCGTGCTGCTCATCGACTGCTGTGCCTCCAACGTCTTTGGTGGGCGCGTCGAGCCTGCACAACTTTTCGGGTATCCCGCAGCTCGGGCTCGACGAGAACCTAAACCGACTTCTGTGAACTCTAAACCCAACAGAATCCGGGAACTAATTCCCTTCGCGGTTCGTACGGCGTCGAAAATGGTTGTTAGGTTTGCCTTCCCATAGCGACCGGAGTGGCGTCCGTCCATTATCTGCATGCATTCAGTAGCCGGTCCCGAGAGGGGACCTAGTGCCCTGGTTTCGTGGAAGTTGTTGCGCGACAATGGGCATCGCCTCGCGGCGGCCGATCTCGAGTCTGGCGGTCGCGCGTTTGCCGCAGGGGCGCGCCGTGGGGCGATGGGCCTGTGGCCTGCGGATGCAATGTGGAAAATGTCTCACACGGTCTGTGCTGGGGCCGCGAATGTCTACTCGTCGGTAACATCATTCTGCGTGGTTACGGCCGTCATCTTGTGTGACGCGAGTGGTCGACGGCAATTCGGGATCCCACCTACCGGCCATCGCCGGTTCCGACACTCGGCATCCGGAAGCCACGCGATCGACAGGTCCCGCGGCTACCGTCTAGCCATGACAGCGCCGTTGGATCTGAGCTACCTCCGCAGCGCGCCCAAGGTGCTGCTGCACGACCACCTCGACGGTGGCCTGCGGCCCGCCACCGTCGTCGAACTGGCCGACGCATGCGGCTACACCGGGTTGCCCGCCGAGACGCCCGACGAACTCGCCGTGTGGTTCCGGGACGCCGCCGACAGCGGTTCGCTCGAGCGCTACCTCGAGACGTTCGCGCACACCGTCGCCGTCATGCAGACACCGGCCGGTCTGCGCCGCGTCGCGCGGGAGTGCGCCGAGGATCTCGCCGACGACGGCGTGGTCTACGCCGAGGTGCGGTTCGCGCCCGAACAGCACCTCGAGAGCGGGCTGAGTCTCGACGACGTCGTCGAGCACGTCCTCGAAGGTTTTCGGGAGGGGGAGGAGAACGCCCGGGCCGAGGGGCGCGAGATCCGGATCGGCTGCCTGCTCACCGCGATGCGGCACGCGGCCCGCTCCCGCGAGATCGCCGAACTCGCGGTCCGTTTCCGCGACCGCGGCGTCGTCGGCTTCGACATCGCCGGCGCCGAGGCCGGATACCCGCCGAGCCGGCACCTCGACGCCTTCGAATACATGCGCACGTGCAACGCGCATTTCACGATCCATGCGGGAGAGGCGTTCGGGCTGCCGTCGATCCACGAGGCCATCGCGTTCTGCGGTACGGACCGGCTGGGGCACGGCGTGCGCATCACCGACGACATCACAGTCGGGCCCGACGGCGAGATGTCCCTCGGACTGCTCGCGAACTACGTGCGCGACAAGCGGATCCCTCTCGAGCTGTGCCCGAGCTCGAACGTGCAGACCGGCGCGGTCGCGAATCTCGAGGAGCACCCGTTCGATCTGCTCGCGCGGCTGCGGTTCCGGGTGACCGTCAACACCGACAACCGGCTGATGAGTGACACCTCGATGAGCCGCGAGATGCTGGCGCTGGTCAACACCTTCGGGTACGGCTGGAGCGATCTCGAACGGTTCACCATCAACGCGATGAAGTCGGCGTTCATCCCGTTCGACCAGCGGCTGGCGCTGATCGACGGGGTCATCAAGCCAGGCTACGCGGTGCTGATCGGCTGACCCGCCACCGCTCGCCCGGCCCCCCGGCTACTCGGGGCGAAGGCGCGTCTCGAACTCGTTCTCCAGCGCCCGCCACGACTCGGCCTCGGCCTGGAACGGCGGGCTCGGCGTCATGCGTCCGGGGTCGGGTTCGAGGATGTACGAGACGTACCAGCCGAGCGGCGTCGACGCGGCCAGCGCGGCATCGGTGGCGTCGTCCTTCGCGAAGTCCGCAGCGTCGGTGAACAGCTCGACGGCCAGCTCGAGCTGGTCGGCGTCGACGCTGTCCGGGCCGTCGGCCAGGTCGTCTGCCAGTCCCGGAAGGACGTAGACGTTCTGGTCGGTGACCTCGATGTCGAGCGAGCCGTCCACTGCGGCGTTCTGGACCTGCTCGTAGGTGCTGACCTGAGCGAGCGCGTGGTCGTGGTTGTCGGCGAGGTAGCGGGCGAGGGCGCGCTCCGAACCGAAGACCGAGATCTTTCCGCCGCGGCCCAGGAACACCGCGTGCTCGTCGAGGTAGCAGCGCAACGAGTAGTAGGTGGTCTCGGAGGTGATGATCTGGATCGGGTCGATGCCCACCTCGGTCCAGAACGTCTCCTCCTCTTCCTCCTCGGATTCGGCGTCGTACTCGTCCAGGTCCTCGTCGGACTCGGCCTCGTCGTCCGCGTCGACCACGTTCTCCTCTGCCGCGAGGACCTCGGCCTCGGCGACGGACAGAGCCTCCGCGTCGACAGCGGGGGTGGAGACGATCGCGTCCACGGCATCGATCACCGCGTCCCAGCCCTGGGCGACCGCGGTGCCGATCCGGTCCCACAGCTCCTCGCCCTCGCGCCCGGCGAACACGTCCTCGCCGCCGCGCAGGTAGTTCAGCTCGGGGTGGTTGGCGAAGAACTTCAGGACCGGTTCGAGTTCGCAGACCTCGCCCAGGTTGCGCACCATGTCGAGGGTGCTGCGGAGTTCGGCGACGGTCAGCGGTTCGGGGTCACCGGCCGCGAGTTCGGGGACACCGATCAGATCGAAGCCATTGGCGTCGTCGGGCTCGAGTTCGGGCGCCGCGAGCCGGGAGACGGTCGCCCACGCCGGGTGATCGACGAGGTCGTTGTCGCTGTTCGTCCGGATGAACGCTGCGAGCTCGGCGACGGTGGGGAATCCGTACAGGTCCTCCTCGTGGCCGAGGAAGGCCTCCCACTCGTCGTCGCCCTCACGCCAGCTCGGGGCCCACAGAGTGACGAGGTCGCCTCGGGTGAGACCGAGTTCGATCGGGACGATGTCTCCAGCCATGGCCGGAAGCCTATCCAGCCGAGGCGCAAAGATATAGCTGGACGCCGTCACCGCGTTTCGAACGTGTCGAACAGTTCGGCCGTGATCCGGTTGCGTGCCTCGTTCGCCGTGGCCGCAGCGAGGTGCGCGGTGTGCGTGATGGTTCGCGCGAGCACCGCGGCGTCGAGATCCTGGACGGAATCGCTGAGCCACAACCCGGTCGGGCTGCCGTTGCCGTCGACCTCGACCCGCACGCGTCCGTCGTCGCTCGCGGCCTCCACCCGGACGGCCTGCAGTGCCGACAGCGCGTCGTCGAGAAGATCCAGCTGCGCCGCCGCCTGCTCGACGATGGCATCCATGTCGCGTCCATCCATGTCGCGTCCATCCATGTCGCCTCCATTCATGCGGGCCGCATCCAACTGGCCGGGCCGGCCTGGCTCTCGTCCTCGACGCGCTGGATCGCCGCGACCTGCTCGCGGGTGGGCAGTCCGAGCCGATCGAGTACGTCGGCGGGCACACCGTCGCGGCTCAGTTCCTCGCGTCGCCGAGTCCCGGCCTCCCGGCCGGCCTCCCGGCACAGGCGCAGGATCTCGGTGGCCAGGCGTGCGCCGCCGTAGCGCAGCTCGCCCCGGTCGATCCGGATGTCGAGGGGAAGCCCCGTCTCCGTGGCGCGGACCGCGACGGTGCGCGCACGGTTGACGGCGGTAGCCGAGCAGGGCGCCGGGGGCGGGAACGGTTCTGTCATGTCACTCCGATCGTGGGACGAGGCACTCATTCGGTGGGGCGGAAGAAGCCATGGAAGCCCATGCCGCTGTTGCTGGTTCGGATCGCACTGACGGACACTGGATCGCCGGCCTCGACCATCTGCCCGTTGCCGATCACCATCGCGACATGGCCGTCCCACACCGCGAGGTCGCCGGGCATGAGGTTCTCCTGCGCGACCGGGACTCCCACGCTCTGCTCCTGGGCCAGCCTGGGCAACTCCACCCCGGCCTCGCCGTACGCCCACTGGGTGAGGCCGCTGCAGTCCAGTCCCTGCCCGGGCGTCGTGCCGCCCCACTGGTACGGAACGCCCTGCTGGGTGAGGGCGTTGCGCACCGCGTCGGCGGCCTCCTCGTTGGGGGCGACGACGGTGCTGCCGTCGGGCAGCACGATCTCGACACCGCTCCCGCCGAAGCGCGGGTCGTACGAACTCGAGCCGCCGGCGCTGCCGTTGTCCGCGGCGGCCACGGACGAACCGGATCCGGACGAGCCGGATCCGTACGCAAGGGGACTCGCGGCGTCTCCGACCGATGATCCGAACGATCCGGAGGGGGAACTGGTGAACGCCGACAGCACCCGGCCCGCGACGTCGGCCTGGGGCGCCCCGGGAGCCGCGACGGGCATGCCCGCGGACGCGACGACCGTGCGCGCGTCGGCGGGCACCGGGTCCGGCGCGGTGAGTTCGACGATCTTCGCGGTGTGCACGGCCAGCTCGCCGCGCACCCGCTCGACGACGGTCAGCGCGCGCCCGAGGTGTTCGACGGCGGCACCGATCAGCATCATCTGTCCGGCCGGTGTCGCCAGCGCGGGGAGCGCGGACGACGCGAGCGACAGGAAGGACTGCAGGATCGCCGCGAGTTCGGCGTTGCCGGCCCGGACGCATTCGGACGCCGCCTCGACGACGGTCGCGATCTCCCGGCCGCGGTCCGACAGCTGCACCGACGCGGACTGTGTGGACTCGGCCTTGGCGTTCGCGGCGTCGGCGGCGACTCCGGTCCAGACGCCGCCGAGTTCGCTGATGCCGGTCCGGCCGAGCGCATGGGCGGTGTCGATCGCGTCCGAGGCCGCCCGCAGCGATGCGGCGGGGGAGCCACCGGGCAGGGCGCCGGAGCCGAACGCGGCGAGCAGGTCGACGACGGGGCGCGCCAGGACGTCGATCACGACAGCCCCGCACCCGTGCCGGCGACGGCGTCCGCGCCCGCGGCGTCCGTCGCGTCGTACGCGGCGGCGGTGCTCGCGGCGGCCGCGCTGATGGCCGACCAGGCCGAGGAGAGGCGCCCCACCTCGGCGACGTGAGCGGACTGGGCGGCTGTGAACGCGGCCACGAAGTCGCCGCCGACGACCCCGAAAACCGGACCGAGCAGCGCCGGACCCGCTGCGCCGGCGGCCACACCCGCGGCCTCGGTCTGTACGGCGAGAGCCGCGGCCGTGGCGCCGAACGCCGCGATGCCTGCAGTCTGTGCCGAGAACTCACCCATGTGGTTCCCCCCGTCGAAAAGAATTCCGTCGAAGGGTTGGACGCGGTGAGGAGCCGTTCGGTTCCCATCGGATTCGGGAGCGGTGACCGGCGCACTATCCTGTGAAGTCATGGAAACGCACGTGGTCGACCATCCGCTGGCAGCTGCTCTTATGACGACGATGAGGGACGAGCGGAGCGACAGCCCGACGTTCCGTTCCGCACTGCGCGAGCTGACCCAGATGTTGATCTACGAGGCCACCCGCAATGCCCCGGTCGAGGAGTTCGACGTCAAGACGCCGGTGGCCGTGACGACGGGCTACCGCCTGGCGCACCCGCCGCTGCTGGTTCCCGTTCTGCGCGCGGGGCTCGGCATGGTCGATCAGGCCAGCCTGGCCATTCCGCAGTCACGGGTCGGGTTCGTCGGCATGGCCCGGGACGAGGAGACGCACCAGCCGGTGCCGTACCTCGAATCGCTGCCTGCCGACCTGTCCGGCATCCCCGTCTACGTGCTCGATCCGATGCTCGCGACGGGCGGCTCGATGGTGCACACGATCGACCTGCTCGTCGCGCGTGGCGCCACCGACATCACCGCGGTGTGCGTGGTCGCGGCCCCGCAGGGCGTCGAAGCTCTCGCGAACTCCGGTCACCCGGTGCGCCTGGTCACGGCGACCGTCGACGAGGGACTCGACGAGAACGCCTTCATCGTGCCGGGACTCGGCGACGCGGGTGACCGGCAGTTCGGCCCCCGCTAGCTAGCGCGGAGCGTTCTGCAGGACGCGGCCGGTCACCGCGTCGACGTCCACTGCACGCTGCGCTCCGGAGGCATCGACCACGTCGGCCTCCCACACGTACGTGCCGCCCTTCTCCACCACGAGGTTCAGGTCGGTGATCCGGCCGCCCGGGACCTCTGTGAGGACGACGCCGGTGGCGGCGGTGTAGTCGAGTTTCGCTTCTGCGGTACCCGGGTTCTGCCCACCGGTTGCCGAAGGTCCTGCGATGACGCGGTCGCCGTCGGGCGAGATGCCGACCTCGACGGCGACGCCGTCGGCGTTGATGAGGTCGACCACCCAGCTGCCGTCGCTGTTCTCCTCGATGGAGACCAGCGTGCTGCCGGGAACCGCCGCGATCGCGGTGCGGCCGGCGTGTTCGAAGACCTTGGCGTTCCAGCCGGGCGCCAGCGAAGCCGTCGACTGCCCCGGGGTGGCGGCGGGTGCCGATTGGGCGGACGTTGCCGAGTTCGCGGAGGATGCGGAAGAGGTTGTCGCCGATGCCTTCGCGGAGGTGCTGGTCGCTGCGGCGCTCGTGGTGGAGGCGCTGCTTCCGTCGTCGCTGCTGCAGCCGGCCAGAGCGAAGAGCGCGACGCCGGCGACGGCGGCCGCTCCCACTCGGGATGCGGCACTGTCTCGGAAAATCCTCATATCGCTGAAACCTCTCAAATCGCCATTCTTCGCTACGCAGACGGTTGTATCAGAGATTGATGCGCCTGAGCGTGAAGATGCGTCGATTGCCGGGGTCAGCGTCCGGTGGTGTTCGACAGAACCGTGCCGGTGGCGGCGTCGATCGTGACTTCGTGTTTCGTGCCGGATCCGTCGATCACGTCGGCCTCCCATACCGTGGTGCCGTTGTCGGAGTCGAGGTTGAGTTCGGTCACCGACCCGCCGGGTACCTCGGTGAGCAGGGCGGCAGTGGCCGCGGTGTAGTCGAGGGTCGCCGCCTGCACGCGATCGCGGTGCTTCGCGCGGTCGGCATCGTCCTGGTCGTCGATCCTGGGCGTCCCGAGGACCGATGAGCCGTCGGAGGTGACGTCGACATGGTGTTCGACCCCGTCGGGCGTGACGACCTGGGCCTCCCAGGTCTGGTCGTGCTCCGATTCGATCGAGACGAGGACGCTTCCGGGCACTGCCGCGACGGCGGTCGCTCCGGCCCGCTCGAGCGCCTGCGTACTCGGGGCAGTGGCCTGGGCCGGACCGGTGGTCGTGGCGCCGGTCGTACCGGTGGTCATGCCGGTGGTCATGCCGGTGGTCATGCCGGTGGTCGTCGTGGCATTCTGCCCGCCGTCGTCGTTTCCGCCGCAACCGGCGAGAGCGACGAGTGCGGCCCCCGCGATCGCGAGTGCTGTTCCCCGGGTCCTCGATGCGGAACCGCGCGAGTGAAGCATCCTGTTCTCCGTTCCGTTGTCGCCTTCGGGTGGGAGTTCTCGACCTTCAGGATGTGCCGAGTCGATCCTCCGTCGCAAGTTGCGCCCGGACGGCCGCGGCCCGGTCCTGTGCCGCGCGACGGGCAGCGGCGAGGTCCGGGGCCGCCGGCGCGGGCTCGACCACTTCGAAGTAGGCCTTGAGTTTCGGTTCGGTGCCCGACGGCCGGACCGTGACGTGGAGTCCGGGGCCGGACAGGGTGACCGCGTCGGTGCGGAGCGGACCACGCAACGCGGCGAGGTCCGTTGCCGCGACGGTGATTCCGGCGATCTCCGTCGGCGGGTGGGCGCGCAGCCCGGCCATCGCGCGACCGATCTCGTCCAGGTCGTCGAACCGGCGCGACACCTGGCCGGTGACGTGGACCCCGAACCGTGCGGCGAGGTCGTCGAGCGCATCGAGCGGTGTCCGCCCGCCGGACTTCAGATCGGCCACGAGGTCGGCGATCAGCACGGCCGCCGAGATGCCGTCCTTGTCCCGCACGACATCCGGGTCGACGCAGTGCCCGACGGCCTCCTCGTACGCGTACACCAGGCCCTCGCCGGCGCGCACCAGCCACTTGAACCCGGTGAGGGTGCGCGCGGAGCGGGCGCCGTGGGCGTCGGCGATCTTCCCGAGCAGCGTCGACGACACAATGGTTGTCGCGACCAATGCGTCCCCGGTCGTGTGCGCGAGGATCCGCTCGCCGAGCAGCGCCCCGGTCTCGTCGCCGGTGAGCATCCGCCAGCCGTCCGGGCCGGGGACGCCGACAGCGCAGCGGTCGGCATCCGGGTCGAGCGCGATCGCGACGTCGGCGCCGACCGCCGCGGCGAGGGCGAGCAGTTCGTCCGGCGCTCCGGGTTCCTCGGGGTTCGGGAACGCGACCGTGGGGAAGTCGGGATCGGGGTCGAATTGTGTTGTCACGGTATGGACGTCGGTGAATCCTGCGGCGCGCAGGGCGGCCACCGCGATCTCGCCGCCGACACCGTGCAGGGGGGTGAGCGCGATCCGGACGTCGCGGCGGTCGCCGAACGGCAGTGACGCGACCCGGTCCAGGTACGCCGAGACGAGCGTGTCGTCGGCCGGGGTGACCGGAGTGCGCCGGATCTGCGAGACGCGGGCGATCACGTCCTCGATCTCCCGGTCGGCCGGGGCCGCGAGCGGGGACCCGCCGTGCATGTACACCTTGTAGCCGTTGTCGGCGGGTGGGTTGTGAGACGCGGTGATCTGCACGCCGGCTACCGCGCCCAGGCGGCGTACCGCGAACGCGACCAGGGGAGTGGGTAGTGGACGCGGCAGCAGCACGACGTCGAAGCCCTCGGCGGCGAGGACCTCGGCCGCGGCGGTCGCGAACTCCTCCGACCCGTGCCGGGCGTCTCGGCCGACGACCGCGACACCGCCGCCGAGGCACTTGTCGCGCAGCCACTGCGCCAGGCCGGCCGTCGTGCGCTCGACGACGCCGACGTTCATGCAGTCCGGCCCGTCGCCGACCGGTCCGCGCAGGCCGGCGGTGCCGAAGCGGAGGGTCACAACCGGGCCAGCAGGTCGTGGAGCAACGCGCCCATACGGCCGGCGGACGCCTGTCCTGCGGCGAGCACCTCGGCGTGGTCGAGAGGATCGCCGGTGATGCCGGCGGCGAGGTTCGTCACGAGCGAGACGCCGAGGACCTCCGCATCGCGCTCGCGGGCCGCGATGGTCTCGTGCACGGTCGACATCCCGACCAGGTCCGCGCCCAGAGTGCGGAGCATCCGGATCTCCGCGGGCGTCTCGTAGTGCGGCCCCGGCAGTCCCGCGTACACCCCCTCGGTGAGCGTCGGGTCGATCTCGCGGGCCAGGGCCCGCAGTCGGGGACTGTAGGCGTCGACCAGGTTCACGAACTGCGCCCCGACCAGCGGGGACCGCGCGGTGAGGTTGAGGTGGTCGCTGATGAGGACGGGCTGCCCGACGCTCATGCCTTCACGGATGCCGCCCGCGGCATTGGTCAGGACGACGGTCTCGGCGCCGGCCGCGATCGCGGTGCGCACGGGATGCACGACGCGCGCGAGCTCGTGCCCCTCGTAGGCGTGCGCGCGGCCGAGCAGGACCAGGACGGGGGTGTCGCCGACGCGGACCGACAACACTGTCCCGGCGTGTCCGGAGGCGGACGGTGTGGCGAACCCGGGTAGGTCTGCCATCGGCACCGCGGCGACCGGTTCGCCCAGCGCGTCGGCCGCGGCCCGCCACCCCGAGCCGAGGACGACCGCGGCGCGATGCTTCGCGATCCCGGTGCGGTCGGCGAGGACGTCGGCGGCCTGCTGCTCGAGTGTGCCCATGAACGGACACAGTAGTGGCGGCACGCGATGTTACTCGCGGGTAGTATCGCGGCCATGCCATACCTGAATCGCCAAGGCGACGTCTTCGTCCTGTACCTCGGCAACGAGGGGGAGACGGACAACGAGAACCGGTTCCATCCCGACTGGATCGACGCCACGCACGCGTTGCTCGACGAGGTGGAGGCGCACGAGGGCCCCGCCGCGCTGGTCACCACGGCAACCGGCAAGTTCTACACGAACGGCCTCGACACCGACTGGATCTTCGGCAATCTGGACAAGCTGCCCGGCTACCTGGATCGGGTGCACACTGTCTTCTCGCGTCTGCTGACCTTCCCGATGGCGACGATCGCCGCGGTGCAGGGACACGCGTTCGGGGCCGGCGCGATGCTGGCGGTGTCGCAGGACTTCCGGGTCATGCGCAGCGATCGCGGCTACTACTGCCTGCCCGAGGTCAACCTGAACATGCCGTTCACGGTGGGGATGTCGTCGCTGCTCACCTCTCGGCTGGCGCGGCAGACGGCCGTCGAGGCGATGACGACGGGCCGTCGCTACGGCGGAACCGACGCGCTCGCGGCGGGCATCGTCGACGACGCGGTCGAGGGCGATCTGCTGCTCGACACCGCCGTGGCAAGGGCGTCCGCGCTGGTCTCCACGCGCGGTGCGAACCTCTCCGGGATCAAGCGGGGCATCCATCGCGAGACGCTCGAGGCCCTCGACACGAAGACCGACGAGAGCAACTTCAAGTTCGGTTAGCCGGGGCCCGGCCCACCGGAGTGAGAGACTGGGGACTGTGAGGTCAGGATCCCCTGCAGTATCGGAGGCGGTGTCGGCCGCGCGATCGGATCTGATCGCGCTGTCGCACTCCATCCATGCCGAACCGGAGTTGGCGTTCGAGGAGTTTCGCAGCGCCGCCAAGCTCGTCGACTTCCTGCGTGGCCGGGGCTTCGACGTGCGCACCGGGGTCGCGGACCTGCCCACCGCGTTCGAGGCGAGCTTCGGCAGCGGCGATCTGGTGGTCGGCCTCCTCGCCGAGTACGACGCGCTGCCCGAGATCGGTCATGCCTGCGGGCACAACATCATTGCGGCGTCCTCGGTCGGCGCCGCCCTCGCCCTCGCGCCGATCGCGGACGCGCTGGGCATCACCGTCCGGGTGATCGGCACACCGGCCGAGGAGACCGGTGGCGGCAAGGTGCTCATGCTCGAGCGTGGCGTCTTCGCCGACGTCGCCGCGGCGCTGATGGTGCATCCCGGACCGTTCGACATCGTCGGGGCCACGTCGCTCGCGCTCGCCGACCTCGCGATCACCTTCACCGGCCGGGAGGCGCACGCATCCGCCGCACCGGAATTCGGGCGTAATGCCGCCGACGCCGTCACCGTCGCCCAGGTCGGGTTGGCGCTACTGCGGCAGCACCTCGCGCCCGGTCAGCAACTGCACGGCATCGTCAGTGACGGAGGCGCGGCGCCCAACATCGTGCCCGCGCACGCGGAGATGCTGTACTACCTACGTGCAAGGACTGCGGACTCGCTCGACGAGTTGACCACCCGCGCCGAGGCATGTTTCGCGGCCGGGGCGCTCGCGACCGGGTGTACCCACGAGATCCGTACGGTCTCGCCGCCGTACACCGAACTGCGGCCCGACCCCTGGCTGTCCGACGTGTACCGCGACGAGATCGTCGACCTCGGTCGGACCCCGTTGTCCGCCGAGCTGGAATCGTCTCGGCCGCTGGGCAGTACGGACATGGGCAACGTGACGCACGTGGTGCCCGGGATCCACCCGGTCGTCGGACTCGACTCCGGCGGGGCGGTGACGCATCAGCCCGAGTTCGCGGCTGCCGCCGTCAGCGAGTCGGCCGACCGGGCGGTGCTCGACGGTGCGATCGCTCTGGCACGCACGACGATTCGCGCCGCGCTCGACGAGGAGCAGCGGGCGCGACTGCTGGAGGGGGTGGAACGCCGGTGAACGAGGATGTCGAGAAGTGGCTCGCCGAGCACACGATGGACCTGTCGCGGTGGCGCCGACACTTCCACGCGAATCCGGAGTTGGCGCGGCACGAGTTCGCGACCACCGCGTTCGTCGCGAGTCAGTTGTCGGCGGCCGGGATGTCGCCGTTGCTGCTGCCCGGTGGGACGGGCGTGATCTGTGACATCGGTCCCGGCGGCATGCGGATCGGGTTGCGCGGCGACATGGACGCGCTACCGATGCAGGAGGCGACGGGAGCGCCGTACTCGTCGACGGTGCCCGGGGTGGCACACGCGTGCGGTCACGACGCGCACACCTCGATCCTGCTCGGGACGGCGCTGGCGTTGAACTCGCTGCCGCAGTTGCCGATCGGGGTGCGGTTCATCTTCCAGCCGGCCGAGGAGGTCATGCCGGGCGGTGCGATCGACGTGGTGTCCGCCGGTGGGATGCAGGGCGTGTCACGGATCTTCGCGCTGCACTGCGACCCTCGGCTCGAGGCGGGCAAGGTGGGGGTGCGCGTCGGGGCGATCACCTCGGCGGCCGACACCGTCGAACTCGTCCTCGACTCGCCGGGAGGGCACACCTCACGCCCGCACCTGACGACCGATCTGGTGTACGCGATCGGCACCGTCATCACGGGACTGCCGGGCATGCTCAGCCGCCGTATCGATCCGCGCAGCGGGACGGTGATGGTGTGGGGTGCCGTCAGCGCAGGGCAGGCGCCCAACGCGATCCCCCGCAGCGGCATCCTCACCGGAACCGTGCGCACCGGCGACCACGACACGTGGGCGTTGCTCGAGCCGACGGTCCGCGAGATCGTGCACGGACTGCTCGCGCCCACCGGGGTGCGCTACGAACTCAACTACCGGCGCGGGGTGCCACCGGTCGTCAACGACGAGGTGTCGGCGCGGATGCTCGAGGACGCCGTCCGCGCGATCGGGCCGGATGCTCTCGCCGACACCCCGCAGTCGGGCGGCGGTGAGGACTTCTCCTGGTACCTCGAGGAGGCGCCGGGTGCGATGGCGAGGCTCGGGGTGTGGTCCGGGCACGGACCGCAACTGGACATCCACCAGCCCACGTTTGACCTGGACGAGCGGGCGCTGGTCACCGGCGTCCGGGTGCTGACCAACCTGGTGCTGCAGTCCTGACCGCGCGAGTCCTGACCGCGAGCTACGAGGTGCCGGGGCCCACGTTGCGGCTGTTGCGGGTGCGCAGGCTCCGGACGTAGTCGGACGGGGCGCCGGCGATCTCCGCGGCGTCGGCCATCACACCGAGGTAGCGGGCCGAGGGCAGGCCGCCCTCGTAGGCGTCGAGCACGTACAGCCAGGCCAGGACGGGTCCGTCGCCGGTGTCGACGCGGAGCCGGATCTTGCGGTGGATGCCGAGTTCGGAACCCTCCCAGCGATCCAGGCGCTCCTCGTCCTCGGTCGGCACGTCGTACAGGACGACGAAGACGCCGGCGTCCGGATCGTCCTGATCCTCGACGACGGTCGCGAGGGCGCCCTCCCAGCCGATGTCGCCGCCGCTGAACGTCAGTCGCCAGCCTCGGAGCCACCCGGTGCCCGACATCGGCGAATGCGGGCAGCGCTCGAGCATTTGTTCCGGGTGCATGTTGGACCCGTAGGCGGCATAGATCGGCACGGCGGCAAGCCTAATCCGTCCGCTCGGAACTCGGGAAGCGGGAGAACCGTCCGGCGCACGATCCGATGTACTCGGCGCTCGAGAGGGGGCCGTTGCCTGCGTGTTCCCGGTCACTGGAATAGCGTTGTAGGCGGGCCTGGCTGGAGATCCCGGCCGTCGAGGCAAGCTTGGAGGACGAATGACCCGGATCGTGATCATCGGTGGCGGACCCGCTGGATACGAGGCGGCACTGGTGGCTGCCCAGCACGGCGCCGCGGTTTCCTTGATCGATTCGGACGGCATCGGTGGCGCGTGCGTTCTGTTCGACTGTGTTCCGTCGAAGACCTTCATCGCATCCACCGGCATCCGCACCGACATGCGCCGCGCCACCGACCTGGGAATTTCCCTCGATCCCTCGAGCGCGACGATCTCGCTGCCCGAGATCAACTCCCGCGTCAAGAACCTTGCGCAGGTCCAGTCCTCCGACATCCGCGCCCGCCTCCAGAGCGTCGGCGTGCAGTTGCTCTCCGGCAAGGCCGAGCTGATCGATCGGCAGGTCGGCATGGCGGCGCACCAGGTCCGCGCGACGCTCACCACCGGCGAAGAGAAGGTCCTCGACGCCGATGTCGTCCTCATCGCGACCGGCGCGAGCCCACGCGTGCTGCCGGGTGCCGTGCCGGACGGCGAGCGCATCCTCACGTGGCGCCACCTGTACGACCTCGAGGAACTGCCGTCGCACCTGGTGGTCGTCGGTTCCGGCGTCACTGGCGCCGAGTTCGTGTCCGCGTACACCGAGATGGGCGTCAAGGTCACCCTCGTGTCGAGCCGTGACCGCGTCATGCCGCACGAGGACGCCGACGCGGCCCTGGTCCTCGAGGACGTGCTCGCCGAGCGTGGCGTGACGCTGGTCAAGCACGCGCGCGCCGACGCCGTCGAGCGCACCGAGGACGGCGGCGTCGTCGTCAAACTCTCGGACGGGCGCACTGTGTACGGCAGCCACGCGCTGATGGCGGTCGGTTCGACTCCAAACACCGAGGGCCTCGGGCTCGAGAAGGTCGGTATCGAACTCGACCAGGGCGGCCACCTGCGGGTCGACCGCGTCTCGCGCACCGCCGTCTCGGGCGTCTACGCCGCGGGTGACTGCACGGGGCTGCTGCCGCTGGCCTCGGTGGCCGCGATGCAGGGCCGGATCGCGATGTACCACGCGCTCGGTGAGGGTGTCAGCCCGATCAAGCTCAAGACCGTCGCCTCGGCGGTGTTCACGCGTCCCGAGATCGCCAACGTCGGCGTCAGTCAGGCCGCGATCGACAACGGCGAGGTGCCGGCGCGCACGGTCATGCTGCCGCTCAACACCAACCCGCGCGCCAAGATGTCCGGTCTGCGTCGCGGTTTCGTGAAGATCTTCTGCCGCCCGGCCACCGGTGTCGTCATCGGCGGCGTCGTGGTGGCGGCGACCGCGTCGGAGCTGATCCTGCCGATCGCGATCGCGGTCCAGAACAACCTCACCGTCAACGACCTGGCGCAGACCTTCTCGGTGTACCCGTCGCTGTCGGGTTCCATCACCGAAGCGTCGCGTCAGCTGATGCGCCACGACGACCTGGACTGATCGCGAAGCATCCCGACATCTGGGAAGCGATTTCCATATCGTGGATCGATTGTGAAATGATGCGAGGGGCCGAGAACCATCGGCCCCTCGCATCGCTCTCCGCCCCGTGGATCCGGGACGACCTGGGTGTTCCTGCCTTCGTCCCTCATCGACCACGGAGTCGTCGTATGTCACTCGAACTTTCTTCGCGCATGGCCGGATTGCGCAGTTCTGCCATCCGGGACCTGCTGACCCTCACCGCCCGCCCCGAAGTGATCAGCCTCGCCGGCGGGCTGCCCGCCACCGAACTCGTTCCGCGGGAACGGATCGCCGAGGCCGCGCAGCGTGCGCTCGCCGATTCGCGTTCGGTCCAGTACGGAGAGACGTCCGGCTGGGCGCCGCTGCGCGAGACCGTCGCGACGCGGGAAAGCGCGAAGGTGGGGCGTCCGATCGACCCGGCCGAGGTCGTCGTCACCCACGGTTCCCAGCAGGCGCTGAGCTTGCTCGCGCAGGTGCTGCTCGATCCGGGTGACACCGTGGTCGTCGAGGAGCCCGGCTACACCGGTGCGCTGCAGGTGTTCCGCACCGCGCAGGCGGCGCTGGTGCCCGTCGCGCTCGACGCGGACGGCATGGACACCGCGGCCCTCGAGCGGGCGCTGCGGGAAGGGCTGCGGCCCAAGCTGGTCCATACCGTGAGCAACTTCCACAATCCTCGCGGTGTGGTGCTGGCCGCGGAGCGTCGGGTCCGTCTGGCCGCGCTCGCCGACCGGTACGGCTTCTGGATCATCGAGGACGACCCGTACGGCGAACTGTGGTTCGACGCGCCCGCACCGGCCCCGGTCGCGGCGCACTCCGACCGGGTGCTGCGGTTGTCGAGCGGGTCGAAGACGCTCGCCCCGGCTCTACGGATCGGTTGGCTGCACGGCGACCGCCGGGTGTGCGAGGCCGTCGAACTGCTCAAGCAGGGCGCTGATCTGTGTGGCTCGTCGTTGACCCAGCAGATCGCCACCGAACTCCTCGGCGACGATGAGTGGTTCGACGGGCATCTCGCCACCGTCCGCTCGGCGTACGCGGAGCGGGCACGTGCGCTCGTCTCGTCACTGGAAGCGGCCTTCGGGGAACGCATCTCGCACGCCACGGTGCACGGCGGCATGTTCTGCTGGATCGAGTTCGCCGACGGTACCGACACCGCGCGGCTCCTCGACACCGCTGTCGGGCACGACGTCGCGTTCGTGCCCGGTGGGGCGTTCGGGGTCGCGAGCGCCCACCCGCACGCAGCGAGGCTGTGCTTCGCCACCTACGACGGCGCCGTGCTGGCCGAGGGTGTCGACCGGCTGAGGGCCGCGCACTCAGCGCATCGCTCGGGAACTGCAATCGGCGCCTGACGAGTTTTGTACAAAACCTCGTGATCCGTACCGAATGGCTTTTGCGGTGATCGGTCTTCGGCCGTTCGATCCGGCTGTCGGACCGCGCGCCTAGCATCCGCGCCATGACGACATCGGAGGTTCCGTTCGGGGAGGCGCGGGCGCAGCTGCGGGAGCTGGTGTGCCGGGTGGGATACCGCGGCGAGCGGATCACGATCACCCGGCACGGTGCGCCGGCCGCGGCGCTCGTTTCGCTCGACGACCTGAGAAGCCTCGAGACGCTCGCACCCCTCGGGGGCGACCCGGTGGGGCCCGATTGTCAGGAGGTGGACGAAACCGTCAGGGTCGCCGGTTCGCTACGCGAGGTGTGGAACGCGTTCGCACGGTACCGCGAACGCGCCGGATGGTGGGTGGATCTCGTCGTCGATGCGGAAGTCGGTGGCGATGCTCTCGTCTCCTGGGACGAGCGCAGGGGCAGGGTCGTGGACTGCGTCGACGGCGAGACCGTCACGATGAGGTGGGGGTCCGAGGCCGAATCGGTGCATTCGGTGACCGAAGTGCGGATCGACTTCGTGGTGGACGATGCCGAGGTCGCGGTTCGCGTGAAGCAGACAGGGCCCGGTCCGGCTGCGGACTACTGGCGCGATCGGCTCGAGGCGTGGAAGGCCTACGTGGAGGCGCTGTCCTCGTCGGTCCAGCCGTAGGTGCGCTCGACGGCCTTGTTCCAGCCCGCGTAGAGGCGTGCGCGCTCGTCGGCGTCCATCCGCGGCTCCCAGGTCTTGTCCTCGGCCCAGTTGTTGCGGATGTCGTCCTCGCTCTTCCAGAAGCCGACGGCCAGACCGGCCGCGTACGCCGCGCCGAGTGCGGTGGTCTCGTTCACCACCGGACGGGTCACGGGGACGTCGAGGATGTCCGACTGGAACTGCATGAGCGTCTCGTTGACCACCATGCCGCCGTCGACCTTCAGCGTCGTCAGTTCCACCCCGGAGTCGGCGCGCATGGCCTCGATGACCTCGCGGGTCTGATACGCGGTGGCCTCGAGGGCGGCGCGGGCCAGGTGCCCCTTGTTCACGAACCGGGTGAGGCCGGCGATGACGCCGCGCGCGTCGGGACGCCATCGCGGCGCGAACAGACCCGAGAATGCCGGCACGAAGTACGCGCCGCCGTTGTCCTCGACCGTCCGTGCGAGCGGTTCGATGTCCTTGGCGGACTGGATGATTCCCAGGTTGTCGCGCAACCACTGGACGAGCGATCCGGTGACGGCCACCGAACCCTCGAGCGCGTACACGGCGGGCTTGTCGCCGAGTTTGTAGCAGACCGTGGTGAGGAGTCCGTGCTCGCTGTGCACCTTCTCGGTGCCGGTGTTGAGCAGCAGGAAATTTCCGGTGCCGTACGTGTTCTTGGCCTCGCCCTCCGACAGGCAGGCCTGACCGAATGTCGCGGCCTGCTGGTCGCCGAGGATGCCGGCGATCGGGATGCCGGCCGAGATCCCGGGCAGCGCCAGATCCCCGTACACCTCGGACGAACTGCGGATCTCGGGCAGCATCGACACCGGGATGCCCATCGCCGCGCAGATGTCGTGGTCCCAGTCCAGGGTCTCGAGATCCATCAGCAGGGTGCGGGACGCGTTGGTGACGTCGGTGACATGCAGGCCACCGGTGAGCTTCCAGATGATCCAGGTGTCCATCGTGCCGAACGCGAGTTCGCCGGCCTCGGCGCGTTCGCGTGCCCCGTCCACGTTGTCCAGGATCCAGCGCACCTTCGGGCCCGAGAAGTACGTCGACAGCGGCAGCCCGGTGGTCTCGCGGAAGCGTCCCCGACCTTCGTCACCCGCGAGTTCGTCGCACAGTTTGTCGGTGCGGGTGTCCTGCCAGACGATGGCGTTGTAGACGGGCTTTCCGGTCTCGCTATCCCACACGACCGTGGTTTCGCGCTGGTTGGTGATGCCGACCGCGGCGATGTCCTTGGCGGTGAGGTCGGTCTTGGCCAGGACCGAGCCGACCATTTCGCGCGTGTTGTTCCAGATCTCGTCGGGATCGTGTTCCACCCAGCCCGGCTCCGGAAAGATCTGGTCGTGTTCCTTCTGCGCGACGCCGACGACGCGACCGTCGTGATCGAAGATCATGCACCGACTCGACGTCGTTCCCTGGTCGATCGCGGCGATGTACTGGGTCACGGTCATCCTCGTCTCTCGGGCAGTCTGGCCACGAAGCTACTAGCCTGAGACCAGATTCGCCGACAACCACGGGAGACCGAGTTGGACAAGCAGGCTGGTGTGCAGTTCCTGGGTCCGCAGCAGCGGGAACAGGCCTGGGAGCAGTTGGGGACCGAGCAGTTCGACGTGGTGGTGATCGGTGGCGGCGTCGTCGGTGTGGGCACGGCACTCGATGCGGCGACGCGTGGGCTGAAGGTCGCGCTCGTCGAGGCCCGGGATTTCGCGTCGGGCACGTCGTCCCGGTCGTCGAAGATGTTCCACGGCGGCCTGCGCTACCTGGAACAGCTCGAGTTCGGGCTCGTCGCCGAGGCGCTGCACGAGCGGGAGCTGTCCATGTCGACGCTCGCCCCGCATCTCGTGAAGCCGCTGAAGTTCCTCTTCCCCCTGACCCACCGTGGCTGGGAGCGGCCGTACATGGCGGCCGGGTTCCTGCTGTACGACCGAATGGGTGGCGCGAAGTCCGTTCCGGCGCAGAAGCATCTGACGCGGGCCGGTGCGCTGCGGATGGCGCCGGGGCTCAAGCGCAATGCGTTGATCGGCGGTATCCGCTACTTCGACACCGTCGTCGACGACGCCCGGCACACGATGACGGTCGCGCGCACCGCGGCGCACTACGGTGCGGTGGTCCGCACGTCCACCCAGGTGGTCGGCTTCCTGCGGGAGGCGGACCGGGTGTCCGGTGTGCGCGTGCGGGATTCGGAGACCGGGGCGACGACCGAGGTCAAGGGGCACGTCGTCATCAACGCGACAGGAGTCTGGACCGACGAGATCCAGGCGCTCTCCCGCCAGCGCGGCCGGTTCCGGGTGCGGGCGTCGAAGGGCGTGCACATCGTGGTCCCGCGGGACCGGATCGTGAGCGACTCGGCGATCATCCTGCGCACCGAGAAGTCCGTCCTGTTCGTCATCCCGTGGGGCAACCACTGGATCATCGGCACCACCGACACCGACTGGAACCTCGACCTCGCCCACCCAGCGGCGACCGAGGCCGACATCGACTACATCCTCGGCCACGTCAACAAGGCGCTGGTCACCCCGCTCACGCACGACGACATCGACGGCGTCTACGCCGGGCTGCGTCCGTTGCTGGCGGGGGAGAGCGACGAGACGTCGAAGCTGTCGCGCGAGCACGCGGTGGCGCGGGTGGCGCCGGGCCTGGTCGCGATCGCCGGCGGCAAGTACACGACCTATCGGGTGATGGGGAAGGACGCCGTCGACCTGGCGGCCGAGGACCTTCCGGCCGCGGTGGCGTCGTCCATCACCGAGAAGGTGCCGCTGGTCGGGGCCGACGGCTACTTCGCGCTGGTGAACCAGGCCGTGCACCTCGGGCAGCTCTACGGGTTGCACCCGTACCGGATCAAGCACCTGCTCGGCCGCTACGGATCGCTGATCGACGAGGTTCTCGCGCCGGGCAAGGAGTCGCCGGAGCTGCTGCAGCCGATCACCGATGCGCCCGACTACCTGCAGGCGGAGGCGGTGTACGCCGTCGCGGCGGAGGGAGCCCTGCATCTCGAGGACATTCTCGCCCGCCGCACTCGCATCTCGATCGAGTACTCCCACCGCGGGGTGAACTGTGCCGAGCAGGTGGCCCGCCTGGTCGCGCCGATCCTGGGCTGGGACGACGCCACGATCGACCGCGAGGTCGAGACGTACCGGGCGCGCGTCGAGGCCGAGGTGCTGTCGCAGGCGCAGCCCGACGACCTGTCCGCCGACGCGTTGCGCGCAGCGGCGCCCGAGGCGCGGGCGGAGATTCTCGAGCCGGTTCCGGGAGCCGTTCCTAGTGGGTCAGTACGACCTTGAGGATGACGATCGCGGTGGCGACGACGGCAAGCGCTGCCGCCGCGATCAGCGTGTAGCCGGACGGTCGTTCGCCGCGCAGGCGGGTGATGACGAAGACCATCGACGCGATGCGGACCAGGATCGCGACCTCGGCGATGACCTGGGCGGTGAACGGTTCGAGCCAGCCGAAGTAGGCGGTGCCCAGCACGACGATGGGCACGACCGCCGAGCTGAGGACCGGTACGGAGTCGCGCAGCTCCGCGAAGCGTTCCGCGGTGGTGAGCTGGCGGCCGGAGCGCACCGATTTGCCGACGCCCTCGGCGAAGGCGTGGGCGATGAACGTGGAGATCGCGGTGCCGGCGACGACGGCGATCGTGCGGGAATCGCTGCGCGAGATCGTCTCCGGGATCAGCGCGGCCAGGATCAGGATGTTGCCGTAGACGTAGGCGCTGATGCGGCTGGCGGCATTGTCCTTGTCCAGCGGCACCGACCGGCTGAGGAGCGGTCGGTGCAGCAGTGAGCGGAGATCCGGTTCCATGCGACAGAGCGTCGCACAGTCAGCCCACAGGTGGCGCGTAGTGGCTCGGATCGTTGCGGTGCGCGAGCGGCGGTAGGTTACGGGCCGGGGTGTGGACCAGTGGGGCGTCGACGGGGCTGCGCCCGCTCACCCGGTCGAGACCGCCACGCGCCCGCGGGTGCTTGCGGCGACGCTCGGGGACGAGCGTGAACACCGCATTCACGAGGCGTCCCACCCGACGGTGGACCCACGCGTCGACGGAAGTCCACCGATAGCCCAGAAGATCTCGCACGGGCTGGTCGTACATGCCGACGGTGAGCCACACGAAGCCTTTCGACACCGCGATGCGGGCGACCCGCCACAGCGGTTCGGGCATCCACATCATGAAGGGAGGCCGGCCGAGGTCGGACAGGTCGAGGACGTCACGCGTCGCCTTGTTGTCTTCGAGGACGTTGCGGCACATGTGATCCCAGTACTTCTGGAAGTCCTCCCACGTCTGCGGGACCGGCCGCATGCTCATCC
This sequence comes from Prescottella equi, assembly GCF_020171745.1. GTDB lineage: Bacteria > Actinomycetota > Actinomycetes > Mycobacteriales > Mycobacteriaceae > Prescottella > Prescottella equi_A. Next base: position 324,201 of record NZ_JAIVAH010000013.1, read on the forward strand.
CGTACAGCCGGTACCACTGGATGTGTTCGGTGAACAGTTGACGCTTCTGGTCCTCGGTGATGCCACCCATGAAGTTCTCGGCGGTGACGATCGTGCCCATGAAGAACGTGGCGTGCGCCCAGTAGAACGTCTCTGGATCGAGTGCATGGTAGCGCCGGCCGGCGGCGTCTACGCCCTTGATGTTGCGGTGGTAGTCGCGGACCTCTTCGGCCGTCGCCTGCGCTCGATCACCGTCGAAGACGACCCCGCCGATGGGATACAGCGAGCGGAGCAGGCGCTCCCAGCGTTCCTCGAAGAACCGGGAATGCTGCTCGACGCCTGCGCCGAGCCCCGGGTGCATGTTCTGCATGGACCCGGCCCACAGCCCCTGCAGCATGCCCCGCCAGTCTCCGAAGTATCGCCACGTGAGCGAGTCGGGGCCGAGGGGGACCGGTGCCGGGGTGTCCGAACGAGTCATGCGAGCCGCCTTCCCGATCAATTGACTACGTCTGTTGTCAGATTAGGATCGGGGCGGAAGTCGGTCAAGGACTGGAGGATTGTTGGACGGGCAACGGCGGACCTGGGCAGGCACCGGGATAGCGGAGCGCCGCGCCGCGCGCCGCGACGCCCTGCTGGCGGCCGGCATCGATCTGCTCGGCGCGGAGGGCGGCGCAGCCGTCAGCGTCCGGGCGGTCTGCCGGGCCGCGGCACTCACCGAGCGCTACTTCTACGAGAGCTTCACCGACCGGGACGAATTCGTACGCGCCGTGTACGAGGACGTGGGCCGGCAGGCGCGCGACGCGCTCGTCGAGGCGGTCGCAGCGTCCACGTCGCCGCGGGATCGGGCATCCGCAGCGGTGTCGGCGTTCGTCGAATTGATGGTCGACGACCCCGCCCGAGGACGCGTGCTGCTGCTCGCACCGCTCACGGAACCGGCGTTGGGGGGACGGGGACTCGAACTGGCCCCGGCGTTCGTGCTGCTGGTGCACGAGCAGCTCTCGGAGGTGCCCGACGCCGACGAGCGGCAGATGACCGCGGTCGGTCTGGTCGGCGCACTCACGAGCCTGTTCATCGGCTACCTCGACGGCACGATCACCGCGCCGCGTGAGCGGTTCGTCGGGCACTGTGTCGCGCTGCTGCAGTCGGCGGGTCAGCCGTTCGGACGGACCGGCGGCTGACAGCTCGGACACCAGAAGATCGACCGCTCCCGCCCGGGCTCCTCACCGAACTCGCCGGCGACGATCAGCGTGCCGCAGCGTAGGCACGGTTTGCCGCCGCGCCCGTACACCCAGTCCCGTCGTCCGGGCCTCCGGTCGCCCGTCGTGACGCGGACCGGACGGTCCCGGTTGGCGTTCAGCAATCGGTGGGCCAGGTCCACCATCTTGGGCAGGTCTGCCACCTGGTCGGTGAGGGTGCGCGGATCGACCCCGCGCAGGAAGCAGATCTCGTTGCGGTACACATTGCCGATGCCCGCGAGAATGCGCTGATCCAGCAGTGCCTCGCCGATCGGACGATTGCCCGCTGCAACCAGATTCGCGGTCGCGATCGCCGGGTCCCAGTCCGGGCCGAGTAGATCCGGGCCGAGATGTCCGACGGCGGAGTCCTCGTCGGCGAGGTCGAGCACCTCGGTGATGCCGAGCGAGAATCCGACGGAGACAGTGTCTTCGGTACCGAGGATGATGCGGGCCTGGTGTGCCGGGCGCCTCCACCGGGCGCCCCGTGGATACACCTGCCAGGAACCCTCCATCTTCAGATGGGTGTGGATCGTGTGCTCGCCGATACGCGTCAGCAGATGCTTGCCGCGCGCGACGACGGCATCGACCGTCTCGCCCGACAGGTCGACGGTCGCATAGCGCGGCACCCGGATGTCGCACTCGGTGAGGACGCGGCCGGTGAGCGCGGAGTCGAGCCGGCGCGCGGCCTGCCACACGGTGTCGCCTTCGGGCATCGCGTCACGCCCGCAATCGGAAGCCGCGCGGCGTCGCCGAGAAGCCCACCTCGGTGAGTAGCGGCGCGAAGTCGTTGCCGTGGATCGTCGTCCCGTTCACCTTCTCGACGACGACCTTGTCGATGCCGCCGCGTTTGACGGTGGTGGCAAGGGATTCGGCGGCGGTGCGCAGGGCGCCGATGTCGTCGGTGAACGTCAGCACGGTGCGGCCGCCACGCTCGACGAACAGCACCAGGTCGCCGTCGACGAGGACCACCAGGCCGCCGGCCTTGCGTCCGGGGCGATGCTTCGGTGCATCGTCGCCGGCCATCGACGGCGGCCACGGCAGTGCCGCGCCGTACGGGTTGGCGGGATCGGACGCCGCGAGCGTCACGGCGGGCGACGCCGCGTGCCGGCCCTCGATCGAGTCGCTGTAGGTCCGCAGGCGGTCGACCACGTCCGGTGTGGAGAACTGCGCACCGCCGAGGGTGTCGACGAAGTAGCCGCGGCGGCAGCGTCCGCCGTCCTCGAAGGCGGTGAGTACCTTGTACATCGACGCGAACCCGCCGGGCACCTCCTCGGCGACCACGGCACCGCGGGTGACGACGCCGTACCGCTCGAGCAGCAGGTCCGCGGTGGCGTGGGCGCGCAGCGTGGGGTCGACCTCCGGTTCGGGCAGCAGCGACCAGCGCCCACCCGCGGTGGGCGGACCGCTGCGGGTGGGCATCGTGGGACGCCCGAGTCGGCGGTAGGCGTGCGCGCGGGGTGCGCGGCGCGGGGTGCGGTGACTCGGGGTGGCGCGCGAGGTGTCGGACAGCAGCGCCCGCAGCGGGGCAAGGGTGTCGTTCCCGACGTACCCGGCCCACACCAGGTCCCACAGGGCGGCGGTGAGTGCCGTGTCATCTGTCGCGCCCAGGGTGTCCGACAGCTGCCGGAAGAAGTACGCGCCGCCGCCCGCGAGGGTGTCGAGGATGCTGCGATGTACGTCCGTGAGGTCGATCTCGACCGGGGGCGCGAGTGTCAGCGGAGACGAATCGGCCAGGTGCAGGCTCACCCACCCGTCCTTGCCGGAGATCTGCCCGGCACCCGACCACAGCACCTCGCCGGTGGTGGTGAGCTCGTCGAGCATTGCGGGGGAGTAGTCGCGCACCCGTGAGCCGAGGATCAGCGACTCGAGCGCGGACGCGGGAATCGGCACGCCCGCAAGCTGTTCCACGACCGTCACGACGCCGTCGAGCCCACGCAGCGAGCCGCCGACGTGCTGCCAGCTCGGCAGGAAGCGCCCCAGCGTCGCGGTGCTGACCGGTTCGACCTCCTCGCGTGCCGCCGCCAGCGACCGTCGTCGCAGGCGACGCAGCACCTCGGCGTCGCACCACTCGCTGCCGGACGCGCCGGGCCGGAACTCGCCCTCGACGATGCGTTTCTCGTTTGCCAGTCGCGCCAGCACGTCGCGGGCGACGGCGGATCCGATCCCGAAGCGCTCCGCAGCCTCCGACACCGTGAACGGTCCGTGCGTGCGGGCGTACCGGCCGAGCAGGTCGCCGAGCGGATCGTCGACGGGTTCGATGAATGCGGCCGGGGTGCCGATCGGCAGCGGCACGCCGAGACCGTCGCGCAGGCGGGCGGCGTCCTCGATCGCCGTCCACCACTGGCGTCCGGCGAACGAGACGTGCAGCGCGCGGCGGTGCGCGACGAGTTCGTCGAGCCACGGCACCGGGTCGGCGGTGGCACGCTCCGTCGCCTCCTCGGTGGTGAGCGGGCCGAGCAGGCGGAGCAGGTCGGCCATGCCTTCCATGTCCCTGACCTTGCGGTCCGGTTCCAGCCGCTGCAGTTCCCGTTCGGCCTTCGCGATGACGTCGGCGTCGAGCAGTTCGCGCAACTCCACCCGGCCGAGCAGTTCCGCGAGGAGCGTCGAGTCGAGCGAGAGCGCGGCTGCGCGGCGTTCGGCGAGCGGGCTGTCGCCCTCGTACATGAACGCGCCCACGTAATCGAAGAGCAGCGCGTTCGCGAACGGTGACGGGGTCGCGGTCTCGACCTCGACCATCCGGATCTGGCGGCGGGCGATGCGGCCGAACAGGTCCCGCAGCGCGGGCAGGTCGTAGACGTCCTGCAGGCATTCGCGCACCGTCTCGAGCAGGATCGGGAACGTCGGGAACTTGCGGGCGACGTCGAGCAACTGAGCGGACCGCTGCCGCTGCTGCCACAGCGGCGCGCGCTTGCCGGGGGTGCGGCGGGGCAACAGCAGTGCGCGCGCGGCACATTCACGGAACCGGGACGCGAACAGCGCCGAGCCGCCCACCTCATCGGTAACGATGTCCTCGATCTCGTCCCGCTCGAACGCGAACAGTTCCGCGCCGGGCGGGGTGTCCTCGGTGTCGGGCAGACGCACGATGATGCCGTCGTCGGATGCGGTGGGGGCGGCGTCCACGCCGAACCGTTCCCGCAGGCGCGCCCCGATCGCGAGCGCCCACGGCGCGTGCACGCGCAGTCCGTACGGCGAGTGCAGTACCAGGCGCCAGTCGCCGAGTTCGTCGCGGAAGCGTTCCACGACGAGCGTGCGGTCGGTGGGCACCCGTCCGGTGGCCTGCTGTTGGTCCGTGATCAGCGCCGCCAGGTTGGTGGTGGCGTTGGTGTCGAGTCCCGCGGCGACGCAGCGGGCCGTCACCTCGTCCGGGGTGCTGGACGACAGTTCGCGCAGGAATCCGCCGAGTGCCTCGCCGAGTTCGGCGGGGCGGCCCAGACCGTCACCGTGCCAGAACGGCAGCCGTCCGGGCAGGCCGTACGCGGGACTGACGAGGACCCGGTCGAAGGTGATCTCCTCGATCCGCCAACTGGTGGCGCCGAGCGCGAACACGTCACCGACCCGGGACTCGTAGACCATTTCCTCGTCGAGTTCGCCGACCCGCGACTGGCGCTCGCCGACCATGTATACGGCGAACAGGCCGCGGTCGGGGATCGCGCCACCCGAGGTCACGGCCAGGCGTTGCGACCCGGGCCGGCCGGTGAGGGTGCCGCCGTCGCGGTCCCACACCACGCGGGGGCGCAGTTCGGCGAACTCGTCGGACGGGTAGCGGCCGGCCAGCAGGTCGAGGGTCGACTCGTACGCCGAGCGGGGCAGCGTCGCAAACGATCCGCTGCGCCGGACGACGTCGAACCACTGCTCCACGTCGAGCGGTTCGAGAGCGGTGGCGGCGACGGTCTGCTGCGCCAGGATGTCGAGCGGGTTGGCGGGAATCTCCAGCGCCTCGATCTTGCCGTTGGTCATTCGTTCGACGGTGACGGCGCAGTGGATCAGGTCGGTGCGGTGTTTGGGGAACAGCACGCCGCGGGAGATCTCGCCCACCTGGTGTCCGGCGCGGCCGACGCGCTGCAGACCGCTGGCGACCGACGGAGGCGCCTCCACCTGCACGACGAGATCGACTGCACCCATGTCGATTCCGAGCTCGAGGCTGCTCGTGGCGACGACGCAGCGCAGGCGCCCCGACTTGAGGTCGTCCTCGATGATCGCCCGCTGATCCTTGCTGACCGAGCCGTGGTGGGCCCGCGCCAGCAGCGGATCGGCGCCGTAGTTGACCTCGGTGGGGGCGCCGATCTGTGCGGGCGGCTTGCCCTGTTTGTCGACGGTGCCGCCGAGACGTTCGGCGTAGATCTCGTTGAGCCGGGCGGTGAGCTTCTCGGCGAGCCGACGCGAGTTCGCGAACACGATCGACGAGCGGTGCTCGAGGATCAGATCCACGATCTGCTCCTCGACGTGCGGCCAGATAGACCCCGCCTGCGGGGTCGGCGACATCGATTCCGGATCCGGCTCGGAGACACCGAGTTCGGTCATGTCCTCGACCGGCACCCGCACCGTGAGATCGAACGTCTTGGCCGCGGGCGGCGCCACGATGCGGATCGGCGCGGAACCAGCGAGGAACCGGCCCACCTCCTCGTGCGGGCGCACCGTCGCCGACAGTCCGATCCGCTGGACCGGCCGCTCGCGCAGCATGTCGAGGCGTTCGAGTGACAGCGCCAGGTGCGCGCCGCGCTTGGTGCCGGCGACCGCGTGCACTTCGTCGACGATCACCGTCTCCACCCCGGCGAGGGTCTCCCGGGCCGACGACGTCAGCATCAGGAACAGCGACTCGGGGGTGGTGATGAGGATGTCGGGTGGCGTCTTGATCAGCTTGCGTCGTTCGCCGGTGGGGGTGTCGCCGGAGCGGACGCCGACCCGGATCTCGGGCGGTTCGAACCCCAGGCGCTTGGCGGTCTGGGTGATCCCGACCAGCGGGGCGCGCAGGTTGCGCTCGACATCCACGCCCAGGGCCTTGAGCGGCGAGATGTAGAGAACCTTCGTCGTGCGTTTCTCGTCGGCTTCCCCGGCCGACGCCAGCCGATCCAGCGCCCACAGGAACGCCGACAGCGTCTTGCCGGATCCGGTGGGCGCGACGACGAGCGTGTGCGCCCCGCTCGCGATCGACTCCCACGCGCCCAGCTGTGCCGCGGTGGGGGCGTCGAAGGCACCGTCGAACCACTCCCGGGTGGGCGCGGAGAAACGGTCGAGGACGGCGTCCATGCGGTCCATCTTGCCTGCCGGTACCGACACGTCGCCGACAAGCGGTCCCGGGCGCCCGCGGCGTAGTAGCTTCCGGAACAAACGAAAGAACGATCGGTCTTCACGAACGACGGGCGGGGTGGCATGGAGACGTTGATGTTCGTGCTCGAACTCGCGGTGGTGCTCGGCGCGATCGTGATGGGCACCCGGTCGAGTGGTGTGGCGCTGGGGCTGTGGGGCGGCGCGGGCGTGGCCGTGCTCGTGTTCGTCTTCGGGGAGGACGTCGGTACGCCACCGGTCGATGCCCTGCTCATCATCCTGTCGGTGGTGCTGGCGTCGTCGATGATGCAGGTCGCGGGTGGCATCGACTGGATGGTGACGATCGCGGCACGACTCATCTCGCGGCGGCCGAAGCAGATCACGCTGATTGCGCCGCTGGTGGCGTTCCTGTTCTCGGTGGGTGCCGGGACGTCGAACATCCTGTACCCGCTGCTGCCGGTGATCTACGACCTGTCGTATCGCAACGGTGTGCGGCCGTCTCGGCCGCTGTCGCTGTCCGTCGTGGCGACCGGTGTGGCGCTCGCGTGCAGCCCGGTGTCGGCAGCGATGGCGGCGATGGTGACGCTCACCGACGTCTCGCCGTACGACTTCGAACTGATCGACATCATCAAGATCACGCTGCCGGCCGCGATCATCGGCATCGTGCTCTCGTCGTTCGTCGTCAACAAGCTCGGCAAGGAGTTGCGTGACGACCCGGAGGTGCAGGAACGGATCCGGTCCGGTCAACTCGAGGCGGCCGGGGTCGGTGGGCCGGGCGCGCTGAAGCTCGAATCGACAACCAGCGGCCGCAATGCCGCGCTGATCTTCCTCGCCGGAGTCGCCGCGATCGTCGTGTTCGGTCTGTTCAAGGGGATTCGACCGGACGCGGCCGACGGCTCACCGCTGGGTATGACCCCGATCATCGAGATGATCATGTTCCTGGTCGGCACCCTCATCCTCCTGGTGTCGCGGCCGGACGTGAGTGCGGTGCCGGCCGCGTCCGTGTTCCGCGCCGGCATGGTGTCGGCGATCGCGCTGTTCGGGCTCGCATGGCTCACCGACACGTTCATCACTGCGCACAGCGAGACGATCACGAACACAGTCGGCGACTGGGTGCACGCAGCGCCGTGGATCTTCGCGCTCGGTGTGTTCTTCGTGTGTGTGCTGACCACCAGCCAATCGACCGCGACCAGGACCATCGTGCCGATCGGACTGGCGGCAGGGATCGCCCCGGGTGTGCTCAGCGGCATGTGGGCGGGCGCGTTCGCCGGCGTGTACCTGTTGCCCACCAACGGCTCCCAGATCGCGGCCGCGAACTTCGACCTCTCGGGAACCACCAAGCTCGGGACCAAGCTCGTCGACCACTCGTTCTTCCTGCCCACCATCGTGCTCGCGGTCACCACTGTTGCGGCAGGCGCCGGGCTGGGTGTGCTGCTGGGGTAGTGCACGATAGGCGCATGGCGCAATCCGGGGACGAGCCGAGTGGCGATGCCGCACAGACCGATCGACTGACGCCGCTGCTGATCGTGTACGGACTGATCGCGGGATTGTTCGGTGCCGCCTGCTGGCTGTACGTGCGCGGTCCGCGTCCGACCGTCGACCCCTCTGCGGTGCCGGGAGTGTGGACCTGGACGATCGTCGGCGCCGAATCAGCGCCGCCCCAGCTTCCCGCGTTCTTGATCGGGTCGCTTCTGGGCGTCCTCGCCGGCTACTTCGGCGCCCAGTCGTTGAAGTCGCTCGGCTTCTTCCTGAAGCGCGGTGCCAGAGGCCCGGTGCGGAGCGTTCTGGTCCTGTTCGGCGTCCTGGGGCTGCTCGTGGGGTTTGCGTCGTACGCGAATCTTGCGGTCAATTCCCCTCGCCGGGTTTTCACGTCCGACACCGTGCAGCCGCTGATCATCGACGCCGACCCGATCTGGTTGACGATTCCCGGCGTCGCCCTGGCTGGATCGCTGTTGTTCGGGCTGCTGATCTCGTTGCGGTGGCGGCTCGTCCGCACTCGTCCTTGGTGAGGCGCGCAGGCACTGGTTGATCCGCTACCTCGCGCGGTAGAGATCCCAGCTCGCCCTGCACGCGTGGGCGAGGCGGTCGATTCGGTCGGAATCGGCGGCAGGCCAGTCGACGCCCGGTTCCATCAGTTCCGCGGTGGCCCGAGCGCCGAGCAGGAACTCGCGGCGGAACTCGGCCTGTACCGCGCTGAGTACGACGCCGGCTGCCGCCGCGGCCGGGCGCACGGCGTCGAAGCGGGCGCCCGCCGCGATGATCTCCTGGCTGCCGAGGTACGGCTGGTTGAGCAGCACCGCGTCCGGATCGGTCGTGAAGTCCGCAAAGCCCTTGTGATGCCCCTGCGCGAGCATCCGAATCCGGTTCGGGTCCATCGTGACCGGATTGCCGCCTCTCGGATTGCCCTCGTGGTCTCCGCGATTCGACAGCGCGACGACGTCGGGCAACAGGTCTGTATCGGGGCGCGGCACGTTCACGGAGCCGTCACGCCGCGTCGTGTGGTTCATGGTGTCGTGGAACGACAGGGTCGTGAAGTCGCTGCCGCGGGTCAGGGCGAGCTCGGTCATTCGGGCGATCAGCTCGTCGCGGGTGCGTTCGTAGACACCGAGACCGCGCTCGGCGACCTCGGTGAACGTGCCGGCCAAGAGCTTCCACCCGGCGTCGTCGGTGGGTTCTCGCAGCAGTGGGAAGAACGAGAACGTGACAGGTCGGACAGCGTCGACACCGGTGAGGTCGACCCTGTTGCCGGGACCGGCCTTTCGGACACGTGCGAACGCCTCTCGCAGCGAAGCCTCGAGATCGGCAGGGCGGGCCCGGTTGGGGTCACGGATCATCCGCGGATGCGGATTCTCGACATACACGATGCGGTGGTCGATCTCGGCCCAGCGCCGGACGATCGGACCCGTCGACATATCGGTGAAATCGCACTGCAGACGGCGGGTGAACTCGGGCGCGAGGAACGGTGCCAACTCCTCGGGGATCGCGGATCCCGAATGCGGGCAGCTGACCAGGAGATCGGCGTCGGCCAGCGCCCTGTCGAGCGTTCGATTGTCGCGGTCTGCGTAGAACACGAGGTCGTCGGCGGTGAATTCCGTTCCGGCGGCGAGGAACAGCGGTGTGCCCGTCATGCGACGACGATAGCCCCGCGTAAGGCTGTGGCGCGGTAGGGAAATGCGGTCGAACCGGACATCGTCGGACGCTGCCCGACCGGCGACGGGGTCCGTCGTCGAAGTTGGTCGAGAATCGGTCAGGAATCTCGGTTAGGCCGTACAGACCGGCCTCCACTCACTAGTCTAATGGATGTTCCGGACGGTCTTTGACCAGGTCGGGGCCGTCTTCCTGCAAGGAGGGAGCTCCCCGTGAAACTCCACAAGACTGCGGCTGTGTCCGTACTCGCGATCGCTGCGCTCGGCGTGGCGACCGGTACCGCCTACGCCGAGCCCGGACCGCCGCCGACTCCAGGCGCGATCCACTACCAGACGCAGATCGGCGCGAACGGCACGTCGCTCGACACCGTGCTCGACGCCGGCACCTTTCGGGTCGCCGGCAACGTCGTCGACGTCGTCGACCCGGCGGGCACGACCGTCGGCACCGTCCCGCTCACCTATCGCGTGGCCGGGGTCGACGTACCGCTGGTGCCGTCCGTCGACGGCGGCAAACTCACTCTCACACCGGCGATCCCGGCACAGGGCGTGAGTGCGTTGAACAACGTGGACGCCCGCCAGGACGCGTACTCGAACATGGTCAGTGAGATCGAGAAGGGCTGGCTTAACGGTGGCCAGATGAACGCGCAGATCGGCGCCGGTGTGGGAGCGGTCGTCGGGTGCGTGTTGTTCCTGTTCGTCGGCTGCATCCCGGGTGCGGCAATCGGCGGTGCCATCGGCGCTGCCACCGGAATCAGCAACGCCAACCCCGCGGTTCAGCCCGCGATCTTCGATTTCATCGGCACCCTCTACTGACAGAGCTGGACGGTCAGGATCCGACGCTCGCCCCTGAGTCGGGGAGGGGCGAGCCTTGGCGCAGGAGGGCGCGCAGGTTGTCGGTGACGATGCGTGCCGAGATGTCGGGGTCGATGGCGCGCTGGATCCCGAGGCCCACGCCGAGGCTGAGGATGCTGCGCGCCGCGTCGTCGGCCGGTAGCGGCAGGGCGATGCCGGTGGCCTCGGTCAGCGAATTCACCAGGGCCAGAACCATTCCGTGTGCCATCCCGAGCGCCGACGCGAGCGCGGCCTGCACCTCGGGGTCGTGCCGGCAGGCGGCGATGAACTCGAACTCGAGCATCGTCCAGCCCACGTCGCCGAGGGTGCGTTCGGCCCAGTCCTGGATGCGTTCGAGGAGTGCGTCGAGGTCGCCGTCGGCCGCCACGAGTGCCGCGACCTCCTCGAACTTCGTCGTATGGATGAGGTCCAGTACCTCGAGGCACAACTCCTTCTTGCCGCGGAAGTTCGAGTAGACCGCGCCCTTCGAGTAGCCGGCCGTCTCGGCGACCTTCTCGAGGGATGTCACCGCGTAGCCGTCGGTGAGGAACAGGTCGCGGGCGGTGGCGAGCAGGTCCGAACGGGTGCGGGCCTGGCTTTCCGATCTGGTCAAACGTGCCATGCGGTCATTCTCCCCGACGATTGGGCTACCGCGAGTATTTGAATGCTGCTAGTTTCTGGATATGACTTCGAGTGACACATATCTCGGTCGAGGGTTGGTCATCGGATGCGGGGGGACGCTGGGGGCGGCCTGGACGGTCGCGGCACTGGTCGCGGTCCGGGACGCACTCGGCTGGGATCCGCGCGACGCGGACGTCCTGGTCGGCACATCGGCGGGAGCCGAACTCGTCACGATGCTCGGGAGCGGCATCGGCGTCGACGAGATCCTCGCGATGCAACTGGGGGAGTCGACGCATCCGGTGCTGTCGCGGCACCTCGACGGCGCCCCGGGCCGGTTCCCGCCCGTGCCACGACCGCGACCGGGCGCGCCCGGGCTGCTGCGCCGCGCCGTGCCCACCATGACCCGGTTGAGTGGACTGCTCCCCGAGGGTCGTGGTGACGCAGGGTGGCTGGACCGGCTGGCCACAGGCGTTACGGACTCCGGTGATTGGGTCGCCCACCCGCAGACCTGGCTGGTCGCGATGGATGCGGCGACCGGCGATCGAGTGGCCTTCGGCGCGCAGGGGGCTCCGAAGGCGACGCTGTCGGAGGCGCTGCGCGCGTCGTGGGCCATCCCGGGCTGGATGTCGCCCGTCACGATCGGCGGCCGGCGCTACGTCGACGGCGGGGCGGCGTCCACCGCGTCGGCCGACCTGCTGGCCGGACGCGGACTCGACGAGGTGATCGTGCTGGCGCCCATGGCCTCCCGCGGCCGAATGCCCGGCCGCGGCCCGGCCGCCCTCGAGCGAGCGGTGCTGCGGAACTGGATGAGCGCCGGACTCGACGCGGAGTGCGCGGCGCTGGAGGCGTCGGGCACCCGGGTGATCCGGATCGACGCGACCGCCGACGATCTCGCGGTGATGGGCGCCAACTTCATGGACGATCGCCGCAGGCTCGCGACCCTCGAACACTCGCTGCGCAGCACCCGCACCGCGGTGCAGCGCGCTCTCACGACAGGAGTTCGCGGATGACCCGCCACCACGAGGTGATCGTCGTCGGCGCCGGGATCTCGGGCATCGGCGCCGTGATCCGGCTGCAGCGCATGGGGATCGACGACGTCGTCATCCTAGAGAAGGGTGACGCGCTCGGCGGAACGTGGCGCGACAACACGTATCCCGGGTGCGCGTGCGACGTGCCGTCCGCCCTGTACTCGTACTCGTTCGCACCCAACCCCGGGTGGAGTCGACTGTTCGCGGGGCAGAACGAGATCCGCGAGTACATCGAGCGGACCGCCGCCGAGCACGGAGTGCGCGAGCGGGTCGAGTTCGGCACCGAACTGGTGCGCGCCCAGTGGGACGAGACGACGCGTCGGTGGGTGCTGGAGACCAACGCGGGAACGTTCACGGCGAACGCGGTGATCGCGGCCGCGGGCCCGTGGAACCAGCCGCTCGTGCCGGACATCCCGGGGCTCGACGGGTTCCCCGGCGAGGTGTTCCACTCGTCGCGCTGGAACCACGACTACGACCTGTCCGGCAAGCGGGTGGCCGTCGTCGGGACCGGCGCCTCGGCGGTGCAGTTCGTGCCGGAGATCGCGCCGACGGTGCGGGAGCTGCACCTGTATCAGCGCACCGCGCAGTGGGTGCTGCCCAAGCCCGACACCGCGCTGCCCGGGCCGGTCCGCGCGGCGATCGGCGCGATCCCCGGATCGCTGAATGCGCTGCGCCGCATCCAGTACGGGATCATGGAGGCGCTCGGGGTCGGCTTCCGCAACCCGTGGATCCTGCGGGTGATCCAGCAGATCGGCCGGGTGCAGTTGCGGGCACAGATCCGTGATCCGCGGCTGCGCCGGACGCTCACGCCCGACTACACGCTCGGCTGCAAGCGCCTGCTGATGTCCAACACGTACTACCCGGCGCTGAACCGCCCGAACGTCGAGGTGCACGCGAACGCGGTGCAACAGGTGCGTGGGAACGTCGTGGTGGGCGCGGACGGCATCGAGAGGGAAGTGGATGCCATCATTTTCGGCACCGGCTTCCACATCCTCGACATGCCCATCGCAGGGCGGGTGTTCGACGGTGAGGGCCGCAGCCTGGGCGACCACTGGAAGGGCAGCCCGCAGGCCTACCTCGGCACCACCGTCGCCGGATTCCCGAACGCGTTCGTGCTGCTGGGACCGGCGCTCGGCACCGGGCACACGTCGGCGTTCATGATCCTCGAGGCGCAACTGGACTACCTGACGGCCGCGATCCGCGCCGCGCGCGCGGCCGGGTGGACCCGGATGGAGACCCGGCCCGAGGTGCAGGCCGCGTTCAACGCCGAGGTGCAGGAGGCGCTCGCGACCACCGTCTACAACGCCGGCGGATGCCAGAGCTACTTCCTCGACGTCAACGGCCGCAACAGTTTCAACTGGCCGTGGTCGACCGGGCGGATGCGGGAGCGACTGCGGGACTTCGACGAATCTGCCTACCTGACATCCACGGAGGTCACGTCATGACCCGGTATCCCGAGATCGACCCGAGCGGTGCCCGCGTCCTCGTGACCGGTGCCGGACGCGGCATCGGCAGGGCCACCGCGCGGGCGTTCGCGGCCCGCGGCGCGACCGTTGCCCTCGCCGACGTCGACCGGACCGCGGTCGAATCCGCCGCCGAAGGTCTCGGCACCGCGCACGTGCTCGACGTCCGATCGCGCGCGTCGTGGGACGCGTGTGTCGCCGAGGTGGGCCCCATCGACATCCTGGTCAACAACGCCGGCGTCATGCCGGTCGGCGGTTTCCTCGACGAACCCGACGCGACCGGCGAGATGACGATCGACGTCAATGTGTGGGGGCCGATCCACGGCATGCGGGCGGTGGTGCCCGGCATGATCGAACGCGGACGCGGCCACGTCGTGAACGTCGCCTCGCTGGCCGGGAAGATCGCGATCCCCGGACTCGCGGTGTACAACGCGAGCAAGTATGCGGCCGTGGGCCTCTCGTCCGCGGCCCGGCTCGAGTTCGCCGACCACGGGGTGAGTGTCTCGACCGTGCTACCGAGCGCGGTGCGGACCACCCTCACCTCGGGCATCCCACTCGGCAAGGGACTGCCGACCGTCGACCCCGAGGACATCGCCGACGCGATCGTCCGCACCGTCCGCACTCGCCGCGCCGAGACACCCGTCCCCGGCTATCTCGCGGCCCTCGACCTCGGGCTCGCCGTGGCACCGGAACGGTTGGTGCGGTGGATCCGCCGCGCCGTCGGCGGTGAGCGGGCACTGACCCGCGTCGACCCCACAGCACGGGCCGACTACGACGCGCGGTTGCGGCGCGACCGGGCGCAGTGACCGCACCGCTAAGTTGACGGGGTGAACCCCGAGCATCGCCAATCCAACTACCAGGTCAGGTTCGACTGGGGACTCGACGGTGCCACAGCGGTGGCGAAGGACGCGGACGTCGCGGTGATCGTGGACGTGCTCTCGTTCACCACCACGCTCTCGGTTGCGGTCGACGCCGGAATCGAGGTGTTCCCGTACCCCGTCGCGGACTCCGCCGCCGAGTACGCCACGCGGCGCGATGCGGCTGTGGCGGTGCGGCGTAGCCGGGCCATGCCCGGAGACGTCAGCCTCTCGCCGGCGTCGATCCGGTCGACTGGCGCGACGCTGCGTCGTCTCGTGCTCCCGTCACCGAACGGATCGACTATCTCGCACGCACTTGGCGCGGCGTCGAGGGTCTGTGTGGGAGCGTCGTTGCGGAACGCGCAGGCCGTCGCAGCCTGGATTCTCGCCGAGGTCGGTTCCGACTCCGTCGTCGCGGTGATCGGGGCGGGTGAGCGGTGGCCGGGCGGGACTCTGCGTCCCGCAGTCGAGGACCTGTGGGGAGCAGGGGCGGTGATCTCGACGCTGATCGAGGAGGGGTGCGAGGCGTCTGTCGAGGCGGAGGTTGCTGCGGCCGGGTGGCACGCGGTTCAGAGTGATGTCGCAGCTGCGTTGAGGCGATGCGGGTCCGGGCGCGAGTTGGCCGCAGCCGGTTACGAATGCGATGTCGACGTGGCCGCCGAGATCGATCGGAGCGCTGCAGTCCCGGTGTTGCAGGGTGAAAGTTACGTCGATATCCGGTGGTCCGCCGGTCAACCGAACTCCACCCCTTGCGCGAGCGGGAGTTCGTCGGAGTAGTTGACGGTGTTGGTGGCGCGGCGCATGTACGACTTCCAGGCGTCCGAGCCCGATTCGCGTCCGCCACCGGTGTCCTTCTCGCCGCCGAACGCGCCACCGATCTCCGCGCCGGACGTCCCGATGTTGACGTTCGCGATGCCGCAGTCGGAGCCGTCGGCAGCGAGGAAGCGCTCGGCCTCGCGCTGGTCGGTGGTGAAGATCGCCGACGACAAGCCCTGCGGGACACCGTTGTGCAGTTCGATCGCCTCGTCGAAGGTGTCGTACGCGAGGACGTACAGGATCGGCGCGAACGTCTCGGCGCGCACGATCGAAGTCTGCGACGGCATCCGGACGATGGCCGGGGTGACGTAGAACGAGCCCCCGCCGCCGACCCGCTCGCCGCCGGTCACCACCACACCACCGTCGGCGCGCGCGGTGTCGAGCGCGGCGTGCATCGCATGGAAGGCGGCCCCGGAGATCAGCGGCCCCACCAGGACACCGTCGTCGAACGGGTTGCCCACGGTCAGTTGCCGGTACGCGTCGGCGATTTGGTTGGTCACGTCGTTCACGATCGACCGGTGCACGATGAGTCGGCGCAGCGTGGTGCAGCGCTGACCGGCGGTGCCTGCTGCGGCGAAGACGATGCCGCGCACCGCCAGATCCAGATCGGCGGACGGCGTCACCACCGCGCCGTTGTTGCCGCCCAACTCCAGCAGGCAGCGACCGAAGCGGGCCGCCACCCGCGGCGCCACCGCGCGCCCCATCCGCACCGAACCGGTCGCGCTCACGAGCGCGACCCGGGGGTCGTCGACCAACTGCTCGCCGACCACCGCGGACCCGAGCACCACGTGGTGCAGGCCGTCGGGGGCACCGGTCTCGGCGGCGGCCCGGCGCAGCAGCGCGTCGCACGCGATCGCCGTGAGCGGGGTGGACTCGGACGGCTTCCACACCACCGGATCACCGCACACCAGCGCCAGCGCGGTGTTCCACGACCACACCGCGACCGGGAAGTTGAACGCCGAGATCACCGCGACCACGCCGAGCGGATGCCACGTCTCGGACAGGCGGTGGCCCGGCCGCTCCGACGCGATCGTGCGCCCGTACAGCTGCCGGGACAGGCCGACGGCGAACTCGCAGATGTCGATCATCTCCTGCACCTCGCCGAGCGCTTCGGAGCGGATCTTGCCTGCCTCCAGGGTGACCAGATCGGCCAGGTCGGTCTTGTGCTCGACGAGCAGTTCGCCCAGTCGGCGCACCACCGCGGCCCGCTGCGGGGCGGGCACCGTCCGCCATGTCGGGAACACCTCGGCCGCGCGTCCCACCGCCGCATCGACGTCCGCCGACGTGCTGGGGTGCAGAAACGCGAGGACCGAACCGTCGATGGGAGTGCGCGCCGAGATCGGGACCGGGCCGGCGTCGCCGCCGATCTCGGGAAGCGTTGCACCGCAACGACCGAGTGCTGCGATCGCGCGGTCCTCCAGCAGGCCGGTGCCGGGAAATGTCATCGCTCGGGTCCTCTCGACTGCTCCTGCTGACGTCGGTACAACTCGTACGGATCGTGGACGTCCCGGCCGATCGCCGCCGCCAGCGAGGACCGGGAGAACTCGGTGCCGGACGCGTCGAACGTGGGTGTGTCCGTGTCCAGGTTCGAGCGGAAGATCCCGGCCGCGGACTTCGGGAGGAAATCCTCGTAGACGATCGGTTCGCGCACCCCGCCGTGATACGTGAAGTAGGCGGCCTCGTGCTTCTCGAGTTCGTCCTCCGATGCGGGGAAGCGCTTGTCCCACAGCCCCTTCGTGTTCGACGGATCCGCGTCCATCAATTCGTCGTACAGTTCCCGCCCGCTGGGGGTGAGCGCGATCCCGCGGGCCTCGACCTCCCCGAACCGCACCCGCAGTTCGCCGTCGGTAACCGAACCGTCGGGCAGCGCGAAGCGGCGCGGTTCGGCCAGCGCCCGGAACGACGTCTGCCGCAGCAGCACCGCCGGGCCGTCCCACCGCGGCGGCCCCTGGATTCGGTCGATCATCGCGATGCCGCGCGCCGACATCCGCGCGTACAGGTCGTCGATGTCGAGCACCCGCGGGGTGAGGTGGTTGATGTGGGTGCTGCCGACGCCGCCGATGTCCGCGGCAACCGCGGACACCTGCTCGAGTTCGCGGTACCACCCCAGGTCCACCGGTTCGTGCGACAACTCGAACACCGACGTCGCCAGCGTCACGAACCGCTGGGCCTGTGGCGCGTCGAGGCCGCCGTCGTCCGCGGCACGCCGGGCCAGCGACAGCAGCACGTCGGGGAACAGGCGACGCCGCGACAGGAAACCGTCGAGTTGCCGCTGCAGGTCGGCGTCGAAGAAGCGTCGATCCGACGTTGTCAGCATCGACGTGAACACCCGGAACGGGTTGCGGGCCAGTTCGTCGGGGTCGATCGGGCGGAAGGCCGTCGACACCACCGGCACCGGCGGCGTCGCCTCGCGCAGGTCGTAGAAGCCCACCGGGTACATGCCGAAGCCGGCGAACAGCACCGCGACGTCGTGCATCTCCGACGGCGTCCCCACCCGGATCGCGCCGTGCCGTTCCGCCGTCACCCGTCCGATGCTGCCGAGGCGCTCCGCGGTGTCCGGGTGCGCGGCCAGGAAGTCCGCATTGACCTGTTCGGTGACATCCACCAGCGTCGTGTATTCCGGAACCTCGCGGCCGTACATGCGAGACAGCGCCGCAGCGAATCTCGACCGCAGTTCGTGGATTTCGGCCATCGCTCCTCGATCGTACGAGCCTCGATGCCCGGACGTGGGCCGGAATGCTGACGTAGCCTTTGGGCATGAGCACCGCGGTCCGCCCCGCGGCCGGTGACTCGGACCTGCCGGCCGGGCGAGTGCACGACGTCCTGCGAGCGCACATGCTCGCGGACGGGTTCGACCTCGTCCTCGATCTCGAGGCCTCGCGCGGAGTGAGCGTCGTCGATCAGCGGGACGGCACCGCGTACCTGGACATGTTCGGGTTCTTCGCGTCGTCGGCGCTCGGCATGAACCATCCGGCGCTCGCCGACGACGGCCAGTTCCGCCACGAACTCGCGACCGCGGCGATCAACAAGCCCAGCAACTCCGACGTCTACACCGTCCCGATGGCACGGTTCGTCGACACGTTCGCGCGGGTCCTCGGTGATCCCGCGCTGCCGCACCTGTTCTTCGTCGACGGCGGCACCCTCGCGGTGGAGAACGCGCTCAAGGTCGCGTTCGACTGGAAGAGCCGCCGCAACGAGGCGGCCGGACGCGATCCCGCGCTCGGCACCCGGGTGCTGCACCTGACCGAGGCGTTCCACGGCCGCAGCGGCTACACCCTCTCGCTCACCAACACCGACCCCACCAAGATCGCGCGGTTCCCCAAGTTCGACTGGCCACGGATCGACGCGCCGTACCTGGCCGACGGACGGGACGTGGAACGGGCCGAGGACCGCGCACTCGACCAGGCGCGCCGGGCGTTCGCCGAGCACCCGCACGACATCGCATGCTTCGTCGCCGAGCCGATCCAGGGGGAGGGCGGCGACCACCACTTCCGGCCCGAGTTCTTCGACCGCATGCGGGAGCTGTGCCTCGAACACGACGCGCTGCTGATCTTCGACGAGGTCCAGACCGGCTGCGGGCTCACCGGAACCGCGTGGGCGTACCAGCAGCTGGGCGTCACCCCCGACGTCGTCGCGTTCGGCAAGAAGACACAGGTGTGCGGGATCATGGCCGGCGGCCGCGTCGACGAGGTGCACGACAACGTTTTCGAGGTGAGCTCACGGATCAACTCGACGTGGGGCGGCAACCTCACCGACATGGTGCGGGCCCGCCGGATCCTCGAGGTGATCGAGGAGGACCGGCTGATCGACCGCGCCCGGTTGTGCGGCACGCACCTGCTGCGCCGGCTCGAGGATCTGGCCGCCGCGCACGACGCCGTCACCGAGCCACGGGGCCGCGGGCTGATGTGCGCGATCACGCTGCCCACGGCCGCGTACCGGGACCGGGTGGTGGCGCAACTGCGGGAGCACGAGCACGTGCTGTTCCTGGCGACGGGGGAGCGGGGCATCCGCTTTCGGCCGCCGCTCACGGTGACCATCGCCGAACTCGACGCGGCCGTCGAGGCGCTCGATCGGGTGCTCGCGCGGGTGGGCGTTTAGGGCATCAAGTCCCGAATACCAGGTGTTTCGTCCCACAACCGTGGTGCGCCGGGTGGGTCCGGGGCCTCGTCTCGTTACGATTGTCGAGGTCTATCGAGGAGGCAGACGAGTGCAGATCACCAGCGTCGGACACGCCGGATTCCACATCCAGACCGAGGCGGGGTCGATTCTCTGCGACCCGTGGGTGAATCCCGCGTACTTCGCGTCGTGGTTCCCGTTCCCCGACAACACCGGTCTCGACTGGGACGCCCTCGGCGACGTCGACTACCTGTACGTCTCGCACCTGCACAAGGACCACTTCGATCCCGAGACGCTCGCGAAGCACGTCAACAAGGACGCGACCGTGCTGCTGCCGGACTACCCGGTGCCGGACCTCGAGCGTGAACTCCGCAAGCTGGGCTTCACCAAGTTCTTCGAGACGCAGGACTCCGTCAAGCACACGGTGAGCGGTCCCAAGGGCGACCTGGACGTCATGATCATTGCGCTGCGCGCCCCCGCGGACGGCCCGATCGGCGACTCCGGCCTGGTCGTCTCCGACGGCGAGACCGTGTGTTTCAACATGAACGACGCCCGCCCGGTCGACATGGATCCGATGCTCGAGGCGTTCGGCAAGATCGACATCCACCTGCTGCAGTACTCGGGCGCGATCTGGTACCCGATGGTCTACGACATCCCGGCCGGCACCAAGCGCAACTTCGGCAAGCAGAAGCGCCAGCGCGGCATGGACCGCTGCCGCAGTTACATCGAGCAGGTCGGCGCCACGTGGGTCGTGCCGTCCGCCGGCCCGCCGGTGTTCCTCGACGACGCGCTGCGCGACCTGAACGACGACCACGGCGACGAGGGCAACATCTTCCCCGACCAGATCGTGTTCCTCGAGCAGATGAGGATCCACGGCAACGACGGCGGCCTGCTGATGATCCCCGGCTCCACCGTCGACGTCCACGGCGAGAAGGCCACCCTCGCGCACCCGATCCCGGACGCCGACGTGGAGAAGATCTTCACCGACAAGGCCGCCTACATCGAGGACATGGCGCAGCGGATGGCGCCGGTCATCGCTGCCGAGAAGGCCGCGTGGGCGCCCGCCGAGGGCGAGCCGCTGCTCGGGCCGCTCAAGGCCAAGTTCGAGCCGATCATGGCGCAGTCCGACGTCATCTGCGACGGCATCGGTTACCCCGTCGGCCTCGTGATGGGTGACGAGACCGTCGTCCTCGACTTCCCGAACCGCACCGTGCGCGAGCCGCAGGACGGCGATGGTAAGTACCGCTACGGCTTCCGCATCGCGCCCGAACTGGTGCGCACCGTGCTGCGTGACGACGAGCCGGACTGGGTCAACACGATCTTCCTGTCCACCCGTTTCGAGGCGTGGCGCGTCGGCGGCTACAACGAGTTCCTCTACACGTTCTTCAAGTGTTTGACCGACGAGCGCATCGCGTACGCCGACGGCTGGTTCGCCGAGGCGCACGACGACACCGCCTCGATCGAGGTGGGCGGCTACGAGATCCAGCGCCGCTGCCCGCACCTCAAGGCGGACCTCAGCAAGTTCGGCGTCGTGGAGGGCTCCAACCTGACGTGCAACCTGCACGGCTGGCAGTGGGACCTCGAGACCGGACGCTGCAAGACCTCCAAGGGTCACGAACTGCGGACCAAGAAGCTGGGCTGACAGCTTCTCCCACACGACACGAACCCGGCGGCCGAGACTCTCACGAGCCTCGGCCGCCGGGTTCGTCTAGATTCGGGCGCATGACGTCGAGCCCCGGTGCGAGCATCCCGATCCTGTCCGTCCCCAACCTGCGCGACGTCGGCGGCTACCGCACGCATGACGGGGCCACCATCCGGTTCGGTCGCTACTACCGCTCGACCGACCTCAGCAAGGTCACCGTCGACGACTCTCCGCGGCTCGCGGACCTGGGCCTGGTGACGGTGTTCGACCTGCGCACCCACTCCGAGCGGGAGGCCGCACCGGACCGGTTGCCGCCGTCGGCGCGCGAGGTGCCGCTCGACGTCCTCGCCGACAAGGCGCTGCGTTCGGTGCCCGCGCAGATGCAGGCCGTGATGTCGGATCCGTCGATCGCCGTGTCGATGCTCGGCGAGAACAAGGCGCTCGACTACTTCCTCGGCAGTTACCGCGACTTCGTGACCCTGCCGAGCGCGCTGGCGTCGTACCGCACCCTGTTCACGGATCTGGCGGCCCGCGACAACCTGCCCGCCCTCGTGCACTGCACCACGGGCAAGGACCGCACCGGCTGGGCGACGGCGTCGCTGCTGCTCCTGCTCGGCGTGGACGAGGACGACGTCTTCCACGAATACCTGCTCACCAACGAGCAGTTGCTGCCGGCGTTCGCGTCGATCTTCGACAAGTTCACCGCCGCCGGTGGGGATCCGGAACTGCTGAAGCAGGTTCTCGGCGTGCGGCCGGAGTACCTCGAGGCGGCCCTGGCCCAGATGCGCGAGAAGTTCGGCTCGATCGAGGGCTACTTCGCGGACGGACTCGGCATCGACGTCGCCGGACAGGACGCGATCCGCGCGCACCTGCTCGAGGGCTGACGGCGGTTCAGGCGGGGATACGGTTCAGACGGGGATGCGCAGCGGCCGCGCGAGCACGCGTGCGAGCACGAGTCCGATCACGATGCCGACGGCGTCGGCCGCCGCATCCCAGATCGATCCGCTGCGCTGGATCGGCAGGGCGCCCTGCAGGACTTCGGAGACCGCGGCGAAGGCCAGCAGCCACGCCGCGGTCCACGCGACGCCGATGCGGGCATAGCGCGACGTCAGCGCGAGCGCGGCGAACATCAGCGCGTGGGTGACCTTGTCGCTGTTCTCCGGTCCGCTGGGCACGGTGGAACCGGGGGAGAAGAGCATCACGAGCACGATCACCGTGGCGATCACGAGCGGCACGTAGCGACTGTCGAATCGGTCGAGCATCGGCGTCAGCGCCCACTGACGGCGAGGCCGAGCGCGCCCTCGGCGAACCGGCGGACGGCGTCGGTGGCGGCCGCGAGCGCGTCGTCGTGGCCGGGACGCGCCCAGCCACTCAACAGGCCGTCGGCGCCGTCCGGGGTCAGCCCCACCTCGGCGAGCAGTTCACCCGTCGTGGGCTCGCACACCGCCCAGGAACAGTGCTCCTCGGTGGCCCATTGATCACGCCGTCGCGCGACGTAATCGGGATCGGTGATGCCGCCGTCGCGCAGCGCGGGACGGTCGTCGACGCGCTCGTCGGCGCGGAGCGCGCGCAGGTACCAGGAGCCGGCATTGATCTCGATCGGTTCCATCAGCAGCTGCCGCGCCCTTTCTTGCCGCCGAAGAGAATCGCGGCCGTTGCCGGAATGAGGAGGAAGAACAACCAACTGTGGTCGACCGGGACGAGGAAGAACAGCGCGAGCGCCACGAACGGGATCACCGCCATGACGGTGTTGCGCCAGGTCTTCTCGTCGTCGGAATCGTCCACCGCCGGGGAGGTTTCCGCGGGTGCGGGTGCCGGCGCGGTGAGCGCCGGCAGATCCGTGAACACCTGATCGAGTTGGCCACGCGTGGTGGCCGACGCGATCTGCCCGCTGCGTTCGTCGAACTCGGTGACCGTGAGCCGGCCGTCGGAGAAGTGTTGAGACAACGCCGCGAGCGCCTGCTCACGTTCGGCCGTGCCGATGCGGATCTCCGGAAGGTCGGACATGTCGTCGAGACTACTGCCCGGACAGCACTGTGCGCGCCTCGCGAATCCGCGAGGCGCGCACAGTGTGAAGCGGTGGGTTACCTACCGAGATGTCACTTCAGCTCGGCGAGGACCGTGCCCTGCGTGATGGCGGCGCCGGCCTCGACCGACAGACCCGTGACGACACCGGCCTTGTGAGCGGTGACCGGGTTCTCCATCTTCATGGCCTCGAGGACGACGATCAGATCGCCCTCGGCGACCTCCTGGCCCTCCTCGACGGCGACCTTGACGACGGTGCCCTGCATCGGAGCGGTCACGGCGTCACCCGACGCAGCGCCGGCACCCGCGCCGCCACGCTTGCGCGCCTTCGGCTTCTTGCGGATGGCACCGGCCGGAGCGCCGCCCGTGCCGACCGAGAACGAACCGGGCAGCGAGACCTCGACGCGACGGCCACCGACCTCGACGACGACCGACTGACGGGGCAGGTTCTCCTCGTCGTCCGCGGCAGCACCCGAACCGGCGAACGGCTCGATGGTGTTGTCCCACTCGGTCTCGATCCACTTGGTGTAGACCTCGAAGCCCTCGCCGTCGCCGATGAACGCCGGGTTCTCGACGATGTGGCGGTGGAACGGGATGACCGTGGCGAGGCCGTCGACCTCGAACTCGGCGAGCGCACGAGCGGCACGCTGCAGCGCCTGCTCACGGTTCTCACCGGTGACGATCAGCTTGGCGAGCATCGAGTCGAACTGGCCGCCGATGACGTCGCCCTGGACGACACCCGAGTCGACGCGGACGCCGGGGCCAGTCGGCTCCTTGTAGACGGTGATGGGGCCGGGGGCGGGCATGAAGCCACGGCCGGCGTCCTCGCCGTTGATGCGGAACTCGAAGGAGTGGCCGCGCGGGGTCGGATCCTCCTTGATGGTCAGCTCCTCGCCGTTGGCGATCAGGAACTGCTGGCGAACCAGGTCGATGCCGGCGGTCTCCTCGGTGACCGGGTGCTCGACCTGCAGGCGGGTGTTGACCTCGAGGAACGAGACCGTGTCGCCCTGGACCAGGTACTCGACGGTGCCGGCGCCGTAGTAGCCGGCCTCCTTGCAGATGGCCTTGGCGGACGCGTGGATGCGGGCGCGCTGGTCGTCGGTCAGGAACGGCGCGGGGGCCTCCTCGACGAGCTTCTGGAAGCGGCGCTGCAGCGAGCAGTCGCGGGTGCCGGCGACGACGACGTTGCCGTGCTTGTCGGCGATGACCTGAGCCTCGACGTGGCGGGCCTTGTCCAGGTACTGCTCCACGAAGCACTCGCCGCGACCGAAGGCCGCGATGGCCTCACGGGTGGCCGACTCGAACAGCTCGGGGATCTCCTCGATGGTCTGCGCGACCTTCATGCCGCGACCGCCGCCACCGAAGGCAGCCTTGATCGCGACCGGGACGCCGTACTGCTTGGCGAACTCGACGACCTCGTCGGCGTTCTTGACCGGATCCTTGGTGCCGGCCGCCATCGGAGCCTTCGCGCGCTCGGCGATGTGGCGTGCGGTGACCTTGTCACCCAGGTCGCGGATCGACTGCGGCGAGGGACCGATCCAGATCAGGCCCGCGTCGATGACGGCCTGCGCGAAGTCGGCGTTCTCGGACAGGAAGCCGTAGCCGGGGTGGATCGCGTCGGCGCCGGACTTCTTCGCGGCGTCGAGGATCTTGTCGAACACCAGGTAGGACTCGGCCGACGTCTGACCACCGAGGGCGAAGGCCTCGTCAGCGAGCTTCACGAACTGTGCGTCCGCATCCGGCTCGGCGTAGACGGCGACGCTGCCGTAGCCGGCGTCCTTCGCAGCTCGGATGACCCGCACAGCGATTTCGCCGCGGTTGGCGACGAGCACCTTCGTGATCTGCGCGCTGGCTTGAGTGGGCACTGAGCCTCCTGTGTTTCGCATGGTCTGTCCCCGTGGATCACCTATGGGGTCACCGGCGGGTATCTGTTGGCATCTCATCGGAGTGTATGCATCAATCCGATAGACGATGTAACCGGATAGCGCTTACACATTAAGGGCTCGGCTCGGCATCGCAACCCTACTGATCAGTAGTGGCACCTGTGCTCGCGACGGCGGTCGGCAGGTTCGCCGGGACGGGCTCGGTGGCCGAGACGACGTCGAGCATCGCCCGGCGCGCGCGGTGCAGGAACAACATCACGCCCTCGGTTGCCGTGTCGGTTCCCGGGAATCGTGCGGAGATGTTGAGGCCGTGCGGGGTTCGGTTCACCCAGACGTACACGTCGTGTGTGTAGTGGCGGCTGCGCAGCGCCCGCGCGTGGATCTCCGGCCACTGCTGAGCCATCGGGACGAAGCGGACGTCCATGAACGAGACGACGAAACGTGGCCGGATCGGTGTCCGGAGGATCTCCTCGACGCGCGCGAACGGAACCTTCGCCGCCGGCTTGGTGAGGGAGATCGCAGCCGACGCCCGCGCGGCGGCCTCCGTGAAGTCCGCGGCGCCGGCGATGTCGAACTCGATCGGGGAGAGGCCCACGAACCAGCCCAGCGAGGTGGCCCAGTTCGGATCGTTCCGGGTGTGCACGGGGGTGACGGTCCGGAACACCGTGTCGCCGCTCAGTTCGGCCCCGGCCTGCGCCAGGCACGCCAGGACCCCGGCGAAGAAGTTCTGCCCGACGCGGTGGCACGCCGTGTTGAAGGCGGCGGCCTGACCGGCGTCGAACACCCACTCGGACACCGCGCGCTGCGCGACGCGGCTGTCCGGGCGCGGCCCGAGATCGAGGGGGAAGTCCGACAGCCGCCCCTTGCTGCGCGCGAAGGCCGAGCGCCAGCACTCGACGGCGGGGTGGGTGTGATCGATCGCCGACGCCGCGGCGCGTTCCTCGGAGCCGAAGTCGATGTAGCTGCCCGCCGGGACCAGCAGCGACGGCCGTCCCGTCAGCGCCTCCGTGTAGAGGCTGGTGATCTCGTGCGCCACCAGCACCACCGACAGCCCGTCGATGATCGAGTGGTCGGCCGCGAAGAACACCGTGCATTCGGGCACCGGATCGGAGTGCTCGAGCGTGACGAACAGATAGGCGGGCCAGCGGTGCGGCGAGGTGAGCTCGTCGAACAGGTCGTGGACCCGCTCGTACACGGTGTCCGCATCGAACTCGTACTCGTGCCGGACCTCGTTGAGTTCGATGCCGGTGGGGTCGATCGTGCGGCGCGTGATGCGTCCGTCGTGGCCGAGCGCGGCATGCGTGCGGAGCGGCTCGTGGCGCTCGATCCACATACCGACCGCGGTCCGGAACGCGTCGTGGTCGAACTCGCCCGGGATGCGGAATGCGGCACCGAGCCACGACTCCCGGCCGTCGTCGTGGGTGCCGTCGGCGGTGCGGCGCAGGTGCGCCTCGTGGATGTACGACGCCGGACGGCCGTCGTCCACCCACCCCGTCGTGGCTTCGGGTAACCACTCGGTGAGCATGCCGGGGGAGATCGCGTAATCCGCGAGCTCGGTGAATTCCATCGTGGAGAATCCAGTCTCTTGTCCCGTCGCGGTGGCGGCGGTGAAGATCGTCACAGTGAAGTTGTCGGGGAGGGTCGCTCCCCGGTGGGTGGTGCAGCGGAAGGGTGCCGCTCAGTTGCGCAGGTGGCGCTTGATGCGGGCGAGCATCGCGCTCATGCCCCGCAGTCGTAGGGGGCTGACCGCGTCGGCCAACCCGAGATCCGAGTAGAAGTCGTCCGGAACCGCGAGGATGGTTGCGGCACTGTGCCCGTCGAGGCCCTGATGCAGAATCGACGCGAATCCGCGGGTGGTCGGCGCCTCGGCCGGAGCGCTGAAGTGCAGGCGCACCTTCTCCGGGTCCGAGCCGTCGACGAACAGGAACAGCGGCGACTGGCACTCGGGCACCGGCTCCATCGCGTCCTGCTCGAGCTCGGCCGGCAACGGTGCGAGCTCGCGACTGAACTCGAGCAGCAACTGCAGCTTGTCCTGACCGTCGACGGCGGCGAAGTCGTCGACGATCTCGGCGAGGCTCTCCGGCAGGCTCACGACGCGGCTTCCTGGGCGTCGCTGGGCGAGGAACCGGGAGCCGCCCCGGGCTGATCGCCCTTGACGATCGGAACCCGCACGACGTTGCCCCACTCCGTCCACGAACCGTCGTAGTTCCGCACGTTCGGGTACCCGAGCAGGTGCGTCAGCACGAACCAGGTGTGGCTCGAGCGCTCACCGATCCGGCAGTACGCGACGACGTCGTCGTCGTGCGAGAAGTCCGCGTAGATCTCCTCGAGCTCGGGCCGGCTGCGGAAACGGCCGTCCGGCGCCGCGGCGCGCGCCCACGGGATCGACACCGCGGTCGGGATGTGGCCGCCGCGCAGCGCACCCTCCTCCGGGTAGTCGGGCATGTGGGTGCGCTCGCCCGTGTACTCCTGCGGCGAGCGGACGTCGACCAGCGGTCCGGCACCCAGGTGCGCGAGGACGTCGTCCTTGAACGCACGGATCGAACTGTCGTCGCGCTCGATCACCGGGTAGTCGGTGGGGGCGGGCATCGGGACGTCGAACGTGGTGTCGCGGTTCTCCGACAGCCATGCGTCGCGGCCACCGTCGAGCAGTCGGACGTCCTCGTGACCGAACAGCGTGAACACCCACAGCGCGTACGCCGCCCACCAGTTGCTCTTGTCGCCGTAGATGATCACGGTGTCGTCGCGGGAGATGCCCTTGCGGCTCATCAGATCGGCGAACGCCGCGCCGTCGATGTAGTCGCGCGTGACCGGATCGTTGAGGTCCAGGTGCCAGTCGACCTTCACCGCGCCCGGGATGTGGCCGATGTCGTACAGCAGGACGTCCTCGTCCGACTCCACGACCTTCACGCCGGGGGCTCCCAGATTGACCGACAGCCACTCGGTCGACACGAGTCGCTCCGGGTGGGTGTACGCAGCGAATGCGGGATTGGGATCGGGCGCGACGGGCACGGGTGGGCTCCTGAGGCATGCGTGGGTGGAGGGTGGTCCACTCACGATTCTAAGTGGTCGCTCGTTCGGGAGCGTGACCGATATCGCGACGGCTACCGGCGAGTACTGTCGGGCACCGTGACGAGCCCCGACGACCGCCGTGCCGAACTGGCCGGCCGTGCCGACGTCGATCGTCTGCTGCGGACCTTCTACGAGCGCGCCCTGGTCGATCCGCTGCTCGCGCCGGTCTTCGAGACCCTCGCCGTCGTCGGCCTCGACGAGCACCTGCCCGTCGTCGGCGACTTCTGGGAACAGATCCTGTTCCGGACCGTCAGGTATCAGGGACACTTCGGACCCGTGCACGAGGCGCTGCACCGGCAGCACGATCTCACCGACGACCGGTTCGAGCGGTGGCTGGCGCTGTGGTGCGGCACCGTGGACGAGTCGTTCGCGGGCACGAACGCGGAACGGGCCAAGACGAAGGCGCGCGCGATGGCGGCGGCGCTACAGCGCGCCCGGAACTAGCGGATCGGGCTAGCGGACCAGGGAGTTGGCCGCCCACAGTTCGGCGATCGAGACGCCGACGTCGGACAGCAGGCGTCGCACCAACGGCAGACCGATTCCGATGACGCTCGACGGATCGCCCTCGAGTCGCTCCACGAACCAGCCGCCGAGGCTGTCGAGGGTGAAGGCGCCGGCGACCTGCAACGGCTCACCGGACGCGAGGTAGGCCTCGAGATCCTGGTCCGACGGCGACGCGAAGTGCACGACGGTGCCGCTGTGATCGGACGCGTCGGAGACGACGGCGCCGTCCGCGAGACGAAGGACGCTGTGCCCGGTCAGGAGGGTCGCGCTGCGGCCGGCCATCGAGCGCCAGCGGCGACGGGCGACGTCGACGGTGTGGGGTTTGCCCTGGAGTTCGCCGTCGATCAGCAGCATCGAGTCGCAGCCGATCACGACGGCATCGGTGATTCCCTCCGCGACGAGCGAGGGGACCACGTCGCGGGCCTTGGCCTCGGCGAGCGTGGTGACGACCGTTTCGGGGGCGGCGGACGGCCCCAGACGGTCGATGATTGCATCTTCGTCCACGCCTGAGACGCGGACGGTGGGCTCGACCCCGGCGCCCCTCAGCACGGTAAGCCGTGCCGGGGACGCCGAGGCGAGAACCAGGTGGGTCACTCGTGGAACCGTTCGATCGAAACAGGCATCAGAACGGACGCGGAGCGACCGGGTTGCCGAACGAGTACGGCGAGAACGGCGCGTGTCCGCGGTGCATGCGGGTGGGCGCGCCCCAGGTCTCGGGCGGCAGGTCGTCACCGGCAGGCTCACCCGAGGCCGCCGCCGCGGACAGCACCGCGACGAGCACGGCGACGTCCTCGTCGGTGGGGTTGCCCTTGACGACGGTGATCATCGGAGACTGCGGGCTCTCGGACGACACTGCGGCGTCGGCCTCCAAACCTGCGACAGCTTCGGCCAACGCGGCTCCTTCGAGCGAGGACGCATCCAGCAGCTCGGCGTCGGTGAGTGCATCTTCCCGGGTGGTCGCTGTCATAGGGGGATGTTCCCATGCTTCTTGGGCGGAAGCGAAACCATCTTGCGCTCGAGCAGACGCAGAGCGGAGACGATCTGTCCGCGGGTGTGCGACGGCGGGATGACCGCGTCGATGTAACCGCGCTCGGCCGCAACGTACGGGTTCACCAGGGTGTCCTCGTACTCCTGCTGCAGCTTCAGGCGCAGAGCGTCGACGTCCTCACCGTTCTTGGCGGCCTCGAGCAGTTGCTTGCGGTAGACGAAGCCGACGGCGCCGGAGGCACCCATGACCGCGATCTGAGCGGTCGGCCACGCCAGGTTGACGTCGGCGCCCATGTGCTTGGAGCCCATGACGTCGTACGCGCCGCCGTACGCCTTGCGGGTGATGACGGTGATCTTGCCGACCGTGGCCTCACCGTACGCGTACAGCAGCTTCGCGCCGCGGCGGATGATGCCGTTGTACTCCTGCTCGGTGCCGGGCAGGAAGCCCGGGACGTCGACCAGGGTGATGATCGGGACGTTGAACGCGTCGCACGTGCGGACGAAGCGCGCGGCCTTCTCGGACGCGTCGATGTCCAGGCAGCCCGCGAACTGGGTGGGCTGGTTCGCGACGATGCCGACGCTGCGGCCGTCGACGCGGCCGTAGCCGACGATGACGTTCATGGCGCGGCCGGCCTGCACCTCGAGGAACTCGTCGTCATCGAGGATGCGACGGATGACCTCGTGCATGTCGTACGGCTGGTTCGCCGAGTCCGGGATCAGGGTGTCGAGCTCGCGGTCCTCGTCGGTGAGCGAGTCCTCGATCGAGCCGACGATCGGATCGGTCGGAGCCAGGCGCGGGGTCGCGGCCTGGTTGTTGCTCGGCAGGTAGGACAGCAGGTCCTTGACGTAGTCGAGCGCGTCCTGCTCGCCGGAGGCGACGTAGTGCGCGACACCCGACTTGGCCATGTGGGTCCGGGCGCCGCCCAGGTCCTCCATGGTGACGTCCTCGCCCGTGACGGTCTTGATGACGTCGGGGCCGGTGACGAACATCTGGCTGGCCTCGTCGACCATGACCACGAAGTCGGTCAGCGCGGGGGAGTACACGTGGCCACCGGCGGCCGGGCCCATGATCAGGGAGATCTGCGGGATGACACCCGAGGCCTGGACGTTGCGGTGGAAGATCTCGCCGTACAGGCCGAGCGAGACGACGCCCTCCTGGATACGCGCGCCAGCGCCCTCGTTGATGCCGATCAGCGGACGGCCGGTCTTGAGCGCCAGGTCCATGACCTTGACGATCTTCTCGCCGTAGATCTCGCCGAGCGAGCCACCGAAGACGGTGGCGTCCTGGCTGAAGACGCAGACGTCACGGCCGTCGATGGTGCCGTAGCCCGTGACGACGCCGTCGCCGACGGGGCGGTTGTCGGCGAGGCCGAAGTTGGTGCTGCGGTGCCGGGCCAGGGCGTCGAGCTCGACGAACGAGCCCTCGTCCAGGAGTGCCTGGATGCGCTCGCGCGCCGTCAGCTTGCCCTTGGCGTGGACCTTCTCGACGGCTGCTTCGCCCATCGGCTGCATTGCCTGCGCCTGGCGGCTACGCAGGTCAGCGAGCTTTCCCGCCGTGGTGTGGATATCGGGGGTGTTCGCCGCCTCCGCCGCGGCTGGCTCCTGCACACTGGTCATGGGAAGTGAGCTTAACCAGGTCCGCGGGGCCCGCGTCGAGTGAGGTCTGGTTGCGTTGAATTATTCAACCTAAGCTACTGGCGAGTCACATTCCAAGCGCATCCTAGGCTGGACGGATGTGGACCGATCTGAACCGCCCCCCGCTCGACGCCGCAGTTCTCCGGCGCGCCCTCGTCCGTGACGCGGGTGGCGATCCGGACGCGTTCTGGTCGCGGGTCGACGTCGTACCCGAGACCGGTTCCACGAATGCCGATCTGCTCGCCGCGCCACGCGACGCGGACTACGCGCGCAGCGTGCTGATCGCGGAGCATCAGACCGGTGGACGCGGCAGGCACGCCCGGCCGTGGGTGAGCGCGCCCCGCGCCCTCATCACCGTCTCCGTCGTGCTCGACATGCCGGAGATGGATCTGTCGGACATCGGCTGGCTACCGCTGCTGTCGGGTATCGCCGTGATCGATGCGCTGCGCGAGACCGCCGGCGTCGACGCCGAACTCAAGTGGCCCAACGACGTGCTGATCGGCGGGCGCAAGGTGGCGGGAATCCTCGCCGAGGTGGCGTCGACGGCGCCGGTCCCGACGGTCGTCGTGGGAATCGGCCTCAACGTGACGCTCACCGAGGACGAACTACCGGTGCCCACCGCTACGTCGCTGCAACTCGAGAACGCGGAGGTCACCGACCGCACCGTCCTGGTGCGGGCGCTGCTGCGGGAACTGGCGCGGCGCCACCGCGAGTGGGAGGCCGCGGGATGGAAGGTCGACGCACTGGCCGCCGCCTACCGGGAGAGATGCGGAACGCTCGGCCGCCGGGTGCGGGCCGAGCTTCCCGGGGACCGGGAACTGATCGGGACGGCCGTCGACGTCGACGTCGAGGGGCGCATCGTGATCAAGGCGGACGGTGAGTCGCCGGTCGCGGTCTCGGCCGGCGACATCACCCATCTGCGTGCCGTGTGAGGCTCAGACCCTGTCGGTGTCCCACGTGGAGACGGCCCAGATCACCACGACGCTGAGCGCGATGATGAGGATCGACCACAGCGGGTACCACGGGATCCACAGGAAGTTCGCGATGATCGACAGCGCGGCGATGACGATCGCGCACACCCTCGCCCACGTCGCGCCGGTCAGCAGGCCGAGGCCGATGAGGACGACGACGATGCCGAGCACCAGGTGGATCCAGCCCCATGTCGTGAGGTCGAACTGGTAGACGTACTCGGGTCCGACGACGAAGAAGTTGTCGTCGGCGAGTGCCGAGATTCCCTGGAAGATCTCCAGGATGCCGACGGTCATCAGGATGATCGCGGCGGCGATCGACGTGCCCGCCGCGAATCCCTGTTTGGCGCCGCCGCCCGAACTGTGGGTCGTCGGTGTGCGATCGCTCATCTCAGTTCCCCTTTCGATCGGTCGTGCATGCTCGCTGGAGAGTCGACTGCCTTCTGCAGGATCGTGTCCCCGATCGTCCCGCAGATCCTCACCCCTCGAGGGTGAAACCGCAGGAGACACCGCATGGGGAATGAGTTGCGGAGTGCCCCGCACACGTGCGAGTTGCTGCTACTTTGACCTTGATCCACGAATTCTCGTGAGGCGGAGGGGAACAGCGATGAGCGCACCGAACGACATGTGGGTGGCGGGAGATACCGGTCAATTGGAGACCGCGCGCCGCTTCCTGACCGGACTGACCGCGGTCTTCGGTCTGCTGACCCTCGGCCTCGGCATCGCGATCCTGGTGTGGCCGAACGCAACCCTGGTCGTGGTGGCGGTCCTGATCGCGATTCAGGTCTTCGCATTCGGAATCATCCAGATCGTGCGCTCGTTCGCGGAGGTGAACGCGCCCACCGCGGCTCGCACCCTCACGGGACTCTCGGGCGCGCTGGCGATCCTCCTGGGATTCCTGGTGCTGCGCAGCCCGCTGCAGACGCTCGTCGTCATCGCGCTCGTCATCGGCGCGTGGTGGGTGTTCCGCGGCGTGCTCGACATCGTCGCGGGCGCGTCCGAGGTGCCGGGCAACCGGGCCGTGGGCATCGTGCTCGGAATCATCAGCGTCGTCGCCGGCGCGATCGTGCTGCTGCAGCCGGAGTTGTCGCTCGGCGTCTTCGTGATCGTGGTCGGCGTCTGGATGATCCTGTACGGCATCATCGTCCTGGCTGCAGCGTTCCTCGGGCGCCGCGCGAGCTGAACCGGCGGACGGAGTCGGACCTGTCAGACTCGTCGCATGGGATACCCGGAAGACGCACTGGCAGCGGACGAAGAGCTGGTGCTGCATCGGCACCCGCACTGGAAGATGCTCGTCGTCCCGGTCACGATCTTCGTGCTGTCCGCCGCGATCGCCGGCTACCTGCTGGGGCTCGCGCAGCGGCAACTGAGCGGCGGCGCGAGCCTCGTGGCGTCGGCAGTGCTCGTCGCGGCCTGGCTCGCGCTGGTGGTGTGGAAGACCCTCGTGCCGGTACTGCGTTGGAAGTCCACGCATTTCATCGTCACCGACCGGCGCGTGATGATCCGGCACGGCGTCATGACGCACACCGGGATCGACATTCCGATGAACCGGATCAGCAACGTCCAGTTCCGGCACGGCCTCGTGGACCGGATGCTGCGAACCGGCACGCTGATGATCGTCGCGTCGTCCGACGACCCGCTGGAGTTCGACGACATCCCCGAGGTGCAGAAAGTGCATTCGCTGCTGTACCGGCAGGTGTTCGACGCGACGAACGATCCGCACGGTGGCGGGTATCCGAACACCGGGTACGACGGTCGTGGTGATGCCCCCGACGATCGCCGCGATTTCCGGAATGGCTGGTAATGGGACCGCGCCGACGAAACCGACCGTAGGCTGTCGTCGTGACCGCCGTACTGCTTGCCGAAGATGACGAAGCCATCGCTGCGCCGCTCTCGCGTGCACTCGGCCGTGAGGGCTACACCGTCACCATCGAACAGACCGGGCCTTCCGCGCTCGAGCGGGCGCTCACGGGCGAGTTCGAACTACTGATCCTCGATCTGGGGCTGCCCGGAATGGACGGACTCGAGGTGTGCCGACAGCTCCGCGCGCACAGCCTCGACCTCGCCGTGCTCATGCTCACCGCGCGGACGGACGAGGTGGACTTCGTCGTCGGCCTCGACGCCGGCGCCGACGACTACGTCGGCAAGCCGTTCCGGCTCGCGGAACTGATGGCCCGCGTGCGGGCTCTGCTGCGGCGCAGCGGCGGCGGCGAGGACGTCGTCGTCGAGGTCGCCGGGATCCGTCTCGAACCGGCCGCGCGACGCGTGCTCGTCAACGGCTCCGAGATCGCGTTGGCGAACAAGGAGTACGAGCTGCTCCGCGTTCTGCTCGAGCACGCCGGCCAGGTCGTCTCGCGCGACACCATCCTGCGTGAGGTGTGGGGCGACGTGGAACTACGCGGCTCGAAGACGCTCGACATGCACATGTCGTGGCTGCGCCGGAAGATCGGCGACGAGGGCGCGGGCGCCGATCGCAAGATCGCGACAGTGCGCGGCGTCGGCTTCCGAATCAACACCGACTAGGTCCCTCCACCGTGCGTCGCCGAATACTGCAGTCGATCCTCGCCGTCGTTCTCTTCACCGGTCTGCTGCTCGGCGTTCCGTTGATCTACACCGCCTGGTTGTGGGTGGAGGACTTCACCCGGAGCGATCTGCAGGCCCGGCTCGACCGGATGGCCGCCGAGATCATCGTCCAGGAGGGCGCGTCCGGCGTCGTCGAGGACGGGCTCGACACGACGTCGTTGCGCCTGGTCGTTCCCGAGGGCGGCAAGCTGGTCGTGGTCTATCCGACGCCGCAGGAGGGGGCCGCCCGGCTGGACCTCGGTGCCGAGTCGGTGCCGTCGCCGCTCGTCGAGTCACTGTCGATGGGCACCTCGGGGTCACTGCGCCTGGAGGTGCCGTCCGACCGCATGCGCACGCTGCAGCGGCAGGCCGTCGGCGCGGTGACGCTGCTCGTGCTCGCCTCGATCGGAGCCGGTGCCGCGGTCGCCGTGGTGACCGCGAAACGGCTCGCGGACCCGCTCAAGGATGTGGCCGAGCGGGCCGCCCGGCTGGCCGAGGGCGACTTCCGGCCCGACTCGCGGCGCCACGGGATCCCGGAACTCGACCGTGTCTCCGACGTCCTCGACTCCGCGACGGTGGAGATCTCGCAGCGGCTGCAGCGCGAGCACGCGTTGGTCGCCGACGTCTCGCACCAGTTGCGCAGCCGGCTCACAGCGGTGCGGCTGCGCCTCGACGAGCTGTCCGGACATCCCGACCCGGACGTCGTGCACGAGGCGGAGGAGGCGATGGCACAGGTGGACCGCCTCACGGTTGCGGTCGACGACCTGGTGCGGTCGTCGCGCAACAGTGGCTCGGCCGGCCGTGAACGGGTGTCGGTGGTGGGGGAACTCGCGAGTGTCGTCGCGGACTGGCAGGGGCCGTACAAGGAAGCCGGCCGCGTCCTCCGGTTGCGGGGCGAGCCGAGGCTGACGTCGTCGGCGACAGGGTCCCGGCTGCGGGAGGCGGTGTCGGTGCTGATCGACAACTCGTTGCAGCACGGCGAGGGCACATGCACGGTATCGGTGCGGCTCGCGTCGGGTCCGGCCGGCCGCGGGTCGGCGAACGACTCGCGGGTGTGCGTGGAGGTCTCCGACGAGGGGGAGGGGGTGAGCGACGAATTGGCGCCGCACATCTTCGATCGGGGCTTCTCCGGGGCGGGATCGACCGGTGTGGGCTTGGCGCTCGCCCGCGCCCTCGTCGAGGCGGACGGCGGCCGACTGGAACTGCAGCGGCGTCGGCCGGCCCTGTTCGCGCTGTTCCTGGCCCGGGTCGAGGACGATGCGCCGACACGAGTGGCCGGCATCCACGAACCGCGTTAGCTGCGGTTGGGATCCTCGCCGGTCAGTTCGACGGTCTCGGGCTGCTCGATGCGCTCGTGCTCGCCGGTCTCCTCCGGGAACACCCACCGTCGGAACGACCAGAACCGGAAGATCATCTGCAGCAGGTTGCCGATGATGTAGTTCAGGATGAAGTCGACGATCAAGATCGTCGTGAAACTCGCCGATGCGCGGATGTCGAAGACGTTGTTGGCGATCCATAGCGGCGCCGCCGCGATGATGACGCCGATGCCGCTGATCGTGAAGAAGAGCAGGGCCTCGTGGTGCCGTTCGCGGCCGCCACGGTGCTTGAAGGACCACTCCCGGTTGAGGATGTAGCTCAGGATCGTCGCGACGATGCCGGAGAAGACCTTGGCGACCACGGGCTTCTGTTCCAGGATCGTCAGGCTCAGGGAGTAGAAGATGGCGAGGTCGACCACCATCGTCGTGCCGCCGACGATTGCGAACTTGATCAACTCGTGGTGGCGAAGAACGATGGCCCGGAAGGGCTGCGGTACTCGGCTCATCGCCGCGTCGACGAATGACACAACGAAGTATTCTACGAAGCCGCGATCTCGACGGGGGCAGCGGATGGAGGTTTATCAGCTTCTTCACAGGTTGCGACGGGGGATGACCTCGGCAGAACCATTCGCGGGCGAACATGACACCATGGTGTGTCGTGACCGGCAAATCTGAATCCGAACCTCGCCCCACCCCTCCGCGTGATCTCCCGAGCGGGATGCCCGTGGTGACGATGATCGGCGGCGGTCAGCTCGCCCGCATGACGCATCAGGCCGCGATCGAGCTGGGCCAGACCGTGCGTGTCCTCGCGGGCAGCATCGACGAGCCCGCCGCCCAGGTCAGCCCCGATGTCGTGCTCGGCAGCCACGAGGACCTCGCCGCTCTGCGGAAGGCCGCACTGGGATCGAACGCCCTGACGTTCGACCACGAACACGTCCCGACCGAGCACCTCGACGTGCTGGTGTCCGAGGGCGTCAACGTCCAGCCGCCGCCGCAGGCGCTGGTGTACGCGCAGGACAAGCTGGCGATGCGCCGCAAGCTCAGCGAGATGGGCGCCCCGATCCCGGCGTTCGCCGAGGTCACGTGGGCCGAGGACGTCGTCCGGTTCGGCGCCGAGCACGGCTGGCCCGTGGTCATCAAGGCGGTTCGCGGCGGCTACGACGGACGCGGCGTCTGGATCACCGACGACTCCGACGAGGCCGAGGCGATCGTCACCGAGCAGCTCGACAAGGGCGTTCAGTTGATGGTCGAGCAGGCCATCGACTTCACGCGGGAGCTGTCCGCGATGGTCGCGCGGTCGCCGTTCGGGCAGGGCGCGTCGTGGCCGGTCGTCGAGACGGTCCAGTTGAACGGTCAGTGCGCCGTCGTGCTGGCACCGGCTCCGCAGCTGTCGGCGGCACTGTCCGCGGAGGCCGAGCAGCTGGCGCTGCGCATCGCGTCCGAGCTGGGCGTCGTCGGATCGATGGCCGTCGAGCTGTTCGAGACGACCGACGGCACGCTGATCGTGAACGAGCTCGCGATGCGCCCGCACAACTCCGGTCACTGGACGCAGGACGGCGCGCGGACGTCGCAGTTCGAGCAGCACCTGCGGGCGGTCCTCGACTACCCGCTCGGTGATCCGTCGCCCATCGCCCCGGTCACGGTGATGGCGAACGTGCTGGGTGCGCCGGAGGCGCCCCTCATGAGCATGGACGAGCGGCTCCACCACCTGTTCGCGCGGATGCCCGACGCGAAGGTGCACATGTACGGCAAGGGCGAGCGCAAGGACCGCAAGATCGGGCACGTGAACGTCGTCGGTGCGGCGTCCGGTTCGATCGACGATCCGGCGTACGTGGCGGCCGTGCGCGAGCGCGCGGAGCGGGCGGCGCACTGGCTGTCGCACGCCGAATGGATTGACGGATGGAACGAACACGGGAGCGACGCGAAGTGACTGAATCGAACGGGCCCCTCGTCGGGCTGATCATGGGCAGCGACTCGGACTGGCCGACGATGGAGGCCGCCGCGGAGGCGCTCGCCGAGTTCGGTATCCGGTTCGAGGTCGGTGTCGTGTCGGCGCATCGGACGCCGCAGCGGATGCTCGACTACGCGCGCGATGCCGCCGGCCGCGGCATCAAGATCATCATCGCGGGCGCCGGCGGCGCCGCGCACCTGCCGGGCATGGTGGCGTCGGCGACGCCGCTGCCGGTGATCGGTGTGCCGGTCCCGCTCAAGTACCTCGACGGCATGGACTCGCTGCTGTCGATCGTGCAGATGCCGGCCGGTGTGCCGGTCGCGACGGTGTCGATCGGCGGTGCGCGCAACGCGGGCCTGCTGGCGGCGCGCATCCTCGGTGCGTCGGATCCGGCCCTGCAGCAGCGGATGGCCGACTTCCAGGCCGGCCTCGAGCAGATGGTTCTGGAGAAGGACGCGGCGCTGCGCGCCAAGCTGCTCGGCTGAGCGTCGCGAATCGGGCTCTAGGCTGACGGCATGGCCCGGTTCCCCCTGAGTGAGCGCTGGTATCGCTGGAGCGCCGCCCACGCGGTCGGAATCGACCGCGTCGTGGCGGCGTTTCTGTCGTTCGCCTGTCTCTTGGCTGCCGCCGGCGGCGGCGACAAGGCGTTGGTGGTGTCGCTCGGTATGACGGTGCCGCTGGCGTGGCGACGCTCGCACACCATCGTCTCCGGGTTCACCATCGCGGGATTCGCGGTAGCCCATCTGGTGCTGATCCCGAACATGCTGCTGCCGAGCGTGATCGCGGTGCCGATCGCGCTGTACGCCTTCGCCGCGTACACCCCGCGGTGGAGCAGCTACACGGCGCTGCTGATCGCGATCGGGGGCGCGTCCGTCGGTGGCCTCGAGTATTTCGCGTACGACGGACGCGGCTGGCAGGAGGCCGTGATCACCTCGACGTTCCTCGTCGTGTTCGTGCTGGCGGTGTGGGCGTTCGGCGATCTGCGACGGGTCCGTCTCAAGGAGATCGAGGGACTGACCGAACGGGCTCGGCTGCTCGAACTCGAGCGCGCCCAGGAGGCCGAGCTCGCAGCCCTCGGCGAGCGCACGCGCATCGCACGGGAGATGCACGACATCGTCGCGCACTCGCTCACGGTCGTCATCGCGCAGGCCGACGGCGGCCGCTACGGCGCGGCGCAGGATCCGCAGGCCGCCATCACCGCGCTCGAGACGATCGCATCGACGGGCAGGCAGGCCCTGACGGACATGCGGGCGCTGCTGTCGGTGCTGCGCGAGGACCGGCCGCGCGAGTTCTCCGCGATGCCGGGCGTCGGCGACATCGAAGGGCTCGTCGCCGAATTGCAGCGCGGCGGGCTCGACGTCGCGCTGAACGTCACCGGCGAGCCGCGGGACCTGTCCACCGGCGCAGGCCTGACCGCGTACCGCATCGTGCAGGAGTCGCTCACCAACGTGCTCAAGCACGCCGGACCCGGCGCAGAGGCGCGGGTCGACGTGAACTGGGGCGAGCGCGAACTCGAACTCGTCGTCAGCGACGACGGCCGGGGCGGTGCGGCGGCACTGATCGAGCCGTCTCCCGGCGGGCAGGGCGTGATCGGAATGACCGAGCGCGCCAAACTGCACGGCGGGCGACTCTCGGCCGGTCCCGTGTCCGGTGGCGGTTACCGGGTGCAGGGACTGCTGCCGTACGTCGCGCCCTAGGCTGGACGGCATGATCCGCGTGGCCCTCGTCGACGACCAACAGCTCGTGCGGGCCGGCTTCCGCATGGTGATCGATTCGCAGCCCGACCTCACGGTGGTGCTCGAGGCGTCCGACGGGGCGCGCGCTGTCGACGAACTGTCCCGCACACCGGCCGACGTCGTGCTCATGGACGTCCAGATGCCGAACATGGACGGCATCGAGGCCACTCGTCGGCTCACCGCCCGTGACGACTCGCCGAAGGTAGTGGTGCTCACCACGTTCGAGAACGACGAGTACGTGATGTCCGCGATCAGCGCGGGCGCCAGCGGCTTCCTGCTCAAGGACGTGCCGCCCGAGGAACTGCTCGACGCGATCCGCACGGTCCACCGCGGCGACGCCGTCATCGAGGCCCGCTCCACCCGGAAGCTGCTGCAGCACGTGGGCCCGATGCTGAGCGACTCGGCGCAGCCGTCGCTGCCGGAGGATCTGACACCGCGCGAGGTCGAGGTGCTCGAGGCGATGGCCCACGGACTGTCGAACTCCGAGATCGCGCAGAAGTTCGTGGTGTCCGAGGCGACAGTGAAAACCCATGTGGGACGGGTTCTCTCGAAGACCGGATCCCGCGACCGCGTCCAGGCCGTGGTGTACGCGTTCCAGGTCGGTCTCGTGCGGCCGCAGGATCTCCTCGGCTCCGACTGAGCCGTCAGGATGACGCGCGGTCCTACCGGGGTATGACTGCGAGCGTCGCGGAGATCGCCCCGCGCTCCGATGTGCCGGATCCCTGACCAGCCATAACGTCGATTCCATGAGAATTGACGACCAGAAGGTGCGGGCTCGCGGCCTGACGAAGACCTACGGGAACGGCGAGACCGCCGTCCATGCACTGCGTGGAGTGGACGTCGACTTCGGCGCGGGTGCGTTCACCGCGATCATGGGCCCGTCGGGCTCGGGCAAGTCGACGCTGATGCACTGCCTCGCCGGCCTCGACACCGCGACCGCGGGGACCGTCGAGGTGGGCGGCACCGAGATAACGCGGTTGGGTGACCGGGCGCTCACGGAACTGCGACGCGACCGGATCGGCTTCGTGTTCCAGGCGTTCAACCTGCTGCCGGTGCTCTCGGCCGAGGAGAACATGCTGCTGCCCATGCGGTTGGCGGGACGCCTGCCCGAGCCGGGGTGGCGCGACGAGGTGGTGCGCCGTCTGGGTCTGACCGACCGGCTCGGACACCGCCCGCACGAGTTGTCGGGCGGTCAGCAGCAGCGGGTCGCGGTGGCGCGGGCGCTGCTGCCGCAGCCGGACGTGATCTTCGCGGACGAGCCCACCGGCAATCTGGATTCCCGCACGGGTGCGGAGGTGCTCGACCTGCTGCGCTCGAGTGTCCGCGAGACCGGACAGACCGTCGTGATGGTGACCCACGACCCGGTCGCCGCGTCGTACGCCGACCGGGTGGTGTTGATCGCCGACGGCCGCATCGCCGGCGAGATCGACCGTCCCACCACCGATTCGGTGATCGAGACGATGCGTTCGCTCGGCGCCGACGACGTCAGCAGGACGCACTGATGCGCGGGCTGGCGTGGGCGCAGATGCGCGCCCATGCGGGACGGTATGTCGCCTCGGCGCTCGCGGTCGTGATCTCGGTGGCCTTCATCGTCGCGACCCTCACCCTGAACTCGACGCTCAAGTCGGGCGTGACGGATTCGCTGGCCGGTCAGTACGCGTCGTCGGACGTCGTCGTGACCGGCAGCGCCGACGTGGCCGCGATCGCGGCGGTGCCCGGCGTGCGTGCGGTGAGCGAGGACGTCTCGGTGAGCGTCAAGGTCCGACGCGACGGTGAGTCCGCGGCGTGGGGGTCGGCGCAGTCCGTGGCGGACGACGCCGCGCTGCGCTGGCAGTCGCTCGCCGACGGGCGTTTCCCCGCCGCGCCGGGCGAGATTGCGGTGGAGAAGGATTCGGGTGTCCCGCTCGGCGGCAACATCACGGTCACGACACTCGGCGGTGAGAAGCAGGTCACCGAGACCGCGACGGTGGTCGGCCACGTCGACCTGTCCGGCACCGCGCAGGGCATGGACGGCACCACGGTGTTCGCGACACCCGGACAGTTGGAGGCGTGGACGTCCGGTGGCGGGGCGCGGGAGATCCGCGTCGCCGGTGACGGCATAGTGACACAGCAGCAGCTGGCCGACCGGGTCCGCGCGGCGCTGCCCGCGGACGCGACGGTGGAGACCGCGGCCCGGCAGACGGAACTGGCGTCGCAGCAGTTCCTCGGTGACTCCGATCTCCTCGCGAGTGTGCTGCTCGCGTTCGGCGCCATCGCGGTCGTCGTCGCGGGACTGGTCATCGCGAACACGTTCGCGGTGCTCCTCGCGGCCCGCACCCAGGAGCTGGCACTGTTGCGCTGCGTCGGCGCGACGGCCGCGCAGGTGCGGCGCAGTGTGCGAGCCGAGGCCGCCGGGGTGGGTGTGGTCGCGTCGGTGTTGGGCGTGGCGTTCGGCGTCGCGACGGCCTGGGTGGTGGGCCGGATCGTGGCTGCCACCGACGCCCCGATCCCGTTGCGCGGCTTGACCGTCACGCCGGTCACAGTGATCGCCGGACTGGTCGTCGGCATCGCGATGACGATGATCGCGGCGTCGGCGCCCGGACGGGCCGCGACACGGGTGTCGCCGCTGGCGGCGCTGCAGCCGCTCGAGTCGAAGCCCGAACCGGTGGTGGTGTCGCGGGCCCGCAGGTTCCTCGGAATGCTCGGGCTGGCAGTGGGTGTCGGCATCCTCGCGATCGGTGTGGCCACGGCGCAGGTCCTCGCCGCGTGCCTCGGTGGTCTGCTCACGTTCGTCGCGGTGGTGCTGCTGAGTCAGCGGATCGTCCCGGCCGTGATCTCCCGTGTCGGTGCAGTGCTGGGCCGTTTCGGTGGCCCCGTCGGGATGCTCGCGGCGGGCAACGCCGGACGCAATCCCCGGCGCACCGCCGCGACCGCGACGGCACTGTTGATCGGTGTGACGCTCACGAGCACCCTCGTCGTCGGTATCGCCGTCACCAAGGCCAGCGCCCCCGGCGCGGTCGACGACCAGTTCCCGGTGGACGTGAGCGTCGGCACGTGGCAGGACGGGGGCCTGCCGACCGGTCTCACCGACCGGGTGCGGGCGCTGGACGGGGTGGACGCGGTGGCACCGCTCACTGTCGCGGACCTCACGCTGCCCGACGGCCGCACGCTCACGGTGTACGGCGCCGACGTGGCGGCAGTGCGCGCCACCCTGCGCACCGATGTCGACCTGCCGGGCAATCGGCAACTGCTGTTGCCGGTCGACGACCGGACCGGTCTCGGACTGGAGTCCGGCGTACAGGTGATGCTCGCGGGTGCCACGGGACGCGGCGAGTTCACCGTCGGCGGGTCGGGCGACCTGCCCGCGATGATGGATCAGCGAGCCCTGGGGTCGCTGTCGCCCCAGGCGAGCACCGAACAGCTGTGGATCCGGCTCGCCGACGGGCTTTCGGACGACGAGCAGCGCGCCGTCCAGGACGAGATCTCCTCGCTCGCAGAGCAGTTGGCTCCGGGCAGCGAAGTCGGCGGCTCGCTCGTGATGCGCGCGACACTCGACACGGTCCTCGACACCCTGCTGATGATCGTCGCCGGCCTGCTGTCGGTGGCGGTGGTGATCGCGCTGATCGGCGTGGGGAACACGATGGCGCTGTCGGTACTCGAGCGCCGACGCGAGTCCGGCCTGCTCCGGGCCGTCGGCCTGACCCGTGCGGGCCTGCGGTCGCTGCTGCTGTGGGAGGCGGTGCTGATCGCGGGTGTCGCATCTGCGCTCGGCGTCGCGCTGGGTCTCGCATTCGGCATCACCGGATCGGCGTCGGTGTTCGGGTTCGACGACCTCGAACTCGGCACCCTGCCGTGGCTGACGCTGCTGCTGATCGTGCTGGGCGGCGGCGTGGCCGGAGTGATCGCCGCGATCCTGCCGGCGCGACGGGCGGCCCGCACGGCGCCGGTGGCCGCGCTGGCGTGAGGGCGGCTACCGGCCGATCTGTGCGGTGATCTTCTCGGCGCCGACGCGACGTTCGATCGCGTCGGCGTCGGGATTGTTCACCTGCACCAGCGAGGCCCCGACCGCGAGCACCGAGATCAGGCCGGCGATCAGTTCGTCGGGCGTCGACCAGGAGCGGGTGGAGAGCACCCGGTCGGTCGAGGCGACACCGTCGGCGGCGGCCGCGGCGCGGGCGGCGGACAGGACGTCGTCGATGCTGCGTCCGTCGAGGGCCGCAGCGCCGGACCCGGTGGG
The DNA here is from genome assembly GCF_020171745.1 of Prescottella equi. Taxonomy (GTDB): domain Bacteria; phylum Actinomycetota; class Actinomycetes; order Mycobacteriales; family Mycobacteriaceae; genus Prescottella; species Prescottella equi_A. The sequence continues at coordinate 368,055 of NZ_JAIVAH010000013.1, forward strand.
CCGGAACTGGTCACCGTGCACGCGGACGGCCGTCGCATAGTCGGTGATGCCGACGGGCAGGTCGGGCACCGGGCGGCCGAACGCGTCGAGCGACAGGACCGCGACCTCGGGGGCGTCGGCAACGTCGTCCAGTCGGTCGACCGTCACGAGCGCGGCGTCCGCGTCGGGGTCGGCGTCGAGCGTGACCTCGAGCCCCGCCCACCACGCGCCGAGCAGCACGGCGGCGGTCTGCCAATGTGCGGGCAGCAGGACCGACACCCGGGCACCGGGCATCAGTGCGAACTCGTCGGACAGCAGGTTCGCGGTCTTCGCCGCCCAGTTGGCGAGCGTGACCGCCGACAGCTCGATGCGCTCGCCGGTGGCGTCGTCGTAGTAGGTGATCCTCGGGCCCGCCGGATCGGCGGCGAGGATCGGGTCGAGCAGTGCGGTGGTCAGATCGGTCACGGCGCCCATTCTGTCAGTTCATCCGGTGCGGTCAGTTCACGCAGTGCGGGCCCTTGTTGCCGGCGTCGATCGCGGGCCCCGGCTCGACCGGGGTGGGGGAGGTGCCCGCGTCCGAGACGCCACCGGACCCATTCGACGACGACGAACCCGACGGGCTCTTGTAATCGCCCGCGAGCACGACCCGGACCTCGCCCGACGACAGCGACGAATCCGCCTCGATCGGCAGCCCGCCGAGCGTGACGGAGACGGCCTGGCCGGCCTTGCTGTCGGACTTGTTCGCGAACACCGTGCTGCGACTCACCGACTTGCCGGTGTTGTTGCCGACGTCACCGAGGCCGAAGCCCTCGTTCTCGAGCGTCGCGGCGACGCTCGTGGCGAGACCGCTGATGCTGCTGTCGTTGGCGACGTCGACGGTCACCGAGGAGACGTCGATGTCGGGCATGGTCGTCGGTGTCGTCGAGGTGGTGGTGTCGTCCTCGGCCGGCTGCTCACCGGCGAGCCCGGCCACGTACTTGCGCACGGCCTTCGGGTCGACCTGGACGATCGACTCGCCGTAGTCGGTCATCCCGTTGATGTCGACCACGGGGATGGTCTCGAAGCGCACCTTGCCGCCCGCGAGATCCTGTAGCTGCGTCGCGAATTCGATGATGTCCCAGTCGGAGTCGAGCACCACCGAGCGCTTGACGGCCGCGGTCAGCTGGTTGATCTTGCCCGGGCTGGTGAGGGTCTTCGCGCTGAGCACCTCACGGACGAGGGATGCCATGAACACCTGCTGGCGGACGATGCGGTCGAGGTCGCCGCGCGGCAGGTTGTGCCGCTGCCGGACGAAGCTCAGCGCGTTCGCACCCGACAGCGTCTGCTCGCCCGCGGGGAACTTCGCACCCGAGAGCGGTTCGTCCACAGCCGCGTTGAGGCACACGTCGACGCCACCCACGGCGTCGGTGAGGAGAACGAAGCCGAGCAGGCCGATCTCCGCGTAGTGGTCGACCGTGACGCCTGTGAGGTTCGCCACCGATTCGATGAGCGCCTCACGGCCGGCCTGGGTGGCCTCCTTCTCTGCGGTCTTCTCCGATTCGCCGTCCTCGATCAGCTTCTGGCGTTCGGTTTCCTTGGTGGCGCCGTACGCGGCGTTGATCTTCGACTTCCCGATGCCGGGCACGTCGACGTACGCGTCGCGCGGAATCGAGATCGCCGTCGCGGAACTGCCGTCGTTGGGGACGCGGACCAGAATGATCGTGTCGGTGTTGGACGCGACCTCCTCGCCTGCGCGCAGCGAGTCGAGTTCCGCCTGACTCAACGGATTGCCGTGTGCGTCGGTGCGGCTGTCGGTGCCGACGAGCAGGATGTCGACGGCACCGTCCTTGGTGCCGCCGAGGCCGAGGCCGCCGATCGTGGCGAGGCTCGAGCGCAGGGAGTCGACACTGCGCCAAGCGAATCCGGTGATCACGAGGACCAGCACCGCGGCGATCGCGACAGCGATCTGGATGCGCGAGAGCGGGTTCTGCGCTCGCGGCACCGTCCGTGCGGTGGGCTCCTGTGGCACGCGTCGGCCTCCATGACGGTCGGTACTCATACTGGCGACAAGGCTACTGGTGATTCCGCTTCGACAGGGCATGGCGGCGCTCGGCGTGCCAGACTCGCTCCCTGTGCGAAGGATTCTGGTGACGGGTGCGCGGGGGCAACTCGGTGGCCGATTGGTGCAGTGCGCCGAGGCCGCGGGACTGCCGGTGGCGGGTGTCGGTTCCGCTGAGCTGGACATCACCGACGCCGGCGCCGTCGATTCGTGGGTGACGCCCGGTGCGGTCGTCGTGAACTGTGCGGCCTACACGGCGGTCGACGCCGCGGAGTCGGACGAGGCGGCGGCCACCGCGGTCAACGAGACCGGGGCCCGGAATCTCGCGGCGGCGTGCGCGAAGGCTGGTGCGGACCTGATCCACGTCTCCACCGACTACGTGTTCTCCGGTGACCGTGCGGGCGGCGATGCCGCACCGTACGAGCCGGGGGATCCGACCGGCCCGCGGACCGCTTACGGGCGGACCAAGCTCGCCGGTGAGCTCGCGATCCGCGCGGCACTCCCCGACGCGCAGATCGTCCGGACGGCGTGGGTGTACACCGGAACCGGCACCGACTTCGTCGCGACGATGCTGCGGCTCGAGCGTGAGCAGGACACGGTTTCCGTCGTCGACGACCAGGTGGGTTCGCCGACGTATTCCGTGGACCTGGCCGCCGGTCTGCTCGAGCTGGCGCGCGTCGGCGGGCCGCGGGGCGCGACGCTGCACGCCACCAACGCCCGCAGCGCTACGTGGTTCGACCTGGCGCGCGCGGTGTTCGCCGGTGTGGGCGCGGACCCCGACCGGGTCCGGCCGTGCACCAGCGCCGAGTTCGTCCGCCCGGCACCACGACCGGCATACTCCGTGTTGTCTCCGCGCGCCTGGGAAGCGGCCGGCCTGACGCCGCTGCGCCCGTGGCAGGACGCGCTCGCCGACGCGCTGGCGCAACGTCGATGAGGACGATACGGGCACGCGGGCTAGGCTTGCCCGCGTGAGTTCGAAGCTGGCCGTCGTGACGGTGACCTACTCGCCTGGCGAGCATCTGGAGCATTTTCTGAGCACGCTGGCCGCAGCGACGGTCGAGAACCCGCAGGTCATCCTCGCCGACAACGGTTCGACGGATGGCGCCCCCGAGGCAGCGGCAGCGGCTCACGATCATGTCCGGCTGCTTCGTACCGGCGGCAATATCGGCTACGGCGGCGCGATCAATCGCGCTGTCGCCGAGATCGACCCCGACATCGAGTTCGTCATGGTCGTCAACCCCGACGTGCGGTGGTCGCCGGGGTCGATCGACGAGTTGCTCGCGGCCGCCGAGCGGTGGCCACGAGCCGGTGCTCTGGGCCCGATGGTGCGGGAGCCCGACGGGAGCGTGTACCCGTCGGCCCGTCAGGTCCCGGATCTGATCTCGGGTGCGGGACACGCAGTCCTGGGGTCGGTGTGGCCGTCGAATCCGTGGACGCTGCGGTACCGGCAGGAGAACGAGACGATCACCGAGCGTCCGGCGGGATGGTTGTCGGGCTCGTGCCTGCTGATGCGCCGGTCCGCGTTCGATTCGGTGGACGGGTTCGACTCGCGCTACTTCATGTACATGGAGGACGTCGACCTCGGGGACCGGCTGGGACGGGCGGGCTGGCTCAACGTGTTCGTCCCCTCGGCGGAGGTCACTCACGCCAAGGGACACGCGGCCGGGAAGCATCCCGAGCTGATGTTGCCCGCTCACCATGCGAGCGCCTATCGCTTCCAGGCCGACCGGCATCCGCTGTGGTGGCAGGCGCCACTGCGGTGGGCACTGCGCGGCGGACTGGCACTGCGTTCGAAGCTGGCGGTTGCGGCAGCCGTCCGCCGGCGGACAGGACGCGAGGACGAAGAGATCGAGACAGAGGGGAAAGCATGACACTCGCTGCGGAGACCGATGCCGTAATTCTGGTGGGAGGCCAGGGGACCAGGCTGCGCCCCCTGACGCTGTCGGCGCCCAAGCCGATGCTCCCCACGGCGGGAGTTCCGTTCCTGACCCACCTGCTGGCGCGGATCAAGCAGGCCGGCATCACGCACGTGGTCCTGGGTACGTCGTTCAAGGCCGAGGTGTTCGAGGAGCATTTCGGCGACGGCAGCGATCTCGGGCTCGAGATCGAGTACGTCACCGAGGTGGAGCCGATGGGCACCGGCGGTGGCATCCGCAACGTGCTGCCGAGCCTGCGCGCCGACAACATCATGGTCTTCAACGGTGACGTCCTGGGCGGCACCGACCTGGCCGCGGTTCTCGACACGCACGAGCGCACCAACGCCGACGTCACGCTGCACCTCGTGCGGGTCGGTGATCCGCGCGCGTTCGGTTGCGTTCCCACCGACGAGGACGGCCGGGTCAAGGCGTTCCTCGAGAAGACGCAGGATCCGCCGACGGATCAGATCAACGCGGGCTGCTACGTCTTCCGCCGCGAGATCATCGAGAAGATCCCGTCGGATCGTCCGGTGTCGGTCGAGCGTGAGGTGTTCCCGGCTCTGCTGGCCGACGGTGCCCGCGTGTTCGGTCACGTCGACATGTCGTACTGGCGCGACATGGGCACCCCGGACGACTTCGTCCGCGGATCCGCGGATCTCGTGCGTGGCATCGCGCCGTCGCCGGCGCTCGAGGGCCCGCGCGGTGAGTCGCTCGTGCATCCGGGTGCCGGGGTGGCGCCGGGTGCGCTGCTGATCGGCGGTACCGTCGTCGGCCGCGGTGCCGAGGTCGGCGCCGGCGCCCGCCTGGACGGTGCGGTGCTGTTCGACGGCGCGCAGGTCGAGGCCGGGGCGGTGGTCGAGCGATCGATCATCGGTTTCGGTGCCCGCATCGGTCCGCGTGCACTGATCCGGGACGCGGTGATCGGTGACGGCGCCGACGTCGGTGCCCGTTGTGAGCTGGTCGGCGGGGCGCGGATCTGGCCCGGCGTGAAGCTGCCCGACGGCGGAGTGCGGTTCAGCACCGACGTGTGATTCCGCACGGAGCCGTCTTCTTTAGCGTTGCTACTGAAATACTGGGGTTATGTTGTCGCAGGAACCGGTCTTCCACAGGTACGTCGCCCTCGGTGACTCGTTCACGGAGGGCGTCGGCGACCCCGATGCCACCCGGCCCAACGGGTTGCGGGGCTGGGCCGACCGGGTAGCCGAGGAACTTGCCACGCGCAGCGCCGACTTCGGATACGCGAATCTCGCGGTCCGGGGTCGGTTGCTGGGCCCCATCGTCGACGAGCAGGTCGAGGCGGCCGTCGCGCTCGAGCCGGATCTGGTGACGATCTACGCGGGCGGCAACGACTTCATGCGGCCCAAGGTGGACATCGACGCGCTGGTCGCGCGGTACGACGAGGCCATCGGCAAGCTCGCCGCGACCGGTGCGAAGGTGCTGGTGTGGACCGCCTACGACGCCGGCTGGGCCGCGGTGTTCGGCAAGCTGCGCGGCCGTTCCGCGGTCTACAACGAACTGGTGCGCGAGGTGGCGGACCGGCACGGGGCGACGATCGTCGACTTCTGGCGCTTCGACGAATACCGGGACCTGCGGATGTGGGACTGGGATCGACTGCACATGTCGACCCCCGGACACCAGAACATGGCGATCCGGGTGCTGCAGACCCTGGGGGTCGAGCACCACATCGTGATGGATTCGCTGGGTCCGGAGCTGCCCACGGACAAGGCCTCGCGGCGCGAGGCCGACCGTCGGTGGAGGCGGGAGTTCCTCCTCCCGTGGATCGGGCGCCGGCTCCGCGGCACGTCGTCGGGTGACGGCATCACCGCCAAGCGGCCCACGCTCGCGCCGATCCGATAGCCGTCGGGTCCGATCTCCCGCTCTCCGAGAAACGGCATCCGTCGCCGTGTCACCCTTCCGTAGGTTCAGGGCCGCAGTACAGCTCCACTCCTACGGAAGAGGCATTCCATGAAGATCCTGATCGTCGGCGGCACCGGCATGATCGGCGCCCACACGGCGCTGCACCTGCGTGAGCAGGGCAACGACGTCACGGTCGCGGCGCGCAACCCGCTGGCCGACGACTCGCCGGTGCGCGACTTCCCGGTGCTGCTGGGCGACTACACGGAGCAGACCTTCACCGCGGCGCAGCTGGCCCCGTACGAGGGCATCGTGTTCGCTGCGGGGCAGGACATCCGTCACATGGGGCGCGGTGTCGACGAGGCCGAGTTCTGGGAGAAGACGCAGACCGGCGGCGTGCCGCGCTTCGCCGCGCTCGCCAAGGAGGCCGGTGTCTCCCGCTTCGTCCAGGTCGGTAGCTACTACCACCACCTGCGCCCGGAGTATGCCGAGACGATGCCGTACGTCGCGGCCCGCAAGGCTGCCGACGAGGGGGCCCGCGCCCTCGCCGACGAGAACTTCAACGTCTCGACGCTGAACCCGCCGTCGATCCTCGGCGCCATCTCGGGCGTGTCCGCCAAGCGCTACCGCAAGCTGTTCTCGTGGGCCGCGGGCAACGAGCCGGAGATCCCCGACTTCGCCCCCGCCGGCGGCACCAACTACCTGTCTGCGCACTCGCTCGCCGAGGCGATCGGGGGTGCGCTGCAGCGTGCCGAGTCGGGCAAGGCGTACCTGATCGGCGATCAGAACCTGACCTTCACCGAGTACTTCCAGCTGCTGGTCGACGCCGCCGGCGGCAACCGCACCATCGAGGAGCGCAACGAGGAACACCCGCTGCTCCCGGACAGCTTCATCGTCCAGGGCCGCGGAAACGTCATCGCGTACGAGCCGGACCCGGCCGACGTCGAGTTGCTCGGCTTCACGCGCAACGACTGCGCGCGGGCGATCGCCGAGATGTACGAGATCGTGCAGGCGGCAGTCGCGAACTGACCCGACGACGAAGGGCCGGTTCCGCAGAGTGATCCGCGGGACCGGCCCTTTCGTGTTCGGTGTGATCGTCCGGCGGGGGCCGTGCTCAGCGCGCGTTCGCCAGCCGGACCAGGTGGTCGATCGTGTCCTTCTCGGCCCCCTCGGGCAGATCGTCGACGGGCCACCAGCGCAGGTCCTGCGACTCGTCGCTGATCGTGATCGCCGCCCCCTCCGGTGCCCGGACGAGGAAGCGCAGATCCAGGTGGCGAGTCGGCACCCCCAGCGAGCACGTGATGGGGTGCGTGTGCGCCGACAGCAGCCGCGGATCGATCCGCAGACCGTCGATGCCCGACTCCTCCCGCGCCTCCCGCAGCGCCGCGTCGACGACCGTCTCGTCGCCGGGCTCGCAGTGCCCGCCGAGCTGGATCCACCGGCCCACCCGGGGGTGCAGCGTCAGCAGCACATGACAGCCACCCTCGTCCAGCACGAGCGACGACGCCGTGATGTGTCCCGGTGCGTGCGCGCGCAGGCAGCCGTCGGGTGCGGAGTCGAGGAACGCGAGCATCGTGTGCCGCAACGATTCCGCGGCGTCGGAGTCGGTGTCCCAGTTCTGCAGCGCCTCGCGAGCGGACGCGTGCAACGACTGTGCGGACATCTACAGCTCCACGAGGGCGTCGCCCGGCGTGACCGGCTCGCGTGGGGTCAAAGGTTCGACCGGGTGCCCGACGGCGATCGCGCCCAGCGGCTGCCAGTCGACGGGCAGATCCAGCTCGGCCCGGACGGTGTCGGCCGCGAAGATCGTCGACCCGATCCAGCAACTGCCGATGCCGCGCGTCGCGAGTGACACCAGCAGGCCCTGCACCGCGGCACCGACCGCGACCGTGAACATCGTCGACTCGGCCCGGGTGCGGCTCTCGTCGGGGTAGTCGTGCGCGCCGTCGGGCACGCAGAACGGGATCACGACCTCGGGGGCACGGAAGAGGATGTCGCCGCGGTTCACTCGTCGTTCGATCCGCTCGGGGCTCAGGCCGTCCGCGGCGAGGTCGTCGCGCCACCGCTGCTGCATCGCATCGAGCAGGCGCTTGCGGACGTCCGGACTGCGTAGCCACACGAACCGCACCGGCCGGGTGTGATGCGGTGCAGGTGCGGTCAGCGCCTCCGCGATCGAGTCCCGAAGCGCGTCGGGATCGACGAGTTCGTCGGAGAACTCACGCACGGACCGACGCAGCAGCAGCGCCTCGCGCCGCCCCAGTTCCATCGACTCCGCGGTGCCGAGCCAGAACAGGTCCTCCGGACCGCGGCGGATCAGCTTCTCGGCGGCCGAGCCGTCGTCGTCCAGGCCCAGCCCCCGGACGACTGCGACCGGAACGCCGCCGAGCTTGCCCTTGACGAGATCGCCTGCCGCGGCGATCTCGTCGGCGACCGCGACCTCCGTCACGAACAGTTCGTTGCCCTGGCTGTCGACCGCACCGGCGTACGCGTGCAGGACCGGCACGCCCGAGGCTCCGATCGCAGCATCGATCTGGCCGACGCGCCACGCGCGCCCCATCGTGTCCGTGACGACGACGGCGACGTCGACGCCGAGCCGGGACTCGATGTCGCCGCGCAGCTTTCGGGCGCTGCCGTCCGGATCCTCGGGCAGCAGGGCCAGTTCGGCGCCGTCGACGTTGGAGCCGTCGATGCCCGACGCCGCCTGCACGATGCCGAGCCTGTTCTCGGTGATGAGGGTGCGACCCTTGCGGGCCACCACCCGGACCGCCTCCTGGTCGACGAGGCGGCGGCGGGCGGCGTCGCGCTCGTCGGGATCGGTGGGGGAGGCCACGATCCGTCCCTCGACCTTCGAGAACACCTTGCTGGTCACGACGAGCACGTCGCCGTCGGCGAGCCACGGCGCTGCCTCGACGATCGCGTGGGCCAGGTCGTCGCCCGGGCGGAACTCGGGAAGGCCGGGGACCGGCAGGATCTCGATCGCCCGTCCCGCACCGTGATCGCGCACGCTCACAGGCTCACTCCGGTCGACTGGGTCGTTCACAGGCTCACTCCGGTCGACTGGGTCGTTCACAGGCTCACTCCGGCCACGTCGAAGGCGGCGCGGACCATCTCCGCGGTCGTCTCGGGGTCGCTCATGATCAAGGGCACGCTGCGGACCTCGACGCCCGGGACGTCGGCCTCGTCGGTGGAATGGATGAGCCAGCCGTCGAGGATGCCGGTACCGGAACGTGCACCGTAGTGACGGCCGATCGCCTCGGCGGAGGTCTCCACCCCGATCACGTCCAGGCACTCGTCGGCCATGCCGCGCAACGGCTTTCCGCCGATGATGGGGGACAGTCCCACGATCTTGGCCTTGGTGGTGCGTAGGGCGCCGCGAATTCCCGGGACGGCCAGGATGGCGCCGATGCTGACCACCGGATTCGACGGAGCCAGCAGGACGATGTCCGCCGACTCGATCGCCTCGAGCACTCCGGGCGCCGGCTTCGCCTGCTCCGCACCGATGTACGCGAAGCTGTGCGTGGGAACCTGCGCGCGGTACCGGACCCACCACTCCTGGAAGTGGATTGCCTTCTGCGGCTGCCCGGTCGGATCCGCGTCGCTGTCGGGATCCGTGATGACGACGTGGGTCTCGCTGCGGTCGTCGCTGACCGGCAACAGCGAGACACCGGGCTGCCAGCGCTTGCAGAGGGCTTCGGTGACGGCCGAGAGCGGGTAACCGGCCCGCAGCATCTGGCTGCGGATCAGGTGCGTGGCGATGTCGCGATCGCCGAGACCGAACCAGTCCGGCTGAGCACCGTACGCCGCGAGTTCCTCTTTGGCATTCCAGGTTTCGCCGATATGACCCCAACCACGTTCCGGGTCGATGCCGCCGCCGAGGGTGTACATGCACGTGTCGAGATCTGGGCAGATCCGCAGTCCGTGCATCCAGACGTCGTCGCCCACGTTGACGATCGCCGTGATGTCGTGATCGGGGGACGCGCCGGCCCCCGATGCCCCGTCGCCGAGCAGATTTCGAACACCTTGGAGGAAACGGGCCCCTCCGACGCCGCCAACCAATACAGTCACCTTCACAACCCGAAGCCTATGCGTTGTCGCTCAGTGCTGATCGAGGCTGTCTCATCGAACCGGGTTGTACCACGCTGTGCGGTGGGGCGCGGATAGTAAACGACTTTTCCCGTTCGGCTTGACCCGACACGCCAGGGCATGTCTAATCACATGTATGTCATTCCAGGTTCGAGGGGCGAGTGCACTTGGAGCGGCAGTTGGTCCGAACCATTTTTCGGGCCGTTGCGCGGGTAGCCCTCGAGGCGAGAACGACACGACGTTTTTCGAGATCGATCGACTTATTCTGCGCTAGAACACAGGTGGGGAGGCGGAGCGATGCAGTACCAGCAGTACGAGTACCGGCAGTATGAGTTCGACACTCCTCTGAGCGTTGTCGACGACGAGCCGCGGACCGATTCGGACGCACATGTGTCGCTGGGCGACGGCGCCGACTTCGAACTCGGCGTGACCGTCCCGCAGCTCAGTCTGATCCCGGGGCTCGACGCGATGGTCGACCCGGCCGAGGAACAGTGGCAGGACCGCGCGCTCTGCGCGCAGACCGACCCGGAGGCCTTCTTCCCGGAGAAGGGTGGATCCACCCGCGAGGCCAAGCGCATCTGCTTGGGGTGCGAGGTTCGCGGCGAGTGCCTCGAGTACGCACTCGCCAACGACGAGCGCTTCGGTATCTGGGGCGGACTCTCCGAGCGTGAGCGCCGGCGCCTCAAGCGCGGCATCGTCTGAGAGATCGCTACTCGTCGGCCCCGGGTAGATCGGGGTCGATCACTTCAGGGTCCACGCCCAGATAGGTGGACACCTGCTCCACCAGGACGTCGTGCACAAGGTCCTCGAGATCCCGAGGATCCTTGGCGCGCAATTCGATCGGGCGCCGGAACAGGACGATGCGTGCTCGCGTCGCCGTCCCGCGCCGATCGATGCCTGCCGGAATGAGTCGGGACAGCGGCACCGGTCCGTCGGCGACCACTTCCGGTGGCCAATTCACCGAATCCGGGTCGATGGCCCGAATCCGCGGTACGTCGTCGACCGCGATGTCCAGCTTGGTGAGCCGATCGTGCCAACGGGCGTCGATCGGCTCGAAAGCGCCCAGCACCAGCTGATCGAACTTCTCCGCGCGGGTCCGTGCGGCCGGCAGATCCGGCGGGAACAGCGGTCCCCGGATGCCGCGGCCCCGGCGCGCGACAGAACGCGACGTCAAAGGGCGGGGACGACGAGATCTGGCCATGACGTGGAGATTACAGCGGCCCCCGAAGACCCCTGAACCGTGCCGCCGGACACCACTGAAGTCGGACGGCACGAGCGGGCCGGTAGCTCGGGAATCGGTCCGTCGGTGTGTCCGAGTAGGCCAACCGGACACATGGGGTTAGTCTCCTTGCTTGTGAGATCACTGCGTCGATGCTGCCGACCTGGGTGCAAGAACCCTGCTGTCGCCACCTTGACGTACGTGTACTCGGATTCCACCGCCGTGGTGGGGCCGCTGGCCACTGTGGCCGAGCCGCATTCGTGGGACCTGTGCGAGACGCATGCGTCGCGCATCACGGCACCCAAGGGCTGGGAACTCGTTCGCTACGAGGGCGGTTTCTCGTCCAGCACTCCGGACGAGGACGATCTCACCGCGCTGGCCGAGGCGGTCCGCGAGGCGGGCCTGGGAGAGCGTCCCCGCGGCGACGACGGCTCGCAGGAGTCCCGTTCCGGCGCTTCCGCGCCGTCGGTGCCGCCGACGGTGCGTACCGGTCGGCGCGGTCACCTGCGCGTGTTACCCGACCCCGCCAACTGATCGGTCCGAGCGCGCAGTTCTGCCCCTCGCCCCATCGCCGTATCTGCGCTCGCACGCTTACCACAGGCCCGGCGCTGCTGCTCGGGAAGCGGACCCGGCACAGTCCCCACTAGGCTCGGTGATCGACCCGGAGGACGACTCGGCCTGACGAGCACCGTCTGTCGCATCTACGAACAGCAGGAGTAACCAGCAGTGGCTCGATCTGTCGAATCCGTGAATGCCGTGATCAAGGCCTACGACGTGCGTGGTGTCGTCGGTGAGCAGATCGATGCCGACTTCGTCCGCGACGTGGGCGCCTCGTTCGCCCGGCTGGTGCGCGACGAGGCGACCGGCGCCGCACCGGTGACCCGCGTCGCGATCGGTCACGACATGCGCGCGTCGTCTCCCGAACTGTCGCGGGCGTTCGCGGAGGGCGTCGTCGGGCAGGGCCTCGACGTCGTGCACATCGGACTCGCGTCTACCGACCAGTTGTATTTCGCTTCGGGTGTTCTGGACTGCCCGGGCGCGATGTTCACCGCGAGCCACAATCCCGCCAAGTACAACGGCATCAAGCTGTGCCGTGCGGGTGCCAAGCCGGTGGGCCAGGACACCGGTCTCGCCGACATCGCTCGGGAGGTCGCCGAGGGTGTTCCCGCGTACGACGGGGATGCCGGGACGGTGTCCGAGCAGGAGCTGCTGGGCGAGTACGCGAGTTTCGTGCGCGGCCTGGTGGACCTGGCCGAGCTGCGGCCGCTGAAGATCGCCGTCGACGCCGGCAACGGCATGGGCGGTCACACGGTTCCCGCGGTGTTCGAGCCGATGCCCGTCACGGTGCTGCCGCTGTTCTTCGAGCTCGACGGTACGTTCCCCAACCACGAGGCCAACCCGCTGGATCCGGCCAACCTGGTCGACCTGCAGAAGTTCGTGCGGGAGACCGGCGCCGACATCGGACTCGCCTTCGACGGCGACGCCGACCGGTGCTTCGTGGTCGACGAGAAGGGCAACCCGGTCTCGCCGTCGGCGGTCACGGCGCTCGTCGCCGATCGCGAACTCGCGAAGGAGCCCGGCGCCACGATCATCCACAACCTCATCACGTCGCGTTTCGTGCCGGAACTCGTCGAGAAGCTCGGCGGCACGGCCGTCCGGACCCGTGTCGGCCACTCGTTCATCAAGCAGCAGATGGCCGAGACCGGTGCGGTGTTCGGCGGCGAGCACTCCGCGCACTACTACTTCCGCGAGTTCTGGGGCGCCGATTCCGGCATGCTCGCCGCGCTTCACGTCCTTGCCGCGCTCGGCGAACAGGATCGTCCGCTGTCGGAGCTGATGGCGTCCTACGAGGGGTACGCCGCGTCCGGCGAGATCAACTCCACCGTCGCGGATGCATCCGAACGGACCGAGGCCGTCATCGCGCAGTTCGCGGACCGCACGGTTTCCGTGGACCGCCTCGACGGCGTCACGGTCGACCTGGGTGACGGCGCATGGTTCAACCTGCGCGCGTCCAACACCGAGCCGCTGCTGCGCCTGAACGTAGAGGCCCGCACATCCGCCGACGTCGATGCGCTCGTCACCGAGATCCTCGGAACGGTCCGCGCCTAGAACGTCGATTGCTGGGATACTCGAGGCACCTGGACTCGTCGGGGGGACAGGGTTGAGTGGGAGTGAAAGGGAGGTGTGTTCGCGATGACAGCTCCGTCGTCTCTGCTCGATCTCGACGATGTCGACGCCCTGCTCGCTGCCGATGTCGACGGCACACTCAGATTCTCGGCACTCGGCGGTGCGCAGATTCGGGCGACCGCGGCCGCGGTGCACGAGAACGCCCTGTTCCGGCTGCACGGGATGCAGCCGCGCAGCGTCGTCCTCGTCAGTGGTGACGGCTGTGCGTCCCGGGCCGCGGATCTGATCCAGGCTGCGCTCGGCAGCCGGATCAGCGTCCCGGTGCTCGGGTCCGTCGGCACCCCGCCGTGGGTGGGGCCGCTCGACGTGGTGGTCGTCGCCGGCGACGACGCCGGCGACCCGCGGCTCGTCGAGTCGGTGGACAGTGCCCTGCGGCGTGGTGCCGAGGTCGTCGTCGTCGCACCGGACGAGGGTCCGATGCGTGCCGCTGGTGCCGGTCGGGCGATGATCCTGCCGCCTCGCGTCGCGGTTCCCGATCATCACGGCCTGCTGCGGTACCTTGCGGCATTCCTGGCCGTCCTCGTCGCCGTCGACGCGGAACGGTCGGCGAAGGCGATCCCGGATCTCGATCGACTCGCCGACGCGGTCGACGCCGAGGCCGTGCGCGACCACCCGTCGAACGAGGTCTTCCACAATCCGGCGAAGTCGCTGGCCGCGCGGATGCAGGGGCGTCGCGTCGTACTGACCGGGGACTCCCGGACGACCGCGCTCGTGGCCCGGCACGGCATCGAGACGCTACTGAGGGTCGGCGCGGGGGTGGCTGCGGCCACCGACCTGTCGGACGCACTGAGCGGGGTGCGCCGGTTCCCGGCCGCCGCTTCAGCCGACTACGACCCGTTCTTCCACGACGAGGAACTCGACGGGCCGGCCCCGGCTCCGGCCGTGCGGGTCGTGGTCCTCGCGCTCGAAGCGAATCGGCCACTGGTCGAGCGTCGGGTCGCGGCTCTTCCCGACGCGGACGTCGTCGTCGCCGACAGCACCGAAGCCGCGCCGGATCTGGCCGTGTCGGGTCCTGCGGTACCTCGGTCGGCGGGGCCCGGGGACACACGGACCGACCTGGAGCAGCTAGCAATTCTCGTCGGCCGACTCGAGATGAGCGCGGCCTATCTACGTCTGATCGGTGGTAACTAGTGCGCCAACTCGAAGGGGCGCTCCGGTCGTACGCATGGGGGTCGCGGACCGCGCTCGCGGAATTGAGCGGTCGTCCGAGCCCGAGCGCACACCCGGAAGCGGAGCTGTGGCTGGGAGCGCATCCGGGCGATCCCGCGCACGTGATCGAGGACGGCGGCAGCCGTTCGCTGCGGGACGTCATCGACGCCGCGCCGCTGCACGAGCTCGGTGAGCGAAGCGTCGCGGAGTTCGGTGAGCGCCTGCCCTTCCTGCTGAAGGTGCTGGCCGCGGAGGAGCCGTTGTCGCTGCAGGCCCATCCCAGCGCGGAGCAGGCCCGGGAGGGGTTCGCGCGGGAGGACGCGGCGGGTATCCCCGTGGACTCGGCGGAACGCAACTACCGCGACGCCAGCCACAAACCCGAACTCGTCGTCGCGCTCACCAGATTCGAGGCGCTGGCCGGGTTCCGGGATCCGCACCGCACCGTGCGGTTCCTGCAGGCCCTCGACGTCGCCCAGCTCGAGCCGTACGTCGGGCTGCTGGCCGGTCAGCCGGACCCGGACGGTCTTCGGGCGCTGTTCACGACGTGGATCACGCTGCCGTCGCCGGCGCTGTCGGCGCTGTTGCCGCCCGTGCTCGACGGCTGCGTCCGGTATCTCTCGCGCCCCGACGCCACCGAGACCGAGTTCGTGCCCGAGGCGCGAACCGCGCTCGAACTGAGCGAGGGCTACCCGGGCGACGCCGGGGTGCTGGCGGCGCTGCTGCTCAACCGAATCACCCTCGAGCCCGGACAGGGCTTGTTCCTGGCGGCGGGCAACCTGCACGCCTACCTGAACGGAACCGCGGTCGAGATCATGGCGAACTCCGACAATGTGCTGCGCGGCGGGCTCACCCCCAAACACGTGGACGTTCCGGAGTTGTTGCGGGTGCTCGATTTCGACTCCGTCGACGTCCCGTTGCTGGTGCCCGCTCCGACCGGGAAGGTCGGCGAGGTCGCGTACGCGACTCCGGCGCCCGAGTTCGTGCTGACCCGCATCGACCTGGACGCGTCGGACGCCGGTTCCGGGGTGTCCGCGACGATCGAACCCGACGGCCCGCAGATCCTGCTGTGTACGTCGGGGGCGGCCAAGCTCGGGTGCGGACCGCACTCGCTCGTCCTCGAGCGGGGCGGTGCGGCGTGGATCTCCTCGGCGGACAACGAGGTTCACATCCAGGCGTGTGCCGACGACACCCAGATCTTCCGGGCGCGCGTGGGCGTCTGACGCCGGTCGCCCGCCCGATTCGGGTCGAGCCGGACTTATACCGCGCCAGTACCGTTCGGGTGTTTCGTCCCAGGTCAGGCGGCGTGTCACGAAACCGTGCCGGCCACGTCTCACCGGCATAGGCTTTCACCATCCCCACCTCCGAGGAGGCCGCGATGGCGACATCCGACCCGAACGCCGGCCGCATCCGGCGCCGATCAGGCCTGTTCCGCACGAAGTCGGTCGAGCAGTCGATTCTGGAAACCGACGAACCGGAGACCAAGCTCCGCAAGGACCTCACCTCGTGGGACCTGACGGTCTTCGGGGTCGCGGTCGTGATCGGCGCGGGCATCTTCACACTCACGGCCCGGACGGCGGGGAACGTCGCCGGGCCGTCCGTGTCGCTGGCGTTCGTGTTCGCGGCGGTCGCATGCGCACTCGCGGCACTGTGTTACGCGGAGTTCGCGTCGACGGTCCCGGTCGCGGGCAGTGCGTACACGTTTTCGTATGCCACGTTCGGTGAGTTCGTTGCCTGGATCATCGGGTGGGACCTCATCCTGGAGTTCGCACTCGCCGCGTCCGTCGTGGCCAAGGGCTGGTCGCTGTATCTCGGTGAGGTGCTGGGCAGTTCGACTCCGGTGCTGCACATCGGTTCACGTGAGATCGACTGGGGCGCAGTCCTCATCATCGCGATCATCACGGTGCTCCTGGCGACCGGCACGAAACTGTCGTCCCGGGTCTCGGCGGTGATCACCGCGATCAAGGTTGCCGTCGTGCTCTTCGTCGTCGTGGTCGGCGCCTTCTACATCAAGGGCGAGAACTACTCTCCGTACATCCCGCCGTCCGAGGCCGGATCGACCGGCGAGGGTATCCATCAGTCGCTGTTCTCGTTCGTCACCGGCGCCGGCGGCAGCACGTTCGGCTGGTACGGACTCCTCGCCGCGGCCAGCCTGGTGTTCTTCGCGTTCATCGGTTTCGACGTCGTGGCGACCACGGCCGAGGAGACCAAGGATCCGCAGAAGGCGCTGCCGCGAGGCATTCTCGGTTCGCTCGCGATCGTCACGGTGCTCTACGTGGCCGTCTCCCTCGTGCTCACCGGAATGGTGAAGTACACCGACCTCGCCGGCGACGATTCCACGCTGGCCACGGCCTTTGCGATCAACGGCATGGACTGGGCCAAGAACCTCATCTCGTTCGGCGCCCTCGCCGGACTGACCACCGTCGTCATGGTGCTGATGTTGGGGCAGACGCGCGTGCTGTTCGCGATGGCGCGTGACGGCCTCATGCCGAGGAGCCTGGCGCCCACCGGCAAGCACGGCACGCCCGTCCGGATCACCGTGCTGGTCGGCGGCGTCGTCGCGGTCCTCGCCGCGTTCTTCCCGATCGGCACCCTCGAGGAAATGGTCAACATCGGAACGCTGTTCGCGTTCGTGCTGGTGTCGATCGGCGTGGTGGTGCTGCGCCGGACCCGGCCGGATCTGCCCCGCGGCTTCCGGGTGCCGCTGGTACCGCTCGTGCCGATCCTCGCGGTGCTCGCGTGTCTGTGGCTGATGTTCAACCTCTCCGTCGAGACCTGGTTGCGGTTCGTGATCTGGATGGCGGTCGGCGTGGTCGTCTACTTCGCCTACAGCCGGCGGCACTCGATGATCGGGGTTCGCGAACGGGCCGCGGCCGCGGCGCAGGCGCAGGAGAAGCCCTAGGTTTACAAATCAACTCGATTGTCTAGACGTCATACAGGAGGGCGCGTATCGTCAACTTCAGGGTGATGCCGCTCACGTTCGGGCGGCCGCATGGAAGGGGACGACGATGGCGGCGGACGGAGCTGTCGAAACGGAAGTGCCGGTCTGGCGGGACAAGAAGCGCTACCTGTGGTTGCTGGGGCTGATCCCGCCGACGGCGATCTTCCTGGCGCTGGGGCTCGTCTGGCTGTTCAATCGGGTCGGACTGGATGCGGTGTCGCCGGTGTGGTGGTGGATCGGTCCGCTGCTCGTGTACGTGCTGCTGCCGATCCTCGACCTGGCGTTCGGCGCCGACGGTCAGAATCCGCCGGACGAGGTGATGGAACACCTCGAGAACGATCGCTACTACCGCTGGTGCACGTACGCCTACATCCCGCTGCAGATCGTGACGGTGGTGGTCGCCTGCTACCTGTGGTCGGCGGACGACCTGAGTTGGCTCGGGATCGACGGCGGCCTCGGGCTGATCTCGAAGATCGGTCTCGCGATCAGCGTCGGCTGTGTCGCCGGCATCGGCATCAACACCGCCCACGAACTCGGCCACAAGAAGGACGATCTGGAGCGTTGGCTGTCGAAGATCACGCTGGCGCAGTCGTTCTACGGGCACTTCTACATCGAGCACAACCGTGGTCACCACGTGCGCGTCGCGACCCCGGAGGATCCCGCGAGTTCGCGCTTCGGGGAAAGCTTCTGGACGTTCCTGCCGCGTAGCGTGTGGGGCAGCCTGCGGTCGTCGTGGCACCTGGAGAAGGCACGTCTCGAACGGCTCGGTAAGGGGCCGTGGACGATTCGCAACGACGTGCTGAACGCGTGGCTGATGTCGGTGGTGCTGTTCGGCGCCATGATCGCGATCTTCGGCTGGGAGGTGGCGCCGTTCCTGGTGCTGCAGGCAGTGTTCGGATTCTCCCTGCTCGAGACGGTCAATTACCTCGAGCACTACGGGTTGCTGCGGCAGCGTACCGAGAGCGGGCGTTACGAGCGGTGCACGCCCGCGCACAGTTGGAACAGCGATCACATCTGCACCAACATCTTCCTGTACCACCTGCAGCGGCACAGTGATCATCACGCCAATCCGACGCGGCGCTACCAGACGCTGCGGAGCATGGACGCCGCGCCGAACCTGCCGAGCGGGTACGCCAGCATGATCATGCTCGCGTACGTGCCGCCGCTGTGGCGTGCGGTGATGGATCGGAAGGTCCTCGCCCACTACGACGGCGACATCACCAAGGTCAATCTGCAGCCGAGTAAGCGGGAGAAGCTGCTCGCGGCGCACGGGGGAGCGGCATGAGCGCCTATCGCTGTCCGGTGTGCGAGTTCGTGTTCGACGAGGCCGTCGGGGCGCCCCGCGAGGGATTCCCGGCGGGCACGCTGTGGGCGACGGTGCCCGACGACTGGTGCTGCCCCGACTGCGGGGTCAGGGAGAAGATCGATTTCGAACCCGTCTGACGGGGAACAGGACAGGAACATGAAGGACTACAAGCTCTATCAGTGTGCGCAGTGCGGATTCGAGTACGACGAGGAGCAGGGCTGGCCGGACGAGGGCATCGCGCCCGGAACCCGGTGGGAGGACATCCCCGACGATTGGCGGTGTCCCGATTGCGGTGCCGCGAAGGAGGACTTCTTCATGGTCGAGGTCGAGCGCAGCTGAGGCGACGGGCGTGCCGCCACTAGGGTCGAGAACATGACCGAGTCACATCCACGCGTGCCGTATCAGGAGGCGTCGCGACTGCTCCTGCGCGAGTCGATCCTGGACGCGGTCCACGACTTCCTACTCGAACGTGACTGGTCGGGCGTCACCATGACCGACGTCGCGGCGGTGGTCGGCGTGAGCCGGCAGACGCTGTACAACGAGTTCGGGTCGCGGCAGGGGCTCGCGAACGGCTATGCGCTGCGGTTGGTGGATCGGTTCGTCGACGCCGTCACGGACGCCGTCTACCGACACGAGGGTGATGCGCGCGCGGCGCTGGTGGACGGGTTCACCGGCTTCTTCCAGGCCAGTGGTGCGGACCCGTTGGTTCGGTCGTTGCGGACGGGCGCGGCGAAGCCGGACCTGTTGCGCATCGTCACCACCGACAGTGCGCCGCTCATCGAGCGGGCGACGGGACGGCTGGCAGAGACCTTCCGGCTGAGCTGGATTGGTGCGTCCGACGCCGACGCGACGGTGCTGGGACACGGCATAGTGCGCATTGCACTCAGCTACGTGTCGATGCCGCCGACGTCCGACCGCGACGACGCGCAGGAGTTGGCGGCCCTGCTGGCTCCCTTCGTCGACGTCGTGACCCGGGCGTGAGGTACGGCCCGTCCCCGGGGCGGATCGGTACCCGATAGCCTGGGAGCCAACCCAGACGGCAAACAGGAGAGGCACATGACGACCTCAGTTTCATCGGACCCGGTGGCAGAGCACCGCGGCGGCATCGACTTCAAGGTGGCGGATCTCTCGCTCGCCGAGTTCGGTCGCAAGGAGATCCGTCTCGCCGAGCACGAGATGCCCGGTCTCATGGCGCTTCGCCGTGAGTACGCAGACGTGTTGCCGCTCAAGGGCGCTCGCATCTCCGGTTCGCTGCACATGACGATCCAGACCGCGGTCCTGATCGAGACCCTGGTCGCGCTCGGTGCCGAGGTGCGCTGGGCGTCGTGCAACATCTTCTCGACGCAGGACCATGCGGCCGCAGCGGTCGTCGTCGGCCCGCACGGCACCGTCGACGAGCCCAAGGGCGTCCCGGTCTTCGCGTGGAAGGGCGAGACCCTCGAGGAGTACTGGTGGGCGGCCGAGCAGATGCTCACCTGGCCGGGCAGCACCGCGAACATGATCCTCGACGACGGCGGCGACGCCACGATGCTGGTGCTGCGCGGCGCGCAGTACGAGAAGGCCGGCGTCGTCCCGCCCACCGACGACGAGCACGACTCGGACGAGTACAAGGTGTTCCTGGCGCTGCTGCGCAAGTCGCTCGAGGCCGACGGCGGCAAGTGGTCCGCGATCGCCGAGTCGGTCAAGGGTGTCACCGAGGAGACCACCACCGGCGTGCTGCGCCTGTACCAGTTCGCGGCGGCCGGTGAGCTGGTGTTCCCGGCGATCAACGTCAACGACTCGGTCACCAAGAGCAAGTTCGACAACAAGTACGGCACCCGCCACTCGCTGCTCGACGGCATCAACCGCGGCACCGACGTCCTGATCGGCGGCAAGGCTGCGCTGGTGTGCGGCTACGGCGACGTCGGCAAGGGCTGCGCCGAGGCGCTCCGCGGCCAGGGCGCCCGCGTCACGGTCACCGAGATCGACCCGATCAACGCGCTGCAGGCGATGATGGACGGCTTCGACGTCAAGACCGTCGAGGAGTTCATCGGTCAGGCCGACATCGTCATCACGGCCACCGGCAACAAGGACATCATCTCCTTCGAGCACATGAAGCAGATGAAGCACCAGGCGATCCTGGGCAACATCGGCCACTTCGACAACGAGATCGAGATGGCGACGCTCGAGCGTTCGCCCGAGGTCACGCGAATCAACATCAAGCCGCAGGTCGACGAGTTCACGTTCGCCGACGGTCACTCGATCATCGTGCTGTCCGAGGGGCGTCTGCTCAACCTCGGCAACGCGACCGGTCATCCGTCGTTCGTCATGTCGAACTCGTTCGCGAACCAGACGATCGCGCAGATCGAGCTGTGGACCAAGCCGGACGAGTACGACAACGAGGTCTACCGCCTGCCGAAGCACCTCGACGAGAAGGTCGCGAAGATCCACGTCGAGGCGCTGGGTGGCTCGATCACCAAGCTGACGAAGGATCAGGCCGAGTACATCGGCGTCGACGTCGAGGGCCCGTACAAGCCGGAGCACTACCGCTACTGAGTCACACGCGGCGTTCGTCGCAGTCAGTCACGGCATCGGCCGGAGATCGTGGTCACGATCCCCGGCCGATGCCGTTATCCGGCCGTCCCGGCCGCGTGCGCTCGCTAGGGTCCGAGGGTATGGCGGTGACGGGGAGTGGCGAGCGTCTGTTGTTTCGCGACGTGCGGGTGTTCGACGGTGAATCCGCGGATCTCGTGCACGGGGACGTGCTGATCGACGGCGACCGGATCGAGGCGGTCTCGGGATCGCCGATCGGGGAGGCGCCGGGGCGGGAGACGGTCGTCGTCGACGGCGGAGGCCGCGTGCTGATGCCCGGGATGAGCGACGCGCACGTGCACCTGGTGGGCAACGCCAACTCGTACCTCGATCTGCTCACTGGGTCGCAGGCGCACATCGCGCTCAACGGTGTCGCGGAGGCCCGGAGCATGCTGTTGCGCGGCTTCACCGCCGTGCGGGACATGGCCGGCGACACCGCGAGCATCAAGTCCGCGATCGACCGGGGCCTGTTCCCGGGTCCGCGGATCTATCCGTGCCAGGCGGCGATCTCGCAGACCAGCGGGCACGGCGATTTCGGCTTCGTCTACGACACACCGACCGAACTCGGTGGCGTCGAGAACCGGTCCGAGGCAATCGGGTTCATGCGCATCGCGAACGGCGAATCGCAGGTGCTGGCGGCGGTGCGCGAACAGCTCAAGCGGGGTGCCTCGCAGATCAAGCTGATGGTCGGTGGTGGTGCGGCGTCGATGTACGACCCGCTGTACACGGTGCAGTTCACGGCGGGCGAGTTGCGGGCGGCGGTGGACGCGGCCACCGACTACGGGACCTACGTCGCCACCCACGTGTACAACGTCACCGGTATCCGCCGGGCGATCGACGCCGGAGTGAAGTCGATCGAGCACGGCCACCTCGCGGACGAGGACACCGTCGCCCTCATGGCCGAGCGTGACGTGTGGCTGTCGATGCAACCGTTCGCCGAGGACGACCACCACTTCCCGGATCCGGACCGCGCCGAGAAGAACCGCGAGATCTGCGGGGGCGTGGAACAGGTGTACGGCTGGGCACGCAAGCACGAGGTGCGGGTCGCGTTCGGCACCGACCTGCTCCTCGAACCCGAGTCCGCGCCGCGGCAGAGCGCGATGGCGGCCCGGCTGGCCGACTACTTCGGCAACGTCGACGCGCTCCGGATGCTGACGTCCGGCAACGCCCGTCTGTTCCGGATGGCGGGGGAGCGGGACCCGTACCGGGACGCCCCGTTCGGGGTGATCGCCCCCGGCGCGTGGGCCGACGTGCTGCTGGTCGACGGGAATCCGCTCGACGACCTCTCGCTTCTCGCCGATCCGGACAAGCGACTCGCGGTGATCGTCAAGAACGGCGTGGTCCACAAGAACGTGTTGTGACCGCCGTCCCGTCTCGGGGTCCGGGCGTCCGGCGGTGCGCACCGATAGGCTCGGCGGTCGTGGGAATGCTGATCGCTCTGGAAGGGCTCGACGGTGCCGGTAAGCGCACGCTCGTCGGCAAGGTCGTCGCTCGACTCGAATCGGACGGCCTCGACGTCGCCACTCTCGACTTCCCGCGCTACGGGGCGTCCATCCACGCCGACCTCGCGTCCGAGGCGCTCAAGGGGGCGCACGGCGACCTCAGTGCGTCGGTGCACGCGATGGCGGTGATGTTCGCCCTCGACCGGGCCGGCGCGGCCGACCGGTTGCGCGAACTCGTCGCCGCTCACGACGTCGTGATCCTCGACCGCTACGTCGCGTCCAACGCCGCGTACGGCGCCGCGCGGATGCACGAGGGCGGCGCCGGCGAGTTCGTCGGCTGGATCGAGAACCTCGAGTTCGACCGGCTCGGGCTGCCGCGCCCCGACCTCCAGCTGTATCTGGACGTGCCCGTCGCGCTCGCCGAGGAGCGTGCCCGGGCACGCGAGGCGGTGGACAGTTCCCGCGCCCTGGACGCGTACGAGAAGGACAGCGGCCTGCAGACACGGACCGGTGAGGTGTACCGCGAGTTGGCGGCAGCGGACTGGAACTCGCCGTGGTGGACGCTCACGCCCGACACCGATCCGGGCATTCTGGCCGATAAACTGGCAGTCTTGCATCAGCGGAGAGGCCTGCCGCCGCAACATTGAGCGGCACGCCGGGGCGTGTACGCGCCTTTCCACATCAAGCAGCCTCGAAGATGTAACGATAGGGATATGAAGCCAAGGATTCTGGTTGTCGACGATGACACGGCGCTCGCCGAGATGCTCACCATCGTGCTTCGCGGTGAGGGGTTCGAACCCTACGTGGTGGGCGACGGCAGCCAGGCACTGACGGCCGTCCGTGAGACGCGGCCGGACCTGGTGCTGCTCGACCTCATGCTTCCCGGCATGAACGGCATCGATGTGTGCCGCGTCCTGCGGGCGGAGTCCGGCGTGCCGATCGTGATGCTCACGGCCAAGACGGACACCGTCGACGTGGTTCTGGGACTCGAGTCCGGCGCCGACGACTACATCATGAAGCCGTTCAAGCCCAAGGAGCTGGTCGCTCGGGTCCGGGCTCGGCTGCGTCGCACCGAGGAGGAGCCCGCAGAGGTGCTCAGCATCGGCGACATCATGATCGATGTCCCGGCGCACAAGGTCACACGCGACAACGCGCTGATCTCGCTGACCCCCCTCGAGTTCGATCTGCTGGTGGCGCTCGCGCGCAAGCCGCGTCAGGTGTTCACCCGCGAGGTGCTGCTCGAGCAGGTCTGGGGCTATCGCCATGCCGCCGACACCCGTCTGGTGAACGTGCACGTGCAGCGGCTGCGCGCGAAGGTCGAGAAGGATCCTGAGAACCCCGAGGTCGTTCTCACCGTCAGGGGGGTCGGCTACAAGGCCGGACCGCCGTGATCGGTGCCGGACGGAACCGGCGGCGAGTCAAGAGGGCGTTCTCACCGCTGATCCGCTGGTGTCGGGCTTCCGGCAACTGGCTCGCTCATTCGTGGCGCAGATCGCTGCAGCTGCGCGTCGTGGTCTCGGCGCTGTCGCTGTCGCTGATCGTCATCACGATTCTCGGTGTGGTGCTCACCAGCCAGCTCACCGATCGTCTCCTCGACGCCAAGATCACCGCGGCGAGCGAGGAGCTCGACCGTGCTCGGGGCACCGTGGAGGCGCAGCTGTCGGGTGCCGACGACAGCGGATCCCTGCAGGTCCGCCTGGATGCGGCCCGGCTGGCGCTGACGAACCGGGAATCCGACGGCGGTCAGACGTCCGGGTCCGCGGGCACCTTCGACCCGGTGCTCATCGTTCCCGGCGACGGTCCACGCGAACCGACGTCGAGCGGGCCGGCCGAGCAGATCCCGGAGAGCCTGAGCGAGTTCGTGCGCGCGAACCAGATCAGCTACCAGTTCGCGACCGTCAACGATCCCGACGGCTACTCCGGGCCTGCGCTCATCATCGGCAGTCCGACCGCGTCGGACATCGCCGCGCTCGAGCTGTACCTGGTGTTCCCGCTCGCGAGCGAGGACAGCAGCCTGTCGCTCATGCGTGGCACGCTGCTGATCGGTGGTGCGGTGCTGGCGGTGCTGCTGGCGGCGATCTCGATGCTCGTGGCGCGGCAGGTCGTGCTGCCGATCCGCTCGGCGTCCCGCATCGCGGTGCGTTTCGCGGACGGCCGGCTCAAGGAACGCATGCCGGTGCGCGGCGAGGACGACATGGCGCGGCTGGCGATGTCGTTCAACGAGATGGCGGAGAGCCTGTCGAAGCAGATCACGCAGCTCGAGGAGTTCGGCAACCTGCAGAAGCGGTTCACCTCGGATGTGAGCCACGAGTTGCGCACGCCGCTGACCACCGTGCGGATGGCAGCCGACCTCATCCACGACAGCAGCGACGAGCTCGATCCGATCCTCAAGCGGTCGTCGGAGCTCCTGGTGGCCGAGCTGGACCGTTTCGAGAGCCTGCTCGGCGACCTGCTCGAGATCTCGCGACATGACGCCGGTGTCGCGGAGTTGGCGTCCGAACAGCTGGATCTGCGCATGTGTGCGCGTGCCGCCATCTCGACGGTGCGGCATCTCGCGAAGGAGACGTCGACCGAACTGATCGTCGACCTGCCCGAGGAGCCGGTGGTAGCGGAGGTCGATCCGCGCCGCGTCGAGCGGATCCTTCGCAACCTGCTCGCGAACGCGATCGACCACAGTGAAGGCAAGCCCATACTCCTGCGCTTGCGCGCCGACGACGATGCCGCCGCGTTCATCGTGCGGGACCAGGGTGTCGGTCTGCGCCCGGGGGAGGAGAAGCTGGTGTTCAACCGGTTCTGGCGGTCGGACCCGTCGCGTGTTCGTAGATCCGGAGGCACCGGATTGGGGCTGGCGATCAGTGTCGAGGACGCGAACCTGCACAACGGCACGCTCGAGGCCTGGGGTGAGCCCGGTGAGGGTGCGTGCTTCCGACTGACGCTGCCGCGGGTTCGGGGGCGCAAGGTGACGCGGAGTCCGCTGCCGCTCAAGCCCGGGGTCGCCAAGTACGTCCAGGGCCGGCCGCCGTCGGCCGTGCCCGATACGACCGAGGCCGGCGAGGCCCCGGCACCGGTTGCGGCGGAGCCGGCGGTTCCCACCGTGACCGACGCGGATCAGCCGACGGCCGCTCCGCAGCCCGATCCGGACGAGAGTCCGACCGTGCCGAGAGTTCGGGAGAAGGAATCGTGAGCCGGTCGCGGGCGGTGCTGTGCGCCGTGCTCGGGGCCGTGCTCGTCGGTGCGACGGGCTGCGCCAACCTGCCGGATTCGTCTGCGCCGCAGGCGATCGGAACGATCGCACGCTCCATGCCGACCACGAGTGTGGAGGCGCCCGCGCCCGGGCGGGAACCCGACCTACTGCTTCGCGACTTCGTCAAGGCGAGTACCGATCCTGCCAACCGGCACCTGGCCGCCCGGCAGTTCCTCACCAAGGACGCCTCGGCGCGGTGGGACGATGCCGCGAGCGCGACGATCGTCGACAAGATCGACCTCATCCTCGAATCGCGCACCGCGGACCGCGCCGTGTACACGATCCGGGCCAATCGGGTGGGACAGCTCGAGCCGGGTGGCCTCTACCAGGCCCAGGAGGGCACGTTCGAGGCCAAGATCAGCTGGGTCAAGGTCGACGGCGAGTGGCGCATCGACGACCTGCCGTCCGGCGTCATCATGGATCGCCCCCAGTTCCTGAATTCGTACCAGCGCAAGTCGCTGTACTTCCTGGATCCGACCGCCACCACGGTGGTGCCCGATCCCCGATGGGTCGCCGCCAGTCAGGACCAGATGGCGACGCAATTGATCGCGCTGCTCATCGACGGTCCCAAGCCCTCGCTCGCCGGCGCGGTGCGCAACGAGCTGGGCTCCGGGGTGTCGGTGTTGGGCACCATCACGAAGGCGGACGGGCGCTCGTCTCAGGTCGGGGTCGGCCTGGGCGGCATCAGGGTGGACTTCCAGGGGCTCAGCAAGATGAATGCGCAGTCGCGTGAACTTCTTGCAGCGCAGGTGGTCTGGACGTTGGCCAACGCCGACATCTCGGGACCCTACGTACTCCTGGCGGACGGCCAGCCGCTCGATCCCCGCTATCCCGACGGCTGGACGACCGCGGACGTGGCGTCGTTGAATCCGCTCGCGACCGCGAGTGCCACGGTGGGTCTGCACGCGCTGCGCGGCGGCGGTCTGGTGGACGTGGACGACGCCGTCGTGACGCCGGTCCCGGGGTATTTCGGCGCGTCGGACAACCTCCGTTCCGTCGCCATCTCGCGTGACGGTTCCCTCGTGGCGGCGGTGGCGGAGACGCGGCGCCCGGCACCCGAGCCGCAGACCGCGCTGGTGGTGGGGACGTACGACGGCAACGTCGCCACGGCACTCGAGGCGCAGTCGGTGACCCGACCGTCCTGGGGGTACGACGGCACCAGCGTGTGGGCGGTCGTGAACGGCTCGAGCGTGGTTCGGGTGGTCCGAGAGACCGGCACCGGCAAGCTGACCACGATGAACGTCGAGAGCGGGGCCATCAGCGCGATCGGCGGGCCGATCACGGAGCTGCGACTGTCGCGCGACGGTGTGCGGGCCGCCCTGATCGTCGACGGCAAGGTCTACGTCGCCACGGTGGTGCAGTTGCCGGACGGCGCGTACTCGCTCACCAGCCCGCGCGCCATCGCGCACGGGTTGGGCGGTCCGGCACTCTCGCTGGACTGGAGTACCGGCGACACGGTGGTCGTGGCTCGAGGGGGTTCCGAGGTCCCGGTCGTCCAGCTCGCGGTCGACGGTTCGCGGATGGACTCGCTGCCGAGCCGGAACCTGACGTCGCCGGTGACAGCCGTCGACGCGACGTCGACCACCGAGTATGTCGCGGATGCGCGCGCGGTGTTCCAGCTCAACAACAACGATCCGGCCGGCGATCGGTACTGGCGCGAGGTCCCCGGGCTGGCCGGGACGAGGGCGATTCCGGTCCTGCCGGGCTGACCCGGTCGGTCGCCGTCGGCGCTGCCGGTTGTCGCGCGCTGCCGGTTGTCGGTGGTGGGCGGCACACTGCCCGGTGTGCGCACACTCCTCGACCTGATCCTGCCCGCCGCGTGCGGGGGCTGCGGTGTCCCGGGAACCCAGTGGTGCGAGCGGTGCCGCCGGTCGCTGGCGGACGTGCCCATCGCGGTGACGCCGCGGGTGGACCCGGGTGTGCCGGTGTGGGCGCTGGGGCCCTACTCGGGTCCACGTCGGCGCGCGGTGATCGCCGCGAAGGAGCGTGGACGCCGTGACCTCGCAGGGCCGCTGGGCGCCGCGCTGGCGGGCGCGATCGGGGTCCTGCGACTGTGGGGCGAGCTGGGGCCGGCGGACTCGTCCCGGCTCTGTCTGGTGCCCGCGCCGACGCGCGCACGTGCGGCGCGGGTCCGTGGGGGCGACCCGGTGCTCCGGGCCGTGCAGTCCGCCGCGACCTGCCTGGAGGCGGACTGCCGGGTGCGGCCCGTCCTGTCGATGCGCCGGGGCGTGCGCGATTCGGTCGGTCTGTCGGCGGGCGAGCGGCAGGACAACATCGGGGGCCGGATCGTGGTCGATCGGTCGCCGTGGGACCGATCGCCGGATACCGGGTGCCGGAGTCGTGAGGTGGTCCTGATCGACGACGTCGTGACGACGGGCGCCACGTCTGCGGAGTCGGTGCGGGCGCTGGGGACGGCGGGGGTGGCGGTTGCGGCGGTGATCGTCGTGGCCGCCGCGTGATCCGGCAAACCCGGCGAACTGCGAAAACGGTCGATCCGGGCGAATGTCGTCGACGACACACCGGTGAAATCCCGCTGAACAGTGGCACACGGCGCAGTTACGTACTAGCGTCGCCATCACACCCGAAGTCACAGGTGGGAGGTGATATTTCACGTTCTGATACCGGGTGGTTCCCCGCCCGGTCGAGATCGAACTCGCCGGTCTCACCTCAGTGGGCCGGCCGAAAAATCGGGAGGTACGAGTGACGACCCCTATGCAAGCCTCGGTTTTCGTTGACGAAGACACCGCTACGACGGAGGCTCCGAGTACCACGGGCGTGAACAACGCCGAAATCGTCGTCAAAGGACGTAACGTAGAAGTGCCGGAACACTTCCGGGTCTACGTTTCCGAGAAGCTCGCACGACTCGAGCGCTTCGATCCCACCATCTTCCACTTCGACGTGGAACTCCAACACGAACGCAACCGCCGGCAGGCCAAGAGTTGCCAGCGAGTCGAGATCACGGCTCGCGGCAAGGGGCCCGTCGCCCGCGCCGAAGCGAGCGCGGACAGTTTCTACGCGGCATTCGAATCCGTGACTGCCAAGCTGGAAAGTCGGTTGCGCCGCACCAAGGATCGTCGAAAGGTGCACTACGGGGAGAAGACGCCGGTATCGGTCGCGCAAGCCACTGCCGCACTCGCGCAAGATGATTCGCTGGCAATCGACCGCGATCTCTCGCTGGACGGCGAGGCGCCGCCCGGCCCGGGTCAGATCGTGCGCACCAAGGTCCACTCCGCCGCGCCGATGACCGTCGACGACGCGCTGTACGAGATGGAACTGGTCGGCCACGACTTCTACCTGTTCCACGACAAGGAGACCGATCGGCCCTCCGTCGTGTACCGCCGCCATGCGTTCGACTACGGATTGATTCGCCTGGCCTGACATTGCGGCCGGTCGGTCTACTCGTCCGACCGTGAATACGCATAACATGGGATCCGGCTGGGGTCACCCGACCTCGGCCGGATCCCGTTTGTCATGTATCTGCCATCGATACCGACACCTGGAACCCGACACCTGGATTGAGGACGAAGAGGACCGTGCCGTCACTGTCGCTATCGAAGCTGCTCCGTGTAGGTGAGGGTCGCATGGTCAAGCGGCTCAAGCAGATCGCCGATCATGTCTCCTCCCTCTCTCCCGAGGTCGAGGCGCTCTCCGACGAGCAGCTGCGGGCCAAGACCGAAGAGTTCAAGAAGCGTTACGCCGACGGCGAGACGCTCGACGAGATGCTGCCCGAGGCTTTCGCCGTCGCGCGCGAGGCAGCGAGCCGCGTGCTCAGCCAGCGTCACTTCGACGTGCAGGTCATGGGCGGTGCCGCCCTGCACTTCGGCAATGTCGCCGAGATGAAGACCGGTGAGGGCAAGACCCTGACCTGCGTCCTTCCGGCGTATCTCAACGCAATCTCCGGTGACGGCGTCCACGTCGTCACCGTCAACGACTACCTCGCCAAGCGCGACTCGGAGTGGATGGGCCGTGTCCACCGCTTCCTGGGGCTCGAGGTCGACGTGATCCTGTCGGGCATGACGCCCGCGCAGCGGCGCCAGGCGTACGCGGCCGACATCACGTACGGCACGAACAACGAGTTCGGCTTCGACTACCTGCGCGACAACATGACGCACACGCTCGACGACCTGGTGCAGCGCGGCCACAACTTCGCCGTCGTCGACGAGGTCGACTCGATCCTCATCGACGAGGCCCGCACCCCGCTGATCATCTCGGGCCCGGCCGACGCGTCCAGCAAGTGGTACGGCGAGTTCGCGCGCATCGCGCCGCTACTCAAGCGTGACGTCCACTACGAGGTCGACATCAAGAAGCGCACGATCGGCGTGCACGAGGCCGGCGTCGAGTTCGTCGAGGACCAGCTCGGTATCGACAACCTGTACGAAGCCGCGAACTCTCCGCTGGTCAGCTACCTCAACAACGCCATCAAGGCCAAGGAGCTGTACCAGCGCGACAAGGACTACATCGTCCGCGACGGCGAGGTCATCATCGTCGACGAGTTCACCGGACGCATCCTCGTCGGCCGCCGCTACAACGAGGGCATGCACCAGGCGATCGAGGCCAAGGAGAAGGTCGAGATCAAGGCCGAGAACCAGACTCTCGCCACGATCACGCTGCAGAACTACTTCCGTCTCTACGACCGGCTCTCGGGCATGACCGGTACCGCCGAGACCGAGGCCGCCGAGCTCCATCAGACGTACGGCCTCGGCGTCATTCCGATCCCGACGAACCGGCCGCTGATCCGCGTCGACAACGGCGACCTGATCTACAAGACCGAAGAGGCGAAGTTCGACGCGGTCGTCGACGACGTCGTCGAGCGGCACCAGAAGGGCCAGCCGGTCCTGATCGGCACCACCAGCGTCGAGCGCTCCGAGTACCTCTCGAAGCAGTTCACCAAGCGCGGGGTGGCGCACAGCGTGCTCAACGCGAAGTTCCACGAGCAGGAGGCGACCATCGTCGCCGAGGCCGGCCGCTCGGGCGCCGTGACGGTCGCGACCAACATGGCCGGCCGCGGCACCGACGTCGTGCTCGGCGGCAACCCCGACATCATCGCCGACATCGCGCTCCGCAAGCAGGGCCTCGACCCCGTGCACAACCCGGAGGACTACGAGGCGGCGTGGGACGGCGTCCTCGACAAGGTCAATGCCGAGGTCAAGGCGGACGCGGAGAAGGTCCGCGCCGCGGGTGGCCTCTACGTGCTGGGCACCGAACGCCACGAGTCTCGTCGTATCGACAACCAGCTGCGTGGTCGTTCGGGACGTCAGGGCGATCCCGGCGAGTCCCGCTTCTACCTGTCGCTCGGTGACGAGTTGATGCGGCGCTTCAACGGTGCGGCGCTCGAGTCGATCATGACCCGCCTGAACCTGCCCGACGACGTCCCGATCGAGGCCAAGATGGTCTCGAAGGCGATCAAGAGTGCGCAGACGCAGGTCGAGCAGCAGAACTACGAGATCCGCAAGAACGTCCTCAAGTACGACGAGGTGATGAACCAGCAGCGCACCGTCATCTACGACGAGCGTCGCCGCATCCTCGAAGGCGAGAACCTCGAGGGCCAGATCGATTCGATGATCACCGATGTGGTGACCGCCTACGTCAACGGCGCCGCGGCCGAGGGCTACGTCGAGGACTGGGATCTCGAGCAGTTGTGGTCGGCGCTCAAGACGCTCTACCCGGTGGGCATCGACTACAAGGAACTGGTCGGCGCGGCGGAGGCGGGCGAGTCCGACCTCGACCGTGAGGGTCTGCTCGACGCCCTGCTGAAGGACGCGCACGCGGCGTACGAAAAGCGGGAGCAGGAGATCAACGAGATCGCCGGTGAGGGCGGCATGCGCGAGCTCGAGCGTCGCGTGATGCTGTCGGTCCTGGACCGCAAGTGGCGTGAGCACCTCTACGAGATGGACTACCTCAAGGAGGGCATCGGGCTGCGCGCGATGGCGCAGCGCGACCCGCTGGTCGAGTACCAGCGCGAGGGCTTCGACATGTTCACCGGGATGCTCGAGGGGCTCAAGGAGGAGTCGGTCGGATTCCTCTTCAACCTCCAGGTCGAGGCCGGGACGCCGCAGGGCGGCGGTTCTGCGGTGAGCGTCACGGCGGCCTCGGCCGCTGCCGCCGCCGCGAGTGGTCCGGCACTGGGCCAGCAGTCCGCTCCGGCGTCCGAGAGCGCACCTGCCGCACCGGTGGCGCTGCGGGCGAAGGGCCTCGACGACGAGCAGCCTCGCGGGCTGACGCTGTCGGGCCCGGCCGAGGACGGCAACGCCCAGGTGAGCCGCGCGGCCGGCGACATCGACGGTGAGACCGGCACGCGGCGTGAGCGTCGCGAGGCGGCCCGTGCCGACTCGAAGTCGAAGAAGGCGCCCAGGTCCAAGCGCAAGCGCTAGACCGTGCTCGTCAGGCGATCCGCAACGACGTGATCGCCCATCCGGCCGGGTGTGCGCCCTTGCCGCGTTCGATACGCGCGGCGACGGCGAACACCCGGCCGCCGCGGTTGTAGGTGCCGAACACCTCGGCGGCGTCGGCGCGGACGACGCGGACATGGATGCGCGTCAGGGTCGCGCCTCCCAGGCGGCGACTCGCGGCCGCGGACCGGATCAGTGCCGGCACCAGGTCGTTCACGGACGGTGTCAGCAACGGGCGCAGATGAGCCGGTGGCCGGCGTCCGTCGAGAACTTCGAGGGTGAGCCGGAGCGCGTGTTCGGTGAACCGGCGCAGCTCCGGGGGCGTGGTGGATTCCGCACCGGTCCGGGGTAAGTGGGTGCGGGGTGAGCGCCCGTCGTGCGGTGACCTGCGCGCGGTGCCGACTCGTGGCTCGGGCGTCGACCGATGGCCCGGCGGACGGGCCGCGATTCGTGTGGGCGGCTCGAATTGTGGTGCGGGGGAGATGAACCGGTGTGGCACCTGCATGATCGCCCTCTCCGGTGCCGTGATGCGGCACGCTCGTCGACTGCGCCGACCGGATCGGGTTCCGGACGGACGCGGGTGGTCGACTCCGTGGAGAGGCGGAATCTGCGCGACAGCATGACATGTTCGGCCGCGGAAAGCGAGAGGTCCCGGCGGTGCCGGGGTCGGTTGGTGTCGCGGAGACTTCCCGGCCCACCTAGGGTGGGGGAGTGCAAGGGCTGGTGCTGGACTTCGGTGGAGTGCTCGCGGGGCCGGGCGCGGACGGTCGTCTCCTGGCGGGCGTCGTCGCCGCGGCCCGGCGCGACGGGGTGCGCACCGCGATCCTCAGCAACGACCCCGGCGGCCCGGGCGCGCAGCAGTTGCGGGACCTCGAGGGGCCGTTCGTCGACGTCGTGGTGATCTCGGGAGACGTCGGGATGGCCAAGCCCGGTCGGGAGATCTACGAGTTGACGGCCGACAGGCTGGGGTTGCCGCCGGGCGAGTGCGTCTTCGTCGACGATCTGATCGGAAACGTGCGCGGCGCCGTGGCCGCGGGCATGGTGGGGGTGCATCACGTGGACGCGGCAACGGCCGCGGAAGAGATTGCGATTCTTCTCGATTCGGACGGTAGGGGATTCGACGCGAGGGCGGCCTGGGACAGGGGGCATTGATGGCGAAGGCGACGAGGCTCACGACGCAGGACGCGTCGTTCTACTTCCTCGACGGGGGTACCGCGCCCATGCACATGGGCTCGGTTGCGGTGCTGGAAGTTCCGTCGGACGGCTTCGATTTCGAGGCGGTGCTGCGGCTCGTCGACGCGCGCCTGCACCTGGTTCCGCGGTATCGGCAGAAGGTGCGCGAGGTGGCGCACGGGCTCGCGCGGCCGGTGTGGGTCGACGACCAAGACTTCGACATCACCTACCACGTGCGGCGGTCGGCGCTGCCGTCCCCGGGCACCGACGAGCAGTTGCACGACCTGGTGGCACGGCTCCTGTCGCGACCGCTGGACACGACCCGGCCGCTGTGGGAGATGTACGTGGTCGAGGGGCTGACGGGGAATCGGTGCGCGGTGTTCGTGAAGTCGCACTCGGCCCTCGTGGACGGCGAGAAGGCTCTCGACATCGGCCAGGTGCTGCTCGACGACACGGCGGTTCCGGACGAGACGTCGGTGGACCTGTGGATGCCGGAGCCGGCGCCGAGTGAGCCCGCGCTCGTGGCGGGCGCGCTCGCGCAACTGGTCTCGCAGCCGCGCGAGGGCATCCAGACGCTTCGCATGACGCTCGGCGACATGTCCGGCGTGGTCGACGAGACGGTGAGCGCCCTCGGCAAACTCGCCGCACTGGCACGCACGGCCGCGCAGCCGGCGCCCTCTAGTCCGCTCAACGCGCCGATCTCGCGCAACCGCCGGTTCGCGACAGCCACCACCGACCTCGAGCGGTATCGCAAGATCCGGGCCCGTTACGGGTGCTCGATCAACGACGTCGTGCTGACGGTGGTCGCCGGCGCGCTGCGGAACTGGCTCCTGTCCCGCGGCGAACCGGTGTCCGAGGCCACGACCCTGCGCGCCCTGGCGCCGATGTCGATCTGCGAAGCACATCCGGGAACGAACGGTGCGAGTGTCGTCGACGTGGGTGGCGACGACGGGCGCCCGCACGGGCGGACGTCGTCGTTCCTGGTGGATCTTCCGGTGGGAGAACCGAATCCGGTGATGCGGCTGTCCCACGTGGCGCACGCGACCGAGGCGTTCGGGCGACAGAGCCGGCAGGTGACCGCCCGGACGATGATCCGGCTGTCGGGGTTCGCGCCGGCGTCGCTGCACGCTCGCGGGGCCCGTGCCGCGAGCAGTCTGTCGCACCGGATGTTCAACGTCATGGTCACCAATGCGCCCGGACCCCAGATCCCGCTCTACCTGGCCGGCATGCGAATGGTCGCGATGTATCCGGTGTCGCCGCTGCTGGAGAATCAGGGCCTGAGCATTGCGTTGACGTCCTACGACGGCAACGTCTACTACGGTTTGAATGCGGATCGCGACGCGATGGCCGATGTGGACGTCGTGGCCGCGTCGCTGCACGAGTCTCTCGAGGAGTTGTTGGATGCCAGTGGCTGAGTCGGTGACCGGAGGTCGAGCGTGAGGGTCTACGTTCCCGCGACCATCGCGATGTTGGAGCAGTTGGTCGCCGAGCGCGAGCTGGTGCCGGTGAGCCGGACCGCCTTCGCGGTGACTCCCGCGCTGCGGGAGGCGTACCACTCCGGTGACGAGGACGAGCTGTCCGAGGTGGCGATGGCGGAGGCGGCGCGCGCGTCGCTGCGGCTCATCGCGGCCGCCGTCCCGGAGCCCGGCAGCGACGCCCCGGCGCCGCGGTTCCGGCGCGCGGTGATCGCGGCGGACGTCGAGGACGCGGACGCCAAGCACCGTCCCGATCTCGACGACGCCGTCGTCCGGCTCGATCAGGTGATCACGCTGAAGCAGGTGGCGTCGGTGCACGTCGACCTGGCCGAGGCGGAGCCGGACATCGAGAAGGCGGTCGCGATCATCGACGACGCCGATCTGGGTGACGCCGACGCCGAGTTCGTCCTCGGGGACGCCGAGGACCACGAGCTGGCGTGGTACGCGACGCAGGAGCTGCCGTTCCTGCTCGAACTGCTCTGATCCGGGTCGGACGTCCCGCGAGTATCGTTACCTTTGCTCATTACTCGGGCGTAAGTTACGCCACCGTAGGCGCATGCCCTACGCTGGCCGTACGCCCGAAAAGCGAGATGGAGGTCGGATGGGACTGAAGAGCTGGATCGAGGGGCCTGCAACGGGAGTTGCCGGCTCGAACCGGTCCGTGGCGAGCCTGGTGCGCGGTGCCGTGACCAGGTTGACGACGCCGCTGCTCCCCGACGACTACCTCCACCTGGTGAACCCGCTGTGGTCGGCCCGCGAGCTGCGCGGTCGGATCGTCGAGGTTCGGCCGGAGACGTCAGACTCGGCGACGCTGGTGATCAAGCCGGGTTGGGGCTTCGACTTCGACTACCAGCCGGGCCAGTACGTCGGCATCGGTATCCACGTCGACGGGCGCTGGCACTGGCGCTCGTACTCGCTCACGTCGGCGCCCAACGTCGACAACAAGCTGATCTCCATCACGGTCAAGGCGATGCCCGAGGGCTTCCTGTCGAGCCATCTCGTCACCGGTGTGCCGTCGGGTGCGATCGTGCGACTGGCCGCGCCCACCGGCAACTTCGCGCTGCCCGAGCCGCCGCCGGGCAAGATTCTGTTCCTCACAGCCGGCAGTGGCATCACCCCGATCATGTCGATGCTGCGGACGATGAGTCGTCGTGGGGCGTTGCCCGACGTCGTGCACGTCCACTCGGCGCCCACCGAGGAAGCGGTGATGTTCGGCGACGAACTCGTCGAGCTGGAAAAGTCGCACCCCACGTTCCACTGCCACGTCCGGCACACTCGGGCGCAGGGCAAGTTCGAACTGGCGTCGCTGGACGAGGTCTGCCCCGACTGGCGTGAGCGTCAGGTGTGGGCGTGCGGTCCGCAGGGCATGCTCGACGAGATCGAGAAGACCTGGGAGCAGGAGGGCATCGGCCCGAACCTGCATCTCGAGCGCTTCGCGGTGTCCCGCGCGGATCTGTCGGGCGAGGGCGGCACGGTGACGTTCTCCCGTTCCGGCAAGCAGGTGCAGGTGGACGGCGCCACGACGCTGCTCGAGGCCGGCGAGAAGGCGGGCGTGCTGATGCCGTTCGGCTGCCGCATGGGCATCTGTCAGACGTGTGTGGTGCCGCTGGAGTCCGGTCATGCGGTCGATCTGCGCAACGGCAAGGAACACGCCGAGGGCGAGCGCATCCAGACGTGCATCTCGGCCGCAGCCGGCGACTGCACGCTCGACGCCTGATCACACCTGTGATCTCGGTATCTGCGAGATCTGCAGGTGTCCGAATTCCCGTATCGTTGACTCCTGTGCCTCGCGTCGAGTCTCGACGCCGGTGAACTGATCTATCCAACGGAGGACCTCGGTGGCCATTACGGACATCAAAGAGTTCGCCCACCTCACCGACGCCGATATCGACGCCCTCGGGCGCGAGTTGGACGCGATCCGTCGCGACGTCGAGGAGTCTCGGGGCCTACGCGATGCCCGCTACATCCGGCGCACGATCAAGCTGCAACGCTCCCTCGAGCTCGGAGCACGGGCGCTGCTCCTGGCCGGTCGGCGCAAGCCTGCCTGGGTCGCGGGCACCGCGATGCTCTCCCTCGCGAAGATCATCGAGAACATGGAGCTCGGTCACAACGTCACCCACGGCCAGTGGGACTGGATGAACGATCCGGAGATCCACTCCACCACGTGGGAGTGGGACATGACGGGCCCGTCCGAGCACTGGAAACGCGCCCACAACTACACGCACCACACCTACACCAACATCGTCGGCATGGACGACGACGTGGGATTCGGCATCCTGCGGATGACGCGTGACGAGAAGTGGCAGCCGATCAACCTGCTGCAGCCGATCGCGAACGTGATCCTGGCGGCCACGTTCGAGTGGGGCATCGCGCTGCACGACCTCTCGGCGCAGAAGAACCTCGAGGGCGTCGACCACAAGAAGTGGAACACCGCGCCCAACAAGCAGTTCGCCGTCAAGATCGTTCGCCAGGTCGGCAAGGACTTCGTGCTGTTCCCGGCGCTGTCCGGCCCGGCGTGGAAGCACACGCTGGCCGCGAACGCGACGGCCAACCTGGTGCGCAACCTGTGGGCCTACGCCGTCATCTTCTGCGGTCATTTCCCGGATGGGGCCGAGAAGTTCACGGTCGAGCAGTTCGAGAACGAGACCCGGGCGCAGTGGTACCTGCGACAGATGCTCGGCAGCGCGAACATCGACGCGGGGCCGGTGATGGCGTTCCTGACCGGCAACCTCAGCTACCAGATCGAGCACCACCTGTTCCCGGACCTGCCGTCGAACCGGTACTCCGAGATCGCGGTGCGGGTGAAGGCGCTGTGCGTCAAGTACGACCTGCCGTACACCACCGGGCCGCTCAGCAGGCAGTACCTGCTGGCGCTGCGGACGATCCACAAGCTGGCGCTGCCGGACCGGTTCCTCAAGCGGACCTCGGACGACGCCCCCGAGACGTCGTCGGAGCGCAAGTTCGCCTCGACCGGTTCGCGGATCGCGGAGGCGCTGCGGGTCGACGCCGCGACGGGACAGCGTCGCGGCCTGCTGTCGGCGCTGCGCGCGCACGCCGAGGCGACGGTGAGTCGGCGTCGGGGAGTTCGCCGGGCATAGGCTACTGTGACGTGTCACACAGTCATCCGGAGTTAACCTACGGTGCCGTAACTTACGGTACGGTAGGCCCGTGGCGATTACCGACATCAAGGAGTACGCGCATCTGACGGATGCCGACGTCGAGGCGCTTGGACGCGAACTCGACGCCATCCGCCGTGACGTCGAGGACTCCCGCGGAGAGCGCGACGCGCGCTACATCCGCAACACCATCCGTCTGCAGCGGTCGCTCGAGATCGGTGGACGCGCGATGCTGTTCGGCAGCCGGAAGCGGCCCCTGTGGCTGCTGGGCGCCGGCATGCTCGGCGTTGCGAAGATCATCGAGAACATGGAACTCGGGCACAACGTGATGCACGGGCAGTGGGACTGGATGAACGACCCCGAGGTCCATTCGTCCAGCTGGGAGTGGGACAACGTCGACCCGTCGGCGCACTGGAAGCAGACCCACAACTACCTGCACCACAAGTACACGAACATTCTGGGCATGGACGACGACGTGGGCTACGGCCTGCTGCGCGTCACCCGCGACCAGAAGTGGCGGCCGTTCAACTACGGCAACCTCGGCTACAACGCGGTGCTGGCGCTGCTGTTCGAGTACGGCATCGCGATCCAGCTGCTCGAGCTGGGCCGGGTGGCCGCGGGCCGCGATGACCGCGAGTACACCAAGCGGAACGCCAAAGAGGTGGGCCGCAAGATCGCCAAGCAGACGCTCAAGGACTACGTCGTCTACCCGGCGCTCACCGGCAAGGCATGGAAGAGCACCCTCACGGCGAACATGACCGCCGGAGTGATCCGCAATCTGTGGACCAACGCGGTCATCTTCTGTGGTCACTTTCCCGACGGCGCCGAGAAGTTCACGAAGGCGGACGTCGACAACGAGACGCACGCCGAGTGGTACCTGCGGCAGATGCTGGGCAGCGCCAACATCTCCGGCGGCCCCGTCATGGACTTCATGACCGGCAACCTGAGCTACCAGATCGAGCACCACATCTACCCGGACCTGCCGTCCAACCGGTACTCCGAGATCGCGGTCAAGGTGCGGGCGCTGTGCGAGAAGTACGACCTGCCGTACACCACCGGTCCGCTGCCGGTGCAGTACGCCAAGGCGTGGCGCACCATCGCCAAGCTGTCGCTGCCGAACAAGTACCTCAAGGACACCTCGGACGACGCGCCCGAGACGGCGTCCGAGCGCAAGTTCGGTGGCAACGCGACCGCGACCTTCGACCCGGTCACCGGCAAGCGCCGTGGACTGGTCTCGGCGATCAAGGCGTCGAAGAAGCGCCGCGGGCTGCGCGCGCTGGTGTCGCGCTAGACAGTTCACCCGGATCCCCGGGGGCTCACCGATTCGGTGCGGCCCCCGGGGATTCGTGCTTCCCGATTCGCTGTGCCCGGGCGGGCGGGCGGTGGGAAAGTGGAAGGCACATCTCGTTCGGTGTCCTCTGGTGAACGGAGCAAGCGATGGACTCGTTCTGGGAGTACTTCTGGCTGGTCTTCGCGTGCTTCGCCTTCGCGGCGTACGTGATGGTTCTCTTCTCGATCCTCACCGACCTGTTCCGTGACCATCGGACGTCCGGGTGGGGCAAGGCGTTGTGGGTCCTCTTCCTGTTCGTCCTGCCGATCATCGGTGAGGCCGTCTACCTGATCGTCCGCGGTCGCGGCATGATCGAGCGGTCGGCCCGCGCCGACCGGCGGTACCGGGCGGCCGAGGACGCCTACATCCGGGGGGTTGCGGGTACGCCATCCGTGGACGACCTCGCGACGGCGAAGTCGCTGCTCGACTCGGGGACGATCACCGACGACGAGTACCGCGTCCTCGAGGCGCGTGCGCGCGGCGTCGCCTGATCCCGGCTCTCGATCTCGACGGGTTGTCCGGTGGGAGGGACGCGGTATTGACGCCGCGGCGACCTCCACGAATCGTGGTGCCCGTCACAGTGGATCGAGAGAAGGGCGACTCATGACCATCGCAGGCCTACCCACCGAGACGGTGACCCCGGACCCTTTCGCCCCAGCCACCCTGGGGCCCGTCCGGCTGCGCAACCGCATCATCAAAGCCGCCACCTCGGAGGGACGGTCGCCGGAAGGCCTCGTCACCGACGATCTCATCGACTTCCATCTCGGTTTCGTCCGTGGCGGGGTGGGGATGACGACGGTGGCCTACTGCTGTGTCGCCCCGGAAGGCGCCAGCGCACCGGGCCAGATCCTGATGAGCCGCAAGGCGCTCCCGGGTCTGCAGCGGCTGACCGAAGCCGTCCACGGAGCGGGTGGTGCCATCGCCGCCCAGCTCGGCCACGCCGGCGTCGTCGCGTCGAAGAAGATCACCGGAGTCACGGCGATGTCGCCGAGTCGTGTGATCAATCCGTCATCGCTCGAGTACTGCCGGGAGATCACAGCGTCGGAGATCCGTCGCGTGATCGACCAGTTCGGGGACGCTGCGTCGATCGCCGTGGAGGCGGGCTTCGACGCCGTCGAGCTGCACTTCGGACACCTGTATCTGCCGAGCTCGTTCCTGAGCCCGCTGCTCAACCGCCGCAAGGACGAGTACGGCGGCACCATCGACAACAGGTCGCGGCTCGTGCGGGAAATCGCGCAGCGGGTGCGCGAGGTCGTCGGTGATCGGATCGCGGTGACCGCGAAAATCAGTATGGACGACGGCATCCGGGGCAGCATCTGGCTGTCCGAGTCGCTGCGTACCGTCCAGCTTCTCGATCAGGACCGCAACCTCGATGCGATCGAACTGACGCAGGGCTCGTCCTTCTTCAAACAGATGTACCTGTTCCGCGGTGACGTCCCCGTGGACGAGTTCGCGGCGGTGATGAAGGAGCCCTTCAAGACCGGTGTCCGGCTCTTCGGGAAGCGCGCGCTCGGCACCTACCCGTACGAGGACCTGTACATGCTCGAATCGGCTCGCCAGTTCGTCCCGGTCGCGTCGGAGACCCAACTGATCCTGTTGGGCGGCATCAACAACCACGACCACATCGCCACCGGCATGCGCGAGGGCTTCGGATTCGTGGCGATGGGTCGGGCGCTGCTGCGCGAGCCGGATCTGGTGAGCCGGATCCAGGCCGACCGCACCGTCTCCGGACGCTGCAATCACAACAACAAGTGCATGTACACCGTCTACGGACGCACTCACTGCGTCCTCGACCCGGACAGCACTCACGGCGCGGCGGGGCCGGCCACGGCCACCTCGTTCACGGCCGACCGGTCGAGGGAACTGCCGATCACGCCCGCCTGACGCGACGCCCGGCACACGCTGGAACGCCCGCCCCGGGAGCCGGGGCGGGCGTATCCCGGTCGGAAAACCGGTTCGACGGGGGTGCCGCAGGAATCAGCTACGGTCCTACGTCCACGACTCGTTGGACATCAGCGCGACCAGCAGTCGACGCACCGCCTCGACGCGGGCGGCGGAGTCGCCTTCGAGCTTGTCCAGCGCACATTCCGGGTCCGCGGGCGGGCCCAGATGCGTGCAGCCCCGCGGGCAGTCCTCGGCGGCCGCGGCCAGGTCGGTGAACGCGTCGACGACGTTCTCGGGCGAGATGTGGGCCAGCCCGAACGAGCGGATGCCGGGGGTGTCGACCACCCAGCCGCCGCCGGGCAGCGGCAGCGCCACCGACTGTGTCGAGGTGTGCCGGCCCTTGCCGACGCCGGACACCACACCCGTGGCCCGATCCGCATCGGGCACCAGGCGGTTGACCATCGTCGACTTGCCGACGCCCGAGTGCCCGATCAGCGCGGTCAGCCGGCCCTCGAGGATCTCGGTCACCGGTTCGATCGGATCGTCCCGGCCGGCGACCACGACGGGGATGTCGAGGCCGGCGAACGTTGCGGCGAACTCGTCGGGCGTCGCGAGATCGCTCTTCGTGAGGCACAGAATCGGTTTCAGCCCACCGACGTAGGCGGCGACGAGGGCACGCTCGACGAACCCGGTGCGCGGCGGCGGGTCGGCCAGCGCGACGACGATCAGCAGCTGCTCGGCGTTGGCGACGACGATCCGCTCGAACGGGTCGGTGTCGTCGGCGGTGCGACGGAGCACGGTCGACCGGTCCGCGACCCGCACGATCCGAGCGAGGGTGTCGGGCTTGCCCGACAGGTCGCCCACGACACTCACCTGGTCGCCCACCACGATCGGGGTGCGGCCGAGTTCACGGGCCCGCATCGTCACCACGGGACGATCCGGGTCGCCGCCCAGCACGACGCCCCAGCGACCCCGGTCCTTGGAGACGACCATCGCCTCGGCGGCGTCGGCGTGCTCGGGCCGGTTCTTGGTCCGCGGCCGCGTCCCCTTGCCCGGGCGAATCCGGACGTCGGACTCGTCGTACTGCCGGCGGCTCAGGACAACGCCCCCTGCTCGGCGGATGCGGATTCGTCCAGCATTGCCGCCCACAGGTTCTCGAACCCGGGCAACGTCTTGGCGGTGGTGCCGACGTCTTCGATGTCGACGCCGTCGACGACCAGTCCGAGGATCGCGCCGGCCGTCGCCATCCGGTGGTCGGCGTACGAGTGCCACTGCGCGCCGTGCAGCGGGCGCGGTTCGATGCGCAGGCCGTCGTCGGTCTCGGTGACCGCGCCGCCCAGCTTGTTGATCTCGGTGGCGAGCGCCGCCAACCGGTCGGTCTCGTGGCCGCGCAGGTGCGCGATGCCGCGCAGCACCGACGGGCCGTCCGCGAGCGCCGCCAGTGCCGCGACGGTGGGGGTGAGCTCGCCGATGTCGCGCAGGTCGATGTCGATGCCGCGCAACGTCTTCGGGCCGGTCACCGTGAGAACGTCGTCGTCGAGGCGGACGTCGGCGCCCATGTCGGCGAGGATCCCGCGGATCGCGTCTCCCGGCTGCGTCGTGCGGGACGGCCACAGCGGCACTCGCACGGTGCCGCCGGTGACGGCGGCCGCGGCCAGGAACGGCGTCGCGTTCGACAGATCGGGCTCGACGATCCAGTCCACGGGATCGATCTTGCCCGGCAACACCTTCCAGGTGTCGGCGTCGCCGCTCTCGCCGGGCGTGTGGACGGTGACGCCGGCCTCGCGCAGCATCTCGACGGTCATGTCGATGTGCGGCATCGACGGCAGCGAGCCGCCCTGGTGCCGGACGGTGACGCCCTCGTCGAAGCGGGCCGCCGACAACAGCAGTCCGGACACGAACTGCGACGAGCCGGACGCGTCGATCGTCACGGTGCCGCCGCGCAGGCCGCCGCGGCCGTGCACGGTGAAGGGGAGCGCGGTGCCGTCGATGTCGGCGCCCAGCCCACGCAGTGCGTCGAGGATCGTGCCGAGCGGCCGGGTGCGGGCCTGCTCGTCACCGTCGACGGCGACGGTGCCGTCGGCGAGGGCGGCGGCAGGTGGCAGGAAGCGCATCACCGTGCCGGCGAGGCCGCAGTCGACGGCGCCGCCGGTCATCGGGCCGGGGACCACATGCAGGGTGGTGCCGGTCGCGGCGTCGGGGGTCGCGGTGATCGCGACGCCGAGCGCCCGCAGGCCCTGGATCATGAGGTCGGTGTCGCGGCTGCGCAGCGCGCCGGTGATCGTGGACGGACCCGACGCGAGCGCCGCGAGGATCAGCGCCCGGTTGGTGATCGACTTCGATCCGGGCAGCGTCACGGACGCATCCACGGGGGCTTCGGCTCGGGGCGCTCTCCACAGGCTCTCACGACTCACCGGTCCATCTTCTCTCATGACGCTCTCTGTCGGTGAGCCGTGCCAGCATGGAGGTATGTGCGGCAGGTATGCGACGACGGCCGACCCCGCGACGCTCGCGGTGGAACTCGATGCGGTGAACGAGACGGGGGAGTCCGGTTCGGAGGCGGCGGACTACAACGTCGCCCCCACGACCCAGGTCCTCACCGTCGTCGCGCGGCACGACCGCGGCGACGACGACAGCCCGGTGCGGCGCCGGATCCGGCGCATGCGCTGGGGACTGGTGCCGTCGTACGCGACCGAGCCGGGCAAGGGTGCGCCGCTGTTCAACGCCCGCTCCGAGACCGTCGCCACCAAGGCCGCGTTCAAGACGTCGCTGCGGTTCAAGCGCTGCCTGGTCCCGATGGACGGCTGGTACGAGTGGCAGACCGAGCCCACGGCGGACGGCAAGGCCGCGAAGGTGCCGTACTACATGTCCCGCGGTGACGGGGAGCGCATGTTCATGGCCGGGCTGTGGTCGGTGTGGCACGACCCGAAGGCGCCCCGGGAGGCGCCGCTGCTGTCCACCACGATCCTCACCACCGACTCGGTGGACCAACTGGCCAACGTGCACGACCGGATGCCGCTGATCCTGCCGCCGGACCGGTGGGAGGCCTGGCTCGACCCGGACAGCCTCGGCCACCCCGACCTGATCCGGCCGAGCCTCGAGTCGGTCGCGGCCGTCGAGATCCGGCGCGTGTCACCGAAGGTGAACAGCGTCCGCAACAACGGCCCCGACCTCCTCGTGCCGGAC
Organism: Prescottella equi; assembly: GCF_020171745.1. Taxonomy (GTDB): domain Bacteria; phylum Actinomycetota; class Actinomycetes; order Mycobacteriales; family Mycobacteriaceae; genus Prescottella; species Prescottella equi_A. Next base: position 412,534 of record NZ_JAIVAH010000013.1, read on the forward strand.
GACGGGGAACGGTCGGGCGAGCAGATCAGCCTGCTGTGAGCGGCTGCCGCGCCGCGAGGCCGGTGACGTCGGCGACCAGTTCGAGCGAGCGCATCCACGCGTCCCGCTCGGTGGCCGACGACGCGACGATCAATTCGTCGGCGCCGGTCCGCGCGGCGAACCGGTCCAGATAGTCGCCCACCACGGTCGGGGTGCCGACGGCGGTGTTCTGCACCATCGCCAGTACGTGCCGACCCGCCGGCGACTCGAGGGCCATGTCGGCCTCCTCGGGCGTGAGCGTGCGGCCGCGCTGGACGAACAGCCCGACCCGCTTGCGCTTGGCCTCCAGGAACAGGCGCTGCGCCTCGTCGTCGGTGTCGGCGGCGATCACGTTCACGGCGGCGATCAGGTACGGCTCGGCGAGCTGCGCCGACGGCCGGAAGTCGCGACGGTAGATCGCGATCGCGTCGTCCAGGGCGGCCGGGGCGAAGTGCGACGCGAACGCGTACGGCAGACCCAGCGCCGCCGCCAGCTGCGCGCCGAACAGCGACGAACCCAGGATGTACAGCGGCACGTTCGTGCCCCGGCCCGGGGTCGCCTCGATCCCCGGGATGCGCGACGGACCCGTCAGGTACCCCTGCAGTTCGAGCACGTCCTGCGGAAACGACTCCGCGGAGCTGGGGTCGCGGCGCAGCGCCCGCATCGTCTGCTGGTCGCTGCCGGGAGCGCGGCCCAGGCCCAGGTCGATCCGGCCGGGATGCAACTCGGCGAGGGTGCCGAACTGTTCGGCGATCGTCAGCGGGGCATGGTTGGGCAGCATGATGCCGCCGGCGCCGAGGCGGATGCGCTCGGTGTGCGCGGCGACGTGCGCGATCAGCACGCTCGTCGCCGACGACGCGATCGCCGGCATGTTGTGGTGCTCCGCGTACCAGATCCGCTCGTAGCCCCACCGTTCCGCGTTCCGGGCCATCTCCACGCTGGCCAGGAAGCTGTCGCCGGCCGTCTCGCCCGCACCGATCTGTGCGAGGTCGAGGATGGAGATGGGCAGGGAGAGACCAGTCACGCCGGACACCGTCTTTCGTTCGTCGAAGATTCTTCTCAGGGGCAACAGCGGCCGCTGCCCATAGATTCCGCGGCGGTGCCGCGTTGCGCACTCAGCCGGCGGTGATCTCCGCGACCACCGCGCCCGCGAGCCGCACCAGATCCTGCGGTGCCACCTCGATCTCGAGGCCCCTTCGCCCCGCGCTGCACAGCACGCGGTCCCACGTCAGGGCGGAGGCGTCGATCACCGTCGGAAGGCGCTTGCGCTGGCCGAGCGGCGAGATGCCGCCCAGGACGTACCCGGTGGACCGTTCCGCGTCGGACTGGTCGGCCATGACGGCCTTGCTCGCGCCCAACGCCGCCGCGGCCGCCTTGAGCGACAGCTTCGACGGCACCGGCAGCACCGCCACCGCGAGCTTGCCGGTGTCGGTCTTGACGACGAGCGTCTTGAAGATCTGTGCCGGTTCGACACCGAGGTGGCCGGCCAGGGAGTGGACGGCCTCGTCCCCGTAGGACGACGCGCGGGCGTCGTGGTCGTACTCGTGGACCCGGTGCGTCACCTTCTCCTTGTCGAGCAGCTTCGTTGCGGGAGTCGATGTTCCGGCCATGAGCAGTCACTCTAGAGCGCGCACGGGAACAGACTCTCGTTCCGCGCTGTTGATATCTCGCGAGACGCTGCATCAGCGAAGGGAGTGGTTCGTGCCGGTGTTGTGCGCAGAACGGGTTCGTCCGGAGGCCGCGGCGGATTTCGTGACCGAGACGCATCCCTCGATAGCCCCGGGGTTGGCGGTAGCCTTGACCCCTACGGCAAGCGAAGGGATCAGCGTGCTGGACGATCACGAACCCGCGAACGAGGCCGCGGGTGACGGCCCGGAGTCCCAGGACCAACTGATCGAGCGGTTCGAGCGTGACGCGCTACCGCTGCTCGATCAGCTGTACGGTGCCGCGCTGCGCATGACGCGCAACCCGGCGGACGCCGAGGACCTGGTGCAGGAGACGTACGTCAAGGCGTACTCGGCGTTCCGTTCCTTCAAGGAGGGGACGAACCTCAAGGCCTGGCTGTACCGCATCCTCACCAACACCTACATCAACTCCTACCGCAAGAAGCAGCGTCAGCCTGCGCAGTACCCGACGGACGAGATCACCGACTGGCAGCTGGCCGCGACGGCCGAGCACACCTCGACCGGTCTGCGCTCCGCCGAGGTCGAGGCGCTCGACGCGCTCCCGGACGACGACATCAAGGCGGCCCTGCAGGAACTCCCGGAGGAGTTCCGGATGGCGGTGTACTACGCCGACGTCGAGGGATTCCCCTACAAGGAGATCGCGGAGATCATGGGCACGCCGATCGGCACCGTGATGTCCCGACTGCACCGCGGGCGCAAGCAGTTGCGGGGTCTGCTCGCGGATGTCGCCCGGGAACGTGGATTCAACCGCGGGGGCGCCGTCGACGCCGCCGAGCGCAGCAGTGCCGTCGAGGCGGAGCGGGAGGTTACTCGGTGACCGGGGAGAACGAATTCGAGCAGTTGGACTGCTCGGCGGTGATCGCGGACGTGTGGTTGCTGCTCGACAGCGAGTGCGACGAGCATTCCCGCGCGCGGATCGAGCGGCACCTCGAGAACTGTGGAGCGTGCTTCGCGGCGTACGGCATCGAGGAGAAGGTCAAGAGGCTGATCGGGCGTAAGTGTGGTGGGGATCATGCACCCGCCGGCCTGCGCGAACGCCTGTCGATCGAGATCCGTCGGACGGTGGTCGTCACCGAGACCGGGCTGGTCGGGGATCTCGACACCGATCGCTGACCTGCGCAGATACGACGATCGGGGGGGGGGGGGGGGGGGGGGGGGGGGGGCCGGCAAGCTGTCGCTTGCCGCCCCCCGATTCTCGTCTACAGCCTTACTCAGGCGTTGGGACGCTTGCCGTGGTTGGCGGCGTTGCCCTTGCGGCTGCGCTTCTTACGACCACGCTTACCCATGAGTAGCTCCTTCTCTGTTCGAACTCGGGTTCGTCCTAGTGTTTCACGTGTGGTTGGCTGTGGTTCCATTGGCTGGTCCGCGACCGTCCACGAACAGTGAGGTGCCAGGTGGCAGAAGATGTGCGCGCCGAGATGGTTTCGACCGTTTACCAGGTCGTTGTCAGTGCAGGCGAAGAGGTCAACGAGGGCGACACCCTGGTGATCCTCGAGTCCATGAAGATGGAAATCCCCGTTCTGGCCGAGGTCACCGGCAAGGTGACGTCCGTCGACGTGAAGGTCGGCGATGTCATCCAGCAGGGCGATCTGATCGCCACCATCAGCTGAACCAGAGAAGCGATTCGGAGCCTGGCACATGTCGACCCTGAGCGACCTGCTCGCCGAGCACACCGACCTTCCCGGTAACGCGGTAGACCACCTGCAGCAGGTGGTGGGCGAATGGCAGCTACTCGCGGACCTGTCTTTCGCCGATGTCCTGCTGTGGGTGGCCACCGAGCGGCCGGAGGGGGCCGACGGTGCGGTGCCGGGGACCGTCGTGTGCGTCGCGCAGTGCCGGCCGACAACGGCCTCCACCGCATTTCCCGACGACGCCGTCGGCTCGGTGGTCTCGGAGTCCGAGCATCCGCAGGTGCTCCGGGCGCTTGTCGAGGGCGAGATCGTCAGCGAGGTCGATCATTCGTGGCGTGGGGGAGCGCCCCTACGCAGGGAAGCGGTCCCGGTCCGCTGCGACGGTGAGGTGATCGCCGTCCTGAGCCGGGACACCAACCTGGCGCAGCAGCGTGCCCAGAGCCCCCTCGAAGTCGCGTACCTCGATTGCGCCGCCGACCTGTGCCAGATGATCAGCGAGGGGACGTTCCCCAACCCGGAGACCCGCTCCGACACCAATTCGAGCCCCCGCGCCGGCGACGGTTTCATCCGTCTCGATCCCGAGGGGCGGGTGGTGTACTCGAGCCCGAACGCGTTGTCGGCCTACCACCGGATGGGTCTGAACACCGATCTGGTGGGCAAGGACCTGGCGTCCACGACGCGCTCGCTCATCACCGATCCGTTCGAATCGCAGGAAGTGGCCGACTACATCAGCGGCACGCTCGGCGGTCGGCTCGGACACCGGATGGAGATCGAGGCCCGTGGGGCGACCGTTCTGCTCCGGGCCCTCGTGCTCAAGCCGCGCGGCACGGTGGTCGGCGCCGCCGTGGTGATCCGTGACGTCACCGAGGTGAAGCGCCGTGATCGCGCGCTGCTGAGCAAGGACGCGACGATCCGGGAGATTCACCACCGGGTCAAGAACAATCTCCAGACGGTCGCGGCGCTGCTGCGCCTGCAGGCCCGCCGCACCGAGAACGAGGAGGCGCGGCTGGCGCTGAGCGAGTCGGTCCGGCGGGTGACTTCCATTGCGCTCGTTCATGATGCGCTGTCGATGTCGGTGGACGAGGAAGTCGATCTCGACGAGGTCGTGGACAGTCTCGTGCCGATCCTCGCGGACGTCGCGTCGGTCAACATGCCGATCAAGATCAAGCGTGAGGGCAGTCTCGGCGTGTTCTCCGCCGAGCGGGCGACTCCGCTTGTGATGGTGCTGACGGAACTCGTGCAGAACGCGATCGAGCACGCCTTCGAGCCGGGAGAATCGGGGACGGTGTACCTGCGCTCGGATCGATCCGCGCGTTGGCTCGACGTCGTCATCCACGACGACGGGCGCGGACTTCCGGCCGGGTTCAGTCTCGAGAAGTCGGACCGGTTGGGACTTCAGATCGTGCGGACCCTGGTGGGCGCGGAGTTGGGTGGTTCCCTCGGGCTGCATCCGTCGCCGAACGGTGGAACCGACGCTGTGCTCCGCGTGCCGCTGGGTCGGCGGTCACCGCGAAGCTAGGCGACGTCGCGCCCGCCGGGCGCGGTCGATGGTTCTTACATTCGCGGTTCTTACGTTCGCGTCACGAAAAGCGTGAAACGACGGAGGGCCCGGCACCTCGTGGTGCCGAGCCCTCCGCGAAAGCCGTATCAGACCGCGGTGCGTGCGCGGGTCCGAGCGTTGCGGCGCTTGAGGGCGCGACGCTCGTCCTCGCTCATGCCGCCCCAGACGCCGGCGTCCTGGCCGGACTCGAGGGCCCAGGACAGGCACTCGGCGGTGACGGGGCAACGGTTGCAGACAACCTTGGCATCAGCAATCTGCGCGAGAGCCGGGCCGCTGTTTCCCACCGGGAAGAACAGTTCGGGATCCTCGTCGCGACAGATTGCGGTGTGACGCCAGTCCATCTTTCTACTCCTTAGTTGGGTGCAATGTGCACCGTTATGTATTCGCAAGTTCATGGGCGCTTACTTGGAAGTTTCAGCGCTGTTACTTGTGAATGCTTTCACGAACCGAGGGGAAGTCAATAGAAAACGACTGCACCGTGGGCAAGCTCACTCGGTTAGGCTCCCCTATGTGGTCCCTCGTCCTTTCTACACCCACCTGGGGATTTGCGCACCCCATCTGGGCATTTGGGTGCGGACGAGTGACCGATCGGCCGGTTGGGAGGCCTCGATCGGGCGTCCGATTGAGTGGAACGGGGCGCAGAAGGCCGCGATCGGGGCCGATCCGGGGATCAGCGCGGTGCGGGTGCGACGACCTCGAGTGCGTCCGGCACCGCGACGAATGTCACATCGGTTCGCAGGCCGATATAGTCGCCGTCCATTTGCAGGCCGATCGGGGAACTCGAACGGATGTGGATTTGTGGAACGTCGTCGAATCGAATCAATGAATGTGATTTAGGCGATAATCCGGCGGAAAGTAGTTGACGAACTACGCGAAGACTGGCAAAGACGCGCATGGTCCGCATCGCGAACAGTCCGAGGCCGGTGTCGAAGCCCGTCCCCGGATTCGTGTGCACCTCACGCCTGTTCAGATACGTCCACGGAGTCGAGTTCGAGACGAAGGCGTAGTGGATGCCCTCGATCGGTTCGCGGTCGGGCACGGTCACCGTCAATGTCGGCTCCTCGCGCTTCGCGCGGAAGAATGCGCGGACGGCATGACGCACGTAGCGCCCCGGCGTGACCGCCTGTCCATTGTTGCGGCCCCTGTCGACGGCCTCACAGACCTGTGCGTCGAGGCCCATGCCCGCATTGAACGTGAACCAGCGGTTGTCGCAGTGGCCGAGGCCGATCGTCCGGCGTCGGCGCAACGCGAGGAGATCGATCAACTGATTCGTGGCGTCGACCGGATCGGGTTCGATGCCCAGCGAGCGCGCGAACACGTTCGCCGATCCGCCGGGGACGACCGCCACCAGTGGGATCGGGCCGATCGGAACCGAGCGCATCGACTTGGGATGCGGCTCGCCGAGCAGGCCGTTGACCACTTCGTTCACCGTGCCGTCGCCGCCGTGGACAATGATCAGCGCGACGCCGTCGGTGCGGGCCTTCGCGGCCAGTTCGCCGGCGTGTCCGCGGTGCGTCGTGTGCGCGACGTCGAGGCGGACCCGGCTCGACAGCGCGTGTGCGAGCAGGTCTCGGCCCGCAGGTGTGGTCGAGGTGGCGTTGGGGTTGACGATCAGCAGCGCGCGCACGGGGCATCAGCCTAGCCGGGTCCGGTCGATGTATAGGCTGGCTGCGTGTCGAATCAGTCTGCGTCCGCCCCTACTCCCAGCACGGTCCTCCGGGCCGGCGCGATCGTCGCTCTCGAGGGTGCGGCCGCTGTCGGTTTCGCGATCTTCCTGGTGGTGCGGGGTCTGCTCGGCGCCGATCAGAGCGTCACGAGCGGCTACGGTACCGCCGTCTGGTTCATCATCCTCGGCGGTGCCGTGCTGGCGGCCGGCATCGCGCTGCTGCGCGGGCAGCGCTGGGGACGCACGATCGCGCTCATGGCGCAGCTGCTGCTGCTGCCCGTCACGTGGTACGTGCTGACCTCGCACCGCTGGTTCTGGGGTGTTCTGCTCGGCGCCGTGGTGCTCACGGCGCTCGCGATGCTGTTCGCAGGCAGCACCTCTCGCTGGATGGCCGAGGCCTACGGGGCCCCGGACGCCGACGAGGAGTGAGCTCCGGGGCCGGTCACGGCACCCGGGTGGCGAGGGCTGCCAGCGCGTCCCCGCTGAGTCGATAGGTGGTCCATTCGTCCTGCGCGACCGCGTCGAGTGATTCGTAGAACCCGATCGACGGCGTGTTCCAGTTCAACACCGACCACGCCAGACGCGTGTACCCCTTCGTGACGCACTCCTCGGCGAGCGTCGCCAACAGCGCCGTGCCGTAGCCGGCGCCGCGGTGCTCGGGCGTGACGTACAGATCCTCGAGGTAGATGCCGTGCACGCCGTCCCACGTGGAGAAGTTGCGGAACCAGATCGCCGTGCCCACGACCGTCGGCCCGTCCGCCGCCTGGACCTCGACGACGTGGGCGAAGGTCGCCGGCTCCGGGCCGAACAGTGCGGCGGTGATCTGCTCGGGGACCACAGTGCACTCGTGCCGGGCCTTCTCGTACTCGGCGAGTTCGTAGATCAGCCCGGTGATGGCGTCGACGTCGTCGGGCGTCGCGCGCCGGATCACCGCGGTGGTGCTCGTTGATTCGCTCACTGACGGCCCTCTCTCGGGGTGACGTTGTGGGTCTGGATCGTGCGGAACCCGTGCTCGTAGCTCAGGACGGTGTGTGCGGCGGGCTCGAGCAGGAAGCGCCGGCCCTCGGCGACCGGGAGCTCCACCCAGCGCGCGATCACGGCCCGCATGAAGTGGCCGTGCCCCACCAGCACCACGTCCCGGTCCGCGAGAGCGGCCTCGGCGGTGTGGACCACCATGTCGGCCCGCGAGGTGACCATTTCGTGGGTCTCGCCGCCCGGGCACGGGTGGGTCCACACCGTCCAGTGCGGGACCTGCTCGCGGATCTCGGGGGTGGTGAGACCCTCGAACTCGCCGTAATCCCATTCGGTCAACGCGTCCCAGCGCCGGTCGTGGGTCAGCCCCGCGAGGGTCGCGGTGACGTGTGCCCGTCGTCGCGGGCTGGTGACGACCAGCGGGTTGTTCAGCGCGAGTTCCGACAGCTGTACGCCGGCCTCCCGGGCCTGGACCGCGCCGCGCTCGGTGAGGGGCACCTCGGTGGTGCTCGTGTGCCGGCCGAGGCGCGCCCACTCGGTCTCCCCGTGTCGCAGCAGAACCAGTCGGCGCTCGGGTGCGGTCATGGGATCAATCATGCCGGGTGCGGCCGAACCCTCGCCTTCGGGCCTCGAGTACGCAAGGATCTAGGCCGTGACGACGGTACTGGCTGTAGCGAATCAAAAGGGTGGGGTAGCCAAGACCACGACGGTCGCGTCTCTGGGGGCGGCACTCGTGGACCTCGACCGGCGGGTGCTGGTGGTGGATCTGGACCCACAGGGATGTCTGACATTCTCGTTGGGGCACAACCCCGATCGGCTCGAGGCGTCGGTGCACGACGTGCTCACGGGGGACGTGCCGGTCGCGGACGTGCTGCTCGACACCGACGACGGCGTCAAGTTGCTACCCGCGACCATCGACCTGGCGGGCGCGGAGGCGCTGCTGTTGATGCGCCCGGGGCGCGAGTTCGCGCTCAAGCGGGCGCTGGCGCCGGTCCTCGACGACTTCGACGTGATCATCATCGACTGCCCGCCGTCGCTGGGCGTGCTCACCCTCAATGGACTGACCGCGGCGCAGCAGGTGCTGGTGCCGCTGCAGTGCGAGACGCTCGCGCACCGCGGTGTGGGGCAGTTGCTGCGGACCGTCTCCGAGGTCCAGCAGATCACCAACCCCGATCTGGTGCTGCTCGGTGCGCTGCCGACGCTGTACGACGCGCGCACCACGCACAGCCGCGACGTCCTGTCCGACGTCTCGGACCGCTACGACCTGCCGGTGCTGGCCCCGCCGATCCCGCGCACGGTGCGGTTCGCGGAGGCGTCGGCGTCCGGCGCGACCGTGCTGGCGGGCCGCAAGAACAAGGGCGGAGAGGCGTATCGCCAACTGGCGCATCATCTTTCGACGCACTGGACCGGCAAGGCCGAGCTGGTGACCTTCTCGCCGTACGAGGGGACGGCCTGATCGCGCCCGAGTGACTCAGCGCAGCGCGACGACCTCGTCGCCGCGCTGCTCGAGCACGATGTCGCCGAGGATCGCCGTCGCGATCGGGGCGGCGTCGCTGTCGCGGGTAACGGGGATTCGTTCCTGCTCGACGCCCGTCGCGGGGTCGAGGACGGCGATCGCGCCGGGCACCGGGACCAGCAGCGAGCCGGCCATGATCGCGCCGGGGCCGAGGGCGCCGGTCATGGTCCATTTCGGCGCCAGTTCGCTGGTGGAGAGGGCGATCAGCTCGGTGCCGGTCCACCACGTGAAGACGGAACCGTTGCGGGCGGCGGTCGCGTCGGCGCCGACCGCGGTGGTGACTGGGTGGGAGGCGATCTCGGCGCCGGCGCCGTCGACGACAGCGATCCGGGCCTCGGAGATCGGGCCCGCGGGCAGGAACACCGCGGTGCGGTCGCCGGACGCCGCGATGAGCCGGGCGCCGGATGTGTCCGCGCCGGGACCGGTCAACAGTGTCGAGCCGAACTCCTGCGGTTCCTGATTGTCCTTCGGGGCGGCGTCGAGGACGCTGATCCGGTCGCCGGCCTCACCGGGGCAGTGCATCAGCACGGTCACCCGGGTACCGCCGGCCGCCGCCGATTTCAGGTCGCAGTCCGGTCGCGGTTGCTTGCCGGGGTTGATCGGCGCGTCGACCCGGCCGAACTCGAGGGTTCGGACCAGATCGGACCGCCACAGTTCCATCCGCTCCGAACCGCGGGATACCACGTAGGTGCCGTCGTAGGAGAGGGTGACCGCGTCGTCGGCGTCGCTGGACCGCTGCGCCTTGCGTGCGCCGGTCGCGCCGTCGAGTTGGGTGACCTGGCTGCAGCCACGCTGATCGCGGTAGACCGCGACGACGGTGTTCCAGGCTCCGATGGCGCCGCACAGCGGCATGTCCCGCTGGTAACGCCACCGCTCGTCTCCGGTGACGGGGTCGCGGCCGAGGACCGTTCCGCCGTCGGCGGTCGCAACCGTGCCGTCGGCGACGATCGGGGCGGCCGATCCGGGGCTGGCGGCCTGCCAGATTTCGTTCAGTGAAGAGGGTGGAGAGAGGGGGGTGTCCACCGCGGCCGCGGGAGTATCCGCGGTCACCGAGGTGGTTCCCCGAGCGTCGCTCCGGATCCAGATCGCCGCCGCGGCGACCGCGACGAGAATCGCGATGGTCGCGGCGACGGCGACGTCCAGACGGGTACGACGCTCGGGTGCCAGCACAGGTGGCAGGTTACCCCGAACTACTCGGCGGCCGCCGTGGCGCTCACGGGCTGGGAGTCAGTCTGCGCAGGCGCGCCGTCGGCGGACGCGGGACGACGACGGCGACGACGGCGGCGCGGTGCGGAGGTGCCCTCGTCGGCCGCGGCCGACGCGACCTCGGGAGCCTTCTCGCCGGACGTCGCGGTGGCGTCCGCCGGGGCCGATCCGTCGGTGGCCTTGCCGCCGCGGGTGCGACGACGCGAACGCTTGGGGGCGTCCGACTTCTCGGACTTCTCGCCGCGGTCGCGGGACTCGCCCGCGGCCTTGGTGTCCTTTGCCGGACGCTCGGAGCGGGGCTTGCGGATCGAACCCTTTGCGTCCGTGGGGATACCGAGATCCTCGTACAGGTGCGGCGAGCTCGAGTAGGTCTCGACGGGCTCGGCGACACCGAGATCGAGGGCCTTGTCGATCAGCTGCCAGCGGGGGATGTCGTCCCAGTCGACCAACGTGATCGCGGTTCCGGTGCGGCCGGCGCGACCGGTGCGGCCGATGCGGTGCACGTAGGTCTTCTCGTCTTCGGGGCACTGGTAGTTGATGACGTGCGTGACGTCGTCGATGTCGATGCCGCGGGCCGCGACGTCGGTGGCGACGAGCACGTCGACCTTGCCGGTGCGGAATCCGGCGAGGGCCTTCTCGCGCGCGACCTGGCCGAGGTCACCGTGCACGGCGCCGACGTTGAAGCCGCGCTCGTTCAGGTCGTCCGCGACCTTCTGCGCGGTGCGCTTGGTGCGGGTGAAGATCATCGTCGCGCCGCGGCCGTCGGCCTGCAGGACGCGGGCCACCATCTCGGCCTTGTCGAGCGCGTGCGCGCGGTAGATGTGCTGCGTGGTGCGCTCGTGGACGGCGGACGAGTCCGCTTCCTCGGCGCGGATGTGCGTCGGCTGCGTCAGGAACGTGCGGGCCAGCGTGATGATCGGGCCCGGCATGGTGGCCGAGAACAGCATCGTCTGGCGCTTGTCCGGAACCATGCCGAGGATGCGCTCGATGTCGGGCAGGAAGCCGAGGTCGAGCATCTCGTCGGCCTCGTCGAGGACGAGGACGCCGACCTTGCCCAGGATCAGGTGACCCTGGTTGGCGAGGTCGAGCAGGCGGCCCGGCGTGCCGACGATGACGTCGACGCCCTTGCGGAGCGCGTCGATCTGCTGCTCGTAGGGACGGCCGCCGTAGATCGAGAAGACCTGCAGCGGCTTCTTGCCGGCCTCGAGGTACTTCGACGCGTTCTCGAGGTCCTCCGTCACCTGGATGCACAGCTCGCGCGTCGGCACGATCACCAGCGCGCGGGGCGTGCCGTCGAGCGCGGTGGTGCCGGAATCAGCGGTGGCAACGCGATGGAGCAGCGGAACGCCGAAGCCGAAGGTCTTGCCCATGCCGGTGCGGGCCTGACCGATGAGGTCGTCGCCGGCGAGCGCGAGGGGGAGCGTGAGCTCCTGGATGGCGAACGTGCGCTCGATGCCGATCTCGGCGAGCGCCTTGACGATCTCGTCGCGGACACCGAGCTCACCGAAAGTGGGCGGGGTGTGCGTCTCGTCCAGCTGCGCGGACAGCGTGGTCTCGGTTGCTGCGTGGTTACTGTCTTCGTGGTCGATCGTGATCTTGCTCAGGGAACTGGCCTTCCTCGTATCGGCACGCACGCACGAGGTAAGGGGCCAGGCCGTAAGTCGGCCGAGTCGGTGCCCTCTTGTGCGGTGGCCCTGCCTCCGTCTCAGCGCGGAAATCGAGTGGATCTCGGCGAGACGCGGCGGGCGCCGTCGATCAGGTGCGCGCACATTATCTTCGGGAGTCCGAATCCGTTTCGCGCCCGAATCGTTCGAATTCAACTCGAATTCGTCGCTCCGGAGTCATGCTCCGGGACCGGGACCAGCGCGGAAATAACGGTCTCCCGTCGCAATTGTAGCGGTCCGGCGCTTCGCGGCCGACACCTGCATGGCGTAGATCACCATTCCGGGCAGGTCCCGTCGTTGCCGGGAGCACGTCACGACACGGATTAGGCTGTGGCGTCATGGGAGCCGATTCACAGACGTCGTCCGTGCCCGCCATCGCCGCGGACCACCCCGGTGTGGCCGAGTTGTTCGCCGTTCTCGCGTACGGCGAGATCTCCGCGTTCTACCGTCTGGCGGAGGATGCCCAGATGGCACCCACGCTGCGGGGGCGGGTCGCGCTCGCCAGCATGGCCGCCGCCGAGATGGGGCACTTCGAGACGCTGCACGAGGCGCTCACCGACCGGGGCCTCGAGGTCTACGCGGCGATGGATCCGTTCGTCCGGGCCCTGGATGCCTACCACGCGTCGACGGACCCGTCGACGTGGCTCGAGTCGCTGGTGAAGGCGTACGTCGGTGACGGTATCGCGGCCGATTTCTACCTCGAGATCGCACATTCGCTCGACCCCGCGGTGGGCGGGATCGTCCGCGAGGTGCTGGCCGAGGTCGGTCACTCCGAGTTCGTCGTGCAGGAGGTTCGGAGCGCGGTTGCCGCGAGCACGAGCGAGAAGGACCGGCTGATGCTGTGGGGTCGCCGGCTGCTCGGCGAAGCGATCACGCAGGCCCAGTTCGTCCTCGCCCGCCGTGAGGACCTCACCGACCTCGTCATGACGGCGACCGGCAGCCTCAACGGCGTCGCCGCCCTGTTCGACAACATGCAGGCGAAGCACGCCGAACGGATGGCCGTACTCGGCCTGGTCTGAGCACACTGTTCGCTCTCAGCACAGCGGCGCAGCAGGCTCGGGTGGGCGGGGCTGCATTAATCTGGCCGGGACAGCTTCAAGCGCTCGGAGAGTTCGGAGGTTGACCGTGGAGGTCAAGATCGGTGTAACTGACAGCCCGCGTGAGCTGGTCGTCAACAGCGTCCTCACGCCCGACGAGGTGGAGGCGCTCGTGACGAAGTCGCTCGCGGAGGCGGGCGGTGTGCTCTCGCTCGTCGACGAGAAGGGGCGCAAGTTCCTCGTCCAGGCCGCGCGGATCACCTACGTGGAGATCGGCCCGTCGGACAGCCGCAAGGTCGGGTTCGCGCCGACCAGCTAGAGCCGGAAATACGCCAAGGGCGCGGAGTCGTGACGACTCCGCGCCCTTGGCGTATGCCCTTCGCGAAAGTGCGCGAACTACATGGACTACACGGACTACTTGGTCTCGGCGTGCAGCGGCACGTGCGAGAGGCCACCCCACGCGAGGGCGACGGTCGTGTCGACCGCTTCCTCCTTGGGGATCGGCCGAGCGGCCTCGAGCCAGTACCGTGCGGTGAACTGGCTCGCGCCGACGAGGCCGACGGCGAGGATGCGGGCCCGGTACGGATCGAGTCCCGAATCGTGCGCGACCAGGTCGAAGACCGCGTCGACGCATGCCTCGGTGGCCTGCTCGACGCGGCGCGCCACCTGAGGCTCGCCCATCAGGTCGGACTCGAACACCAGACGGAAACCCTGCGTGTCGGTGTCGACGAAGTCGAAGAATGCCTGCACGGCCGCCCGGACACGCTGGCGGTTGTCGGTCGTCGACCGCAGCGCCTGGCGCACACCCGAGATGAGGGTGTCGACGTAGCTCTGCAGAACCGCGACGTACAGCTCCAGCTTGCCGGGGAAGTGCTGGTACAGGACCGGCTTGCTCACGCCGGCGCACTCGGCGATCTCGTCCATGCCGGCGGCGTGGTAGCCGCGGCTGACGAAGACCTCGCTGGCGGCCGCGAGCAACTGAAGACGCCGCGCGTCCCGGGGTAGCCGGGTATTGCGGCGGGTGCCCTGACCGTTTGCGGTCGTGGCGGCGCGATCGGAGTGTGTCCGATCCGCGAGTTCAGTCATGTCGCTCCCAATCTGCACAAAGAGCCCCGCTTCGTTCGGTGTCCGACCTCTCACGAACGCCTCGGGGCAAGATAAATCATTTGCACGATACCCGGACGCTTCTCGGCCGATTTCGCTGTCCTGAACTTGTCGTCGACGTGCCGTGTGCCCGGCATCGTCACGTCCCCTGTCTGCGAGTATTCCAGGATTCCACACTCGGGACACGCCCGCGCGGTGAGCAATCACCGGTCGGCGGTGGCAGTGCGGGGCGGTGCGCGGCCACTTCAGGGGGCGGTGGGCCACCTCACACGCGGGTGCGGTGCCCTCCGGATTTCCGGCGCGCCGGGTGAACCGCCGGGCGGTCTGTGAGATTCTGGCGGGGTGACTGACCGAGGAGGACCGCGCCTGGGGGGCACAGTTCCCGAGGTGTCCGACGACCCGAGATCGGGTGATTCTCGGCCCTCGGGCGTCGATCCCGGCCGCGTGCCCGATCCACACGAGCCGCTGCGCGCGCTGTGGGATCCGACCCGCCGCAACATCGGCCGTCCCCGGGTGCCGCGCCCCGAGCGGGATGCGCGCAAGCAGAGCAGGCTCGGCCGGTTCGTCTCGATGTACGGGTGGCGCGCGTACGCGATCCCGGTGCTGTTGATCGTCACGGTCCTGGTCCTCGTCGACGCCGTCCGCGGGATCGGCGATTCGGACTCCGCGGCCTCCGCAGACCCCGGGTTCGGTGTGCTCAGCCACGAGGACGGCACCGACATCGTCGGAGTCCCGCCGCTCGCGGACGGCAATTTCGCCGACACCGTGCCCGCGGGAGCGCTGCCGGACGGTGGACCGTTCACCGCGTCGGCCGCGCGCACCTGGCACGTCGTGCCGGGCGCGACCGGTCAGGTCGGTCAGGGCACCGAGCGGGTGTTCACGTACAGCATCGAGGTCGAGGACGGGATCGATACGGCCGGCTTCGGCGGCGACGAGTCGTTCGGCCGGATGGTCGACCAGACGCTCGGGAATCCGAAGAGCTGGACCCGCGATCCGCGATTCGCGTTCCGCCGGGTGGATGCGACCGACCCGCTGCTGAAGGACGGGAACGGGCCCGACTTCCGGATCTCGCTGACCTCGCAGGAGACGATCCGCGAGGTGTGTGGGTACGACATCCAGCTCGAGGTGTCGTGCTTCAACCCCGGGATCGACCGGGTGGTGCTGAACGAGCCCCGCTGGGTGCGCGGCGCGACGGCCTTCCAGGGCGACATCGGTTCGTACCGGCAGTACCAGATCAACCACGAGGTGGGGCACGCGATCGGGTACCAGGCGCATCAGCCGTGCGAGGCCGACGGCGGGCTGGCCCCGGTGATGATGCAGCAGTCGTTCGGCACCGCGAACAACGACATCGCCAAGCTCGATCCGGAGGGCGTGGTCCCGATGGACGGCAAGGTGTGCCGCTTCAATCCCTGGCCCTACCCCCGAGGCTGAGGACCGACGATGACCGCCGCCGGAACCGCCCGCATCGGGGACACCGTGTGCGCAGGATTCCTGTTCGACATGGACGGCGTCGTCACCGACACCGCGCGCGTGCACGAGCGGGCGTGGAAGCGCCTGTTCGACGGGTTTCTCGCCGAGCGCGGCCGGGGCGAGTCGCCGTTCACGTCCGACGACTACCTGCAGTACGTGGACGGCCGGCCGCGCGTCGACGGCGTCGCGTCGTTCCTGGCGTCCCGGTCGATCGACATTCCGCACGGGCAGCCGTCGGATCCGCCAACCGAACACACGGTGTGCGGACTCGCGGCCCGCAAGGACGCGATGTTCGGCCACGAACTCGACGAGCACGGGGTCGAAGCGTTCCCCGGCACCGTCGCGCTCATCCGCAGGCTGCGCGCGGCGCACGTCTCGGTCGCGTTGGTGACCGCGAGCCGCAACGCGGTGCGCGTGCTCGACGCGGCGGGCGTGATCGACCTGTTCGACGCCCGCGTCGACGGCATGGACGTCGACCGGCTCTCGCTCGCCGGCAAGCCCGAACCCGACACGTATCTCGAGGGGGCCCGGCGGCTGGGGCTGGCGGCGTCGGAGTGCGTGGTGCTCGAGGACGCGCTCGCGGGCGTCGAGGCGGGCCGGCGCGGCGCCTTCGGGGTGGTCGTCGGTGTGGATCGGACCCATCACGCGGAGGCGTTGCGTGACGCCGGCGCGGACGTCGTGGTGTCCGACCTGAGCGACCTCGAGGTGGGATTGCCGACCGCCTAGGCTGGACGCGAGCGTTGACCGGTCGAGTTCAGGAGCGTGTGGTGTCCGCGAAGAGTCCGCTTCCCCCTCTGGTGGAGCCTGCGGCGGAGTTGAGCCGTGACGAGGTGGCCCGGTACAGCCGGCACCTGATCATCCCGAACGTGGGTACGACGGGGCAGAAGCGACTGAGGAACGCGCGCGTCCTGGTGATCGGCGCGGGCGGGCTGGGCTCGCCGACGCTGATGTACCTGGCGGCCGCGGGTGTCGGCACGATCGGCATCGTCGACTTCGACGTCGTCGACGAGTCGAATCTGCAGCGCCAGGTCATCCACGGCACCGCCGACGTCGGACGTTCCAAGGCTCAGAGCGCGCGGGATTCCATCCACGAGATCAACCCGCACGTCGACGTCCGGCTGCACGAGTTCCGGCTCGACGCGTCCAACGCCGTCGCGCTGTTCGGCGAGTACGACCTGATCCTCGACGGCGCCGACAACTTCGCCACCCGCTACCTCGTCAACGATGCCGCCGTGCTGGCGGGGCGCCCGTACGTGTGGGGTTCGATCTATCGGTTCGAGGGGCAGGTGTCGGTGTTCTGGGAGGCCGCCCCGGACGGGCGCGGCATCACGCTGCGCGACCTGTACCCGGAGGCTCCGCCGCCGGGCACGGTGCCGTCGTGCGCGGAGGGCGGCGTGCTGGGCGTGCTGTGCGCGTCGATCGGGTCGATCATGGCGACCGAGGCGATCAAGCTGATCACCGGCATCGGGGAGTCGCTGCTGGGCCGGCTGATGATCTACGACGCTCTCGCGATGAACTACCGGACCGTGCGGCTCAGTCGTGACCCCGACCGGGTGGCCGTCACCGAACTCGTCGATTACGACGCGTTCTGCGGAGTGACACCGGTGACCGAAACCGAGCGGGACGCCACGATCACCCCGCTGGAGTTGCGTGCGCTGCTCGACGCGGGTGCCGACATCGCGATCGTCGACGTCCGGGAACCGGTGGAGTGGGACATCGTCCACCTGCCCGGGGCGACGCTGATCCCGAAGGATCGGATCCTGTCGGGGGAGGCTCTTTCCGAGCTGCCGCAGGACAAGCGCATCGTGCTGCACTGCAAGACCGGTGTCCGCTCGGCGGAGGCGCTGGCAGCGGTCCGCAAGGCCGGATTCGCCGACGCGGTGCACCTGCAGGGCGGCGTCATCGCCTGGGCGCACCAGGTCGATCCGTCGCTTCCGGTCTACTGAGCATTCGCACGGAGCGCCTCACCGAAACGGACGGTCTGCGGCGGTAGCCTGACGCCCGTGAGCTCTACGCAACCGCCCCAGCACGTCTGTTCGACGTTCGGTCTCCGTGAGGTCGAGCCGGTCGCGTTGGGTGCCGACTGGGACGGTGGCTGGCGCTGCGGCGACGTCGTGCTGTCGGCCGTCGCCGATCATGCGCGTGCGGCGTGGTCCGCGAAGGTGCGCGAGACGCTCGCAGTGGACGCGGTGCGGTTGGCCCGTCCGGTGCGCGCGACCGACGGCCGGTACGTCGTCTCCGGTTGGCGCGCCGACACATTCCTGGAGGGCTCCTCGGAGCCGCGGCACGACGAGGTCGTCTCGCTGTCGCTGCGTCTGCACGCCGCGACCGCGCAGCTCGAGCGCCCGCGATTCCTCGCGCAGCCGCCGGTGGCGCCGTGGGCCGACGTCGACGTGTTCGTCGCCGCGGACCGGGCCGCGTGGGAGACCGTCCCGCTGCGGACCGCGCGTGCCGCCGGGGCACTCGAGGACCTGACGCCCGATGCCAAGCGCAGCGTCGACGTGATCGGCCAGCTCGCGACCCTGCGCAAGCCGGTGCGGTCTCCGGACCAGTTGGTGCACGGCGATCTGTTCGGCACCGTCCTGTTCGACGGCAGCGCGGCGCCCGGCGTCACCGACATCACCCCGTACTGGCGTCCGGCATCCTGGGCGGCGGGCGTGATCGTGGTCGACGCGCTGTCCTGGGGCGGTGCCGACGAGGGCCTGATCGGGCGTTGGGAAGACCTGCCGGAGTGGCCGCAGATGTTGTTGCGGGCGTTGCTCTTCCGGCTCTCGGTCCACGCTCTGCACCCGCGCTCGACGCCCGACGCGCTGCCCGGGCTGCTCCGCACCGCGGATCTGATCCGGCTCATCCTCTAGCGGCGCCGATCTACGCGTAGCCCGCCAGCAGTTCGTCGAAGAAGCAGCGGGCCGCGGCGACGGCTCGCTCGCTGTCACCGTCGATGACCGCCTCGACCAGTTGGCTGTGCTCGTCGTGGAAACCCGCTCCCGTCGCGGACGCGTGCTTGGTGACCGTTTCCTCGATCGCGGGGAGCAGCGAGTCGTAGAACTCCAGGTACACCCGGTTGTGGCTGGCCGCGACGATGCCGCGGTGCAGCGCGATGTCGGCCGCGATCGCGGTGCGCAGGTCGCTGCCGTGCCAGGCCTCGGTTCGGGCCGCGAGCAGGGCACGCAGGTTCTCGATGTCGGCGTCGTCGCGTCGTCGCGCGGCCAGTCCCGCGGCGGTCACGTCCAGCGACTGACGTAGTTCCAGCACGTCGCGTTCGTGCGCGCCGGCGAAGTACTTGCCGAGCGTGCCGCTCACCTCGGACGCCGCGAGCACATAGGTGCCCGATCCCTGCCGTCGCTCGAGCAGGCCGGTGTGCACGAGGGCCTGCACCGCCTCGCGGACGGTGTTGCGTCCGGTACCGGTGAGTTCCGAGAGTTCGGGCTCCGTGGGGATGCGGGAGCCGACCGGCCAGTTGCCGGATCGGATCTCGTCCCGGAGTTGCTCGGTCACCTGGTTGATCAGGGTGCTGCGGCGGACGGGTTGCAACGGCGCTCCTGCGGGTAGACGTGGGTCACACGAATTATGCTTTGCCCTCTTTCGTCGGG
The DNA here is from genome assembly GCF_020171745.1 of Prescottella equi. GTDB lineage: Bacteria > Actinomycetota > Actinomycetes > Mycobacteriales > Mycobacteriaceae > Prescottella > Prescottella equi_A. The sequence continues at coordinate 431,657 of NZ_JAIVAH010000013.1, forward strand.
TCATCCTATGATTTATCGGGTCGAGTGCCAAAGCCCCCCGGCGGGTGCGCTCCCGAAATTCTTCGACGATCGATCACGGAACGAGGCAGTACATGACCGCGCCTGCAGGCAGTTCCCGCTCCGCGGGTTCCACCGCCCAGGCCCCGCGTGGGCCGCAACCCCTCCTGTCAGGCCGGGTACTGGTGTTCGCCGCGATCGCGATGTCGGCACTGGTGCTGCGAACGGCGGTCACCTCGTTCACGCCCCTCGCGGAACAGATCAGCGACGACCTCGGCTTCTCGTCCACCGTCGTCGGCGTCTTCGGCATGGTCCCGACCGCGATGTTCGCGGTGTTCGGTCTGCTCACCCCGGCCATCGCGCGCCGACTCGGGCTCGAATGGACCGCCCTGCTCGGCATGCTGATGGCCGGTGTCGGAATGCTGACGCGCGCGATGGTGTCGGACACGTGGTCGCTGCTGGCGTTGTCGGCGCTGGCGCTCGGCGGCATGGGTATCGGCAACGTCGTGATCCCGCCGCTGGTCAAGCGGTACTTCGGCGACCGGTTGGCGCTGATGAGCTCGGTCTACATCACCGGCGTGCAGATCGGCACGATCCTGCCGGCGACGGTCGCGGTGCCGCTCGCGGACGCGTTCGACTGGCGGATCTCGATCGGCGTGTGGTCGCTGCTGGGCTTCGCGGCGGCCGCGCCGTGGCTGATGATCCTCGCCCGCGGGCGCAAGCAGAACGGCGGCACCACCGCCGCGGCGGCGCTGCCCGCCGAGTCGCACGCGCCCGGACGTCCGTGGCGCTCGCCGGTCGGGTGGGGGATGGCCGGCATGTTCGGCATGACATCACTCATCACGTACTCGATGTTCACGTGGATCCCGAAGATCCTCACCGAGGCCGGGGCGAGCGAATCGTTCGGTGGCAGCATGGTCGCGCTGTTCTCGTTCATGGGCCTGATCGCCGCGTTCGGCGCACCGAGCGTGTGTGCCCGGATGCGCAATCCGTTCCCCATCGTGGTCGGCTGCGCGATCTGCTACGCGATCGGCTTCACCGGACTGTTCCTCGCGCCGATGGCGGCGCCGATCCTGTGGGTGATCGTGATCGGCCTGGGCCCGAGCACGTTCCCGATGTCGCTGACGCTGATCAACCTGCGCACCCGCACCCACACCGGGTCCGCCGCGCTGTCCGGATTCACGCAGGGCATCGGCTACACGGTGGCGTGCATCGGCCCGCTGCTGTTCGGCGTGCTGCACGAGTCGACCGGCGGTTGGGGTGCGCCGTTCGCGCTGCTCGGCGTCGCCGTCGTCGTGGTGCTGATCTCCGCATGGGCGGCGTGCAAGCCCCGCATGCTCGAGGACAGCTGGGGCGCGAAAACCGTCTGACCTGGGTGTCCGCCGACCTCACCGCCCGGACGAGCGATCGTGAGCGAGAGTTGACGGACGGGTCATCGGGCGCAGCACCGACGCAACACCGGCCTCCTACCTTGGGGTTTCCCACACAGGTAGGAGGCCCAGGTGACCACTCTCTCCGATCGGCCCACAGCACCGTCCGCGAGCGCGCCCGTGGTGCGCGGACACCGTATCGAGCACTGGGACGCCGAGGACGTCGACGCCTGGGAGGCCGGCGGCAAGGCGATCGCCCGACGCAATCTCGTGTGGTCGGTGGTGGCCGAGCATGTCGGCTTCTCGATCTGGTCGATCTGGTCGGTGATGGTGCTGTTCATGCCGACCGACGTGTTCGGCATCGACGCGGCCGGCAAGTTCTTCCTCGTGGCCGTCCCGACCCTCGTCGGTTCGCTCCTCCGCATCCCGTACACGGTGGCGACGGCCCGGTTCGGCGGACGTAACTGGACGATCTTCAGCGCCCTGGTGCTGCTGGTCCCGACGCTGCTGACGCTGTGGTTCGTGATGCACCCGGGCACGTCGTACACGACGTTTCTGCTGGTGGCGGCCACCGCCGGTGTCGGCGGCGGCAACTTCGCGTCGTCGATGGCGAACATCAACGCCTTCTACCCGCAGCGGCTCAAGGGGTGGGCGCTCGGACTGAACGCGGGCGGCGGCAACATCGGTGTGCCGGTCATCCAGTTGGTGGGCCTGCTGGTCATCGCGACGGTCGGCAACACCGCGCCGTACCTGGTGTGCGCGGTCTACCTCGTGCTCATCGCGGTCGCGGCGGTCGGGGCGGCGCTGTTCATGGACAACCTCGGAAACCAGAAGGCCGACCTGCGCTCGATGGGTGAGGCGCTGCGGGTGCGCGAGTCGTGGATCGTCAGCTTCCTCTACATCGGCACGTTCGGATCGTTCATCGGGTTCAGCTTCGCGTTCGGACAGGTGCTGCAGATCAACTTCCTGGCAGGCGGTGACACCCCGGCGCAGGCCGCGCTGCACGCCGCGCAGATCGCGTTCCTGGGACCGCTGCTCGGATCGATCGCCCGCCCGCTCGGCGGCAGGCTCGCCGACCGGATCGGTGGCGGACGGATCACGCTGTGGACGTTCGCGGCCATGGTGCTCGCCGCGGCGGTCCTCGTCGCCGCCGGCACCGCCGACGACGCCACTCCCGGCGCGGCGACGGGGGCCACCATGACGGCACTGGTGATCGGCTTCGTGGCGCTGTTCGTGCTCTCCGGCCTCGGCAACGGCTCGGTGTACAAGCTGATCCCGTCGATCTTCGAGAGTCGGTCCCGTACGCTCGACGGACTGGACGCCGGTGCCCGGGCTGCGTGGTCGCGCAACATGACCGGTGCCCTCATCGGGTTCGCCGGCGCGATCGGCGGCCTCGGCGGCGTCGGGATCAACCTGGTGCTGCGGGCGTCGTACAGCAGCCCCGCCAAGTCGGCGACCATGGCGTTCTGGGTGTTCCTCGGCTTCTACGTCGTGTGCGCGGTGGTCACCTGGATCGTGTTCGTGCGACGCACCTCGATCGCGAAAGAGACTGCCGGACAGCCGATCGCGGTGACGTCGTGACGGCGCCTGTCGTCGTCGGCCGGACCGACACACACTGCCCCTACTGCGGCCTGCAGTGCGCGATGACGCTCACCGCCGGCGGGGTGTCCGGGGTGACCGTGACGGCCCGGCAGTTCCCGACCAACCGCGGCGGCCTGTGCCAGAAGGGGTGGACCAGCGCGGAACTGCTGCGGCACCCGGACCGGCTCACCACCCCGCTGGTCCGGGTCGGCGGTCGACTGCGGCCGACGTCGTGGGAGGACGCCCTCGACCGGGTCGCCGACGGCTTCCGCGCCGTGCAGGCGGCCGGGGGACGCGACGCGGTGGGGATCTTCGGCGGCGGCGGGCTCACCAACGAGAAGGCGTACATGCTCGGCAAGTTCGCCCGAGTCGCGCTCGGCACGTCGAACATCGACTACAACGGGCGGTTCTGCATGTCCTCGGCCGCCGCGGCCGGGATCCGCGCGTTCGGCCTGGACCGCGGGCTACCGTTCCCGGTCTCGGATCTGACGTCGGCGAGGGCGATCCTGCTGGTCGGGGGCAACGTCGCCGAGACGATGCCGCCGCTGGTCGGGCACCTGACGGCCGCGGCCGACGCGGGCGGGCTGATCGTGGCCGACCCCCGGCGCACCGCGACCGCGGACCGGGCACTGGCCGGCGGTGGCCTGCACCTGCAGCTCGCGCCCGGCACGGATCTGCCGCTCGCGCTGGGGATGCTGCACCTCGCGGTCACCGAGGGACATCTCGACCGCGAATACATCGAGGCCCGCACGTCCGGCTTCGACGACGCGTGGCTCGCGGCGGCGCAGTGGTGGCCCGAGCGCACCGAACGCGTGACCGGGGTGCCGGTCGCGGCGCTGCGCCGGGCCGTGGAGATCCTGTCGCGCTCCCGCCGGGACGACACCGGTGCCTACGTCCTCACCGCCCGCGGCACCGAGCAGCACGCGACCGGCACCGACACCGTCTCCGCGTGGATCGGGCTGGCGCTCGCGCTGGGCCTGCCCGGACGCCGGGGCAGCGGCTGCGGGCCGGTCACCGGCCAGGGCAACGGTCAGGGCGGACGCGAGCACGGTCAGAAGGCCGACCAACTGCCCGGCTACCGCAAGATCACCGATCCGTCTGCGCGTGAACATGTCTCGCGGGTGTGGGGCATCGACCCGTCGGAGCTGCCCGGTCCCGGCCGCAGCGCGTACGAACTGCTCGACGCGCTCGGGCGCCTGGACGGCCCCCGCGCGCTGATGGTGCACGGCGCGAACCTTGCGGTGTCCGCGCCGCGGGCCGGGCACGTCGTCGACCGGCTGCGTTCCCTGGACCTACTGGTGGTGTGCGACTTCCTGCTGTCGGAGACTGCCGCGATGGCCGACGTGGTGCTGCCGGTCCTGCAGTGGGCCGAGGAGGAGGGCACCATCACTAGCCTCGAGGGACGGGTGCTCCGGCGTCGCCGCGGCACGACGCCGCCGGACGGTGCCCGCAGCGAGCTCGAGGTCCTGCGGGAGCTGGCGATTCGGCTCGGGCAGCCCGCGCACCGGTTCCCGGTGACGCCGCGGGAGGTGTTCGACGAACTGCGCGCGGCGTCCGCCGGAGGGGCCGCCGACTACGCGGGCGTCACGTACGACAGGCTCGACGCGGGGGAGACGTTGCACTGGCCGTGCCCCGACCTCGACCATCCCGGGACGCCGCGGCTGTTCCTGGACCGGTTCGCGACCGACGACGGGCGCGCCCGGTTCACGCCCGTCGAGCATCACGGCCCCGCCGAGGACACCGACGCCGACTTCCCGATCGTCGCGACCACCGGACGTGTTCTGGCGCACTACCAGTCGGGCGCGCAGACCCGCCGGGTTGCCGAGCTGGCGGCCGCGGCCGGGTCGATGTTCGTCCAGGTGCACCCGGACACCGCGGCACGGGCGGGCGTGCGGGACGGGGACGACGCGGTGGTCGTCGGCCGCCGCGGCCGTGTCGTCGTCGCGGTCCGCTGCGACGACTCGATGCGTCTCGACACGGTGTTCCTGCCGTTCCACTTCGCCGGCGATGCCCGCGCCAACCTGCTCACCAACCCGGCGCTCGATCCGACCAGCCGGATGCCCGAGTTCAAGGTGTGCGCGGTGCGCCTCGAACCTCGCACGGAGGCGGCGTCGTGACCCGGGTGGTGATCGTCGGCAACGGCATGGCCGGGGCCCGGCTCGCGGAAGAGTTGCGGCGGCGCGAACGTGACCCGGCCCGGCTGGAGGTGGTGGTGTTCGGCGCCGAGCCGCGGGCCGCCTACAACCGGATCCTGCTGTCGAACGTGTTGGCGGGCAGCATCACCGCCCGCGACACCCGGCTGCGGCCGGACGACTGGTGGGCACGCAACCACGTCGACGTCCGCGTCGGGGTGCGGGTGACCGGCATCGACCCGTCGGCGCGCACGGTGTGCGCCGACGACGGCACGGTGCTCGGTTACGACGAACTGGTGCTCGCGACGGGCAGCGTCCCGTTCGTGCCGCGTATCGACGGAATGACGGCCGACGACGACGGTGTCGTCGCGTTCCGAACGGTGGGGGACTGCGAACGCATCGCGGCCGCCGCGGGCCCGGGGTGCCGGGCGGTGGTGCTCGGCGGCGGACTGCTCGGGCTCGAGGCAGCCCGCGGGCTGCTGCTGCGCGGCGCCGACGTCACCGTCGTGCATCCCAAGGCGGTGCCGATGGAGCGACAGTTGGACGACGGCGGCGGCCGGGTCCTCACCCGCGTCCTGGTCGGTCTCGGGGTGCGGGTGCTACTCGACCGTCGGGCGGTCGGCCTGCGCCGCAACGACACCGGCCGGACGCTCGTACTCGGAGACGGCACCGAACTGCCCGCCGACCTGGTGGTGCTCGCCGCGGGGATCCGGCCGGCCACCGACCTGCCGTCCGCTGTCGGAGCAACGGTGGAGCACGGGATCGTCGTCGACGACGCGCTGCGCACCGACGTCTCGCACGTGTGGGCGATCGGGGAGTGCGCGCAGCATCGCGGCGAGGTGTACGGACTGGTGCAGCCGGGGTGGGAGCAGGCGGAGGTGGTCGCGGACCGGATCACCGGCATCGACCCGGCCGCCGAATACCACGGCACCCCGCCGGTGACCCGGCTCAAGGCCCACGACATCGATCTCGCGTCGATGGGGGACGTGAGTGCGGACCTGCACGACTTGGACTGTGACGTGCTGGTTCTCGCTGATCCGGCTCGCGGGCGCTACGCCAAGTTGGTAGTCGCGGACGAGTTGATCGTCGGCGCGGTGCTGCTCGGATCGCCCGACGTCGTCGGCACGATCACTCAGATGTTCGACGCGAAACTACCTGTCCCGCAAGACCGGATGGCCCTGCTGACCGGTCGGGCCGGGACGGCGGTGGAGTCCGCCAGCCCCGCGGGGATGCCGGGCAGCGCGGTGATCTGCCGCTGCAACTCCGTCACCAAGGCGAACCTCACGGGCGCGTGGCGCGCGGGCGCGCGATCGGTCGCGGCACTCGCGACGGCGACCCGCGCGACGACGGGTTGCGGCGGCTGCGGTTCCGCGGTGGAAGGCATCTGCGAGTGGCTGCGGACCACCGATCCGCAGAGCGAGAACGGCGAGGACACAACACAACCGGCCCGGAAGGAAGGTGCGGCATGAGCGAGCGGACCGCGATCGTGATCGGACACGGCATGGTGGGACACCGGTTCGTCGAGGCGCTGCGGGCGCGCGACGACGCCGACACCTGGAGGGTGACCGTGCTGTGCGAGGAGGATGTGCCGGCCTACGACCGGGTCGCCTTGTCGTCGTACGTCGGGTCCTGGGATGTGCGCGAACTCGCGCTGGCGGGCAATGACTTCGGCGGGGACGGCGCCGTCGACCTGCGGGTGGGGGTGCGAGCCGAGTCGATCGACCGGGTCGCGCGCACCGTGACGACGTCCACGGGAGAGACGCTGCATTACGACGCGCTCGTCCTCGCGACCGGGTCGTATCCGTTCGTGCCGCCGGTGCCGGGACACGAGCACGACCTGTGCTTCGTGTACCGCACGCCGTCCGATCTGGACGGGATCCGGGCGCGGGCCGAGGAGGTCGGACAGGGTGCGGCCGGTGTCGTGGTCGGCGGCGGACTGCTGGGACTCGAGGCGGCGAACGCGCTGCGGCAGTTGGGTATGACGCCGCATGTGGTCGAGCACAACGCCCGCCTGATGCCGCTGCAGGTCGACGAGGGCGGCGGCGCCGTGCTGGCCCGGCTGGTCACCGATCTCGGGCTCGCGCTGCACACCGGTACCGGCATCGCGTCGATCACCGACGGCCCGGCCGGGGTGCGCGTGGAACTGTCCGACGGTGCGGTGATCGACGCGGCCCTGCTGGTGTTCTCGGCCGGCATCCGCCCACGGGACCAGTTGGCCCGCGACGCGGGTCTCGACGTGGCCGAGCGCGGCGGCATCCTCACCGACAGCGGGTGTGTCACGTCCGATCCCGCGGTGTTCGCGGTCGGCGAGTGCGCCGCCGTGGAGGGGCGCTGCTACGGGCTGGTCGCGCCCGGATACACCACCGCGGAGGTGGTCGCGGACCGGCTCCTCGGCGGGGACGCGGTGTTCCCGGGCGCCGACCTGTCGACCAAGCTCAAGCTGCTCGGGGTGGACGTCGCGAGCTTCGGCGACGTGCACGCCACCACGCCGGGCGCCCTGGAGGTGGTGCTCAGCGACGCCGCGAAGGGCACGTACGCCAAGCTCGTCGTCTCCGACGACGCGATGACACTGCTCGGCGGCATCCTGGTCGGCGACGCCACCGCGTACGGGTCGCTGCGCCCACTCGTGGGACGGGAACTGCCCGGCGATCCGGCGGCACTGATCTCCCCGGCCGGCGAGAAGCCCGGCGCCGGAACGCTTCCCGACGACGCCCAGGTGTGTTCGTGCAACGCCGTCACCAAGGGCGAGATCTGCGCGGCCATCGCCGACGGCGCGTGCGATCTCGCCTCGGTGAAGTCGTGCACCAACGCGGGCACCACGTGCGGCGGCTGCCTGCCGACGGTCAAGGCGCTGCTCGCGTCGTCGGGCGTGGAGCTGTCGAAGGCGCTGTGCGAGCACTTCACTCAGTCCCGCGCCGAGCTGTTCGAGATCGTGCGGGCCACCGGCACCCGCACCTTCTCGGGCCTGATCGCGCAGTACGGCACCGGAACCGGCTGCGACATCTGCAAGCCCGTCGTCGCGTCGATTCTCGCCTCCACGTCGTCGGACCACGTGCTGGGAGGCGAGCAGGCGTCGCTGCAGGACACCAACGACCACTTCCTCGCCAACATCCAGCGCAACGGAACCTACTCGGTGGTGCCGCGGATGCCCGGCGGCGAGTGCACGCCCGAGCAGCTCATCACGATCGGCGAGATCGCCCGCGACTACGGCCTCTACCTCAAGCTGACCGGTGGGCAGCGGATCGACCTGTTCGGGGCCCGCGTAGAACAGTTGCCGGAGATCTGGCGGCGGCTGGTCGACGTCGGCATGGAATCCGGTCAGGCGTACGGGAAGTCGCTGCGCACTGTGAAGAGCTGCGTCGGGTCCACGTGGTGCCGGTACGGCGTGCAGGACTCGGTGGGCATGGCGGTGCGGCTCGAGAACCGGTACCGCGGTCTGCGGGCACCGCACAAGATCAAGTTCGGAGTGTCGGGGTGTGCACGCGAGTGCGCCGAGGCGCGCGGCAAGGACGTCGGCGTCATCGCCACCGAGAACGGCTGGAACCTGTACGTCGGCGGTAACGGCGGTCAGTCGCCCCGGCACGCGCAACTGCTCGCGGGCGGCCTCGACGACGAGACCCTGATCCGGTTCATCGACCGGTACCTCATGTTCTACGTGCGCACCGCCGACCGGCTGCAGCGCACCGCGCCGTGGGTGGAATCGCTGGACGGCGGGCTCGATCACCTGAAATCCGTCGTGTGCGAGGACAGCCTCGGCATCGCCGCCGACCTGGAGGCGGCGATGGCCCGGCACGTCGCCGGCTACCGCGACGAGTGGGCCGGTGTGCTCGAGGATCCGGAGAAGCTCTCGCGGTTCGTCTCGTTCGTCAATGCCCCCGACGTGCCCGACCCGACGGTGGTGTTCGACGACTCCGGACCCCGCAAGACGCCCGTGTTGATGGGCATACCGGACGTTCCGGAACAGCGTTCGGAACTCTCCTCGAGCCGGTAATCGCGGAGTAACGCCGCCGAAACAACCCGACTTTTGAATGAGCACAGCACAGGGAGGTCTGCGATGACGGTGATGGAGAGCTGGGTGTCCGGCGAGGTCGGCACCCATGAGACGCCCTTCGAGGCGGAGGGTCGGCTCTGGACGTCCGCATGCACGCGGAGCCATCTGATCCCGGGGCGCGGCGTGGCCGTGCTCCTGCGCGGCGGGGCCCAGGCGGCGCTGTTCCGGCTGGCCGACGGCAGCCTGCGCGCGGTCGGCAACATCGACCCGCTCGGGCGGGCCGCGGTGATGTCCCGGGGGCTGGTCGGGGACCGGTACGGCGAACCGACGGTCGCCTCGCCGCTACTCAAGCAGGTGTATTCGCTCGTCGACGGTCGCTGCCTCGACGACGAGTCGGTGCGGCTGCCGGTGTACCCGGTCCGGGTCGTCGAAGGTCGCAGCGGCGACGTCGTGCAGGTGTGCGTGATTCCGGTCGGGTCGAGTCGGGTCGGGTCGACGTGACGGCTGGGGGGCGGCCGAGCGGCGACGAACTGCGGGGGTTCACGGTGGGGATCACGGCGTCGCGCCGGGCGGACGAGTTGGCGACGCTGCTCGTCCGGCGGGGTGCTGACGTCGTGCACGCGCCGGCCATCCGGATCATCCCGCTCGCCGACGACACCGAACTGTCCCGGGTGACCGAGACGATCGTCGCGGACCCGCCGGAGGTCATCGTCGCGACCACCGGAATCGGCTTCCGGGGCTGGATGGGCGCGGCCGAGGGGTGGGGCGTCGGCGAGCAACTGCTGACGGCGCTGGGCGCGAGCCGCATCCTGGCCCGCGGCCCCAAGGCGACCGGGGCGGTCCGTGCGGCAGGTCTGCGCGAGGAGTGGTCGCCGGATTCGGAGTCGTCGGCAGAGGTACTCGAACACCTGCTGGGCGAGGGCGTCGCGGGCCGACGGATCGCGGTGCAACTGCACGGCGCGACCACGGAATGGGAACCGATCCCCGACTTCTGCGCCGCGCTGCGCGCTGCCGGCGCCGACGTGATCGCGGTGCCCGTGTACCGGTGGACGCCGCCCGACGACTGCGGCGCGATGGACCGGCTGATCGAGTCCGTCGGGTGCGGCGGGCTGGACGCGCTGAGCTTCACCAGCGCACCCGCGGTGGCCTCGATCCTGGGTCGGGCCAAGGATATCGGTGGTCTCGAACCGCTGCTCCGGGCCTTGGACGGGAGGGTCCTCGCGGCGTGCGTCGGACCCGTCACCGCGGCGCCGCTGACCGCGCTCGGGGTGCCCACGACCGCCCCCGAACGTTCACGGCTCGGATCGCTGGCCCGGCACATCGCGGACGAGTTGCCGCGGCGGGACGCCCAGGTGCGGGCAGGTGGCCACGAGTTGAGCGTGCGCGGCACGTGCGTCGTCGTCGACGGCGAAGTGAAGGCGCTCTCGCCCGCCGGCATGGCGCTCGTGCGGCGCCTGGCGGAGCGGCCCGGCATGGTCGTCTCCCGCGCGGACCTGCTGGCGTCGTTGCCGGGTGGGAGCGGCGATCCGCACGCGGTCGAAACCGCGATCGCGCGGCTGCGCAGCCACCTGGGCGCGCCCAAGGCGGTGCAGACCGTCGTCAAGCGCGGCTACCGGCTGGCGCTGGACCCGGCGGAGTACGACCGTCTGCTCGAGGCGAGCCGATCGTGACCGGCGCGGAGTTGGTGCTCGTCGCACACGGCACGCGTAGCGCCGTCGGCGTCGAAACCGTTGCGGCGTTGGCCGACGCGGTGGCCGAGCGGGTCGGAACGGTGCGCACCGCGTTCGTCGACGTGCTGGGGCCGTCGCCGACCGAGGTGCTGCGCGATGTCCGGGGCCCGGCGGTGCTGGTGCCGGCGTTCCTGGCGTCCGGGTATCACGTCCACACCGACGTGCCCCGCGCCGTCGTGGACAGTGGGCACCCGCGGGTGACCGTCACCCGGGCGCTCGGACCGCATCCGGTCCTGGCCCGGGTGCTCGAGCAGCGGCTGCGTGAATCCGGTTGGCGGCCCGGTGATGCCGTGGTCCTGGCCGCGGCAGGATCGTCGGATCCTCGGGCCCGACACGACGTCCGCCGCGCCGCCGCCATGCTGTCGGCGCGGGTGCGGCGCGACGTCCCGGTCGCCTACATCGCGACCGGGACGCCCACGGTGCCGGAGGTCGTCACAGGGCTCCGGGCGGCGGGGGAGCGCAGGGTGTTCGTCGCGTCGTACCTCTTGGCGCCCGGTCTGTTCCACACCCGGCTCGGTCAGGCCGGGGCCGACGGGGTCGCGGATCCACTCGGCACCCACGATGCGATCGCGGATCTGGTCGCCGAGCGGTTCCTCCTGGCGAGTCCGCGAGTGGCGCGGATCAGCGGCGGAAGCCCAGTTGCCGCTCGGCGTTCGACAGTGCGCTGACGATGCACGTGCCGATCGGTCCGCGGCGGTCGAACATCGTGGTGCTGCCGACGGAGATGCCGTCCACGCTGATGTGATTGTCGGCTTCGATGCCGATCTCGGGACCCTCCGGCAGCCGGGACAGCGCGAGCGTCAGGTCGGCGTTGATGAACCCGATGCCGGCGGTGCCCCAGTTGGTCATGAGGCTGGTGGTCTCGCCGACCATCGCGGCGCGCACGAACGGTGACGGCTCCTCCCCGGCAACCACCGGGATTTGATACTGCCACATGCGCTTTCGGCTCGAACCCTCGTGATCGCGCAGCGACGGCGACCATCCCGCCGGGTGACCGTCGCTGCCGATCCAGGGATGCGACGGGGCCTGCAGCGGTTCGAGGAGGCTCAGCGGCGGCGGCTGCGGGGCATCCGGGCGGGTCCAGAGCTCGCCCGGCGGCTGGGTGGAGCGGCGCAGGAACACGACCGAGGCGCGGGCGACGGCCTCGCCCTGCTGGATCACTTCGGCGTCGGCCACCCGGATCCGGTTGCCGTCGCGCACGCTGCGGGTGACCACGTGGAGCTGCTCGGCGCGCGCCGGGCGGAACAGATCGACGGTCAGGCGCGCGGGAACGAATCCCTCTGCACCGTGCTCGTTCTCGATGGCTCGCGCGAGGATGCCGGTGATCGCCGGACCGTTGATCATGTCGGGCGACCACTTGCTGATGCCCATGTCGAGCGGGGCGAAGCCGTCGCCGTCCCGGCGCAGGAATCCGATCTCGGTCATGTCCACAACTACTCCTTCGTCGCGATTCGTTATCGGAACATACGACATCGAAGGTGACCGGCGGCACAGGCGACCCGTCGAGTGGCGGACTCTCTTTGCGCATCCGTGTGCAAGAAACACTCCCGACCGGGTCCGAACCGGACTACCGTGAGAAGCGACCGGGCACGCTCGGCCCATCGATACGTCCAGGTCCGGGACCGGAGCGTGCGAGGCGGACGTCGGCGCAGGCCGGGAAGAAGGTTCTTCGGATGACCGCGACATCAGTCGACAGGCAGGGCTTCAGCTCGCTCCGGAAAGGCGGGCTCAATTGGGACGCGTTCCCGCTCAGGCTGTTCGTGAAGGGCAACGCCAAGTTCTGGAATCCGGCGGACATCGACTTCACGCAGGACGCCGAGGACTGGGCCGCGCTCACCAGTGAGGAGAAGCGCAGCTCCACGTTCCTGTGCACGCAGTTCATCGCCGGTGAGGAGGCGGTCACCGAGGACATCCAGCCGTTCATGAAGGCGATGGCCGCCGAGGGCCGGTTCAACGACGAGATGTACCTGACGCAGTTCTGTTTCGAGGAAGCCAAGCACGTCCAGGTGTTCCGGCGGTGGATGGACGCGGTGGGCCTCGACGGCGATCTGCACGAGTACGTTGCCGAGAACCCGCACTACCGCACCCTCTTCTACGAGGAGCTGCCGCGCTCGCTGCGAGTCCTCGAGACCGATCCCAGCCCGGCCAACCAGATTCGCGCGAGCGTCACCTACAACCACGTCATCGAGGGCAGCCTCGCGCTCACCGGCTACTACGCGTGGCAGCGGGTGTGCACCGAGCGCGGGATCTTCCCGGGCATGCAGGAGTTGATCAAACGCATCGGCGACGACGAACGCCGGCACATGGCGTGGGGCACCTTCACGTGCCGTCGGCACGTCGCCGCGGACGACAGCAATTGGGATCTCGTCCAGCAGCGGATGGGGGAGCTTCTCCCGCACGCGCTCAACATGATCCAGTGGGTCAACGACCAGTTCGAGGAGCCGCCGTTCGGCATCGAACCGGAGGTGTTCCTCGAGTACGCCGCGGACCGCGCGCAGCGGCGGCTCGGCGCGATCGAGTCGGCTCGGGGACGTCCGGTCGAGGAGATCGACCTCGACTACTCACCCGAGGCGCTCGAGGACACGTTCGGCGAGGAGGACGCGGCGGTCATCGCCGAGGTCGCGGCGGAGGCGGCGTCGATGTGAGGGGTGTCTCCATCTCAGAGATCGCTTAATCGCCGCGGCTACCGTTCGCGGACCTATGAGCGAACACGAGATCCCCCGCCGCCGCAGATTCTCCACCCGACAGGTCGTCGCTCTCTTCGGCCTGCTCGTCGTCGCCGTCGTCGGGGTGGTGTCGTACTTCACCGTGTTCGCCGACGACACTCGGGCGGGAGCCGATCCCGACACGTCGCTCGAGGCCGGTCCACCGACCGACCCGAACGCCGACGCCCTCGCACAGGCCCGGCGCAGCCTGCAGCAGACGAGCCTGCCGCTGTCGCTGCTGAACGGCGGGGTGAACCAGCTGGTCGACGGGGGACGCCAGCTCGACGACGGGGCCAACCAACTCTCGGCCGGGATCGGCCAGGCGCGTGACGGTGCGCGTCAACTGTCCGACGGCCTCACCGAACTCGACGGCGGCGTCGGCCAACTCGGCGACGGTGCGCAGCAGATCAGCGCGGGCGTCGACGAGGTGGTGGACCGGCTCACCGGGCTGGGGGACATGCAGGGGCAGGTCACCGGATCGCTGCGTCAGGTGGCGGCGGCCCTGTCGGCGTCCGCGGATCCGGTGGCGCAGGCGGCGGCCGGTCGCGTGAACGACCTGGTCGCGCAGCTCGACACCGAGGGACTCGGCCCCGACACCCTGGCCCAGCTCACGATGCTGAAGGACGGGGCCCGGCAGCTGTCGTACGAGCTGAGCGACCCGTCCGCCCAGTTCGTCGGGGGTGTCCGCCAGGTCGCCGACGGTGCCCGGCAGCTGAGCGACGGGCTGGTGCTCCTCGACGACGGCGGCAAGGCGCTCGCCGACGGGACCGGCCAGCTCCTCGACGGCACCGGACCGATCACCGGTGTGGTGCAGGGTCTTTCGACGAACGTGACGGACGCGTCGAAGGCGCTGCCGTCAGCGCAGACGAAGGCGCCGGCGCCCGGGGCGGACGCTGCATTGCAGGCCGCCCCGGACGCCGACGCGGACCGGACTCCGACGTGGGTCTACGTCGCCGGTGCGCTCGCGCTGCTACTGGTCGTGGCGGCGGTCGCGTACGGGTCCTTCGTGCTGGGCCGCCGTCAGATGTCGCCGAACGCCGCGGCGTAGCGGATCGCGCCACTCGGGATCGGACGCCCGTCGAGGGCGAGCACCATCAGGGCGTCGTCGGGCACCTCGACGTTCATGCGGACACCGTGCTCGGACGCCCGGGTGAACCCGAACCGCGGGTAGTAGTCCGGGTGCCCGAGCACGGTCACGAAGTGCTCCCCGCGCTGCCTCGCGGCGTCGAGGACCGCGCGGATCGCAGCCGAGCCCGCGCCGGTCCGCTGATACTCCGGGTACACCGCGCACGGCGCCAGGCACAGCGCGGGGGTGTCGCCGATGTGGCAGCGGGTGAGCAGCGCGTGCCCGACGGGTGCGCCGTCGTCGTCGAGAGTGAGCATCGACAATCCGTCGATCCAGGCCGGATCCTGCCGCAGGGCGTCGACCAGGTCGGCCTCCTCCGCGGTCTCGAAGGCCGCGACGTTGATCCGGCGGACGGACTCGATGTCGGTTGTGGTCTCGGGGCGGGTGGTCCAGTGAGTGTGGGTGTTCACGTGGTTCTTCCGTTCTCTGTGGTTCGGTCGGGTACGTGGTTCGGTCGGGTATCAGTCGCGGCGGCCGCGGAGCCGATAGAGGGCCTTGATGTCGCGGGAGATGGCCTTGTCCGTCGCGGTGCGCTTGCCGGCCTGTCGGGCGTCGCCGCGGGACGCCGCCCATTCGCTCTCGCGCACCATTCTGCGGTAACGGTCGAGTCGATCGAGGTCGAGTCGACCGTCGGTCACCGCGTCCTGGACCGCGCATCTCGGTTCGCTGCGGTGCTCGCAGTCCCGGAATCCGCAAGTCTGGGCGAGCTCCTCGATGTCGCCGAAGACGTGCTCGATGCCGTCGCCGACGTCGTGCAGGCCGATGCCCCGCAGCCCCGGGGTGTCGATCAGTACGCCACCGCCCGGGAGTGGGAACAGTTCCCGATGCACCGTGGTGTGCCGTCCCTTGCCGTCGGTGGCGCGGACGTCGTTCGTGTCCATCCGGTCGTTGCCGAGCAGCGCATTGGTGAGCGAGGACTTCCCGGCGCCGGACGGCCCGAGCAACACGGTGGTTCCGGGTAGGCGCCGGGCGAGTTCGTCGAGGCCCGTGCCGGTGCGGGCGCTGACGGTGACGACGTCGACGCCCGGTGCCACGGCGGACACTTCTGCGGCCACCGCTTGCGGATCGCGTTCGGCGACATCGGCTTTCGTCAGGACGATCACCGGCGTGGTGCCGGCGTCCCAGGCGAGGACCAGCAAGCGCTCGATCCGGCCGGGCTTGATCGGCGCAGCGAGCGAGGCGACGACGCCGACGGTGTCGACGTTGGCGGCGAGAACTTGGCGGCGTGATGTGCGATCCACCGACGCGCGCGCGATCGTGCTGCGCCGGGGCAGTAGCGCCACCAGTTCGGGGTGCGGGCCTGGGCGGAGCGCGGCCCAGTCGCCCACGCACACCGTGTGCTCGGGGTCCCGTGTGGTGACCGGGGTGCTGTCGGCGCGTGTTGCGCCCGTCGCGGTCACGACGTCGCAGAGACCGCGATCGACCCGCGTGACGCGGGCGGGGATCAGCCCTTGTGGGACGTACTCCGTGAACAGTTCGGCGAACGAGCCGTCCCAGCCGAGTGAGGCGAGGTGGTCGACGGGGGAGTTGGAGGATTGTGAGTAAGACAAGGTGAGACCCTTCGGGGTGCGGGCCCCGTCCGAAGAATCACTTCAACCCCGGCAGGCGCGCAGCGCGAACCGTCGAGAATTGTGGTGGATTCGACTCAGACCGAGGCCCGGGACGTGAGGATGGTCCGGGCAGTGCCCACGGCAGTGGCCGTCACTGCAATCATCAACTCACCTCCTGGTCGCACTCGAATGTCCGGTGACGACCCTAGCGGCCGTCGTCGTCGCCGCGCAATGTGATTTCCGATCGTCGCGGCGCTCGTGGGGCGAATGGGCGGGTGAACTTCGGCCGAAATCTCTGATCGGGACACTCGGGGCGATTCGCTGGGTAGGGTCTGGCGTGATTCTGCGGTCCGGCGAGGTCCGGCTCGTTCATGTTCTGGGGGAGAGGGTTTCACATGAGGCATTCGAGGATTCCGTCGAAGCGTCTGCTCGTGGCCGCGGCCGTCGCAGCGGTGGTTCCGCTCGTCGCCGTCCCGGCAACGGCGTCCGCCGGCGGCGACACCTCCGGCGGTGCGGCGGCGAAAGTGTCGAAAGCGTCCGGCGCCTACCTTGTGAAGTCCACCAAGGTCTCCGACCGCAAGGTCACCATCTCGGTCTATTCCCCGTCGATGGACCGCAACATTCCGCTCGAGGTCATCCTCCCCGCGGATCGCAGCCAACCGCGCCCCACGCTGTACCTCCTCAACGGTGCCGGCGGCGGTGAGGACCGGGCCACGTGGCAGCGGAACACCGACATCAACCAGTTCTTCCAGGACAAGAACGTCAACGTCGTTACCCCGCTGCAGGGCGCGTTCAGCTACTACACGGATTGGCAGAAGGACGACGAGAAGCTGGGCCGCCAGAAGTGGCAGACCTTCATGCTCGAGGAACTGCCGCCCGTGATCGACGCCGAGTTCGGCACCAACAAGGTGCAGTCGATCGCCGCGATCTCGATGACCGGCACCTCGGTGCTCAACTACGCGATCGCCAAGCCCGGCTTCTACAAGAGCGTCGGCTCGTTCAGCGGCTGTGCCGAGACCGCGACTCCGGCCGGCCAGAGTTTCATCCAGACCGTCGTCGGCCTCCGTGGCGGCGTGGACGTCACCAACATGTGGGGGCCGCTCGACGGACCCGGCTGGGGGCAGAACGATCCCGTGGCCAACGCCGAGCGTCTCCGCGGCACCGAGCTCTACATCACCACCGGGTCCGGTCTGCCGGGTCCTCACGAGACGCTCGACGGACTCGGGATCGAGGGCCGGCCGTTCGCGCTCGCCAACCAGGCGATCGTCGGCGGCATCATCGAGGCCGCGACCAACTACTGCACCCACAACCTCGCCAATCGTCTGGCCCAGTTGCAGATTCCGGCGACGTTCGACTTCAAGCCGGGCGGCACCCACTCGTGGGGCTACTGGCAGGACGACCTGCACAACTCCTGGCCGATGATCGCGCGGTCGATGGGGATCTGACCGCGCACGCCGCACGCCCCCGCCCGATCCGGCGAGATTGGTAGTTGCGCTACGTACCTTCGGGTTGGTTTCATCGACGTGCACGTGTGGTCGGGGAAATCACTGTGGTCGGGGCGGAATTGGGGAGGTTCGGCGTTCATGCCGTTTCTGGGTTTGATCGTGATGGTCCTGTGGGTGTTCTGTCTGGTCGACGTGATCGTCGCCGACGAGCACGCCGTGCGGAACATCCCGAAGATCGGTTGGGCCGTCATCGTCGTGCTGGTGCCGCTGTTGGGCTCGGTGCTGTGGCTGGTCGCGGGGCGCCCGGCGGGTGGATACGGCGCGCCGCGTCGGTCCGGACCCCCGTCGGCGTTCCCGGAGTACGACCGTCCGGGACGCCAGCTCGCGCAGGATTCGGCGACCGACGAGGAGTTCCTGCGACGTTGCCGGGAACGCGCCGAGGAGCAGCGTCGAATCGGCCGGGAGCAGCGGCGGGCTCAGTCCGACTGATCGTGAATCAGTCAGGCAGGGAAAGAAGCTCCACGGTCTGACCGTCGACCGGATCGGGCGGCAGGAGAGCGAGCGCCTCCCGCCCGATCAGTCCCGCCAGGTGCGCGGTGCGAACCATCGTGTCGGCGCGCCAGTACCCGTCCACCTGCCGTGTGACGGGCACGATCCGGGCGACCGACGCGCCCGCCTCCGACGCGTTCGACACCGCGCCGCTCATCGCGACAGCGGGCGCGCGCGCCGTCAGTCCGGCGACGATCGTCGGCAGCATCATCAGCAGGGTCGCCACCGCCGCGACAGGATTCCCGGGCAGTCCCAGGACCACCCGGCCGTCCGGCAGCATCGCGGTGACCTGCGACCCTCCGGGGCGGCAGCGCACCCGCCCGACGACGATCCGGGCACCGGCGCGCAGGAGCGCGCTGCGCAGTTGATCGGCGGCGCCGCCGCCCGTCGCGCCGACGACCACGATCACATCGGTGTCCCGCGCACCCTCGAGCAGTGCGTCGAACCCGTCCGCGGTGTCCCGCAGGTGGGTGTCGGTCACGGTCCGAACCCCGCAGTGTCGCAGCATGTCCGGCAGGACCGGGCCGAGCGAGTCGCGCGTCTGACCGTCCCGTAGCGGGCCGTCCCGTCGAATCTCGTCGCCCGTCACCACGACGTGCGCACGCACCGGTCCGCGCACCGCGGCCGTCGTCACCTCCGCGCTGGCGGCCGCCGACGCGAGCATCGGAGTCACCGCCGTTCCCGCCTCGGCGAGGTGGTGTCCGGGCTGCCAGTCCTCGCCGCGGCGGCGTGTGTCGTCGCGCTCCGGGGTGTCGGGGCGCCGCACCACGAGCCTGCCGACCGAATCGGGAGCCACGTCCACGAATTCGTCGCGGATCACCGACGTCGAGCCGTTCGGGACCTGGGCGCCGGTCGCGATCCGCACGGCGTCCCCGTCGCCGAGCGTGAGGTCGGTGGACGAGCCGGCGTACCGGATCTCGGTGTGCAGTCGCCACGGTCCCGGACCCGCGACGGCATAGCCGTCCATCGCGGAGACGTCGAAGCGCGGCAGCGCCTCCGTCGCGACCAGGGGAGCGGCGAGCGTGGCACCCAGCGCGCCGACGAGGACGATCTCGCGGATCGGCAAGGGGGCGAGGGTGTTCCGAATCGCGGCTCTCGCCTCCGCGATGTCCATCGGCCCCGGGACGTGTGCGGCGCGGGCTCGTTCGACGTCGGCCGTCGTGTCGCAGTCGGCGACGCCCGCGCAGACGAGCGTGACGTGCCGGTCCGGGACGAGTGCCTTCATGGGCAGGTTCTCGAGCCCTGGCAGTGCGGCGAGACGTGCGGCCAGGGCGGTGCGCCGCCACGCCGACAGAAGGAACTGCAACCGGCCCGCCTCGTCCGCCGCGAACGCGGCCCCCGCGTCGGGGTCGGCGCGCAGGCTCGCCACGAGTTCCGAGACCGTCGCGGCGTCGAGACTCGGGAGGTCGGCGGCAAGGAGGATCACGACGTCGCCGGGTGATTCGTCGAGCGCGGACAGGCCGGCGGCCAGCGCGGCGACCGGGCCCGTACCGGCGGGGGACTCCTGCGTCTGCAAGATCGCGGGCGGCAGGTCGTCGCGGTGCGGGCCCACGACGACGACCCGATCGCAGTCGGCGACGGCGTCCAGCGCGGTGTCGAGCATGCGCCGACCCGCGACGACGAGGGCGGGCTTGTCGATGCCGCCCATCCGGGTCGCGCGTCCGCCGGCGAGCACGATCGCGTCGGTGTTCATGGCCCAATGCTGCCGCATCGGGTGCACGCGTGCGGTGCGGCCGGTCAGAACCGGTGGCGTGCCGCGGCGAGATCCACCCGCCCGTCGCGGATCGGCACGCCCTCGATTTCCAGCTTCGCCAACTGTCGGTGTGCCAAATGCGCGGCGGGCCGGCCCGACGCGCCCAGCACCCGGTGCCACGGCAGGTCGGCGGAGTCGGCGCGCATGATCCATCCGACGGTGCGGGGGCTGGAAAGCCCTGCCGCCGAGGCGATGTCACCGTAGGTGGCGACGCTGCCGGGTGGGATCGACGCGACCAGTTCGCGGACGCGTTCGATCTGTTCCTCGGTGGTGGCGGCCACGCTCGGTGCCTACAGGAGCTTGCGGACGAGGGCTGCGACGTCGTCGGGCTTGGCGTGCGCGACCATGTGGTCGCAGTCCAGGTCGGCGATCGTCAGGTCGGCCCCGAGATGCTCGGCGAGCGCGGCGCGGAACTCGGGCGTCACGTACGGCGGTTGCACGCGCAGCGCCTGCACCAGCACCGTCGGGATGCCCTTGGGTGGAAGGACGAAGTCGCGGGCCATCTCGCCCCACGACGCGACGACCGCCGGGACCGACATGCGCCAGCCGACGCGGCCGCTGTCGAGGTCGATCAGGTGCTCGGCCAGGTCGGCGTCGAGGACGTCGGAGGGCACGTCCGCCCACGCGCCGTGCACCTTCTCCGAGCGGGCCTCGGCGGCGTCGGTGTAGTCGGGGTACGCGGCGACCAGTCCGGCGATCCGGCTCATGTTCTCCGGGTCGAGTCCGAGGGCGGGATCGAGCAGGACGATCCCGCGGATCCGATCCGGCACGGATTGCGCGAGGTGCAGCGCGATCGCACCGCCGTACGAGTGGGCGACCACGACGACCGGGCCGGTGGCGTGCTCGTCGAGCACTCGGACGAGGTCGCCGACGTGGGTGTCGAGGCCCCACGGCGGCGTCCACGGGGAGCGGCCGTGGCCGCGCAGATCGGGCGCGATGATCCGGGTGTCGCTCAGCTGGTCCGCACCGAGCGACTCCCACCTGCGGCCGTGCCCGGTGAGTCCGTGCAGGGCGAGCACCTCGGGTGCTCCGGGGGTGCCGAACAGGTACGTGTGGAGACCGCGCATGGCGTCCACTATGCCGGATGCGGTCGATGTCGGACCCGTCTGGTGAGATTCCCCGTATGAGCGAAACGGGCGCACGCACCAGACCGTCGGCGCCCGCTGCGCGGCTCGTCGGTCGGCGCGGGTCGGCGCCGTCGCTGCGCACCTGGGCGGCCGATCCCGCCCGGGTCCTGACCGGCGCGCCGCCCGGCCGCGGCTGGCATCCCTGGCAGATCCTCGGTGGCCCCGGGACCGGGAAGACGACCCTGCTGGTCGACGCCGCGGTGGCCCGGATCGTCGGTGGGGAGGATCCCGAGTCAGTGCTCGTGCTCGCCCAGTCGCGGCGCGCGGCCACCGCGATCCGGGAGCAGATCACCGAGCGACTGCTCGAGGCCGAGCACGACCCGGAGATCTCCGGGGTACAGCCCCGGGCCACCCGGGAGCCCCTCGTCCGGACGGTTCACTCGTACGCGTTCGCGGTGCTCCGGTTGCAGGCCGCCGCGCACGGCAATCCGCCGCCGCGGCTGATCACCGGTTCGGAGCAGGACGCGGTGCTGCGTGAGCTGCTGCGCGGCGACATCGCGGACGGCGGGGAGATGTGGCCGGAGCGGTTGCGTCCCGCGCTGGGCATGACCGGATTCGCCGTCGAACTGCGAAACCTGATGCTGCGCGCCAACGAACGAGGCCTGGGGCCCGAGGATCTGATCGATCTCGGTCATGCGCACGACAAGGCCGAATGGGTCGCGGCGGGACGCTTCGCCGCGCACTACGAGCAGGGGATGCTGCTGCGTGGAGCGGTCGGCATGGAGGCGCCGGAGGCGACCGCGCCCGCGCTCGACGCGGCCGAGCTGATCAGTGCGGCGCTCACCGCGTTCGCGACCGACCGGGACCTGTTGCACCGCGAGCGGGCCAGGGTGCGGCACCTCCTCGTCGACGACGCCCAGCACCTCGATCCGCAGGCCGCGCAGTTGGTGCGCCTGATCGGAACCGGGACCGCGAGCACCGCGATCGCCGGCGACCCGGATCAGTCGATCTTCGGGTTCCGCGGCGCGGATCCGCAGTTCCTCACGGGCCTCGCCGACCGCGGCGAGCCCGCGCAGGTGATCCTCGACACCAACTTCCGGTCGGCGCCGGCCGTCGCGCGGGTGGCGGGGCAGGTCGCGGGCCGGCTGCCCGGCAACCCGCCGCATCGGGGTGCGGCGGTGCCAGTCACCGACGACGACACCGACGGGCGCGCGGTGGTCCGGGTGTTGTCGACGCCCGCCAAGGAGGCAGCCCTCGTCGCGGACACCCTGCGGCGCGCGCACCTGATCGACGGCGTGCCGTGGTCGGAGATGGCGATCGTCGCGCGGTCGGTGCCGCGGGTGCTGCCGCCGCTGCGTCGCGCACTGCTGGCGGCGGGCGTGCCGGTTACCACCGCCGCGAGCGAGCTGCCGCTCGCGAAGCAGCACGGTGTGGCCGGGCTGCTGTCCGTCATGCGTGCCCTCGTCGGCGGCGAGTTCACGGGTGAGGACGCGATCGCGCTGCTGTCGGGTCCCATCGGCGGTGCCGAACCGGTGAGCCTGCGGCGGTTGCGTCGCGGCCTGCGGCGGGTGGAGCTGACATCGGGCGGCGACCGCGACTCGGCCGAACTGTTGCGGACGCTCATCGTCGACGGACCGGACGCGGACGGGGTGGCCCACCTGCTTCCCGGGCTCACCGACGTCGAATCGCTCTCGCTGCGAAGAGTTCTCAAGGTGTTGCGGCGGGCCCGGGTACCGCTGCAGCGCGGCCGCGGCATCGAGGAGGTGCTGTGGGCGGCGTGGCAGGCGACCGGGCTCGAGCGGCGCTGGGCGGCGGCGTCCGCGTTCGGCGGTCCGATCGGCGCCCAGGCCGACCGTGATCTCGATGCGGTGGTCGCGCTGTTCGACGCGGCCGCGAACTACGTCGACCGCCTGCCGCGGGCACAGCTCTCCGGCTTCGTCGACTACCTCGTCGAGCAGGCGATCCCGGGTCCCGCCCGGATGCGCGCGGTGGCGTCGCAGGAGACCGTGACGGTACTCAGCGCGCACTCGGCGGCGGGCCGGCAGTGGCGGGTGGTCGTCGTCCTCGGCGTCCAGGAGGGGCTGTGGCCCAGCCTCGGCGCGCGCGGCACGCTGCTCGGCACCGAGGAACTGATCGAGCTCACCAGCGGGATCGGCGAGGTCGACAAGACGCTCTCGCGGACCGCGCCGCTGCTCGCGGAGGAGCGGCGACTGTTCCTGGTGGCGTGCAGCCGCGCCCGTGACTCGCTGCTCGTGACCGCGGTCGATTCGTCGGGCGGCGACACCGAACTGGTGCGGTCGCGGTTCGTGGACGACCTGCTGCGCGGCGACGACGACCTGGACGTCGACGACGTCGCGCCCGTCACCGACGACAGCCCCCGCGTCCTGGCCCTGCCGGCCCTCGTCGCCGAGTTGCGCAGCGTCGTGTGCGATCCCGGTGTCGCCGCCGACGATCCGGAGCGGCAGCAGCGGGCGGCACACCAGTTGGCCCGGCTCGCGGAGGCCGGCGTCCGCGGCGCGCACCCCGACCAGTGGTACGGAACGTCGGAGCCGAGTTCGGCTGTGGGGCTGTGGGATCCGCAGGACGGTCCGGTTCCGCTGTCGCCGTCGACGATCGAACTGATCGCCAACTGTCCACTGCGGTGGATGCTCGAACGGCACGGTGGCAGCGACGGCGACAACACGCACGCGATCGCCGGCACGCTCGTGCACACGCTCGTGCAGGCTCTCGCCGGGCACATTCCGCCGGAACAGGTCGACCGCGCCCTGGAAACCGCTTGGGACTCGGTCGATCTGGGATCGGAGTGGTTCTCGCGGCGGGAACTCGAGCGCACCCGGGGCATGCTCGACAACTTCGCCGACTGGCTGCGGGGCACCCGATCCGAACTCACCGAGGTGGGCGTCGAGGTCGCGGTCGACGGCGTACTCGAGCCGCGGGTGGAGGGCGGCGCCACCGTCCGGATCCGCGGTCGGATCGACCGGCTCGAACGCGACCCGGACGGGCGCCCCGTCGTCATCGACGTCAAGACCGCGAAGGCCGCGGTCACCAAGGACCAGGCGGAGCAGCACGCGCAGTTGGCGGCCTATCAGGTGGCGGCGGCCCGCGGCCTCATCGAGGGGGAACCGGCGTCGCAGCCCGGCGGCGCGCGGCTGGTGTTCGTGGCCAAGCCGCACAAGAAGGAAGGTGCCACGCAGCGGATCCAGCCGGCACTCGACGACGAGAGTCTCGCGCTGTGGGAGAACGTGATCCACGACGCCGCCGCGGCCACCCGGGGGCCGACCTTCCTCGCGCGGATCAACGACGGCTGCAGACACTGCCCGGTGCTCTCGAGCTGCCCGGCACACGACGAAGGACGGCAGGTGACCTCCGAGTGAGCACCGTGCAGAGCGGGCGCCGCGTGGGCCCGGCAGAACTGGCCGAGGTGCTGGGGCAGTTCCCACCGACGCCCGAGCAGGCTGCGGTCATCGAGGCGCCGCTCGGGCCCACCCTCGTCGTCGCCGGCGCCGGCGCGGGCAAGACCGAGACGATGGCGGCGCGCGTCGTGTGGCTCGTCGCGAACGGGCTGGTCGATCCCGAACAGGTCCTGGGTCTGACGTTCACCCGCAAGGCGGCGCAGCAGCTCACCGCACGCATTCGGAAACGTCTGGCGAAGCTGGCCGGCTCGGTGCTGGTCCGCGACCTCGACCCCAGTGGCTCACTGCGGTCGCGGATTCTGGCGAGTGAACCGGAGGTCAGCACCTATCACGCGTACGCGGGACGGCTGCTGTCCGAGCACGGGCTGCTGCTGCCGATCGAGCCGTCCGCGACGCTGCTGTCCGAGACCGAGTTGTGGCAGCTCGCGTACCGCGTGGTCAGCGCGTGGGACGGCGACCTCGACACCGACCGCAACCCGGCCTCGATCACCGAGTCGGTGCTCGCGCTGTCGGGTCAGCTCGCCGAGCATCTCGTCGAGCCCGCCGATCTGCGCGAGGCGCACACCGAACTCGACAAGCTGATCCACACGCTCCCGGCCGGACCGAAACAGCGTGGCGGACCGTCGAAGACGCTGCTGGACCTGCTCGAGGTGCAGCACCAGCGGCTCGAACTGCTGCCGCTCGTACAGCGGCTGGCCGACACCCTGCGCCGGGAGGGCGCGCTGGACTTCGGCAGTCAGATGTCGCTCGCGGCGCGGGTCGCGTCCGAGCACCCGGAGGTGGGCCGCAGCGAGCGCGGTCGGTTCCGGGTGGTGCTGCTCGACGAGTACCAGGACACCGGGCACGCACAGCGGGTGCTGCTGTCGTCGCTGTTCGGCGGCGGCGAGGACGCCGGCCTGGCGTTGACGGCGGTCGGCGACCCCATGCAGTCGATCTACGGCTGGCGCGGGGCGTCCGCGGCGAACCTGCCGCGCTTCGCCACCGACTTCCCGCTCGCCGACGGCACCCCGGCGCCCAAGCTGGAGTTGCTCACGAGCTGGCGGAATCCGCCGGAGGCGCTCGAGCTCGCCAACATGGTGTCGGAGCCGTTGCGGGACAGGGGCGTCGAGGTCAGCAGGCTGCGGGCTCGGCCGGCCGCGGTGCCCGGCGACGTGCGCCTGGCGTTGCTCGACACCGTCGAAACGGAGCGGTCGTGGGTGGCGGACCGGATCGCGGAACAGTACGAGGCGGCCCGCGTCGACGGCGCGAAGCCGCCCACCGCCGCGGTGCTGGTACGACGCAACGCCGACGCCGCCCCGATCGCCGAGGAACTGCGCGCCCGCGGTCTCGCGGTGGAGGTCGTCGGGCTCGGCGGACTACTCCACACCCCCGAGGTGGCCGACGTCGTCGCGATGCTGCGCCTGGTCGCCGACCCGATGTCGGGCAGCGCCGCCGTGCGTGTGCTGACCGGCGCCCGGTGGCAGATCGGCGCCGCCGACATCCGAGCTCTGTGGAAGCGCGCGGGCGAACTCGGGATCCGCTCCGGCTACGGAACGACGGGCGCGGTCACCGACGCGGCCGCGCTGGACGACGCGCTCGGCGACGCGATGCCGGGGGAGCAGTCCGAGCAGGCCGGCCTGGCCGATGCTCTCGCCGATCCCGGTCCGGCCCATCGGTACTCGGAGGCCGGCTACGTGCGGATCTGCGCGATCGCCGCCGAGTTGGCGTCGCTGCGCGAGCGGCTGGGGCAGCCGCTCACCGAACTGGTGGCCGAGGTGGAGCGCGTGATCGGCATCGGGATCGAGGCGCAGGCGCGGACCCGGCAGTCGGAGGTGGGCGGCGCCGGCCGTGAGCATCTCGACGCGTTCGCGGACGTCGTGTCCGGCTACGCGAACCGCACGTCGGCGACCCTGACCGGATTGCTGGCGTTCCTCGCCGCGGCCGAGCACGTCGAGAACGGGCTCGCCCCCGGCGAGGTCGAGGTGGCGCCCGATCGCGTGCAGATACTCACGGTGCACTCCGCGAAGGGCCTGGAGTGGGAGGTCGTGGCCGTGCCGCACCTGACGGCCGGAGTCTTCCCGTCCAGCCAGGCGTCGGCCACGTGGCTGGGGTCGGTGTCCGAACTGCCGCCCACGTTGCGCGGCGACCGGGCGTTCCCCGGTGAATCCGCCGACGGTGTGCCGGTTCTCGACCTCGAGGATCTGTACCACCGCAAGGACCTCGAGGACGCGATCAAGTCGCACAAGGATGCGCTCTCGACGCGTCGGCTCGACGAGGACCGGCGGCTGTTCTACGTCGCGCTCACCCGCACCGAGCGGGCCCTGTTCGTGTCGGGCCACCACTGGGCCGAATCGGGGTCGGACCCCAAGGGGCCGTCGCCGTTCCTGCTGGAACTCGAGGAACTGGTGTCGGCGTGGGAGGGTGAGCGGCTCGGTGTGATCGACGTGTGGGCTCCCGCCCCCGACGAAGGCGCGGAGAATCCGCTCACGGCCACGCCGCGGTCGGCTTGGTGGCCGCGGGATCCTTTGGGGCGCAGACGTCCCGACGTCGAGCGCGGCGCTGAACTGGTGCGCGGCGCGCTGGACGGACTGGGGACGGACACGTCGGGTCCCGAGGATTCCGAGGACGACCCGGACAACTGGGCGGCGGACGTGGACGCGCTGCTGGCCGAACGCAGGGAACGTGGACGCGGAGGCACCGACGTCGAGATGCCGGCGCAACTGTCGGTGAGTCAGCTCGTCGACCTGGCCGCTGATCCCGACGCGCTCGCGGCACGGCTGCGGCGGCCGTTGCCGTTCCCGCCGAATCCGCTGGCGCGCCGAGGAACCGCGTTCCACGCCTGGGTGGAGCAGCGGTTCGGTGCCACCCGGCTACTCGACTTCGACGAGCTGCCCGGCGCGGCGGACACCGGCGTGGGCACCGAGACCGAGTTGGCGCTGCTGCAGGACGCGTTCCTCCGCTCGACGTGGGCCGACCGCAGCCCCGTCGAGGTGGAGGTGCCGTTCGAGACGTCGGTCGCCGGGACCGTGCTGCGCGGCCGCATCGACGCGGTGTTCGCCGACCCGGACGGCGGCTGGACTGTCATCGACTGGAAGACCGGCGCCGAGCCGTCCGCCGCGAACGAGCGGGCCGTCGTGATGCAGTTGGCCGCCTACCGGATCGCGTGGGCCGAACTGATGGCGGCGCGTCAGTCCCGGCTCACCGGACGTCCGGTGGAGCCGCAACTCGACAAGGTGCGGGCCGCGTTCCACTACGTGCGCACCGGACGGACCATCGCGCCGGAGAACCTGCCCGACGCGGACCGGCTGGCCCGGCTCATCACGACCGCCGGGGCGGAGGAGGAACCGGTCGGCTGAAGCGGCGCCGTCAGGCCGCGTTCCGTCGGGCCTTCAACGCCTCGGTGACGAGGGGGACCTGCAACGGCAGGCGCGCGGCGGCGAGCGCCTTCGCGGGCGTCGATGTGCGGCTCGACCGGAACCAGTCGACCGTCATCTGCACGTTGGCCGGGAACACCGCGACGAACAGTGCGGCCGCGAGCGTGCCCCCGAGACGCCGGGTGCGGGGCACGGCGAGCGTCGCGGCGGTCGCGAGTTCGGCGGCGCCGGACACGTACGTGTAGGTCCGCGCGGTCCCCGGAAGCGAACGGGGCACGATCGCGTCGAACGGCCGCGGCCGGACGAAGTGCAGGGTTCCGGCACCGAACAGCAGCGCGGCGAGGCGGAGGGCGGGGACCTGGCTCGGGCGGCCCGAAGACGACGACATGCGGCCACCCTGCCCGACATCCGGTGGTTCCGCCACCGTTCACCCCGGTTTTCCTGTGCCGTTCCGTGATTACCGGATCCGCGGTTAGGCTGCGAACCGGCTGTGCGAACGGCCAGTCGGAGCAGAGGAGATGGGGACCAGTGGATGCCCGGTAGGTTGAGAGCGCGGTTCGGGAACTCGGACACGCTGACGGATCGGCCGGATTTCGCGCTCGTCGGCGTGCTCAAGGTGCCCGAGATGCAGACCAGCCCCGCGCGCGCCATCGCGCGCCGGGTGTCGTACGCGCTCGCCGCACTCGCGCTCGCCGTGCTGGTCGTCTACATCGACCGCGACGGCTACAAGGACGCGCAGGAGAACCAGCTGTCGCTGCTGGACTGCATCTACTACGCGACCGTCTCGCTGTCGACCACGGGCTACGGCGACATCACCCCGATCACCCCGGAAGCGCGCCTGATCAACGTCCTGGTCATCACGCCGCTCCGGATCTTCTTCCTCATCGTCCTGGTCGGTACGACCCTCTCGGCGCTCACCGAGAGCTCCCGCCAGACATTCAAGATTCAGCGTTGGAGGCACCGCGTGCGTAACCACACCGTCGTCGTCGGATTCGGTACCAAGGGGCGTACCGCCATCGACGCGATGCTCGGTGACGGCATCGTGCCCTCCGACATCGTCGTGGTCGACACCGATCAGGTGGTGCTCGACACCGCGGCCAGCATGGGGCTGGTGACCGTGCACGGATCGGCCACCAAGTCCGACGTGCTTCGGCTGGCCGGCGTGCAGAACGCGGCGTCGATCATCGTCGCCGCGAACCGCGACGACACCGCCGTCCTGGTCACCCTCACCGCGCGTGAACTCGCGCCCAAGGCGAAGATCGTCGCCGCCATCCGCGAGACCGACAACGCGCACCTGCTGCGCCAGTCGGGCGCCGACTCGGTGGTCGTGTCCTCGGAGACCGCCGGCCGACTGCTCGGCATCGCCCGAACCACGCCGAGCGTCGTGGAGATGGTCGAGGACCTGCTCACCCCGGAGGCCGGGTTCGCAATCGCCGAGCGCGAGGTCGAACCGGAGGAGGTCGGCGGCTCGCCTCGCCACCTGTCGGACATCGTCCTGGGCGTGGTGCGCGACGGCCGCCTGCTGCGCGTGGGCTCGCCCGAGGTCGACGCCGTCGAGGCCGACGACCTCCTGCTGTACATCCGGCGCGTCACCAACTGAGCGAAGCGCGTCGGGCCCGGGCGGCCGCAGTAGGGTCGTTCCCGTGCCGCATTTCGAACTGACCGAGACCCCGTTGTTGTCCCGTGCCGCCCTGGACCGGGCGGAGGAATTGCGTTCGGACACCGAGGCTCTGCGCGCGGGATGGGCGGAGGCATTGCTGCTGCGGGTCAATCCGCGCGGACAGGTGCGGGTGACCGACGGTGAGCTCGTGCTCGAGCCGGCGTCGACGCTGGGTGACGAGCCGGCTCCCGACGCGGTGTTTCTCGGGCTGCACGACGCCCGCCACGTGTGGGCGGTGCGGGTGCCGGCGATGACCGGTGAACTGGGCGACCTGCGGATGCTCGGCCACCGGCTCGACGAGTCGAGTGCCGGACTGCTGACAACGGCTGTGGCGCTGCTGAACTGGCACGACCACGCGGGCTTCAGCGCGATCGACGGGGCAGTGACGGAACCGACGATGGCGGGGTGGTCCCGGATCAGTTCGAGCACCGGGCACGAGGAGTTCCCGCGCACCGATCCCGCGGTGATCTGCCTGGTGCACGACGGCGGCGACCGGGTGCTTCTCGCGCGTCAGCCGGTGTGGCCGCCGCGGATGTTCTCGGTTCTCGCCGGATTCGTCGAGGCCGGGGAGTCGCTCGAGACGTGCGTGGTGCGGGAGATCCGCGAGGAGGTCGGGGTGGACGTGCACGACGTCCGGTATCTCGGCAGCCAGCCGTGGCCGTTCCCGCGCTCGGTGATGATCGGCTTCTCGGCGGTGGGCGATCCCGCCGCTCCGCTCGAATTCGCGGACGGCGAGATCGCCGAGGCCCACTGGTTCACCCGCGAGCAGGTCCGGGCCGCACTCGACGCCGGCGACTGGACGTCGCGGTCGGACGCCGAGCTGCTGCTGCCCGGATCGATCTCGATCGCGCGGGTGATGATCGAGTCGTGGGCGAAGGTCGACTGACGGGCCGACCGAGGGACTAGAGACCCAGGGCCCGCTTGACCTGCGCGAGGCTCGGGTTGGTGGCGGTGCTGCCGTCCGCGTACTTCACGGTGGGCACGACGTGGTTGCCGCCGTTGACGCTGCCCACGAACTCGGCGGACGCGGGATCGAGCTCGATGTCGATCTCGGCGTACGAGATGCCGTTCTCGTCGAGCTGCTTCTTGAGGCGGCGGCAGTAGCCGCACCACGTGGTCGAGTACATGGTCAGGGCGGGAGCTTCGGTAGTCACGGCGCCTATAACACCACGGTCGGTCCGTACTGTTCCCGCGCGGGCGTACGTCACACCGGGGTGGGTGCGGGCGGCTCGTGTCGGTGCGCCCTGACAGGATGGACGGCATGTCAGCGGATGTCACCCCGGAGCGCACTGGAACCCGGCCCGACGAGGGCCTGGACCCGCAGCAGTCCGCCGCGGTGCTCGCGCCGCGCGGCCCGGTGTGCGTGCTCGCGGGCGCCGGCACCGGCAAGACCCGCACCATCACCCGCCGGATCGCGCACCTCGTCGCGGGCGGTCACGTCTCGGCGGGCCAGGTGCTGGCGGTGACCTTCACCGCTCGCGCGGCGGGGGAGATGCGCGGTCGGCTCCGGGGTCTCGGCATCGGAGGCGGTGGCGCCCAGGTGCAGGCCCGCACGTTCCACGCGGCCGCGCTGCGGCAACTGCGGTACTTCTGGCCGCAGGTGATCGGCGACACCGAATGGCAACTGCTGGACCGCAAGTTCGCGATCGTCGGGCAGGCCGCGAGCCGCGCCGGTCTCTCCACCAGCACCGAGAGCATCCGCGACCTCGCGAGTGAGATCGAATGGGCCAAGGGGTCGCTCGTGGCGCCGGAGGACTATCCGGCGGTCGCGGCCCAGGCTCGCCGCGACATCCCGGCCGACGCCGCGAAGGTCGCCGCCGTGTACGCCGGTTACGAGGAACTCAAGGCCCGCAACTACGACGGCATGCTGCTCGACTTCGACGACTTGCTGCTGCACACCGCGGCCGCGCTCGAGGAACACTCGGCGGTCGCCGAGGAGTTCCGCGATCGGTACCGCTGCTTCGTCGTCGACGAATACCAGGACGTGACGCCGCTGCAGCAGCGGGTGCTGGACGCGTGGCTCGGCGACCGTGACGATCTGACCGTCGTCGGCGACGCCAACCAGACCATCTACTCGTTCACCGGCGCCACCCCGAAGTACCTGCTCGACTTCTCGCGCCGGTTCCCGGACGCCACCGTCGTGCGGCTCGAGCGTGACTACCGGTCCACCCCGGAGGTGGTTTCGCTCGCCAACCGGGTGATCGGGGAGGCGCGGGGCCGCATCGCCGGCACCCGTCTGCAGCTGATCGGGCAGCGGCCGTCCGGCCCGGAACCGACGTTCGCCGAGTACGACGACGAGCCCGCGGAGGCCGCCGCGGTGGCCCGGCAGATCAAGAAGCTCATCGAGCAGGGCGTCGAACCGGCCGAGATCGCGGTGCTGTACCGCATCAACGCACAGTCGGAGGTCCACGAGCAGGCGCTCACCGAGGCCGGTATCCCGTACCAGGTGCGCGGCGGTGAGGGCTTCTTCACACGACAGGAGGTACGGCAGGCGATCAACGCGCTGCGGCAGACAGCCGGACGCGACGATCTGCCCGACGGCGCCGATACCGGTGCGTCGCTGGTCACGCTGGTCCGGGCGGTACTGGTTCCGTTGGGGCTCACCGACGTCGAGCCCACCGGCGCCCAGGCTCGGGAGCGGTGGGGATCGCTCACCGCGCTGGTGACGCTCACCGAGGAGCTGCTCTCGCACGACTCTCAGCTCACGCTCGCGGGCCTACTCACCGAGCTGGCGGCACGCTCGGAGGCCCGGCACCCACCGGTCGTGCAGGGCGTCACGCTCGCATCGCTGCATGCCGCGAAGGGACTCGAGTGGGATGCGGTGTTCCTGGTCGGTCTCACCGAGGGCACGCTGCCGATCATGCACGTGCTCGGCGACTCCAAGTCGCCCGACGACCAGGACGGTATCGAGGAGGAGCGCCGCCTGCTGTACGTCGGTGTGACGCGCCCGCGCGTGCATCTGGCGCTGTCGTGGGCGCTCGCGCGCAGCGAGGGCGGACGCAAGTCCCGGCGCCGGTCCCGCTTCCTCACCAACGTGATCCCGGACGATTCGCCGGCGTCGCGGATCGCCCAGCCTGCCCGGTCCACGAAGCAGCGGCCCCGGTGCCGCGTGTGCGGCAAGCCGTTGCTCGACGCGACCGCGCACACCCTCGGCCGCTGCGAAGGCTGCCCGTCGAACCTCGACCTCGAGTTGTTCGAGGCGCTCAAGGAGTGGCGCCGGGCGACGTCGCGGGAGATGAAGGTGCCCGCGTACGTGGTGTTCACGGACAACACACTGCAGGCGATCGCCGAGCAGCAACCACAGGACGAGGGCGCGCTCACCGCAATCTCCGGGATCGGCGCCAAGAAGCTGGAACAGTACGGCGCCGACGTCCTCGCGGTGGTGCGGGGCGAGCGGTCGTCGGCGACGCTGGATCTGACGTGATCGACGATCCGCGGTAAAACCGCAGGTCAAAAATAACTTGTGCCGTCTGTTCGGGTTGCATACCCTGGACTGCACGCCACGGGGTAAGACTCGTGTGCGGTAACTGTCGGACCGAGAAGAAAGGGAGGTGGCAAAACGATGAACGACTGGAACGCAACTGCATTTGCAGCAGCAGCGGCGCGTGCATCGGTGCCCGCAATCGCTGGCGCATACCTCCCTGCGGCCGCACCGGTCGCTGCGAGGAACGCAGCCGCCGCACCGCACGCAATCCGTCTGCGCGCAGCAGCAGAAGCAGCAGCAGCCCCCGCATCCGTGGCCCGGAGTAGACACCGACTTTTCGTTCGGTAGGCACTTCCCGCCCATCCTCTCGAGGCCACGGATCGCAACTGCGAACCGTGGCCTTCGTGTTTCGAGCCCCATAGCTCCAGGCCTTCGACCTCGGTTCGTGTGACCACCGAAAGCCGGCGTGAGCCGCGAAACAAAACAGAGGAGAACGACGTGTCTACCGTGACATGCCGAGTACAGAACGAGACCAGCACCGTGTCCGGCGGATTGGCAGTCGTCGACTCGGCACGCCCGGAGCTGCCCTGTCGAGCGGGAAACCCCGACCTGTGGTTCGCCGAGACACCTGCCGACCTCGAGCAGGCCAAGACGCTGTGCGGACAGTGTCCGGTCCGCAACCGGTGCCTGAGCGCCGCCCTCGACCGCGCCGAGCCGTGGGGTGTGTGGGGCGGTGAGATCTTCGAGCAGGGGGTCGTGATCGCCCGCAAGCGGCCGCGAGGGCGGCCCCGGAAGAACCCGGATCAACGCAAGGCGCTCGTGTGCGCCTGACCTGACAGTGGCCGAATGTCACACGCGTTCAGTTGAACTGAACCGGTGTGACATTCGGCCATCTGGTGTCTATGCGCCGTCGAGACTCTCGAGGGCGTCGGCGTCGTCGGAGAATCCGGGCAGCCACTTGGTGAGGATCGCCATGTACGGCGCGCACGCGTCGAGCTGGGCGCAGATGCCCACCGAGCCCAGCAGCACCCGGAAGATCATCAGGTATTCGGGTGGCAGGTTGAGGGCACGAGCCGTCCGGAAGTGCGCGCCCGACAGGTCGGTCGCCGTCCCGGCCGCCCGCTGCAACCACGCACGAGTGAAGTGGAAGGAGTCGGTGCGGATCGGATCGGTGAACGGGCGCAGGTAGTCTGCGATCTCCTTGTCGGTGACCGTCCGGCCGGGAAGGACGAACCCGTTGGCGCGCAACAGTTCCGTCAGCTCGTCGAAGCGCTCTTCGAGGTTGAGCCGCACCATGCGGCCGAGCACCGGGGGCAGCCCGTTCGGCATCGGCGCGGTGGCGCCGAAGTCGATGATGCCGAGGCGGCCGTCGTCGTGCAGCATGAAGTTGCCCGGGTGCGGATCGCAGTGCAGCAGCCCGACGCGGGCCGGGGAGACGAAGTGGAACTCCGCGAGCAGTGCGCCCGCGGTGTTGCGCTGTTCGGTCGTGCCGCCGGTGATGATCGCGGACAGCGGGGTGGCCGACATCCACTCGGTGACCACGACCTTGGGGGCGCTCGCAACGACCCGTGGCACCACGAACCGGGGGTCGCCGTGGAACGCCTTCGCGAAGGCGCGCTGGTTGTCAGCCTCGATGCGGTAGTCGAGCTCCTCCTCGGTGCGGGCGCTCAGCTCGTCGAGGATCGGCTTGATGTCCGTTCCCGGCATCACCGACGTGAACAGCCCGGCGAACCGGGTCAGTGTCTTCAGGTCGGCGCGCAGTGCCTCGTCGGCGCCGGGGTACTGGACCTTGACGGCCACCTCGCGACCGTCGGCCCACACCGCGCGATGCACCTGTCCGATGCTCGCGGACGCGGTCGGGGTGTCGTCGAACTCGGCGAAGCGCTCGCGCCACTTGGTGCCGAGTTGCTGGTCGAGGACCCGGTGCACCTGCTTCGCGGGCAGCGGCGGCGCCTCGGCCTGCAGCTTGGTGAGTGCCTCGCGGTAGGGCTCGGCGAACTCCTCCGGGATGGCCGCCTCCATCACGCTGAGGGCCTGCCCGAGCTTCATCGCGCCGCCCTTGAGCTCGCCGAGCACGGTGAAGAGCTGCTCGGCGGCCTTCGCGGTCAGCTGGGCATCGATCTCGTCCCGATCGCCGCCGGCCAGCTTCCGTCCGAAGCCCATCGCGGCCCGCCCGGCGATGCCAAGCGGAATGCTCGCGAGCTTGGCGGTGCGGGCGGTGCTTCTGCGTGGGATGTCGGACACCAGACCATCATGGCGGAAGATTCGCGGGTTCGTCCAAGAAGATTGTGGAACGTGAGCATCCACACCGCGGGTCGCGGGGCCACTCCCGGACCGCGAACCGGTGGGTTCCGAGGTCGATCTCGAGGGTCGCGTCCAGGCTCGCCGGCGCGGGAGACGCGACGCGTGACAGCACCAGTTCCAGCTGTCCCAGCGCCACGGCCGCGGTGGCCAGCACCGTTGCCGGGCCGGCGTGACCCACCCGGCCGAGCAGCTGCGCGGCCACGTGCGGCCACTCCTCGTCGGCGTCGGACCGGGTGAGGTCTGCGCAGCGTAGACAGCTCGTGCTGCCCGGCAAGACCAACGGGCCCACCACGCCGCGGCCGTCCCGCAGCCGGACGTGCAGGTGCGGAATACCGGCCACCAGCAGCGCGTCCACCAGCCGGGGGTCGACGACGAGGTCGTCGGTGAGAACCACGCACAGGCAGTTCCAGGTGGTGACGTCCGTGTCGGCGGTGAAGTGGGTGGATCGGCTGACCCGCGCCGGGCCGACGGCGAGCGCGGTCGAGATCGCGTCGGCGAGCGGACCGCGCCCGTGCACCCGGATGATCGGGGCGGGATCCGGCGGTGTCGGGGCGGGCCGGAGCACGCCCGCCTCCTCCAGTTCGCTCAGGATCGTCGAGATGTCCGCGGGCGTGATCCCGTGCTCGACCGCCCGCCACACGACGCCGGGCCGGGACGTGCGGCCGTCGAGAAGCCCCAGCACCGAGATCAGCGCCTGCGGATCCACCGATGCCGGTGGCGTCAGGATCATCGCGGTCTCGGGATCCCACCCGATCTGGATGCGACCGCTCGGCCGGACCAGGATGGGCAGCCGGGGATCGAGGACGAGACGTCGCAGGTGCGGAGCTGCTACCGAGGTCATGCGCAGACGATCCCATCCCGGGCGCCGTCACCTCGCCGGAAAACGGGGGTTGTCCACAGGCGGAAACACGCTACGAACAGGTCTTTCGTCATCCCGGACGGATTGCTCCGAAATCCGCGTGCGGTGATGTCGCACCGGGCGGCTAGCGTGATGGCCCGTGACTGGGTCGGAGACGTCGAACAGCGGTGCGCATCCCGAGGTGGAAATTCGCCGCAGCGCCCGCCGGCGGCGCACGGTGAGCGCGCGCCGCGAGGGCGACAAGGTCGTCGTCTTGATGCCGACCGGGCTGTCGAGGAAGGCCGAGGCGGATCTGGTCGCGGAGATGATCGAGAAGCTCGAGCGGGCGGATCGCCGCGCCGCGAGTCGCGCCGAGCGCAGCGACGTCGAACTCGCCGAGCGCGCCGCCCGACTGTCCGCGCGCTGGCTCGGCGGTGCGGCCACCCCCGTGTCGGTGCGCTGGGTGCCGTCGATGAAGACGCGGTGGGCGTCGTGCACGCCGGTGGACGGCACCATCCGCGTCAGCGAACTGCTGCGAACGGTGCCGGCCTACGTGCTGGATTACGTGCTGGTGCACGAACTCGTGCACCTGTACGTCTCGGGCGGCCACAACGAGCGGTTCTGGCGCGAGGTCCGGCAGTACCCCCGCACCGAGCGGGCGATGGGCTACCTCGAGGCGTACGCGGTGGTGACGCGGAAGCCCGGATTGCTCGACGGCGACGCCGACGAGTGCGCCGCCGCCGACTTCAGCGTGCTCGACTAGGCGTCGGACTCGCCGGAGCCGCCCTGCTCGCGGTCCTTCTCCTCGCGCTCGCGCGCCTCGGTCTGCTCGAGCTGCGCGATCGGGTCGTGGAAGGTGCTCGCCTCGCCGCCACCGAGGATGCGGTCGACGAACGCGGCCGGGTTGTCCAGGTCGGACGAGTCGGGCAGCAGGTCAGGATGCGCCCAGACGCCGTCGCGGGCGTCCATGCCGGTGTCGGTGGTGAGCCGGTGCCACAGCTGAGCCGCCTCGCGGACCTTGCGCGGACGAAGCTCGAGGCCGACCAGCGTCGCGAAGGTCTGCTCGGCCGGTCCGCCGGTCGCGCGGCGGCGGCGCAGCGTCTCGGTGAGCGCGGCGACACCGGGCAGGCGTTCGCCGAGTGCCTCGGCGACGACGGTCTCCACCCAGCCCTCGACGAGCGCGAGCATGGTCTCGAGGCGTTCGAGGGCCTGCTTCTGCTCGGGCGTGGTCTGCGGCTCGAACGCGCCCTGCTGCAGGATCTTCTCGAGCTGTGACGGATCGGTGAGCGCCGACGGGTCGAGTCCCTGCGCGGCCTCCTCGATCGCGGAGAAGTCCATCTTGATCCCGCGCGCGTAGTCCTCGACGGTCGCGAGCAGTCGCTGCCGCAGCCACGGCACGTGGTTGTAGAGACGCTGGTATGCGGCCTCGCGCGCGGCGATGAACACGAGGACCTCGCGGTGCGGCTGTTCGAGACCCTCGCTGAAGGCTTCGATCGCGGCGGGCAGCAGGGCCGCGGTGCCGGCGGGGCCGAGCGGCAGGCCGATGTCGGTGGAGGTGAGGACCTCCTTCGACAGCTGGCCGAGTGCCTGGCCGAGCTGGGAACCGAACGTGAGACCACCCATCTGGGTGAACATCCCGGCCATCGGGCCGATCATGTTGCGGGCCTCCTCGGGCAGGCCCTGCACCCACATGCCGGAGACCTGCTCGGCGACCGGGTCGCACAGCCGCTTCCACGTGTCGAGGGTGCCGTCGAGCCAGTCGTTCGGGGTCCACGCCAGGGTCCGGGTGGCACCGGCGGGGAGCGTCGTCGCGCCGTCGAGCCACAGTTCGGCGAGGCGGGCGGCGTCGGAGACTGCGGACGCGGTGCCCTCGCCGATCGGCGTGACCGAGCCGATCTGCTGGCGCGCGAGGTTCTTCGCGATCTCGTAGTTCACGGGGCCGGACTGGTCGCCCTTGCCCATCGCGCTGCCCATGCCGCTGAGCATCTGCCCGAACTGGGAGAGCATCTGGCCGAGCGCGGCCGGATCGAACCCGGCGCCGCCGGGGCCGCCCGCACCGCCCAGGCCGAACGCGCTCGGGTCGAACCCGAACGGCTGACCGGCCGAACCCCCCTGCCCCTCGCCTGCCGAATCCTTCTTACGGTCCGGGTCATCGTCGGAGTTGGAGAAGCCAAAGGGCAGATCGCTCATAGTTCAACGGTACAAGGCGCAGCGGCGCATGGCCCGTGCGGAGATCACGCTCACGGCGAACACCGGCCGGGGTCCGGCGGTGCACCGAACGGCGGCCTCTATCCTGGCCAGGTGAACCGACGGATGGTGACCCTGCTGGCTACGTTGGCCCCGGTCTTGGCACTGGGTGTCCTCGGAACGACGGTGAAGGTCCCGTTCGTCGCGCTCGGCCCCGGCCCGACCTTCAACACACTCGGCGAGACCGACGTCGAGGAGAACGGCGAGATCGTGCGCAAGCCCGTCGTCGAGATCGACGGCACCGCGGTGGACCCCACGAGCGGCAACCTCAACATGACGACGGTCGCGGTGCGCGACAAGCTGACGCTGTTCGACGCGCTCGGTCTGTGGGTCAGCGGGCGACAAGGTCTGGTGCCCCGCGAGGAGGTCTACCCGCCGCAGAAGTCGAAGGACGAGGTGAAGGAAGAGAACACGGCACAGTTCGCCAAGTCGGAGAACAGCGCCGAACTCGCGGCCCTCCGGTACCTGAACCTGCCCGTGGTCGTCGAGATCCGCACCGTCGGCGACGGCGGCCCGGCCGCCGGGGTGCTACGCGAGGGAGACCGCGTGCTGCGAGTCGGCAGCACCCCCGTCGAGAGCGTCGAGGAACTGCAGGAAGCGGTCGGCGCTGCCGGGGCCGGATCCACCGTCGACATCACGTTCGTGCGGGACGGGGTGGAGACCACCGGACCCGTGACCCTCGGTTCCCGCCCCGATGCGGACGGTGACGACGCGAACCGGGGCTACCTCGGTGTCGGCGCCACCACTGTTCCCGAGGTGCCGTTCACGATCGACTTCAACCTCGCCGACATCGGCGGGCCGTCGGCGGGTCTGATGTTCAGCCTCGCGCTGGTCGACAAGCTCAGCCCGGGTGAACTCAACGGCGGCGACTTCGTCGCAGGCACCGGCACGATCGACCCCGACGGTGACGTGGGGCCGATCGGCGGCATCCCTTACAAGATGATCGCCGCGAAGGAAGCAGGCGCGACCACGTTCCTGGTGCCGGCCAAGAACTGCGACGAGGCGGTGGCGAATCGGCCCGACGGACTCGACCTGGTGAAGGTCGAGACGCTCACCGGCGCAATCGACGCCCTCGCCGACATCAACGAGGGCCGGCCCGCACCGAGCTGCTAGAGCTCGTCCGCTTCGAGCGTCCCGTAGAGCGCGGAGACGATGCCGGGCGCAAGGTTGTCGTAGGTGCGCAGTTCGATCCCGGCGAAGGGGTCGTCGTCGTCCGTCGGGCGCAGCTGCAACAGTGCGAGGGACGGTCCGTCGCGCAACACGGCGGCGATCAGCCGGGCCTCGCGCCGATCGGGGTGCGACGCGGCGGCGTTCCGGGCGGCCGCGTTCTCGGCGTGCCGATCGGCGAGCGTCGGGGCGACGGCGTCGTCCAGGTCGGACTCCGCCTCGGGCGGCAACACCACGATCTCCTGCACGAGCGCGCAGCCGACGACCTCGGACGGCCAGGTGGTGGTGGCGAGGAACTCGTCGAGTGCGGGGGAGCCGCCCTCGACGTCGTCGGGCAGTTGCTCCTGCTCGATCGGGGTCAGCTCGGCACCGTCGTCGAGCTGGTCGAGGAGCGACGGTTCGGCCGCGGCGACGAGGGCCGTCGGGACGATGGCGAAGATCGTGGGGGGCTGACCCCACCCTCCGGCGTCGACGAAGTCGATCACCTCGTGCACGCATCGGCTCAAGGATTCGCTGGACAGACTCACTTTTCCGCTGTTTCGCGGGAACCCGTCGCCGTGGAAAACACCATCGCTATCGATCACGTCCCTATCCTTGCACCATGGCCCGACGACGCTGTGGCTCGGTCACGGGGCGCGACGTCGACGGGTGGTTACGTAGAGTGGGACGAAACGGTCACTCTCAGGTGACGCTGGACGGTGCATTGGCTGCGGCGCGAAGGCGTCGCCGGATTGTTGGGAGCGTGGCACGTGGGCATGAGGCCCCCCGCCGGTTTACCTTCGTTGTCGAAACGCACACGGGTGCTGCTGATCCTGGCGTTGATCGCCGCAGCGCTGTTGCTGGTCGGCCCGCGATTCATCGACATCTACACGGACTGGTTGTGGTTCGGTGAGGTCGACTTCCGGAGCGTGTTCAGCAGGGTGCTGCTGACCCGGATCGCGCTGTTCTTCGTGGTCGGCCTCGTGGTGGGCGCCATCGTGTGGCTGGCGCTGCTGCTGGCGTATCGATCGCGTCCGATGTTCCTGCCCTCGCCGGGCTCGAACGACCCGGTCGCGCGCTACCGCACCGCGGTGATGACGCGTCAGAAGCTGTTCGGCATCGGCATCCCGGTCGTGATCGGCCTGTTCGCCGGGCTCGCCGGACAGGCCAGCTGGGCAACGGTGCAGCTGTTCCTCAACGGACAGGACTTCGGGATCACGGACCCGCAGTTCGGCAAGGACATCGGGTTCTACTCGTTCGACCTGCCGTTCTACCAGTTCGTCCTGAACTGGCTGTTCGTCGCCGTGGTCATCGCGTTCTTCGCGAGCCTGATCACGCACTACATCTTCGGCGGGCTGCGGCTCAGCGGCCGTCAGGGCGCACTGACCCGGTCCGCGCGGGTGCAGCTCGCGGTGCTCGCCGGCACGTTCGTGCTCCTCAAGGCGATCTCGTACTGGTTCGACCGGTACGCGCTGCTGTCGAGCTCACGCAAGGAGCCCACGTTCACCGGCGCCGGCTACACCGACATCAACGCGGTGCTGCCGGCCAAGCTGATCATGCTGGCGATCGCCGTCATCTGCGCGATCGCGTTCTTCGCGGCGATCTTCCTGCGTGATCTGCGGATCCCGGCGATGGCCGTCGCACTGCTGGTGCTGTCGTCGGTTCTGGTCGGTGCGGTGTACCCGCTCGTCGTCGAGCAGTTCTCGGTCAAGCCGAACGCGGCCGACAAGGAGCGCACGTACATCGAGCGGAACATCACGGCGACCCGGCAGGCGTACGGGATCACCGACCAGACCGTCGAATACGTCGACTACTCGGGCACGTCGACCAAGCAGCCCAAGGATGTTCCGGCGGACGTCACGACCATCGCGAACACCCGCCTGCTGGATCCGAACGTGCTCTCGCCGACGTTCACGGCGCAGAAGCAGCTCAAGAACTTCTACGCGTTCCCCAAGTCGCTGAACATCGACCGCTACGAGATGGACGGCGCGCTCCGCGACTTCGTCGTCGCGGCACGTGAGCTGTCGCCGTCGAGCCTGCAGGGCAACCAGACGGACTGGATCAACAAGCACACCGTGTACACGCACGGAAACGGCTTCGTCGCGGCGTACGCGAACCAGGTGACCGCCGTCAGCGGTGACACCCAGAACAACACCGGCGGCTACCCGATCTACAGCGTCAGTGACCTGGAGACCAAGCCGGCGGATCCCGCTCTCGAGGTCGAGAATCCGCGTACCTACTACGGTCCGGTGATCGCGTCGTCGGACGCGGACTACGCGATCGTCGGCGGCGAGCCGGGCAGTGCTCCCCGCGAGTACGACACCGACTCGCGCAAGTACACGTACACCGGTTCGGGCGGCGTCGGAATCGGGAACTGGTTCAACCGCCTGGCGTTCGCAGCCAAGTACACCGAGCGCAACATCCTGTTCTCCGGTGCGATCGGTTCGGATTCGAAGATCATCTACAACCGTGATCCTGCGGATCGCGTCAACAAGGTCGCGCCGTGGCTGACGACGGACGGCACCGTGTACCCGGCCGTCGTGAACGGGCGCATGCAGTGGATCGTCGACGCGTACACCACGCTCGACAACTACCCGTACGCGCAGCGCTCCTCGCTCGACGGTCTGGTGCAGGACAGCACCAACCAGGCCAACGGCCGCATGCTGCCGAAGAAGGAAGTCTCGTACATCCGCAACTCGGTGAAGGCGACCGTCGACGCGTACGACGGCACGGTGACCCTGTACCAGGTGGACGACAAGGATCCGGTGCTCTCGGCGTGGATGGGTGTGTTCCCGGACACGGTCAAGCCCAAGTCCGAGGTGAGCGCGGATCTGCAGGCGCACTTCCGGTACCCGGAGGATCTGTTCAAGGTGCAGCGCGAGATGCTCGCGAAGTACCACGTGGACGATCCGGGCGAGTTCTTCAGCAACAACGCGTTCTGGTCGGTGCCCAGCGACCCGACGGTCGAGACGGACAAGAACCAGCCGCCGTACTACGTGCTGGCCGGCAATCCGGAGACGGCGAAGCCGCAGTTCGTCCTGACCAGCCCGATGGTCGGCTATCAGCGTGAGCTGTTGTCGGCGTACATCTCGGTGCAGTCGGATCCCGAGAACTACGGCAAGTTCCGGGTGCTGCAGTTGCCGACCAACACGCAGACGCAGGGTCCGCAGCAGGCGCAGTCCGCGATGACGTCGGATCCGCGTGTGGCGAGTGAGTTGGCACTGCTGCGGCAGTCGAACAAGGTGATCTTCGGAAACCTGTTGACGTTGCCGATCGCGGACGGCGGCATCCTGTATGTCGAGCCGCTGTACACGCAGCGCAACTCGGCCAATGCGTTCCCGCAGCTCGCCAGGGTGATGGTCAGCTTCACCGACACCACCGGCATCCGTGTCGGCTACGCGCCGACGCTCGCGGAGGCACTGGATCAGGTGTTCGGTTCCGGCACGGGCAGCTCGGCCACGCGGCCGAGCGGTGAAACCGCGACCCAGCCGGAGGCGGGTGGACAGACGACTGCGCCCACCCCGGCGCCGCCGGCCGCCGGTCAGACGCCGGACAAGGCCGCCGCGGTTGCGGAACTGGATGCGGCACTGGCCAATCTGCAGTCGGCACAGTCCGGTGGCGACTTCAAGGCCTACGGTGAGGCGCTCGAGCGGCTGCAGAAGGCGGTCAACGCCTACCAGTCGGCCGGTGGCTGATCGGTAGGTTCCGAGTCCGGTGACAGCCGAAGGGACCCTTCATACGCTCCGAGCGTATGAAGGGTCCCTTCGTTTGGTGACGACTAGCGGGTGAGTGCGGCCTTCACGTCGGTGACGGCGGCGCCGTGGGTGTCGAGCAGCTGCTGGAACTCGTCGCCGTAGCCGTGCTGGGCGGCGGTGTCCCCGGCAAGCCTCACGGCCTGGTCGACGAGGTCGGCGGCCGAGGGCGCCTGCATCGGGGCCGGCGCGGGCGCGACGACGGCGGGGGCCGGGGTGGGCTCGGCGATCGAGGCCGGCTCGGCCTCGGTCAGGTACTTGCCGCACGTCGGCCATGCGCCCGGGCCCTGCGACGCGAGGGTGTTCTCGGCGACGCGGATCTGCTCCTCCTTGGAGGCGTTGTGCGGGGAGCCGGTGCCGCCGTTGGCCGTCCAGGTGCTCTGCGAGAACTGCAGACCGCCGGAGTAGCCGTTGCCGGTGTTGATGGCCCAGTTGCCGCCGCTCTCGCACTGCGCGACGCCGTCCCAGTTGTGGGTGGCGGCGCTCGCGGTGGCGGTGCCCGCGGCGAACGGGACCGCGACGAGGGCGCCGGTGACGGCGGCCCAGCCGAGGGCGCGCTTGGTGAAGCTGGTGTTGGTCATGCGGGTGATTCCTCTCCTGCGCCGACGCGACGGGCGCCGGCGGGAGACGGGGTCGTCGTCCCGGGCGCGCGGTGTTCGCGGTGTCGCGTCCCTGCCCCTCGAAGGGTTTGTGTTCGTCCGGATCCCGCGGGGGCAGAGCTGGCAGCGGCGGGTCGGTCCTGCACTCGAACATCACGAGCTGGTAACGAACGTACGGGGACGCTCGAGGGAAAGTCATGTCGACAAAACAGGCCGGTCGACCCGTTTGGAAGTGCTACCGAACGGCATCGCCGCAGGTCGCGACGGCGCGTTGCCATTTCGAATCCGCTCCGTTACATACGTGTTATGTGAGATGGATTACCGGAATTTCGTGAGCCCGGTCACGCCTGCCGGCTGGTGGGTGTGGTTCCGTGGGTCCGGAACCCGCCCGCTGCAGGCAATTTGCCTTCCGTTCCGAGGCTCGTGTAACTTCGTTCATGCATCGCGGGGTGGAGCAGCTCGGTAGCTCGCTGGGCTCATAACCCAGAGGTCGCAGGTTCAAATCCTGTCCCCGCTACCAACGAAGAACCCCCGTCCTGATTCAGGGCGGGGGTTCTTCCTTTTGTGCTCGGCTATTCGTTCGCGGGATTGCTCACGCGGTGATCGCCTGCAGGGCGGGCGACACGGCGTCCAGCGTGTACGCGATGTTGAGGGGGCTCGGGTCGCTGAGGGCGCTCGCGAGGGGTCCGTTGACGGCGACGACGCTCGGTTGCTGCTCACTCCACACCTGACGTCCGCCCTTGTTCCAGACGAGCGTGAGATCCGCAGCCGTGAGGCTGTTCGCGTGCTCGTACGACACCGTGGTGCGGGTCTTGCCGTTGCCCAGTGCCTGCACCGCCGGCAGCAGGGTCAGGCCGAGTTCGCTCATCAGTTGCACCGCGGGATCCTCGGGGTCGGCGACCA
Organism: Prescottella equi; assembly: GCF_020171745.1. Taxonomy (GTDB): domain Bacteria; phylum Actinomycetota; class Actinomycetes; order Mycobacteriales; family Mycobacteriaceae; genus Prescottella; species Prescottella equi_A. Next base: position 476,292 of record NZ_JAIVAH010000013.1, read on the forward strand.
CGCCCACCGATTCCGGGCCGGTGGTGGCGAGCACGAACGTCGCGCCGCGGGTTCGCGGTGCGGCGTCGCGCGTTGCGGCGATGCGTGCCTCGACACCGGCGACGATTGCGTCGGCCTCGGCGTCCTTCTGCAGGATCCGGCCGAGGGTGCGGGTCTGATCGCGCCAGCGGTCCACGAACCCGGTGGCGCCCAGCGGGGCGACGGTGGGTGCGATCGCCGACAGTCGCTCGTAGACGTCGGCGTTGCGAGCCGAGAAGTCGGCGAGGATGAGGTCGGGCTCGGTGGCGGCGATCGCCTCGTAGTCCGGGGCCCCGACCAGTGAGAGGCCGATCGCCCGGGCGTCGAAGTCGCCCTGCCACGGGAACTTGCCGTCGGCGGGGCCGATCGAGGTGAGGGTGCCGATCCCGACCGGGTCGACCCCGAGCGCGAGCGCGACATCGGCCCACGACGAGGACAGCGCGACGATGCGCTGCGGGACGGCCGCGATCGTGGTTTCGCCCTTGCTGTGGGCGACGACGGTGGGCTCGGGCGTCGAGTTCGCGTCCGCTGTCGACGGAGCGCAGCCGGAGGCAAGCGTCACCGCCGCCACGGCGGCAGCGAGAAATGGGATAATTCGGGCGAGTGGGCGCGCGATAGCTGTAGAAATGGTCGTACTCCTGGATGGGCGCACAAATGTTGCGGTTGGTTTGCTTTGGCAAAACCTCCCGCATTCTCCTGCATCGGCACGAGTTTGTCGCGCTGAACGAACAAGGAGTTGCGCTCAGTGCAACGGTCCGGTGGTGGGGTGCATCCCTCCGGACCAGGTCACGGCGACTCGACGTCCATCTCCACGAGCACGCGGCGCAACAGTTTGCCGGTCGCGTTGCGGGGCAGTTCCTCGATGAAGACGACGTCGCGAGGCACCTTGTAGCGGGCGAGGTTCGACTTCACGTGGGCGCGGATCTCGTCGGGATCGCGTGAGGACGTGGCCGCCGCGACGACGAAGGCCCGCAGGCGGTGGCCGAACTCGTCGTCCGTCACGCCGATCACCGCGACCTCGAGGACGTCGGGCCGCTCGGCGATGAGGTTCTCGACCTCGAGCGGGTAGACGTTCTCACCGCCCGAGACGATCATGTCGTCGTCGCGGCCGTCGACGAACAGCAGTCCGTCCCTGTCGAAGTGGCCGACGTCGCCGGTGGAGAGCATGCCGTCGATGCGTTCCTTGTCGCGTCCGTCGGTGTAGCCCTCGAAGCTCAGGCCGGACTTGGCGAAGATGCGCCCGACGACGTCGGGTTCGGTGATCCGCTTACCGGCGTCGTCGAACAGGGCGATGTGGCACGTGGCCGGCGGGCGTCCGGCGGTGCCGGGGGCGCGTTCGAGGTCGTCCGGGGTGGCGACGGTGACGGCAGCGACCTCGGTGGAGCCGTAGAAGTTGTGCAGCACCTTCCCGAACGCCTGCTGCGTGCGGATGCACAGGTCCGGCGGGATGGCCGATCCCGCCGCGAAGATCACCTTCAGCGACGACGTGTCGTACTTGCCGAGCACGTCGGGGCCGAGGTCGATGATCCGCTGCAGCATCGTCGGCACCAGTACGAGGGTGTCGGCGCGGTGTTCGGCGATCAGGCGGACCGTGGTCTCCGGATCGAAGCGGCGCTGCATCACGACGGTGTTCTCGAGAGCCATCCCCAGGCCGAGCTGCGAGATACCGGTGCCGTGGAACGCGGGCGCGGCCATCAGCATGGTCTGCTTGGGGCGCAACGGGATCCGGTCGAGGAACTGCGCGGTGACGAACGGGGAGGTGTGCCCGCGCGGCGCGCCCTTGGGGGTGCCGGTGGTGCCGCTGGTGAGCAGGATGAAGACGCCGGGCTGTTCCGGGGCCGGCACGGTGCCCGTGGGCCTGTCGGCGATGAGGTCGTCGAGGGTCCGGGGCGGGGTCTCGGCCGGGGGCGTGCGCACGGGCCCGTCCACCCACGACAGGAACGTCGTGACGTCGGACGGCAGGGCGTCGGCGATGTCGGCGAACTCGCTGTCGAAGACGAAGAACTGCACCTTCTCCCGCGCCGCGACGTCGACCAGCTGGGGCCGCGCGAAGCCGGTGTTCATCAGCACCAGGCGCACGCCGCTCTTGGCGGCGGCGAGCATCGTGAGGATCAGGCCGCGGTGGTTGCGGCACATCGCCCCGACGCAGGTGCCGACGCCGATGCCCTCGGCCTTCCACGCGCGCACCAGCGCATTGGACTGCGCCTCGAGTTCGGAGTACGTGAGCCGGCCGCGTTCGTCCACGAGCGCGATCCGGCCGTGGCCGGCGGCGGCATGGGCGTGCACCGAACCGGCGAACGGGCCGTACTTGTCGACGGCGAGGAGGACGCGGATGCCCTCGTCGACGCGGGGGAAGGGGATGAGACCGGACCGCTGCATCACGCGGACGGCGCTGAGCGTGTCGGTGATCTTCGTCAGAACGTCCTGCATGGTTGCTCCCATCGGTGACGTCGGCAGCCCCAGACTAGCGGTGATATGCGTCACAGTGGGTGGATTCGTCCTGGTCCGAAGGTCAGTGGAGGGAGCGATCCCGGCGGCGACAGTTAGTCTCGCGGAGTGAAATCCGGAGCCGACGCCGCTGCGCAACTGCGCGGCACGGTCGTCGGCGCGCTGTCCGGGGCGATCAGCGTCGCCGCGCACGGGTTCGGTGGTGGGTCCGCGTTCCCCGGCGACGAGGCGATCGTGCTGCTGGTTGCGGCGAGTGCCGTCGTCGGCGCTGCGGTCGCGTCGGTGCGCACCCGCCGTGGACCGCTCGTGCTTCTCGCGCTGATGCTGGCGGCGGGGCAGGGCATCGGCCACTTCACCCTCACGCTGGCGTCCGAGCATGCGCACGGCCTGCAGCTCACCCCGCAGATGCTCGGCGCGCACGCCGCGGCGACCGTCGTCGGCGTCGCGTTGATCCGGGCCGCCGAGCGGTCGCTGCTCAGCGTCATCGGATCGGTGCTCCGGGTCGTCGTCGCGGTACTGTCCGCGCCTCCCGTCCCCGACATCCGCAGGTGGACACCCACCGTCGTCCGTCGTCTCGACCCGACGACCTCACGCGTCGCCCGTGCCGCCGGCGGTACCCGCGGCCCGCCCGCTCTTTCCTGGTAGCCGACCGGTCACGCGCTCGCGTGTCCGGTATCTGCCGTCGTCTTCACCGCCGATGTCCCACACGACCCGTGTGCCGGGGCCCGTCGGCGGGTTCCTTGCGGCGCGCGTTCGTTTCGCGCGCCGATCCGAGACTTCAGGAAAGAGCCTGTGTCATGCACGCTTCCGAAGGCGTGGGGACCAACCCTGCGCACATTCCGAACGAGCCGAAATCCCGCCCGGAGTCGAATGATTCGTCTCCGCCCGGTGCGCTCCGCAAACTGGTGCTCCGCGTGCACTTCTACGCCGGCATCTTCGTCGCGCCGTTCCTTGTCATCGCGGCGATCAGCGGTGGTCTGTACGCGATCGCACCCACACTCGAGCAGTTCGTCTACCGCGACTACCTACACGTCGAGTCGACCGGCCCCGCCGCGCCGGTGAGCGAGCAGGTCGCGGCCGCGCAGGCCGAGCGCCCCGACCTGACGGTGTCGGCGGTGCGGCCGTCGTCGGAGGAAGGACAGACCACGAGGGTGCTGTTCACCGATCCGACACTCGGGGAGTCCGAGCGGCTCTCGGTGTTCGTCGACCCGGTGACCGCGCAGCCGGTCGGCGAGCTCGTCGTCTACGGCAGCAGCAACGCGCTGCCGCTGCGGACGTGGATCTCGCAACTGCACCGGCACCTGCACCTCGGCGAGCCCGGCCGTCTCTACAGCGAGCTCGCGGCGTCGTGGCTGTGGGTGATCGCGCTCGGCGGCGTCTACCTGTGGGTGCGGCGCTACCGCACGGCCCGCGCCCGCAGCGCGGCCGCCGCACCGCGGTTGTGGACCGTCGACCGGGGTGCGCGCGGCCGCAACCGGGCGCTCGGACGGCACGGCGCCGTCGGGCTGTGGATCGCGATCGGCCTGGTGTTCCTGTCTGCGACTGGCCTGACCTGGTCGAAGTACGCGGGCGAGAACGTCACCGACCTGCGGACGTCGCTGGGCTGGACGACGCCGTCAGTGTCGAAGACGCTGTCCGGCACCGACGCCGCTCCGTCGGGTGGGCACGACGGTCACGGCGGGCACGTTCCGGCTCCTGTCGGCGTGGATGTGCTGACCGCCAACGTCGGACGCATCGACGACGTCCTCGCCGTCGCCGCGAACGCCGGCGTGACCGGTGAAGTGGAGGCGTCGATCCCGGCGACGGCCGACACGGCCGTCGTTGTGACCCAGACCCGTCAGCCGTGGCAGTTCTCGACGGATGCGGTTGCGGTGGACGGCGCGACCGGGCAGGTCACCGACGAATCGCGGTTCGCCGACTGGCCGCTCGCGACGAAGCTCACCACGTGGGGCATCGCCCTGCACATGGGCATCCTGTTCGGGTTGTTGAACCAGATCGTTCTGCTGGCGTTGGCGATCGCACTGGTCGCGGTGATCGTCCTCGGCTACCGGATGTGGTGGCTGCGTCGTCCCACGCGCGGCACGCAGCGCTGGGGTCGGCCGCCGGTTCGGGGTGCGCTCCGGGGTCTCCATCCTGCCGTGATCGGCGCGATTGTGATCGGTTCCGTACTGGTCGGATGGTTCGTGCCGCTGCTGGGGCTGACGCTGCTCGGGTTCGTCGTCGTCGATATGGTCGTCGGTGTGTTTCAGCGCAGACGAGCATCGACCGGCACGAACGAATGAGTGACGACATATCGCTGCTGCGACGCGAACTCGCGTCGATCGAGGCCAAGGTGGCGCGTGAAGTCGACCCGCGTGGGCGGGGCCCGTTCATCGCGGCGACCGTGCTGATCCTGCTGATCGCGCTCGCGGCTCCTCAGGTCGACGGCCTTCGTGCTTGGCAGGTCCTGGCCGGCGGGCACGACGAGGTCGCTGCCCTGGCCCGGCTGTTCACGTGGTTCGTGGTGGTGTTCGGGATCGGGGTGTCGGCGCTCGCGGCGTGGACCCGGCGCTGGGTGTTCGCGTGGGTCGCGATGGCCGGCGTCACGGTCGGCACGGCGCTGGGATTGTTGACGTACTGGTCGCAGCACAGCGTTCGCAGCGCCGAGACCGGCAGCCTCGGCTACGGCCTGCTGGTCGAGTGGGCGGCGATGGCGTTCCTCGCGGTGCTGTGGATCCCGGTGGTCGCCGGGCGTTCCAATCTCATGCAGCGCTGAGTCGCCGAAGGCTCGAGAGGGTGCCCGTCGCGTCCGCGGCGGGCACCCTTCTTCGTGTCGGCAGTAGCATTTGCACATGGAACTGCGCCACGACATCGCAGGTTCCGGGCCGACCCTGGTGCTCGTACACGGGATCACCGATCGTCGGCAGGTCTGGAACGGACTGCTGGACGGGTTGACGCCCTATCGCAGGGTGGTCACCGTCGACCTTCCGAGTCACGGCGAATCCCCGCCGCTCGCCGACGGTCAGGACGTATTGGGTCGACTCCTCGAGGAACTCGACGGATTCGTCCGGTCGGTGACACCGCCGGGCGAGCGCTCACATGTTGCCGGAAACTCCCTCGGGGGCTGGCTCGCCCTCGCTCTTGCAGCTCGCGGCGAGGTCGCGTCGGCGACTGCGCTCTCTCCGGCAGGCTTCTACGTCGGGCGCGTCGATCGGGCGCGCGCCGCTCTCCTGTTCCGGATCCCGCGTTCGCTCACCCGGATGTCGGGTTCGTGGATGCCGAAGCTCATGCGATACAGAGCGGTCCGGTATCCATCGCTGGCTGCCTTCTACAGGCATCCTGGCCGGGTGTCGTACGACGATGCCGTGATCAGCGCGAACTCGCTTGCCGCGAACACCGTGATCGACAGGGCGCGGACAGCCTCGTTCGACTTCCCGCCCGTGGTCGATGCCGCGGTCCCGATCACCGTGGTGTGGGGTCGGAGGGACATGATTCACCCCGTGTATCAGGCCAGGCGGGTGCGCCGCGTCTTCCCGCAGGCACGGGTGGTGGTCCTGCCCGGGATCGGACACGTGCCGATGGTCGACGACCCCGACCTGACGGGCACGCTTCTGCTCGGTGGGAGTTCGGCGCCTTCCGGCGAACTGTAAATGTACTGCAGTGCAATTTGATTGGTTTGGGCTCTTTTTCCGAAAAGGGTGGACGGTCGGTTTGGGTGGGTGTACGGTCACATTCATTCGAGCCGGTGGCGAGTGGCTCCCCTGCAGGTGGAGGGGGTCAAAAGGCTTCTCCTGGCCGGTTTTCGAGAGGTCGAACAGTGCTCTTCCGTAGATTTCGTATTCGGAATTATGTGAGAAATGTGCAGTGCGAGTTGACGTCGTTCTCGAGTGTTCTCTTTGGCGAGGGCCTCGCGTCGACCCATGAACCCGAGGGCCGGGGCGCCTCCTGAGTCCTCGATGCGAAGCGCCTCCCGCGACCCATGCGCGGGAGGCGCTTCGGCATTTCCTACCGCTGCAATGCGTTGCGCCGGTTCGACTTCCTGTCGATCATGGCTCCCGCCGGCTGTCGGGCTGGGAGACTGCCCCTGACGTCGTCGAAAAGGGGCGGTTGGTGATGGAGATCGGTCGGATGGTGTGGCCTTCGGCGCGGCTCGACGAGGTGGTCACGCGGGTATCGCAGGTCGAGGTCGACGGATTCGCCGCCGCGTGGGTGCCGCAGATCTTCGGGTGGGACGCGTTGACCGTGCTCGCGTTGGCGGGGGAGCGGACGTCGTCGATTCGTCTGGGAACCGCGGTGCTGCCGACACATCCGACGCATCCGCTGCTGCTGGCGGCGTCCGCGCTCACCACGCAGGCGGCGGTCGGTGGACGCCTCCAACTCGGCATCGGGGTCTCGCACCGGTTCATCGTCGAGGACGTGTGGGGCCTGAGCTTCGAGCGTCCGGTGCAGTGGGCCCGGGACTATCTCGCGGCGCTCGTGCCCACCCTGAACGGTGAGCAGACGCACGTCGACGGCGTGCGGTTGCGGGCTGAATTGCCGCGCCCGCTGGACACATTCGACACCCCACCGCCCCCGGTGCTGGTGGCGGCGCTCGGACCCGCGATGCTGCAATTGGCCGGCGAACACGCCGACGGGACGGTGACGCTCATGACCGGCGTGCGGACGGTCGCCGAGCACATCGTCCCGACCATCAGCGTCGCCGCCGCGGCGGCCGGGCGGCCGGCTCCGCGGATCGTGGTGGGCCTGCCGATCTGTGTGACGTCCGACGTCGAGTCGGCCCGACAGCGGTGCCGGGAGGAGTTCGCGGCGTACACCAACACCCCGTCCTACCGCGCGATGCTCGACCGGGAGGGCGCGGTCGATCCTGCGGACGTCGCACTGATCGGTTCGCACAGTGAGGTTCTCGATCGCCTCGACGGGCTGCGCGTGGCCGGGGCGACCGAGTATCTTGCGTGGGTCTTCGGGAGCGAAGGCGAGCAGGTCGAGACGGTGTCGTGCCTGCAGGAGTACATCCGGCGTTGAGTGCGACTCGGCGCTGGCGGAGCGGAATGGCCGTCGGGTTTCGAGACCTTTCGGTACAAGCGATTCGTCCCCGCCGCTCATCGAGCGACGGGGACGAATCGAGACGTCGAAGCGGGTACAGAGCCCGGGCTACTTCAGCTCGGCCGACGACTTGCCCAGCAGGCGCCGGGCGATGATGAGCTGCTGGATCTGCTGGGTGCCCTCGAAGATGTCGAGGATCTTGCTGTCACGGGCCCACTTCTCGAGCAGCGGGCGCTGCGAGTAGCCGTAGCTGCCGGCCAGTTCGACGGCCTTGAGCGACACCGCGGTTCCGGTGCGTCCGGCCTTGGCCTTCGACATCGACGCCTCGAGCGAGTTGGGCTTCTTGTTGTCGGCCATCCACGCCGCGCGCAGCGCCAGCAGGTAGGACGCCTCCCAGTCGGCCTCGAGCGCCAGGAACTCGGCGGCCGCGGCGTGCTGGTTGTTGGCCGGGGTGTCGTACGAGACCTCGACGCCCGCCTCCTCCAGGATGCCGCGCAGCTCCTCGAGCACGGCGCGGCCGAGGCCGATAGCCATGCCCGCGACGATGGGGCGGGTGTTGTCGAACGTCTGCATGACGCCCGCGAAACCCTTCTCCACGTTCACTTCCGGATCACCGAGCAGGTTGTCCTTGGGGATGCGGCAGTCCTGCAGCAGCAGCACGGCGGTGTCGGACGCCTTGATGCCGAGCTTGTGCTCGAGCCGGGCCACGCTCAGGCCCGGTGCCTCGCGCGGGACGACGAACGACTTGATCGCGGCGCGGCCCTTGGTCTTGTCGACCGTCGCCCACACCACGACGTGGGTGGAGCGCTCGCCGGCGGTGACGAAGATCTTCTCGCCGTTGAGGACCCACTCGTCGCCGTCGAGCACGGCGGTGGTGGTGACGGCCGCCGAGTCGGAGCCGAAGCTGGGCTCTGTGATGGCCATCGAGGCCCACACCTTGCCGAACCGCTCGAGCTGCTCGTCGGTGGCGACCGCGGCGATCGCCGAGTTGCCGAGGCCCTGGTAGGGGATCGACAGCGTCAGACCCACGTCGCCCCAGCAGGTTTCGATCACGTTCATCAGCGACGACATGTTGCCGCCGTTGGCGTTGCCGACGGCCTTTGGCTGGTCGCCGCGGCCCAGCGCGGCGCCGGACGCGCCCTGGCCGGAGTCGTTGAGGCCCTCCACCATGGCCGCCATGGTGTCGAGTTCCACGGGGTACTCGTGCTCGGCGAGGTCGTACTTGCGGGACACGGGCCGGAGGATCTGAGCTGCGACCTGATGCGCCTGGTTCGCCGAGGCCCTCAGCTTCTTGGGAAGTTCGAGATTGATCATCGAAAGGTCTCCTGTAAACGAATCGGGTCGGCGTCAGATGAGGACGATGCCCTCGGCCACGCCGATGGCTCGCAGGTCGCGGTACCAGCGCTCCACCGGGTGCTCCTTGGTGAAGCCGTGGCCGCCGAGCAGCTGGACGCCGTCCAGACCGATCTGCATGCCCTTGTCCGAGGCGAGCTTCCGGGCCAGTGCGGCCTCGCGGGCGAACGACAGGCCCTGCTCCGCGCGGGACGCGCCGCGCAGCGTCACCAGGCGCATGCTGTCGAGTTCGATCGCGATGTTCGCGATCATGAAGGCCACTGCCTGCCGGTGGCTGATCGGCTCGCCGAACGCCTCCCGCTCGTTGGCGTAGGGGATCACGTAGTCGAGCACGGCCTGGCTGGTGCCGACCGCGAGCGACGCCCAGCCCAGGCGCGCGAGGCGTACCGCGTCGGCGTACTCACGGGCACGCTGGTCGGCGTCGCCGTCGCCGAGGATCGCGGACTCGGGCACCGCGACGTCGGTGAGGACCAGGCGGCCCAGACCCGCGGCGCGCAGACCCATGCTCGGATCCGCCTCGACGACGAGGCCCTTGGTGTCGGACTCGACGATGAAGAACGCCGGACGGCCGTCGAGTTCGGCGGCGACGATGAACAACTCGGCCGAACCGGCGGCGGGGACGAGGCTCTTGACGCCGTTGAGCTTGTAGCCGCTGGGGGAGCGGACGGCCTTGGTCTGCAACGCGAACGGGTCGAACAGTGCGCGCGGCTCGCTCACCACGACGGCGGCGGCCGGCACGTTCTCGCCGGCGAACGCGGGCAGGTACGTCTTCTGCTGCGCGTCGGTGCCCCACTGGGTGAGGGCGACGGCCACACCGCTCGGTGCGAGGATCGGCAGCGCCAGACCCATGTCGCCGTGCGCGAGGGCCTCGGCGACCAGCGAGTTGGTGACCGCGCCGCGTTCGGACGCGACACCCTCGAACGCCTCGGGGATGTTGATGAGCGTGATGCCGAGCTCGGCGGAGCGCTTCAGCAGGTCGGCGGGCGCGGCGGCGGCCTCGTCGGCGTCGTACGCGGCCGGACGCAGGATCTCGGCCGAGAACTCGCGGACCGTCTCGACGATCATCTTCTGCTCGTCGTCCGGCGTCAGGTCGAAGTAGCCGGCGTTCTTGGCAGCGCCGTCGGGCAGACGCTTGGGGGCGTCGTTGCCGGAGACCCGGTTGAAGGTGCGGGTCGCGGCACCGAGGGTCTTGAAACCGGTCTTGGTGCCCTCGTAGGTGACGCGGTCGATGACCTGTCGCAGGTTGTACTTCTCGGCCAGGTCGGAACCGGTGATCCGGGTCAGGACCCGCATTGCGGCGCCCATCGCGTCTCGCTTGACCGGGTTCAAGCCGACCGCCGAGGTGTCGCGGGGCTCACGCTTGGCGCCGTTCGTCTTCACAACGTCTTGCTTGCTCATGATGACCATTTCTCGGGGGTGCGGTCTCGGACGCCCCTACCTTACTCCGGAGTAAGAAACGAAGTCGAGTCAATCCCGAAAGTGACGAGCATCACGATCCGGACACCCCCTCTTCTCGCGTTTTGCGCACTTGTCGCGGTCCCGGGGCCCCGGATCGCGCGATAAGTGCGCAAAACGCGAGGGTGGGGAAACCTGCACACAACCTTCACAACTCCTCCCGGGCATCCCCACAACCGCGAAATACAGTCGAACCCGTGACCAATCGCGAACCGGGTAGCCAGCGCCGAGTGCTCGTCGTCGACGACGAACACACGATCTCCGAATCGATCGCCGCCCGGTTGCGTGCGGAGGGCTACGACGTGCGGACCGCGTTCGACGGCCCGAGCGCGGTGACCGAGTGCGAGGCGTTCGGCCCCGACCTGGTGGTGCTCGACGTCATGCTGCCTGGTTTCGACGGGCTCGAGGTGTGCCGGCGCATCCAGGCGTCACGGGCGGTGCCGGTGCTGATGCTGACCGCGCGCGCCGACGAGACGGACCTGGTGATCGGGCTCGGGGTGGGCGCCGACGACTACCTGGGCAAGCCGTTCAGCATGCGAGTGCTGGTCGCACGGATCTCGGCGCTGCTGCGGCGCGCCGACCGAACGACCGATTCCGACGTGCTGGTGCTCGGCGACGTCTCGATCGATCTCAGCGCGCGGCTGGTCCGCTCCGCCGGCGTCGAGGTGCACCTGACCCGGACCGAGTTCGATCTGCTCGCGCGCCTGGCGTCGCGTCCCCGCGCCGCCATCGCCCGGGAGATCCTGCTCGAGCAGGTGTGGGGGTGGGGTGACGGAGCGAGCAGTCGCACCGTCGACAGTCATGTGAAGGCGTTGCGCCGCAAGCTCGGTGGCGATGTGATCCGGACCGTCCACGGCGTCGGCTACGCGTTGGAGGTGCCGCGATGAACTGGCCGCGCCCGCTCGACCCGCTGCGCTCGTTCAAGGCGAAGACCGGCCTGCTGGTCGGGGCGTCGCTGCTGCTCGCGTCGCTCACGTTCTGGATCACTTCGCAGTGGCAGTTCCGGTACGCGCTGCTGGCCGCGCTCGTCGCGGCGCTCGTGGTGACGCAGATCCTCGCGCACGGCATGACGTCCCCGCTGCGCGAGATGACCGCCGCCGCGAAAGCCATGGCCACCGGCGACTATTCGCGCCGGGTGCGATCGACGTCGCGCGACGAGATCGGCCAGCTCGCGACCGCGTTCAACCAGATGGCCGAGGACCTCGAGGCCCACGACCGGTACCGGCGGGAGTTGATCGGCAACGTCTCGCACGAACTGCGCACCCCGATCGCGGCACTGCAGGCGGTGCTCGAGAACGTGGTCGACGGCGTCGAGGAGCCGGACCCCGCAACCATGCGGTCGGCGCTGGCTCAGACCGAACGTCTCGGCAGCCTGGTCGCGGACCTGCTCGACCTGTCCCGGCTCGAGGGCGGAGCGGTTCCGCTGCGCCGCGAGACATTCGAGATCGCACCGTTCCTCGACGACGTGGTGCGGCAGGCGTCGAGCCCCGCCCGGCCGCTGCGGGTCGACGTCGACATCGTGCCCGCGGGTCTGCAGGCGGTCGCCGACAGCGCCCGCCTGCACCAGGTGATCACCAACCTGGTCGACAACGCGGCGCGGCACGGGGCTCCGGACTCGCCGGTGCGGATCCGGGTGCGTACCGATCCCCATGCCGGTGAGCTGCTCCTGGACGTCCACGACGACGGACCGGGCATCGCCGTCGCCGACCGCTCCCGGGTCTTCGAACGCTTCGCGCGCGGCGGCGCCCAGGACGGCGGCACCGGGCTGGGCCTGGCGATCGCGCGCTGGGCGGTGGAGTTGCACGCCGGGCGCATCGAGGTCGTCGACACCCCGTCCGGCTGCTGTATCCGGGTGGCACTGCCCCAGGCATGAGAGAACCGATTCCCTTCGGGACGAGCATCTTCCGCTCGTCCCGCGATGACGCCTGCCCCGACGGGCCGGCGTGGACGAGGAGGACCCCATGACCGCACCGACCCTGACCCCGCCGCAGCCCGTCCCCGACGGCGACCTGTGGCACTGGCGCCGCGACGTCTGGCGGCGTGACCGGACGTCGGTGGCGCCCCGCGCCACGATGGCCGCCGCGCTCGGTGCCGGGGCCGTCGCGACCCTGACCGTGCAGACGCCGGCGGCGAGCGTGGCCTACGTGCTCACTGGCGCAGCGGTCGCGGCGACGGCGTTCGGGACGGTTCGCCCGCGCCCCACCCCGGCCCAACTGGTCGCGGTCGCGGGCGTGTTGGCGCTGCTGGCGGTGGCCGCGATCCGCGGTGCCGACTGGCTCGTCGCGCTGTGCGTGGTGGCGAGCTGGGTGGTCGGATCGCTGGCCCTGGTGGGCGGCCGGACCTGGACCGGCATGGTGCTGGGTGCGCTCGCGCTCTGGTTCACCCCGGTCCGGCTGGTCGGCTGGGTGCAGCGCGGTCGGTCCCGGCGGGGGACCGAAAGCCGCGTCAAGCCCGGTCGGGTTGCCGCGGTGACCGCGCTCAGCGCCGTCTTGGTGGCGCTGTTCGGAGCGCTGTTCGTCAGCGCGGACCCCGAGTTCGGTCGACTGTTCGACGACCTCCTGCCCGACGTGCGCGTCACGAACCCCGGCGGACGCCTGCTCCTCGGACTGCTCGTCGCGGCCGTGGCACTGGCGGCGACGTACCTGCGCAGGCGCACACCGCGATTCGACGCCCTCGCGCCGGCGTCGGCGCGGCCGATCGCCGCGTGGGAGTGGGCGGTGCCGCTGGTGCTGCTGGACCTGCTGTTCGCCGGCTTCGTCGCGGTGCAGGTGCCGGTGCTGTTCGGCGGCGACGACCACGTCCAGGGCACCGCCGGTCTCACGTACTCCCACTACGCGCGGCAGGGCTTCTGGCAACTGGCCGCCGTTACCGTGCTCACGCTGCTCGTGATCGCCGTCGTCGTGCGGAAGATCGATCGCGGGGAGCGACGGGATCGGGTGCTCGGCCGGGTGCTACTGGGTTCGCTGTGCGCGTTGAGTCTCGTGGTCGTCGCCTCGGCGGTGCATCGGATGGCGCTGTACGAGAACGAGTTCGGATTCACCCGGCTGCGGCTCGGCGTCATGGCGACCGAGCTGTGGCTGGGCGCGGTGTTCGTGCTGCTGCTCGTCGCGGGCATCCGGATGTCGGGTCGGTGGCTGCCGCGGGCGGTGCTGGCGGCGGCCGCGGTGGGTCTGCTCGGGTTCGCGGTCCTCGACCCGGACGGCTACATCGCCGAGCGGAACGTCGACCGCTACACCGAGACCGGGAGAATCGACCTCGCCTATCTGCAGGGGCTGTCCGTCGACGCCGTGCCCGCGCTGGACCGGCTGCCCGAACCGGCCCGCTCGTGCGCCCTCGGCGGCATCCGTGTCGGCGGCGCAACCGGGTTCGACTACAACGCCGCCCGGGCGCGGGCGCACGAGATTCTCGAGGCCCGACCGCTCGGGCCGTGCGCGGTCAATTCCACGGCACGATCGGCGGCTTGACCCACATGATCTTGTCGTCGGCGTGGTCGCGGACCGCCCGCGGGTCGTCGGGGTGCTGGCCGGCCCAGTGATCCTTCTCGTCGATCAACTGGGCGGCTACGGTCCACGTCTCCCGGGTGCTGGGCGGATTGGCCCCGGCGGCCCGGGCCAGCTTGCGGAGACGGTCGTCGGGCATGTCCAGCAGTTCGGTGCCGGTGATGCCGCGCTCCCACGCGAACCGCGCGAGACCGAGCGCCTTGTCCCGGCGCTTGCGGCTCGCCTGATCGGTGTGCGCGAAGTCGACCTCGTCGGCGTCCATTCCTGTCACTCCCATCCCTCTCGAGCTCGCGTTTTGCGCACTTATCGCTGCTCCGGGGCCCCGAATTCGAGCGACAAGTGCGCAAAACGCGGGGGCCGGGGAATCAGCTGGACTCAGCGGAGGCGGGTGAGGACCTCGTCGTGCAGCAGTCCGTTGGTGGCTACGGCGCTGCCGCCGTGCGGGCCGTCGGCGCCCTCGAGGCTGGTGAACCGTCCGCCGGCCTCACGCACCAGAACGTCCAGCGGTGCCAGATCCCACAGCGACACCTCGGGCTCGGCCGCGATCTCGAGGGTGCCCTCGGCGAGCAGACAGTAGGAGAAGAAGTCGCCGTAGCCGCGGATGCGCCACACGTCGTCGGTGAGATCGACGAACTGCTCGCGGATGCCGCGGTCCTTCCACCCCGACAGCGACGAGAACGCCAGGCTCGACGACGCCAGATCACCGACCGCGGACACCGACAGCTTGCGGGGTTCGCCACCGTCGAACGACGTCCATGCGCCCGCACCGGCCGACGCCCACCAGCGGCGGTTCAGTGCCGGTGCGCTCACGACACCGACGACGGGGACGCCGTCCTCGAGCAGTGCGATGAGGCTGGCCCAGACGGGGACCCCGCGGACGAAGTTCTTGGTGCCGTCGATCGGGTCGATGACCCACTGCCGGCCCGCGAACTTCGCGTCGCCGCCGAACTCCTCGCCGAGGACGTCGTCGCCCGGACGCTCGACACCCAGCACGGCCCGCAGCGCGCGCTCGACCGCGAGGTCGGCGTCGGACACCGGCGTGAGATCGGGCTTGGAGTCGACCCGCAGATCCAGCGCGCCGAAACGGGCGCGGGTGATGGTGTCGGCTTCGTCGGCGAGACGCAGGGCGAGTTCGAGATCGGTCACCGGTCCGACGCTACTGCACCCGACAGGCGGCCTCACCAGCTGTGGTGGCAGGTGCCGCAGGTCCACGACGGCGTGTCCGGTCCCACACAGCACCCGCCCATCGACACCCACGGTGCGAACCCGCGCGGCCCAGGGTCGGGCGGAAAGCCCATGCACATCATCGCCGTCGTGTGCGCCGCACAGTTCGGGCACGGCGGGTGCAGCGAGAACCGGTAGTCGACGTAGTTGGTGAACCCGGCGGCGGTCATCTCTTCGACGCAGGATGCGCACAGCACCGTCGACCAGTCCGGGCGGGCGCCGGGCTCGGAGAAGAAGGGCGCCGCGTGGAGGTGAACCCTCCGACGAGAGATCGGATCCCCGAGATGCAGGACGCCGTGGCAGCCGTCGCACTCCGGTGATCGGAGGGTGAGGAGCAGTTGAGCGTCGGCGGCGGAGCCCGGCGGGGCCGGCAATTGCAGACCTGGGTGTTCGTCGATCAACGCGAGCAGGACGTCCGCGACAGCGTGCGGGAGAGGGCCCGGACAGGTGGGGAGCGCGACTCCCGCCCACTGTTCGACCGCGTCCACCGGCGGGAACCCGCTCGTCGTCCACCGCTCGCCGACGGCGATGCCGTCGTCCTCGATCGCGTCGACCCTCTCGACACACAGCAGCAGGCGTGGATCGGTGTCCAGCACCGTGACGACGAGATCGCCTGTTCGGATGCCGTCACCGAGCCGCCACGGCTCCTCGTCCGGGGAACCGAATCCCAGGAACCCGGCGGCCGCGTCGAGCCACGGATCGCCGACCACCAGGTGCGCGCGGCGGCCTCGGCCTCGTGTGATCATGCGGACAGGATGACGTAGGTCACCGACAATTCCGTGGCACTCCGGTAGGGGACGATCGTGTTGTGGCCGGTGCAACGTCGGACGCGGCGATTCACCCGGTAGCCTGGATAACTGTGCATCCTGACGTTTCCGCTGACCTCAACGAGCTCGACACCACTCTGACCACGGTCGAGAAGGTTCTCGATATCGAGGAGCTGCGCCGCCGCATCGACGAACTCGAACACCAGGCGTCCGATCCGGAGCTGTGGAACGACCAGGAACACGCGCAGCAGGTCACCAGCCAGCTGTCGCACGCGCAGTCCGAGCTGCGTCGCGTGGAGGAACTGCGCTCGCGCCTCGACGACATGGCGGTGCTCTACGAGCTCGCCGAGGAGGACGGCCCCGACGCCGTCGCCGACGTCCACGCCGAGCGGGCGCAGCTGCGCACCGACATCGAGGCGATGGAAGTCAAGACGATGCTCTCGGGCGAGTACGACGCGCGTGACGCGCTCGTCAACATCCGCGCCGGCGCCGGTGGCGTCGACGCCGCGGACTGGGCCGAGATGCTCATGCGCATGTACATCCGCTGGGCCGAGAAGCGCGGCTACGGCGTCGAGGTCTACGACACTTCCTACGCGGAAGAGGCCGGCATCAAGAGCGCCACCTTCGCGGTCAAGGCGCCCTACAGCTACGGCACCCTGTCGATCGAGATGGGCACGCACCGCCTGGTGCGGATCAGCCCGTTCGACAATCAGGGCCGCCGTCAGACCTCGTTCGCCGAGGTCGAGGTGCTGCCCGTCGTGGAGACCACCGACCACATCGACATCGACGAGAACGACGTCCGCGTCGACGTCTACCGCTCGTCCGGCCCGGGTGGCCAGTCGGTCAACACCACCGACTCGGCGGTGCGCCTGACGCACGTCCCCACCGGCATCGTCGTCACCTGTCAGAACGAGAAGTCGCAGCTGCAGAACAAGGTGTCCGCGATGCGGGTCCTGCAGGCCAAGCTGCTCGAGGTCAAGCGCAAGGAAGAGCGCGCCGAGATGGACGCCCTCAAGGGCGACGGCGGCAGCTCGTGGGGCAACCAGATGCGTTCGTACGTCCTGCACCCGTACCAGATGGTCAAGGACCTGCGGACCGAGTACGAAGTCAACAACCCGTCCGCCGTCCTCGACGGTGAGATCGACGGATTCATCGAGGCCGGCATCCGCTGGCGGATGAGCGAAAACCAGTCCTAAGGCCCTATGCAGACCACCAATCTCGCCCTGTCCTTCGGGCCGTGGGATCAACTGCGCAACTGGCTGCAGGCCACCGGCCTGCCCGTTGTGCTGACGATCCTCGGCGCGCTGATCATCGCCCGCTTCGTCGGCTGGGCCGGTGGCCGCATCACCAAACGGATCGACGACAACTATCAGCAGGGCGACGCGCTGGTGCGGTCCGAGGCGACCAAGCACCGGCACTCAGTGGCGCAGGTGATCACGTGGGTCATCATCACGATGGTCTACGTGCTCGCCACGGTGAAGGTGCTCGGCCAGCTCGACATGCCGCTCGGCAGCCTCGTCGCCCCCGCTACCGTGCTCGGTGCCGCGCTCGGCTTCGGCGCGCAGCGCGTGGTGCAGGACATCCTCGCCGGGTTCTTCATCATCACCGAGCGGCAGTACGGCTTCGGTGACACCGTCCAGATCGCGATCACCGGTTCGTCGACGGACGCGGAGGGCGTGATCGAGGACGTGACGCTACGCGTGACCCGCATGCGGAACGCGGACGGCGAGGTCATCACCGTCCCCAACGGGCAGATCGTGAAGGCCGTCAACCTGTCGAAGGACTGGGCGCGCGCCGTCGTAGACGTCCCGATCCCGGCGACCGCCGACATCAACCGCGTCAATGACATCCTGCACCGCGTGGGTGTCGACGCGTACGCCGACAAGGCACTGCGGCCGCTGCTGCTCGACACCCCGTCGGTCATGGGCGTCGAGAGTCTCGAGGTCGATCAGGTCAGCATCCGGGTGGTCGCCCGCACGCTGCCGGGCAAGCAGTTCCAGGTGGGCAGGGCGCTGCGCGTCCGGGTCGTCACCGCGCTTCGGAACGCGGGAATCACGGTCGCCGCGGAACTCGAGACCGACGCGGTGGGAGGTGATCCGGAATGAGTGCCGAGGACAAGTTGGCGAGGCTGTGGCAGCGGATCCCCCGCAGGCTGTTCGGTGGCCGGATGCGCACCACGACGGTCGTCATGTGCCTGCTGTGGGTGGGCCTGGCGATGCTCAACGGGCAACTGAACGAGGAAACCAAGACCGACTCCAACCAGCCCGCCCAGACGAGCAGCCAGCGCGACGACCGCCAGTACCAGCCGCCCGCGGTGGACCCGTCGACGGAGATGTCTACGTCCACCACGCCGTCCGAGACCGCGACGTCGTCGAACCCACCGTCGTCGACGGAGACGAGCCGGCCGAGCGGGCAGACGACCACGACGACGGCTCCCGGCGCCGGCCGCGAGACGACGACGACGGAACGAACCACCGATCGGCAGCCGACGACCACCACCGAGCAGGTGCAGCAATCGGAGCGGCCGACCGAGACCACCTCGGGCACCGAGTCGACGACCAATCCGAGCCCGGGCGGCTGATCCGGCCTGCGGGCGCGTCGTTACCCAAGGTCACTGTTCTATAACGGCTAGACTGGCTTCCCGTGATCAGCGTCAAGGATGTCTCCAAGTTCTACAAGGCCTCCACCAGGCCCGCCCTGGACAAGGTGAGCGTCGAGATCGACAAGGGCGAGTTCGTCTTCCTGATCGGGCCGTCCGGATCCGGCAAGAGCACGTTCATGCAGCTCCTGCTCAAGGAGGAGACGCCCACCTCCGGCGACATCTACGTCGCGGACTTCCACGTCAACAAGCTGTCGGGTCGCAAGGTTCCGAAGCTGCGGCAGAGCGTCGGCTACGTGTTCCAGGACTTCCGCCTGCTGCCGAGCAAGACGGTGTCGCAGAACGTGGCGTTCGCGCTCGAGGTGATCGGCAAGTCGCGGTCGGTGATCGAGCGGACCGTCCCCGAGGTGCTCGAGCTGGTGGGTCTGTCCGGCAAGGCCGATCGTTTGCCCAACGAGCTGTCCGGCGGTGAGCAGCAGCGCGTTGCGATCGCCCGCGCGTTCGTGAACCGGCCGCTGGTACTGCTCGCGGACGAACCCACCGGCAACCTCGACCCGGACACCAGCGCGGACATCATGCTGCTGCTCGAGCGGATCAACCGCACCGGCACCACGGTGCTGATGGCCACGCACGATCACCACATCGTGGACTCGATGCGCCGACGCGTCGTCGAGCTCGACCTGGGCCGCGTGGTCCGAGACGAAGCGCGGGGCGTGTACGCCGTCGGCCGTTAGGCCCCGACGGCACACCCCAGCCGAACCGTTCGACCAGACGACGTAAGGACTCCCTCCCCGATGCGTGCCAGCTTCATCTTCAGCGAGGTCTTCACCGGCCTGCGCCGCAACATCTCGATGACCGTCGCGATGATCCTCACGACCGCGATCTCGCTGGGGCTGTTCGGCGGCGGCCTGCTCGTCGTGCAGATGGCCGACAAGACGCAGCAGATCTTCCTCGACCGCGTCGAGGTGCAGCTGTTCCTCACCGAGGACATCTCGGCGTCGGACCCGGACTGCGTGCAGGACCTGTGCCGCGGCATCCGGAACGACCTCGAGAACACCGACGGCGTGGTCGCGGTGCAGTACCTCAATCAGGACGACGCCGTCGCCGACGCCACGGACCGCGTGTTCAAGGACAACCCGGAACTGGCGTCGCTGGTCAGCGCCGAGAGTTTCCCGGCCTCGTTCAAGGTCAAGATGAGCGACCCCGACCAGTTCGCGTTCATCAACGCCGACTTCTCGGCCCGACCGGGCATCGACAGCATTCTCAACCAGCGCGAGCTCGTCGACCGGCTGTTCAGCGTGCTCGGCGGCATCCGCAACGCGGCCTTCGCGATCGCGATCGTCCAGGCGATCGCCGCGATCTTCCTGATCGCCAACATGGTTCAGGTTGCCGCGCTCACCCGCCGAACCGAGGTCGGCATCATGCGGCTGGTCGGTGCCACCCGTTGGTACACGCAGCTGCCGTTCCTGCTCGAGGCTGTCGTCGCCTCACTCATCGGTGCGGGGCTGGCGATCGCCGGCCTGTTCACCGCGAAGGGTCTGTTCGTCGACGACATGCTCGGCGAGATCTACGACGCGAACATCGTGGCGCGGATCTCCAACAGCGACGTGCTGCTGGTCTCCCCGTTCATCGTGATCGTCGGCGCCGGCATGGCGGCGATCACCGGGTACATCGCGCTCCGTCTCTACGTCCGGGACTGACGCGATAGGTAATCGGCTTGCCGGCGCTCCTATGCTGGAGTGGTACGACGAATGTGACAGCGGATCGACGACAGTGAGGGCCCGCACGTGAAAGAGAAGGGCCGCAAGGTCATCGCGTCCAACCGCAAGGCGCGACACAACTACACCATCATCGACACCTACGAGGCCGGTGTGGCGCTCGTCGGTACCGAGGTGAAGAGCCTGCGCGAGGGCAAGGCATCGCTGGTGGACGCGTTCGCGACCGTCGACGACGGCGAGGTGTGGCTGCGCGGACTGCACATCCCCGAGTACACGCAGGGCACCTGGACCAACCATGCACCGCGTCGTACCCGCAAGCTGTTGCTGCACAAGCGTGAGATCGAGCACCTGGTCGGCAAGACCCGCGAGGGCAACCAGACGCTGGTGCCGCTGTCGATGTACTTCTCCGACGGCAAGGTCAAGGTCGAACTCGCCCTCGCGAAGGGCAAGCAGGACTACGACAAGCGTCAGGATCTGGCCCGACGCACCGCCGAGCGCGAGGTCACCCGTGAGCTCGGACGTCGCGTCAAGGGCATGAGCCGCTGACGTCGCAACAGTCGAGGTGGTAGCGGTGGCCGCCGCGTGAGGGGTGAACGCGGCGGCCACCGCAGCTTCTAGCGGGCGACGCGCTCCCACATCTGCAGGTACGCCTCGGCCCCGCGCGACATGTCGTCGATGAACTGGGCACCGTCCGCGCCCGCGAACACCCGCATGTCCTCGATCCAGTCCGGGATCATCCCGTACTGCGCCAGGCCGTCGGTGTTGAAGTCGAACGTGCGGGTGCCCGCGCGCTGCTGCTCCATCACGGTTCCGCCGTCGAACGTCGTGAACGGGTACTCGACGAACCGCGCGCCGTCCTTGTGGGGCGCCGGCTGCGACCCGAAGCCGTTGGTGTCGGCTCCGAACCCGTAGCCGAAGTAGTACCGCTCGTCACGGTCCGCGCGGGCCGAGCGCCACTCCTTCACGAAGTTCTCCGACGGCCCCGCGTACGACGCCACGAACCCGCCGAGCTTGTAGATGCGCGGGTAGTTCGACGGGTCGGTCCAGCCGTGGCTGGACACGACACCCGAGTACTGCGCGTCCTCGAGGATGTTCAGCGCCGCGTCGGCGGTCTTGACGCCCATGTGGTCGATGTCGACGATCATGCCGCGCTGCATCATCGCCCGGATCGCGTACTCGCCGAGCGGGGTCAGACCGCGGGCGTTGCACGCGTCACCCTCGGGGTACACGGGCAGGCTCACGCCCGGCGGTAGCGACTTCGTCAGCTCGGCGGTGGCCTGGTCGACGTTGCCGATCGGGTTGTCCTTCGCGACGCCGGTACACGGCTCGGCCTTCCAGAACTCGCCGGTGCCGATGAAGTTGCCGATGTTGACCGCGATACCGGTGATGCTCTCGTCGAACCGCACGCCGCCGAAGGCGTTGTCGAACTTGTGCGTCAGGATCACCTGCCGGACACCCATCGCGTACAGCTCGTCGAGGCCGGCGTCGATGTCGCGCTCGTCGCACTGCGGGACTCCGTTACGCAGTCCGCAGCCGAACGGCTCGGACACCTCGATACCGAGCGTAACGGCGAGCTTGCCGGACGCCGCCACGGCCCGCGCCTGCTCCGGGGAGCTGACGATCCGGAACCAACCGCGGCCCGGGCCGCCGTACTGCGCGTCCACGTAGTCCTGGATCTCGTGCGCCTGCCGGGCCTCGAGTCGGGCGGTCTCCATCTCGTCGCACGGGTTGCTGCGCAGCGGATACAGCTCGCACAGCACGCGATTCGACACCAGCAGGTTCGTCATGATCCGCTGGCCACCCCGCCACGCGCGCTCGACCCAGCGGTAGTACATCTGCTCGTGCGTCATCGAGTCGTACGACGGGACGTCGGCGAAGCTCGGCCACATCGTGGTGTCGTGCGACTCGAACGGGCTGCCGTGCGAGAGGACGTTCTCGAGCAGCGCGGGCAGACCGTCGGGCTTGTGGTCCTCGCAGTCCTGCAGCGCGACCGTGACGCCGAGCGGTGAATAGGGCTCGCCGCAGCGAATCTCGCCGCCGATGAACTCGTTGGCGTTCATGTGGACGTGTGCGTCGATGAAGCCGCGGACCTCGTCGGGGGAAGTGGTGAGCGGAACCCCGCGCGCACCGACCTCGGCCTCGGGGAAGTCGGCGCAGCCGTTCGCGGGCTCGAGACGGAACCGTCCGGCCTCGGGATCGTGTCCGGGATCGGTCACCGTGAGCCGGCCGTCGGCGCGGTTGACGCCCAACTGCTTTCCGTTGGTCGTCGAGGTCGCGGTGTAGGCGCCGTCGGTGAACGTGAGCGTCCAGTCGGTGGCCGGCGTGGGCTGCGGCGCGGCGAACGCGCGGCCCGGCTCGCCCGCGATCAGTGCGGTGTCGTTGCCGAGGAAGAGGAACCGTCCGAGTTGGGCGGCCTGCATCCGGAACTTCGTGGCCCCGGCGGCGTCGGCGCCGACCCGGTAGCCGTCACCGTCGCGCACGACGAAGCCCGGATTGGTCTCGGACGCGACGGCGTAGCAGTTGCCGGCGAGCCCGTAGACCGGATCGGTGGGCGGTCCGGGGTCGGTGGGATCGGGGGACAGCGGCACCGACACGGCAATCGCGGTCCCGGCAAGCGCGAACGCGAGCGAGGCGCCGAGCGCCGGGAGCAGTCGGCGGCGAACGAAAGTGGAGCGGACGGACATTCGGGGGTCCCCTAACAAGCGCACTCGTCTTCAGACGGGGAGGTTAGGGGAAGCTGAACGGCCGTCCAGGTGCTTTCGCGGACAAATCCCGAGGAGTGGACATATACGATTTGTTGGCCGACGTAAATGCTGCTCAGCAGTCCGTGGGGGCGGGCACCCCGGCGAAGCGATCCTTGAGATACAGGAAGGCCTCGGGCAGTCCGACGATCGCGTTCGTCATGTGTTCGGCGATGGGATACCCGCGGAAGACGAGATTCGCGCCGGCCTTGCAGTAGCGGTCGGCGGTCCTGGCGACGGACCCGAAAGGTGTCAGTCCGTCCGTCGACCCTTGCCACATGAAGACGGGGGCGGTCGGGATGCCGGGGTAGTCGACGAGGCTGTTCTCGCGCATCACGGCGCGCACCCGCTCGTCCTGCAGCAGGCTCGTGGACTTGGCGACCTCGCTCACGCCGTGCAGCAGACCCTTCGCGATGATGATCGTGCGGCACTCGTCCTTGAGCTCCTCTCGCAGCCCGAGCCCCGACGGGGTGAGCTGGTCGCCGATCGGCAGCCGATCGGGGTACTCGCGTTCGAGACCCACCGCGGCGGCGAAGCCCAGCCCGAATCCCGGGTGTCGGTCCGCCAGGCCGAGCCCGACCGCCATCTCCTCGATGTCTGCCGGCACGCCGCCCTGTGCGACGCCCGCGAGCTTCACGTCCGGGGCGTACGTCGGGTTGAGGGCCGCCGCCCACGCGGTGGCCATGCCGCCGCCCGAGTAGCCGGCGAGTGCGACGGGGCTGTTCGCCAGCCGCAGTTCCGGCAGTCGCTTGACCGCGCGGACGCCGTCGAGGGTGATCATGCCGCCGAGCTTGGCGGCGCCGTAGGCGCTGTTGGGGCCCAGGTGGTCGGGGATCGCGACCGCCCAGCCCTGCGCGAGGGCCAGGGGCAGCCCGAACACGTCCTTGATCTCGCCGGTGAACAGCGCGGCCGACGGCGCGCACTTCAGGCCGAGCGAGTTGACGATCGCCTGGTACGACAGCACGGGCATGTCGGTCGGCGAATTGACCGGCTTGATCACCGTGGTGACCGCGGGGATCGGGTCGCCCGACGAATTGGTGGAGCGGTACTTGATCTGCCACACCTCTTGGCCCGGGGCGAGCCACGTATCCGTGCGGCGGACCTCGAGCACGTCTCCCGGAGCCTTGGTTGCGATGTCGGCCGGGGCCGCATAGAACGGGTCGACGTAGGGCGTCGGATAGGCCGGCGCGGCCCCCGCCGCCGGCGCGGTGACCGTGCCCGCGGTGACGGCGGCTAGAGCGAGTGCGGCAATGCCCACGAGTCGGCGCGCGAACGACGTCATCCCAGTTTCCCCCAGAGAGTGTCGAGTGACGAATGTCACCGAAAGTCCGTCCCGGGGCCAGACACTAACGGAATGAAGTGCACCTGAAGGGCGAAACGCGTGGATGTGGCTCGGGGTGGCGGCGGGGCCGGCGGCGATCCTGGAACGCGGACCGGAAATTGGGATGATTCCCGCCGACGCACGGGTTAGAGTAAGTAGCCCCATGAAACACGTGGGGACGTACGGGGCTGAACGGTTTCGACTGCGTACGTTGAGTTAGGGGAAGCGTGTCGGTGCAGGCAAGAGACCACCGTAAGCGTCGCTGCAAACCAATAAGCGCCGATTCCAATCAGCGCGACTACGCCCTCGCTGCCTAAGTAGCGACTGCGTGTCTGTCAGCCCGGGTGTGCCCTCGCCCCGGATCCTGGCATCAGCTAGAGGGCTCTACCGTTCCACTCGGTCGCGGAGTGGGTCGGGACAACCAACAGCGACTGGGATCGTCATCACGGCTTGTTCGCGAGACCGGGAGATCCAAGTAGAGACATAGCGAACTGCACACGGAGAAGCCCTGACAAAGCGGCGGAGGACCCGGGTTCGATTCCCGGCAGCTCCACTGAGAAGGGGCCCGATCGGAAGACCATTCCGATCGGGCCCCTTTTTCATTGCCGAAAAGTCCCGAAGGTCCGGCTGGCACACTCGGCCCATGGTTACGCGCTACCCGTCGATCGAGCCGTTCGACACCGGCCTGCTGGAGGTGTCGGACGGCCAGCACCTGTACTGGGAGAGCATCGGAAACCCGGACGGTGTCCCGGTGGTCTACCTGCACGGCGGCCCCGGCTCGGGCGCCGGCCCCGGCAGGCGTCGGCTCTTCGACCCGAGGGCTTTCCGTGCCGTGCTGTTCGACCAGCGCGGCTGCGGCCGTAGCCTGCCGCGCGTCGACGATCCTGCGGTCGACCTGTCGACCAACACCACCGCACACCTGGTCGCCGACATCGAGCGACTGCGCGAGCACCTCGGGATCGAGAAGTGGATCGTGGTGGGTGTGTCCTGGGGCGTCACCCTCGGACTGGCATACGCGCAGGCGCATCCGGACCGGGTCATCGCGATGGCGCTGGGCGCGATCACGTCCGATCCTCGCCGTGACGTCGAGTGGATCACCCGCGACATGCGACGGATCTTCCCGCGTGAATGGGAGCGCTTCGTCGAGCCGGTCGCCGTGGACGAGCGGGGCGGCAACCTGGCGGCGGCGTACGCACGCTTGCTCGCCGACCCCGATCCGTCGGTCCGCGAGCACGCGGCCGTCCGCTGGTGCGAGTGGGAGGACGCCCACGTCTCCCTCACCCCGGGCTGGACGCCGGACGCGCGCTATCGGGATCCGACGTTCCGGATGGTCTTCGCGCGCCTGGTCACCCACTACTGGGGCAACGACTGCTTCCTCGCCCCGAACCAACTGTTGGACGGTATGCACCGGCTCGCCGACATTCCCGCCGTTCTCGTGCACGGCCGCTACGACGTGTCCGGCCCGCTCGCCATCGCATGGGACCTGGCCCGGCTGTGGCCGGGCAGTCGACTGGTCGTCGTCGACGACGCCGGCCACGGCGGGGGAAGCTTCACCGAACATCTCGTCGCCGCGATCGACTCGTTCGCGCATCAGGGTGACCGGACCGCCTCGTAGCGCCGAATCCAGGCGGATCCCCGTCGAGGCGCGATCACCCGTGCCATGATCGGTCGCGTTCGAGTCCGGTCAGGGGGAAACACCGGACTTCATCCGTTTGGTGGCGGTAGCTCGGCCCGGCGCGGGTCGCGCTGCTGCGGGGAGGGAAACCGAATGACGAACGAGAGCAGCGCCGGCGAAGGCCGTTCGATGCTGGGGGACTACGACTTCGGCGTGCACAGCGTGGCCTTGTCGGACGGCCGGTAGGCGTGGGAAGTGCCAGTGTCGGTCGCGGCGACGCTCGACGATGTCGTCAGAGCGGTTGCAGGTCAGGTACTTACCCGGGTCGGCGAGGTGCAGACGAGCGTGCTCGCTGATCTACCGGCGACGGGTTCGCTCAACGTGCTGGTGCAGCCGCACCTCGGCGGCGCCTCGATTCGGATTCACTGCAGGGCAGACGGTACCTCGCCGACGCACGTCAATGCTGCCGGCTTCGCGTTGCTGTGCGATGCCGTTGTCGCGTCGGTGGAGGAGACTCCGGCCGAGTCCGGCGAGGTCGATGTGCCGCCGCGCGATGCGGCGGAGCGTCTGACGTTTGCGTCGTGGGCGGTGGTGACCGGCAAGGCGGCGAGGGGCATCTTCGGGACCTTGCCGATCCTGGACGACGGGTCCGCGGAGAAGCTGGCGGCGCGTCTGACGAAGCGATCGGGCGGGGAGATCACCGTCGATGACGTGCGTGATGCGGAGACCATCGAGCAGTTGGCGGAGACGGTGCGTCGGCATCTCGAGGACGGCCTGAAGATCGACGGCCTGGTCCGCACGCTGCGGCCGCGGGCCGAGGGCTCGGATGCGGTGCCGGTGTTCGTGTTCCATCCGGCGGGTGGCTCGACGGTGGCGTACGAGCCGCTGCTCAAGCGTCTGCCCGCGCACACGCCGATGTTCGGTCTCGAGCGGGTCGAGGGCCCGATCGACGAGCGCGCCGCGGCATACGTGCCGCTGCTGCGCGAGATCCAGGGCGACGGCCCGTACGTGCTGGCCGGTTGGTCGTTCGGCGGCGCGCTGGCGTACGCCGTGGCGAAGCAGCTGCGAAAGGGCGGGGCCGACGTTCGGCTGGTCGGCCTGATCGACACCGTCATGCCGGGCGAGAAGGTCGAGGACACCCCGGACGAGATCCGGGCCCGCTGGCAGCGCTACGCGAAATTCGCGAAGAAGACGTACGGCGTCGACGCGCCGCTGCCGTTCGATCGGCTCGCGGCGGCGGGTAGCGACGAGGAGCAGATCGGGATCCTGATGGACCTGCTGAGGATGAGCGGCTCCGAGATTCCCAGCGGCATCATCGAGCACCAGCGCACGTCGTGGCTCGACAATCGCGCCATACCGACCACCGATCTGGAAACGTACGACGGCGACGTCGTGCTCTACATGGCCGAGACCTACCTGGACGATCAGATCGCGCTCGAGCCCGCCTTCGGCATCCGTCAGCCCGACGGCGGTTGGGGTGAGGCGGTCGAGAAGCTCGCGATCGTCCACGTGCCGTGCGATCACATCCAGATCGTCGACGAACCGTACATCGGGATGGTGGCGACCGACCTGAGTTCACGCCTGGCGAGTTTCGGCAGCCGGGCCCGATCGGGGCAGGTGAACGCCAGTGCAGATCGTTGACAGAGCGGCCCTGACGATCGTCGGCATCGAGGTGGTCGCGCCGTTCCCGGAACTGTCCGTGGTCGTTCCACAGGCGTGGGCGCGTGTCTTCGCCCGACGCCATGACCTGCCGTCCGGATCCGACGGCGTCTTCGTCGAGTTCAGTACGGACCTCGGCGGCGGTGACTACCGGGAGATCCTCGGCGTGGTCGTGGACATACCGCCGGTGTCGCTGCCAGAGGGATGGAGTTCGGTCGGGGTGCCGGCGGGCAGGTACCTGCACCATCGTCATCTGGGCGACGAGGCATCGATCGGCGACGCCTTCGCGGCTATGTACAGGCGTGCCGAGGTCGAAGACCTCGATCCCGGTCCGCGCAAGGTGGACGTCGGCTATCGGCCTGACCACTTCGGTCCGCACGATCTGTACCTCGAACTGATCTAGCCTTCACCCATCCGTCGGCTGGTCGCTTCCGAATACCGGGCATGCCGGTACGGAAACGAGCGAGGAACGGTGAGGGCGGGGCGCCGTCGCTGATCGTGTTGGTGCTGCCGGGCGGCAAGGTCCGCGACCGGCGTCGATCCCGGCGCTGGCAGGCCGCCGACCTGCGGATGCGACTGTTCACGTCGATCCTGCGCCGGGGATGCCCCGACGCCCGGGTGCGGCAGGTGCGCTACCGCCTCCGGGGCTGGAACGGTGCCGACAGCAGTCCGGTCCACGACGTCCGCGGGGTGCTCGACGACCTGCGACCGGCTGGTGTCTCCGTGGTCCTGATCGGGCATTCGATGGGTGGCCGGGTCGCGGCCGCCGTCGCCGATGATCCATCGGTGTCCGGGGTACTCGCTCTGGCCCCGTGGTGGCCCGACGGCGAGGGTGCCTGCATCCCGACCGGCGTGCGGATGGTCGTCGTGCACGGCACCGCGGACACGTGGACCGACCCGGCGGTGTCACGGAAACAGGCCGTGCTGGCCCGCGCGCGGGGTGTCGACGCTCGGTGGATCGGCATGCCGGGAGCGGGCCACACGATGCTGCGCAATCCGGGACGGTGGCATCGGATCGCGATCGATTTCGTCCGCGACCAATCGCGCCGCCGGACGTCTCCGAATGTCTCGTGAACACCGGACACGAGGAGGGGCACGGATGAGCGGCGGTCGAAGTGGCGACGGACGGCGGAAGGTCGCGGTGGTCGGCTCCGGGGTGGCGGGGCTGACGGCGTCGTGGGTGCTGGCGAAGAGCGCCGACGTGACGCTGTACGAGGCCGACGCCAGGCTCGGTGGCCACGCCGACACCCACCGCGTGGTGTCGCCGTCGGGTGAGGCGCTCGCGGTCGACACCGGCTTCATCGTCCACAACGACCGCACCTACCCGACGCTGCTGCGCCTGTTCGCCGAACTCGAAGTGCCGACACAGGAATCGGACATGAGCATGTCGATCCGGTGCGACGGCTGCGGGCTCGAGTACGCGGGCGGACAGGGGCTGAGGGGCCTCGTACCCACGGTCGGCGCGGTGCTGCGCGCCGAATACGTGCGAATGCTGCTCGAGGTCAGGCGCTTCCACCGCGCCGCGCGGGAGCTGCTCGCGACCGACGAGGATTCCGACGACCGGACCCTCGGCGATTTCCTCGCCGACGGCCGATTCTCGCCGTACTTCACCGCGCACTTCATGACACCGCTGGTCTCCGCGGTGTGGTCGTGCGATCCGGCCACCGCGCTGCGCTACCCCGTGCGCTACCTGTTCACCTTCCTCGAGCATCACGGAATGCTCAGTGTCGGCGGCTCGCCCACGTGGCGGACCGTCCGGGGCGGCAGTGGCGAGTACGTGCGCCGGGTGGCCGACACCGTCGGCGAGGTGCGGGCGGCGACGCCGGTGCGCGCGATCCACCGCCACGCCGACGGGGTCGAGATCCGCGACGCCGCCGACGAACTGCGCCGCTTCGACGGCGTCGTGATCGCGACGCATCCCCAGCAGGCGCTGAAGATCCTCGCGGCGCCGACACCGCTGCAGCACGAGGTCCTCGGCGCGATGCCGTACTCGGTCAACCACACCCAGTTGCACACCGACGAATCGGTGCTGCCGCGGTCGGCGCGGGCGCGGGCGTCGTGGAACTACCGCATACCATTCTGCGCCGCGCGGCCCGAGCAGGTACTCGTCAGCTACGACATGACGCGGCTGCAACGCCTGCCGGACACCGGGGAGCGCTACGTCGTGACGTTGGGCGACGGCGACATCGTCGACCCGGGCCGGGTGATCGACACGATGGTCTACGAGCACCCGCAGTACACCCCGGCCTCGCTCGCCGCGCAGCGCCGGCTGCCGGAGCTGAGCGACGATGTCGTCGCGTTCGCGGGGGCGTACCACGGCTGGGGATTCCACGAGGACGGCGCGCTGTCGGGTCTGCGCGCCGCACAGCGACTGGGAGGGCAGTGGACATGACCGCGCCGCCGTTGCCGTCGACTCCGGCGATCTACCGGACGACGATCAGCCACGTGCGAACCGCGCCGCTGCGCAACGCCTTCCGCTACCGCAGCTACAGCTGGCTCGTCGACGTCGACCACCTGCCCAGGCTGCCGCGACTCCTCGCCCCGCTCGCCGGATTCGCCTCCGCCGACCACCTCGGTGACCTGTCGCGGAGTCTGCGGCAGAACGTCGACGCGTTCCTCGCGGCGCACGGCATCGACCTCGAGTGCGGGAAGGTGCTGCTGCTCACCAACGCCCGGGTGTTCGGCTACGTGTTCAATCCGCTCAGCGTGTTCTGGTGCCACGACGGCGACGGCCGCCCGGTGTGCGTGATCGCCGAGGTGCACAACACGTACGGCGAGCGGCACTGCTACCTGCTGCGCCCCGACGAGCGCGGCAACGCGCGGGCGGCCAAGGAGTTCTACGTCTCGCCGTTCAACGACGTCGACGGCGAGTACCGCATGCGCCTGCCCACACCGGGTGCCGCGCTGCGGATCGGGATCTCGCTCGAGCGTCCCGGACAGCCGCCGTTCGTGGCGACCGTGGTGGGCGAGCGCCGAGATGCGACGGCGCGGGAGGTGCTGCGCGCAGCGCTCACGGTCCCGATCGCGCCGCTGCGCGTGGCCGTGCAGATCCGGTGGCAGGGGATTCGACTGTGGGCCAGAGGCTTACCCGTCCGGCCGCGGCCGGCGCATCGACGACAGGAGGCAGTGTGATGACCGCGACCGTGATCCCGACCCGGCGGCCCGTCGACCGGTGCTCGTGGGGAGACCTGCACCGCGCGCCGACCGGGATGCGTGCCCGCGTCGCCGGACGCGTGGCCGACGGCCTGTTCCGGCACGCGGTCTCGCGACTGCCGGTACGGGTGCAGTTCCCGGACGGCACCGTGCTGGGCGATCCGTCGGCGACCGATCCGCCGGTGATGGTGGTGCACCGCCCGGACGACTTCGCGGCGCGGGTGGGGGAGAGCGGGCTGATCGGCTTCGGCGAGTCGTACATGGCCGGGGACTGGTCGGCGCCCGATCTCACCGCGGTCCTCGAGGTGTTCGCCGCGCGGGCGGCGACGCTGATTCCCCGTCCGCTGCAACGACTGCGCGGCATGGTGATCCCGAAGCCGCCGGGCAGCGAGAAGGGCACCACCCGCAACACCCGGGCGAACATCTCCCGCCACTACGACCTGTCCAACGAGCTGTTCGCGCTGTTCCTCGACGACACCCTCACGTACTCGAGCGCGCTGTTCGGCGACGACGTCGAGGAACCCGTATGGGACGACCTGGCCTCGGCGCAGCACCGCAAGATCGACCGCCTGCTCGACGGCGCGGGCGTCGGGGAGGGCAGCCGGGTCCTCGAGATCGGCACGGGCTGGGGCGAACTCGCGATCCGGGCCGCCGCGCGCGGTGCGACGGTGCGGTCGGTGACGCTGTCCACCGAGCAGCAGGACCTGGCCTGCAAGCGGATCGCGGAGGCCGGGTACGCCGACCGGGTGCAGGTCGACCTACTCGATTACCGGCAGGTCGACGGCCGGTACGACGCGGTGGTGTCTGTGGAGATGATCGAGGCGGTGGGACACCAGTTCTGGGGTACCTACTTCCGGACCCTGGATCGGCTGGTGGCGCCGGGTGGCCGGGTCGCGATCCAGGCGATCACGATGCCGCACGACCGGATGCTCGCCACTCGCAACACCTATACGTGGGTGCACAAGTACATCTTCCCCGGCGGGTTCCTGCCGTCGGTGCGGGCGATCGAGGAGATCACCGAGCGGCAGACGAGTCTGCGGGTGCGGCAACGGTTGTCGATGGGCGACCACTACGCGCGGACACTGCGGCTGTGGGACGAGCGGTTCGCGGCGCAGGCGGACGGCGTCACCGAGCTCGGCTTCGACGACGTCTTCCGCCGCATGTGGCACTTCTACCTCTGCTACTCGGAGGCCGGTTTCCGGTCCGGCTACCTCGACGTCCAGCAGTTCGTCCTCGACCGTAGGGAGGCCCGATGACCACGGCCCCGACGCGCACGCACACCGGCATCGCGCACGACATCGCCGCAGTCCTCGCACCGCTCGTGGGCGGTGACCTGCCGGTGCGACTCACCGCGTGGGACGGCAGCACCGCCGGTCCGCAGGACGCACCGCCCGTGGTGCTGTACAGCCCGAACGCGTTACGGCGCATGCTGTGGCACCCCGGCGAACTCGGCGCCGCGCAGGCGTACGTGACGGGGGACCTGGACGTCCTCGGCGACCTCGACGGCGCCCTCACCCACGTGTGGGAGGTTGCGCGGGAACGCGGACTGCACGGCGTCCGCGTCACCCCGGCGCTGCTCGCCCGGGCCGCGCACCTGGCGCGTCGGGCCGGCGTGTTCGGGGCGCCGCCGTCGCCGCCCGCGTCGCAGGCCCGGGTGCGCGGCCGCCTGCATTCGAAGGTCCGCGACCGCGCCGCCATCCGTCACCACTACGACCTGTCCAACGAGTTCTACGGACTGATCCTCGACCCGCACATGGCGTATTCGTGCGCGTACTGGAGGTCGGACGATCCCGGCTACACCCTCGCGGACGCGCAACGCGACAAGCTGGACCTGGTGTGCCGCAAGCTCGGACTGGACCGGCATCCCGGACAGCGCCTGCTCGACGTCGGCTGCGGGTGGGGTTCGCTGAGCCTGCACGCCGCCGCCGAGTACGGCGCCCACGTCGTCGGGGTGACGCTGTCCGGCGAACAGAAGCGGTTCGTCGACGAGCGGATCGCCGAGCGTGGTCTCGGCGACCGCGTCGAGATCCGCGTGCAGGACTACCGCGACGTGCCGGATCGGGCGTTCGACGCCGTCGCCTCGCTCGAGATGGGTGAGCACGTGGGCAGGCGCAACTACCCGGTGTACGCGCGGGCGTTGCGCGACAACGTCGTCCCCGGCGGACGGGTCCTGGTGCAGCAGATGTCGCGCACCGGTCGGCACCCCGGGGGCGGCCCGTTCATCGAATCCTTCATCGCGCCGGACATGTTCATGCGCCCGGTCGGCGAGACCGTCGCGCTGTTGGAGGACTCCGGCCTCGAGGTCCGGGACGTGCACGCGCTGCGGGAGCACTACGTCCGCACCGTCGCCGCCTGGTACCGGACGTTCGAGTCCCGCTGGGACGACGCGGTCGCGATGGTCGGCGAGGAGGTGGCCCGGGTGTGGCGGCTGTACCTCGTCGGCGGCGGAATGGCGTTCCGGGACGGGCGGATGGGCGTCGACCAGATCCTCGCGGTCCGGCCCGGGGGAACGGACCTGCCCGATCGGATGGAATGGACGGCGCGATGAACGGTTTCGACTGGGGCGGTTTCGCGCTCGTCACGATCACCAGCCTGGTCGCCGCGGCGATCCTCATGGTCGTGACGGCGGCGTTCGGCTTCGCGCGGGGCCGGCACAACGTGGTCGACGTGTCGTGGGGTGCCGGCTTCGTCGTCATCGCGCTCGTCGCGGCCGCGTTCGGTGACGGCGACGCGTGGCGGCGCTGGCTGCTCGCCGCACTGGTCGCGGTGTGGGGGTTGCGCCTGGCGTCGCACATGGCGCGGCGCACCAGCGGCAAGGGCGAGGATCCCCGCTACGAGAAGCTGCTCGACGACGCCGGCGGCAACCGAACCCTGACCGCGATCCGCAAGATCTACTTCACGCAGGGCGTCGCGCTGTGGTTCGTCTCACTGCCCGTCCAGGTCGCCGCCGTCACGCACGGAGGTGTCGGGGTGTTCACCGTCCTGGGTGTCGCGGTGTGGTTGGTGGGCTTCGTGTTCGAGTCGGTGGGCGACGCCCAGATGTCGGCGTTCAAGGCTGATCCCGCCAACCGCGGCACCGTCATGGACCGCGGACTCTGGGGCTGGACCCGGCACCCCAACTACTTCGGCGACGCGTGCGTGTGGTGGGGCATCTTCCTGATCGCCGCGCAGACGTGGCCGGGAGTCCTCACGATCCTCTCCCCGCTCGCGATGACGTACTTCCTCGTCTACGCCACCGGCGCTCGCCTGCTCGAGCAGCACATGGCGCAGCGCCCCGGCTACCGCGACTACCAGCAGCGCACCGCCTATTTCGTGCCGAGGCCGCCGCGAACCTGACCGCTCATCGCCCGCTGCATGAGGATGGTGTCGACCGGCGTCTCGTGCTTGAAACCGACACCGGACAACCGGCCCGCGACCACGAATCCGCGGCTGCGGTGCAGATGCAGCGAGCTCGATTCGGGCGCATCGGTTTCCGACGTCAGGACGGCGATCACCTCACGGATCCCGCGGCGGGCGCACTCGTCCAGGGTGTGGTCGAGCAGCGTGCCGCCGAGGCGTCGTCCGGTGGCCCACGGCGCCAGGTAGATCGACTCCTCGACGCAGTACCGGTACGCCGAACGTGTCTTCCACGGCGCGCAGTACGAGTAGCCGGCGACGCGTCCGTCCACCTCGGCGACGAGGAACGGCAGGCCGCGTTCGGCGAGCGTCCAGTACTTGCTGCTCCATGCGCTGCGGTCGGGCGGTGTCTCGTCGAGCGTGACGGTGGTGGTGGCGACGTAGTGGCTGTAGATCGACGCGATGTCGGCCAGGTCGGCGGGCCAGGCCGGACGCACTGCGTTCTCCGACACGACTGCCTCCAAATTCTCCTATAGAGGTGATTTTGAAACTACTATAGAGCACATGGATTTGGTGGCACTCGGTAGTCGGGTTCAACGCGCCCGCCGCGCGGCAGGCCTCACGCTGGCGGAAGCGGCGACGCAGACGGATGTGAGCGTGAGCATGATCTCGGCGATCGAGCGAGGCGACAAGGCACCGACCGTCGTCGTTCTCGACCGCATCGCGCGCGGGCTGGGCGTCGACCTCGCCGCGCTGGTCACCGGCGACGAGCGGGAGCGCACCGTGGTGCGGCGTGCCGACGAGCACGACGTCGCACACGAGGAGGGCGGATGGGCGCGCACCGTCGTCACTCCCGTCGTGCCGGGCGTGAACTTCGAGTGGATGGACGTCACGTTGCCGGCCGGGTGCGACGCCGGCGAGTTCCCTGCCTACGCACCCAACTCGCACGAGTTCGTGCACGTTCTCGACGGGGAGTTGACGGTGGGGGTGGGGGAGCGGGAGTGGATGCTCGGCCCGGGGGACACCCTGTACTTCGAGGCGGACGCCACGCACCGGTTCGCCAATGTCGGACAATCGCCGTGCCGCTACTTCGTGGCGGCGATGATCATGAGGGCGCGGACACCCGGTTCGCGCGGCCGATCCCGTGGGGCAGGTGGGCGATGACCGAGGCGCGAACGTTGGTTGTCGTCGCCGCCGGCGGCGCACTCGGCGCCAGTGCCCGGTACCTGCTCGCGCACCAGTTCCCGGGCATCTGGACCGTGCTGGTGATCAACATCGTCGGGTCGCTACTGCTCGGCATCCTCGCGGCCGTCCTCGGACCCGACCGGCTGTGGCGGCTGTTCCTCGGCGTCGGTGTACTCGGCGGCTTCACCACGTTCTCGACGTTCGCGGTCGATGTCGTGGAGAACCCGGGGTCGGCAGTCGTCTACATCCTCGCGACGCTGCTGCCGGCGCTGCTGGCGGCCCGACTCGGGATGCGGATCGGCGAGGCATGGCACACCCGACGGGGGACGGCGTCGTGACGGTCTTGTGGGTCGCACTCGGCGGCGGCGTCGGCGCGGGGGTGCGTTACCTCGCCGGGCGGCACCTCGCGTCGTACGGCAGTTTCCCGGTGCCGACGTTCGTCGTGAACGTGGTCGGCTGCCTCATTCTGGGCCTGCTGTCCGGCGCCACGCTGCCGCCCGCCGTGTTCGCCCTGCTCGGCACCGGCTTCTGCGGTGGACTGACCACCTACTCGACGTTCGCCGTCGAGTCGGTCGGCCTCGCGCGCGTTCGGCAGTCCGTCACATCCGTCGTGTATGTCGCGGCGAGTGTCGCGATCGGTATCGGATTCGCGTGGTTGGGGTTTCGGATCACCGCTTGAACGCGCCGGTAGCCCCCGGTGCTGGCACGATGGAACCGAGTTTTCGGTACGAGATTTCGGAGGGGTCGATGGTGCACGAACGAGCGGGACAGGTGGCGTTGCCGGAGGATCTGGAGGATCTGGCGCACCTGGTGTCCGCGTACTACACGCGCACTCCCGATCCGTCCGACCCGTTGCAGCAGGTGGTGTTCGGGACGTCCGGCCACCGCGGCTCGAGCCTCGATTCGGCGTTCAACGAGGCCCACATCCTCGCGACGACGCAGGCGATCGTGGAGTACCGCGCGGCGCAGGGCATCACCGGGCCGCTGTTCCTCGGCCGCGACACCCACGCGCTGTCGGAGCCCGCGTGGGCCACCGCCCTCGAGGTCCTCGTTGCCAACAATGTTGTAGTGGTGATCGATTCGCGTGACCGCTACACGCCGACGCCGGCGGTGAGCCATGCGATCTTGCGGCACAACGCATCCGGTCCCGCGGCGCGGGCCGACGGCATCGTCGTCACGCCGTCGCACAACCCGCCGCGCGACGGCGGCTTCAAGTACAACCCGCCGCACGGCGGCCCGGCCGACAGCGACGCCACCACCGTGATCGCCGACCGCGCCAACGAACTGCTCCGCGCCGGCCTGTCCGGGATCGCCCGGGTGCCGCTCGCGCGAGCCCTCGCGGAGGCCGGACGGTACGACTACCTGGCCGAGTACGTCGACGACCTGCCGAGCGTCCTCGACCTCGACGCGATCCGGGCGTCCGGTCTGCGTATCGGCGCCGATCCGCTCGGCGGCGCCGCCGTCGACTACTGGGCGGCCATCGCCGAGCGGCACCGCCTCGATCTCACCGTCGTCAACCCGCTCGTCGACGCCACGTGGCGGTTCATGACCCTCGACGGCGACGGCAAGATCCGGATGGACTGCTCGTCGCCGCACGCGATGGCCTCGCTCATCGCGGCCCGCGACCGGTTCGATCTGGCGACCGGCAACGACGCCGACGCCGACCGGCACGGCATCGTCACCCCCGACGGTGGCCTGATGAACCCCAATCACTACCTGGCGGTCGCGATCGACTACCTCTACACCTACCGCGCGGGGTGGTCGCCGACGACGAAGGTCGGCAAGACACTGGTCAGCTCGTCGATGATCGACCGTGTCGCCGGCGGGCTCGGCCGGCCCGTGGTGGAGGTGCCGGTCGGATTCAAGTGGTTCGTGCCGGGACTGCTCGACGGCTCGCTCGGCTTCGGCGGCGAGGAGAGCGCGGGCGCGTCGTTCCTGCGGCACGACGGCACCGTGTGGACCACCGACAAGGACGGGATCCTCCTGGCGCTCCTGGCCGCCGAGATCACCGCCGTCACCGGGCAGAGCCCCTCGGCCCGGTACCGCGAACTCACCCGGCAGCACGGCGATCCCGCGTACGCCCGCATCGACGCGCCCGCGACCCGCGAGCAGAAGGCGGTGCTGGCGAAGCTGTCGCCGGAACAGATCACCGCGACCGAGCTGGCCGGCGAACCGGTCACCGCGACGCTCACCGCCGCGCCCGGCAACGGTGCGGCCATCGGCGGCCTCAAGGTCACCACCGAGAACGCGTGGTTCGCGGCGCGCCCGTCCGGCACCGAGGACGTGTACAAGATCTATGCCGAATCCTTCCGTGGCCCCGAACATCTCGCGCAGGTGCAGGCCGCCGCGCAGGACGTCGTTTCCCGCGCACTGGGACTGGGCTGAACGGCCGTTCACCGACGCCGATAGATTCATCGGCAATGAGACACACTGACGCGACGGCGAGCGCCGACACGAAACTGCCCAAGGAGATCTGGGTCCTCGTCGTGTCGGCGTTCATCGTCGCGCTCGGGTACGGGATCGTGGCCCCGGCGCTGCCGCAGTTCGCGAGCAGCTTCGGGGTCGGTCTCACCGCGGCCAGCGCGGTCATCAGCGTGTTCGCGTTGATGCGCCTGCTGTTCGCGCCCATGAGCGGTCGCCTCGTCCAGAAGCTCGGTGAGCGCCCCACCTACATGTCCGGCCTACTCATCACCGCGGCATCGATGGGCGCCTGCACCGTCGCGACCGAGTACTGGCAGTTGCTCGTCTTCCGGGCCCTCGGCGGCATCGGATCGACGATGTTCACCGTCTCCGCGCTCGGCCTGCTGATCCGGATGTCCCCGCCGCAGGGCCGCGGCCGGGTGTCGGGGATCTACACCGCCTCGTTCCTCATCGGCACCATCACCGGCCCGTTGTTCGGCGGCGTGTTCGCCCGGTTCGGGCTGCGGGTGCCGTTCGCGATCTACACCGTCGCGCTCGTGCTGGCGGCCGCGGTCGTGTTCGTCGCGCTCCGGAACTCGCGTCTCGCTGCGCCCGAGGGAGACAGCGGTCTACGGACGATGACCCTGCGCGAGGGATTGCGGGTGCCGATGTTCCGGGCGGCGCTGGCGTCGAATCTCGCCACCGGCTGGGTGATCTTCGGCGTCCGGATCGCGCTCGTCCCGCTCTTCGTCGTCACGGCCCTGGACGGCGACACCGCGGCCACCGCCGTCGCACTCACCGTGTTCGCGGTCGGCAACGCCCTGGTCCTGTTGCGCTCCGGTCGGCTGTCCGACCGCATCGGGCGCAAACCGTTCGTGATCGCCGGACTCCTCATCTGTGGCGTGTCGACCATGACGATGGGCCTGACCGACAACCTCGTTCTCTTCTACATCGCGACGGCGGTCTCCGGGATCGGCTCGGGCATCATGGGACCGGCCCAGCAGGCCGCGGTGGCCGACGTCGTCGGGTCCGGGCGGCGCGGTGGGCCGTTGCTGGCCGCATTCCAGATGACCAGCGACATCGGTGGCTTCGCCGGCCCCCTCGTGGCGGGCACGCTCGCAGAGAAGCTGTCCTTCGAGGCGGCGTGGGCCGTGACCGGCGGCATCATGCTGTTGCCGATCCTGCTGTGGGTGCTGGTGCCCAAGGGGTTCGGCCCGGGCGAATCAGCTGACCCCGACCCCGATGAGCGCGCCGACGACGTACGTGGCACCGACGGCGATCGCGCCGAACAGCAACTGCCGGACGGCCCCACGGACCTTGGACTGGGCGGTGAAGTACGCGGCGAGCCCGCCCGCGAACAGTAGGCCCACACCGCCGAGCGCGAGCCCGGCGATGAGCGATTCGAACCCCAGCAGGTAGGGGATCAGCGGGATGATCGCGCCGATCGCGAACATCACGAACGACGATCCGGCGGCCACGAGCGGGGACGGCTTCTCCTGGGGATTGACGCCCAGCTCGTGAGTGATGTGGATGTCGACCGCACGTTCGGTATCGGCGTGGACCTCCGCCGCGGCAGCCGTCGCGGTCTGCTCGCTCATGCCCAGCGCGGTGAAGGTCTCGACCAGTTCCGCCTCCTCCGCCTCCGGGTGTCTGCGCAGCGCACGCCGCTCGACGCGGACCTCGGCGTCGATCTGCTCGTTGGACGTCGACACCGACGTGTACTCGCCGAGCGCCATCGAGAAGGCGCCGGCCACCAGGCCCGCGACGCCGCTGAGGATCACGGTCTGCGCGTCCACGCCCGCACCGCCCACACCGGCGATCAGCGACGTGTTGGTGACCAGGCCGTCCATCGCACCGAACACCGCCGCCCGCAGCCAGCCGCCGGAGACGTCCGAGTGTTTGTGGTCGAACTCGTGCGGCCGCGGCGGGGGCGTCGACGCGCTCGGCTTCTCGGGATCGGGGACAGCTTCGTTCACACGCCCGAATCTAGCTGCGGAAACGCGGATGATCTAGAAAGCCGAGGCATACCTGTTCGGTAGCGTGTGAGGCGTGTGGATACGCATTGTGAGCCTCCTCGCGCGCCTCGGTCTGGCCGCTGTGTGGCTGATCTCCGGGTGGATCAAGTTCATCGACCCCACGCAGACGGTCGTGGCGGTCCGGGCCTACCAGCTCCTGCCCGAAAGCCTCGTTCAGCCGGTCGCCACGACGATGCCGATGCTCGAGATCGCGCTCGGCCTGTTCCTGGTGATCGGACTCGGCGTGCGGGCCACGGCGCTCCTGTCGGCCGCGGCCCTGCTGGTGCTCATCGGCGTCATCATCTCGGTCTGGGCGCGTGGCCTGTCGATCGACTGCGGCTGCTTCGGCGGCGGCGGCGCTGCCGACGTCGACGGCTGGGACTACGCCCGGGAGATCGCCCGGGACGTCGGGTTCCTCGCGCTGGCGGTGTGGCTCGTCATCTTCCCGCGCAGTCCGTTCGCGCTCGGGCCGCGCTCTCGCGCCCCGTTCTCAGTGCCTGCTCAGGCGACGGTGGCAGAGTAGGAGCCGAGTAGTGCCTGCACGCGGCCCCGCGGTAGGCGCTCCGGTCAGTTCCGCACGGATCTCACAACAGACGAAGGACGCGAAGTGAGTTCGAAGAAACCGAAGTCGGCGAAGTACAACCCGCAACCGACCTCCAGCAAGGCCACCTACATCGTCGGCGGCATCGCGATCGCGGTGATCGCCGCGCTGGTGATCGGCGGCATCTTGCTCACGCGGGACAGCAACAAGCCCCGCAACGAGGGATACGGGGCGGTGCAGAACTCCGCCGTCCAGGTGACGATGGGCGACGCGGGCGTCGTCCGGCTGGGTCTGCCGGACGTCACGAACACCATCGACGTGTTCGAGGACCCGATGTGCCCGTACTGCGCGCAGCTCGAGGAGAAGCACGGCCAGGAGGTGGCGCAGGCCATCGACGAGGGCAAGCTCGCGGTCAACTACCACATCCTCAACTTCCTCAACCGGCTCTCGGCCAGCGGTGACTACTCGACGCGCGCCGTCGCCGCGTCGCAGTGCGTCGCGCAGACCGGCGATGCGATCGCGTACTCGAAGTTCCATGCCGAGCTGTTCTCGCCCGCCAACCAGCCCGCCGAGAACGGCAAGTCGGACCTGTCCAACGAACAGCTCGCGACGCTCGCGAAGGACGCCGGCGCCAACGAGGCCGCCGTCAACTGCATCACCAGTGGTGAGCGGATGCAGCAGGCCGCCGCAGACGCCGAGACGGGCCGTCAGGCCCTCGCCGCGTCGGGTGCGACCGGCACCCCGGCCGTGGTCCACAACGGCCAGGTGATCGACGCCCTGGGTGATCCGGACTGGGTCTCGCAGGTTTCGCAGTAGAAGCTGCCGGTGGCCGGTCCGAAGCGGACCGGCCACCGAGGGGCTTATCGCCTCTGACCAGCCGATTTGTAGTCGGTGACGGCGGTGGTGTAACTTTCTTTCAGCACGAGGGAGTCACTCCCGAAGCGCAGAGAACAACTCAACACGGGGCTATGGCGCAGCTGGTAGCGCACCACACTGGCAGTGTGGGGGTCAGGGGTTCGAGTCCCCTTAGCTCCACCAAGTTTCTGCAGGTCAGAGACGTAAAGCAAGATCAACTGAATAGCCGTCAACGGTAGCGGTCAACAACGAGTCGCACCGAGACGCTACGATC
>NZ_JAIVAH010000014.1 GCF_020171745.1 Prescottella equi
TTGTCGCGTTTTCGGGGCCCGAAAACGCGCGACAAGTGCGCAAAACGCGAGGGGGAGGGGCGGGCGTAGAGGGGCGGGGGGAGGTCTTCCGAGCCGGGTCCGGGCGATTCGCCGCCACTGATTACGATTGGGGGGTGACCAGTGCGCCAGAGACTCCCCAGACCCCCGCAGACGCCCTCCCCAAGAGCTGGGACCCCAGCGCGGTAGAGGCCGACTTGTATCAGGGCTGGGTGGACGCCGGTTACTTCACCGCCGACCCGACGAGCGACAAGCCCGGCTACTCGATCGTGCTGCCGCCGCCGAACGTCACCGGCTCGCTGCACATGGGCCACGCGCTCGACCACACCCTGATGGACGCGCTGTGCCGCCGCAAGCGGATGCAGGGCTTCGAGGTGCTGTGGCTGCCCGGCATGGACCACGCCGGCATCGCGACGCAGACCATCGTCGAGAAGCAGCTCGCCGCCGACGGCAAGAAGAAGGAAGACTTCGGCCGCGAGGACTTCATCGAGAAGGTCTGGGACTGGAAGCGCGAGTCCGGCGGCATGATCCAGGGCCAGATGCGTCGCATCGGCGACGGCGTCGACTGGAGCCGCGACCGCTTCACGATGGACGAGGGCCTCTCCCGCGCCGTCCAGACGATCTTCAAGCGGATGTACGACGACGGCCTGATCTACCGCGCCGAGCGCCTGGTCAACTGGTCGCCGGTGCTGCAGACCGCGATCTCCGACATCGAGGTGAAGTTCGAGGAGGTCGAGGGCGAGCTCGTCTCGCTGCGCTACGGCTCCCTCGACGACGCCGAGCCGCACGTGATCGTCGCCACCACCCGTGTCGAGACGATGCTCGGTGACACCGCCGTCGCGGTGCACCCCGAGGACGAGCGCTACAAGCACCTCGTCGGTACCACGCTCGAGCACCCGTTCACGGGCCGGCAGATCCCGATCATCGCCGACGACTACGTCGACCCCGCGTTCGGCACCGGCGCCGTGAAGATCACGCCCGCGCACGACCCCAACGACTTCGAGATGGGCGTGCGGCACAACCTGCCGATGCCCACCATCATGGACAAGACCGGCAAGATCGCCGACACCGGAACGCAGTTCGACGGCATGGACCGCTTCGAGGCCCGCGTCAAGGTGCGCGAAGCGCTCGCCGAGCAGGGCCGCGTCGTCGCCGAGAAGCGTCCGTACGTGCACAGCGTCGGGCACTCGGAGCGCTCCGGCGAGACCATCGAGCCGCGGCTGTCGATGCAGTGGTGGGTCAAGGTCGACGCGCTGGCCAAGGCCGCGGGTGACGCGGTCCGTAACGGCGACACCGTCATTCACCCGGCCAGCCAGGAGCCGCGCTGGTTCGCGTGGGTCGACAACATGCACGACTGGTGCATCTCGCGTCAGCTGTGGTGGGGTCACCGCATCCCGATCTGGTACGGCCCGAACGGCGAGGTGCAGTGCTTCGGCCCGGACGAGACCGCACCCGAGGGCTGGGTGCAGGACCCCGACGTCCTCGACACGTGGTTCTCGTCGGGCCTGTGGCCGTTCTCCACGATGGGCTGGCCCGAGAAGACCCCCGAGATCGAGAAGTTCTATCCCACCAGCGTTCTCGTCACCGGCTACGACATCCTGTTCTTCTG
This sequence comes from Prescottella equi, assembly GCF_020171745.1. Taxonomy (GTDB): domain Bacteria; phylum Actinomycetota; class Actinomycetes; order Mycobacteriales; family Mycobacteriaceae; genus Prescottella; species Prescottella equi_A. The sequence continues at coordinate 1,628 of NZ_JAIVAH010000014.1, forward strand.
GGTGGCCCGGATGATGATGTTCGGCACGTACGTGGCCGGCGACGACGCCGTGAGCGGTGCCAAGGTGCCGTTCAAGGACCTGTTCCTGCACGGCCTGGTGCGCGACCAGTTCGGCAAGAAGATGTCGAAGTCGCGCGGCAACGGCATCGACCCGCTGGACTGGGTGGACCGCTTCGGCGCCGACGCGCTGCGCTTCACGCTGGCCCGCGGCGCCAACCCGGGCAGCGACCTGGCGGTCGGCGAGGACCACGCGCAGTCGTCGCGCAACTTCGCGAACAAGCTGTTCAATGCCACCAAGTTCGCGCTGATGAACGGTGCCGTCGTGGCCGATCTGCCGGCTCGTGACGTGCTCACCGACGCCGACCGCTGGATCCTCGACCGACTCGAGCAGGTCCGCGGCGAGGTCGACGAGGCGTTCGAGAAGTTCGAGTTCTCCAAGGCCTGCGAGGCGCTGTACCACTTCGCCTGGGACGAGGTGTGCGACTGGTACCTCGAGCTCGCCAAGCCGCAACTCGCCGAGGGCAGCGTCCACGCCGAAGGCACCAAGGCCGTGCTCGGCAACGTGCTCGACACGCTGCTGCGGATGCTGCACCCGGTGATCCCGTTCGTCACCGAGACGCTGTGGAAGGTGCTCACCGGCGGCGAGTCCGTCGTCGTCGCCGAGTGGCCCGCCGCGACCGGTGTCGCGTCGGATGCCGTTGCGGCGCAGCGGGTCGAGGACATGCAGCGTCTGGTGACCGAGGTTCGCCGCTTCCGTAGCGACCAGGGTCTCAAGCCGTCGCAGAAGGTGGCCGCGCGCCTCACCGGTGCCGCCGACGCCGACATCGAGTCCCAGCTGGCGTCGGTGACGTCGCTCGCGAAGCTCACCGAGCCGACCGAGACGTTCGCGGCGACCGCCTCGGTGGAGGTGCGCCTGAGCAAGGCCACCGTCACCGTCGAGCTGGACACGTCGGGCGCCGTCGACCTGGGTGCCGAGAAGAAGCGCCTCGAGAAGGACCTCGCGGTCGCCGAGAAGGAACTCGCCGGCACCACCGCCAAGCTCGGCAACGAGGCGTTCCTCGCGAAGGCCCCCGATGCGGTGGTCGACAAGATCCGTGCCCGCCAGCAGGTGGCGCAGGAGGAGATCGCGCGCATGTCGGCACGTCTGAAGGAGCTGGGCGGAGCGTGAGTACCGAACGTCCGGGCGCCCCCGACCCGGTCGATCTCGCCGAACTCGCGCTCGTCGAGGCGGAGCTGGACCAGCGCTGGCCCGAGACCAAGATCGAGCCGTCGCTGACCCGGATCTCCGCGCTGATGGACCTGCTCGGCTCGCCGCAGCACAGCTATCCGGCCATCCACGTCGCCGGCACCAACGGCAAGACGTCGGTGACGCGGATGGTCGACGCGTTGATGACGCACCTGCACCGTCGGACCGGTCGGACCACCAGCCCGCACCTGCAGCTGGCGACCGAGCGGATCAGTATCGACGGGGCACCGATCTCGGTGCGCACCTACGTCGACACCTATCGGGAGATCGAGCCGTACATCCGGATGATCGACCAGCAGTCCGAGGCTGCCGGTGGTCCCGCGATGAGCAAGTTCGAGGTCACCACGGCGATGGCGTACGCCGCTTTCGCCGAGGCGCCCGTGGACGTTGCGGTCGTCGAGACCGGGCTGGGTGGCAAATGGGATGCGACCAACGTCATCGACGCGCAGGTCGCGGTGATCACCCCGATCGGCCTGGACCACGTCGACTACCTCGGCCCCGACCTCGCGTCGATCGCGGGGGAGAAGGCCGGAATCATCAAGAAGGGTCGCGACAGCGGCGTCGAGGGCGTCGCGCCGGTCGACACCGTCGCGATCATCGCAGAGCAGGACCCCGAGGTCATGGACGTGCTGCTGCGCCGCGCCGTCGAGGTCGAGGCGGCCGTGGCGCGCGAGGGATCCGAGTTCCGGGTGCTGCGCCGGCAGATCGCGATCGGTGGCCAGCAGCTCGAACTGCAGGGCCTCGGCGGCGTGTACGAGGACATCTTCCTGCCGCTGCACGGCGAGCACCAGGCGCGCAACGCGTCGCTCGCGCTCGCGGCGGTCGAGGCGTTCTTCGGCGCGGGCCCGGACCGTCAGCTCGACGCGGACGCGATCCGCGCGGGCTTCGCGTCCGTCGTCAATCCCGGACGGCTCGAGCGGGTCCGGAATGCGCCGACGGTGTTCCTGGACGCCGCGCACAACCCGCACGGGGCACAGGCCCTCGCGGCCGCGCTGGCCGCGGAGTTCGACTTCCGCAAGCTGGTCGGCGTCGTGAGCGTCATGGGCGACAAGGACGTCGACGGCATCCTGGCGGCGCTCGAGCCGGTCTTCGACGAGATCGTCGTCACCCACAACGGGTCTCCCCGCGCGATGGACGTCGAGGATCTCGCGAATCGCGCGGTCGCGCGGTTCGGCGACGAACGTGTCGTGGTGGCGTCCACCCTGCCGGACGCCCTCGAGACCGCGATCGGGTTGGCCGAAGAGGTCGCCGAACCCGGTGAGGCAGTATCGGGAGCGGGAGTCGTCGTCACCGGGTCCGTCGTGACCGCGGGCGTCGCCCGATCCCTGTTCGGAAAGGACCCCGCGTGAGCGACACCCCAGAACCCCAGTTCCACCCCCCGGTGAACGACCCGTGGAAGGGGTTCCGTGGCGTCATGGCCGGCACCCTGATCCTCGAGGCGATCGTCGTGCTGCTGGCTCTGCCGGTCGTGGCGGTCGTGAACTCGACCGGCCTGACGTGGGCCTCGGGCCTCTACATCTGCGTGTTGGCGCTGCTGATGATCCTGGGCGCCGGCGTGCAGGGGAAGCCGTGGGCGATGAAGTACAACCTGGCACTCCAGGTTGCGACGATCCTCGGATTCTTCATCGACATCTCCCTCGGCGTGATCGGCGTGCTGTTCGGCGCGGTCTGGCTGTACATCGTGTACCTGCGCAAGGACATCTCCGAGCGCATCGCGCGGGGTCTGCTGCCCGGACAACGAGACTGACCGTCTAGGCTGTTCGCCGTGACTGAGCGCACCCTGGTACTGATCAAGCCCGACGGCGTGGCCCGTGGCTACGTCGGCGAGATCCTCTCCCGCATCGAACGCAAGGGCCTGACCATCGCGGCGATGGAGATGCGGACCGCGCCGAACGACGTGGCCGCCACCCATTACGCCGAGCACGAGGGCAAGCCCTTCTACCCGGGGCTGCTCGAGTTCATCACGTCGGGTCCGCTCGTCGCGGCGGTCCTCGAGGGCCCGCGGGCCATCGCGGCGTTCCGTCAGATCGCCGGCGGGACCGATCCCGTCGAGAAGGCGGTTCCCGGCACCATTCGCGCCGACCTGGCGCTCGACGGTGGACAGAATCTCGTCCACGGATCCGATTCCGTGGAGTCTGCCGAGCGCGAGATCGCGCTCTGGTTTCCCCAGCTCGCGCGGGCCTGATACCCCCAACCTCCGGACGCTCCCGGGCCTTCGTGCCCGCGGAGCGTCCCTTCGTTTCGTCACCTATCGGTGCGCCGCTGGGCGGACAAACCGTTGCCGTGTGGGATACTGGGGGAGGCCGGACCGCAATTTGGCTCCACGCGGATTCGGCCGGATGACACCCACGGAACGAAGCCCGTCATCGCTGCCACATCAGCACAGGTAATCCCTGTCACGTGCGGCATGCTGGATGAGCAGGCGCTCGCGCCGTGAACGGTCAGGCGCATGCGCCGTGGATCGCCGCCATCCAGCCAGGCACCGCGCGATTCTGCAGTGATAACGGACACTGCGGAGCACGTGGAGCGAGACCAGACAATCTCGTATCCAAGATGCGAGTACACAACCATCGCCCCCGCGCGGCCGCGTCACATTCGATCGACAGACGGATGGACGCGCCCGGGGGCTCGAGGAGAATACGTGGCCGACCAAGCGCCGCCCGAAAACGTCCAGGAACCGATCGCGGAAGCGTCGGTCGAAGCGAGTGCCCCCCCGGCACTGCCCGAGAAGATCCGCGCCCATGCGCTGGCCAAGCTCCTCGGTGTGACAAGCAAGCAGGTCCTCGCTGAGGCCGCCGCGCTGGGTACCGAACTGCGCAGCGCACAGTCGAGTCTCCCGCGTGAGATCGCCGAACGGATCCACGCGACCGTGACGGGCGCGACCGCCGCGCCCGAGCCGGTCGTCGCCGAGCCGGTCGTCGCCGAGCCGGTCGTCGCGGAGCCGGTCGCCGCTGAACCCGTGACCGAGACCGTCGCAGAGCAGGCACCGGCGGAGACCGCTCCGGCCGAGAAGCCGGCCCCGCGCAAGCGGGCCCGCAAGAAGGCTGCCCCCAAGGCTGCAAAGGTCGCCGAACCGGCCGAGGCCGCCGAGTCGGCGGAGACCACGGAGACCTCGGACGCGGGTGACGCCCTCTTCGCCAGCGCGGACCTGGGTACCGAGAGCGACGAGGCGGCGGCTCCCGCGTCCGTGCAGGCGCCGTTGTTCCTGCAGCCCGAGGCTGTCGCGGCGGAGCCCGCTCCGCGGCGGCGGCGTAGCCGTCGGGCCGCAGCCGCACCCGAGGTGACCGAGGAGTCGCAGGAGGAGAAGGTCGAGGCCGCCGCGGAGACGGCCGCCGACGAGACCGCCGCCGAGGCTACGACCGAGGCTGCCGAATCCGCAGACGCCGGGGAATCGAGCGATTCCGAGGGCGGCGACCAGCAGCGTCGTCGTCGTCGGGGGCGCCGTGGCCGTGGCCGCGGCCGAGGTGAGCAGCAGACCGAGGGTGAGACCGAGGACACCGAGAAGGCCGAGGACGTCTCCTCGGATTCTGCAGAGTCCGCAGGTAAGGACGCCGGTGAGACGGCGACCGAGGAGGGTGCGGAGAGCACCGAGGCTTCCGAGGGCGAGGGGGCGGAGTCCGAGGACGAGGGCGACGGCTCGAGCCGGCGCCGGCGTCGTCGTCGTCGCCGCCGCAGCGGTGCCGACGGCGAGGTCACCTCCGAGGACGATCCGCCGAACACCGTCGTCCACGAGCGCGAACCGCGCAACAAGCCGCGGACCAAGGACGAGGTGCAGGGGATCAGCGGATCCACCCGTCTCGAGGCGAAGCGTCAGCGTCGCCGCGACGGGCGTTACGCCGGGCGTCGTCGTCCGCCGATCCTGAGCGAGTCGGAGTTCCTGGCCCGCCGTGAGGCGGTCGACCGGGTCATGGTCGTCCGCGAGAAGGTCGGCGGAGCCAATCCGGCGGCGTCGACGCAGGTCGCGGTCCTCGAGGACGGCGTGCTCGTGGAGCACTTCGTCACCGGGTCGTCCTCGACGTCGATGGTCGGCAACGTCTACCTCGGGCGCGTGCAGAACGTGCTGCCCAGCATGGAAGCAGCCTTCATCGACATCGGTCGCGGACGTAACGGCGTCCTGTATGCGGGCGAGGTCAACTGGGAGGCCGCCGGTCTCGGTGGTCGCGAGCGCAAGATCGAGCAGGCCCTCAAGCCGGGCGATCAGGTGCTGGTGCAGGTCAGCAAGGATCCGGTGGGCCACAAGGGTGCCCGCCTGACCACGCAGATCAGCCTGGCCGGGCGATTCCTCGTGTATGTGCCCGGCGGAACCTCCACCGGCATCAGCCGCAAGCTGCCCGACACCGAGCGCAAGCGTCTCAAGGAGATCCTCCGTGAGATCGTGCCGGCCGACGCCGGTGTGATCATCCGGACGGCGTCGGAGGGCGTCAGCGAGGAGGAACTGGCGCGCGACGTCACCCGCCTGCAGACGCAGTGGGCGACGATCGAGGAGCAGGCCGCGAAGGCGAAGGACGGCAAGTCCGGCTCGCCGCAGGCGCTGTACGAGGAGCCCGATCTCCTCGTCAAGGTTGTCCGCGATCTGTTCAACGAGGACTTCTCGAAGCTCGTGATCGAGGGCGAGAAGGCGTGGAACACCGTCGAGACCTACATCAAGACGGTGGCGCCCGATCTGCTGCCGCGCGTCGAGCGGCACGATCCTGCGCCGGGCACCCCGGACGTGTTCGAGACGCACCGCATCGACGAGCAGCTCGCGAAGGCGCTCGATCGCAAGGTGTGGCTGCCGTCCGGCGGCACGCTGGTGATCGACCGCACCGAGGCGATGACCGTGGTCGACGTCAACACCGGCAAGTTCACCGGTGCCGGCGGCAACCTCGAGGAGACCGTCACCCGGAACAACCTCGAGGCGGCCGAGGAGATCGTGCGGCAGATGCGTCTGCGCGACATCGGCGGCATGATCGTCATCGACTTCATCGACATGGTGCTCGAGTCCAACCGTGATCTGGTGCTGCGCAGGCTCACCGAGTCGCTGGGACGGGACCGGACCCGCCATCAGGTGTCCGAGGTGACGTCGCTGGGCCTGGTCCAGGTCACGCGCAAGAAGCTCGGCACCGGGCTGGTCGAGGCGTTCTCGACGACGTGTGAGCACTGCCACGGTCGAGGCATCATCGTTCACACCGAGCCGGTCGAGGCGAAGTCCTCCGACGACGGTGGACGCGGCCAGGGTCAGGGCAAGGAGTCGGGCGGCGGCCGCAAGAAGCGTGGCCGCGATCGGTCGGCCGCGGCTGCCCCTGCCACTGCCCCGGAACCGGAGCCGGAGTCGGACGGTCAGCACGGGCACCCGTCGCCCGAGGAGGCGGCCGCGGACGCGACCGTCAAGCGGGCGCACCCGGTGGCACTCGCGATGGCGTCGCATCACCCGGAGGACGAAGCCGGAGCGTCCGCCGAGACGCCGGTTGCCGCCGACGCGACCGCCGCATCCGAGGCGGCTGTGGAGGCATCTTCGCCGAAGTCGTCGGAACCCGCGGTCGCGGAAGCCGAACCGGTAGAGGCGGAGCCAACGCCGGAACCCGAGCCGGAGGCGGCGACGCCGCGCCGGCGACGGAGTCGGCGGGTCTCCCGCGCGGCGGCCGCACCGGCAGGGGACACCCCCGAGTCGGGGACGGTATTCGTGATGTCGGCCACGGAGCCCGCTCCGTCGGCAGAACCCCCGGCCGCGCCCGAACCGGCGGCCGAGGTTGCGGAGACGACGTCGTCGCCCGACGGCGGTGCGCCTGCCGAGCCTGCAGCTACTCCGCGTAAGCCGCGTCGGCGCCGTGCGTCCGCGCGTCCTGCCGGTCCGCCGGTGGACGCCGACGCTTGATCCATCCCGTGGTGCTTCGCCGCCCTCTCATACCGGGCGGCGAAGCACCACAGCGGGAACGGTGTTGCGTCAGTTTGACCCTGACGGCTCCTGTCCCGTAATCTTGACCGGTCGCTACCCGGCGATACCGCTCTGCTGCGCCCGCTTTGGGCATACCACGGGCGCGCAAGGGGTAGCCGCCACACCAGACCAGTCGCGCAGCAACGAAAGCCTGACGGCAGCGGCGCGAGCACGTTCGAAGTAGCAAGGGGTAGCCGTCCGATGGCAACGTACGCGATCGTCAAGACCGGCGGAAAGCAGTACAAGGTCGCTGTTGGTGACCTCGTCAAGGTCGAGAAGATCGAGGGTGAGCCCGGCACCGCTGTCTCGCTTGCCCCGGTCCTCGTGGTCGATGGGTCCGAGCTGACCACCGACGCCGACAAGCTGGCGAAGATCTCCGTGACCGGTGAGGTCGTCGAGCACACCAAGGGCCCGAAGATCCGGATCCACAAGTTCAAGAACAAGACCGGCTACCACAAGCGCCAGGGTCACCGTCAGAAGCTGACGGTCCTCAAGGTCACCGGCATCAAGTAACTCGACCTTTTCACCGATTCAGCTTTCACCGATTCCTGGGAGGGATTCGACATGGCACATAAGAAGGGTGCATCCAGCTCCCGTAACGGTCGCGATTCAAATGCACAGCGACTCGGCGTGAAGCGCTTCGGCGGCCAGTCCGTCAGCGCCGGCGAGATCCTCGTGCGTCAGCGCGGCACCCACTTCCACCCCGGCGTCAACGTCGGTCGTGGCGGTGACGACACCCTGTTCGCTCTCGCTGCGGGCGCCGTCGAGTTCGGCACCAAGCGTGGGCGCAAGACCGTGAACATCGTTCCGGTCGCGGCAGAGGCCTGAGCCTGCTGCCAACTGTGATCCGGGCTTCGTTCGCCTGACAGGCTGACGAGTCCGACATCGCATCCGATCTCCCAATGGGGGCGGGCCAGGGTCTCACAACCCTGCCCGCCCCTATTGTTGTTTCCAGAGCGGTGCGCGCGCTTCGCGTGCACCGTGCACTCTCCGCCCGAAGTATTGACTGAGGAAGGATCCGGCAGTCATGTCCCGATTCATTGACCGCGTGGTGCTGCACGTCAGCGCCGGAAAAGGCGGCAATGGTTGCGCCTCCGTCCACCGCGAGAAGTTCAAGCCGCTCGGCGGCCCCGACGGTGGCAACGGTGGTCGCGGCGGAGATGTCGTGCTCGAGGTGGACCGCAACGTCCACACCCTCCTCGACTTCCACTTCCATCCGCGCGCCAAGGCGACCAGTGGCACGCAGGGGATGGGTGGCAACCGCGAGGGTGCCAACGGCTCGGACCTGATCCTCAAGGTGCCGGACGGCACCGTCGTGGTCGACAAGGACGGCGAGGTTCTCGCCGACCTGATCGGGATCGGGACCCAGTTCGTCGCGGCCAGGGGCGGCCGGGGTGGCCTCGGCAACGCGTCGCTGGCCTCCAAGGCCCGCAAGGCCCCCGGCTTCGCCCTGCTCGGCGAGGAGGGCGAGGCAGGCGACCTGATCCTCGAACTCAAGTCGGTCGCCGACGTCGGCCTCGTCGGCTTCCCCTCCGCCGGCAAGTCGTCGCTGGTGTCGGTGCTGTCGGCCGCGAAGCCGAAGATCGGCGACTACCCGTTCACGACCCTGCAGCCGAACCTGGGCGTCGTGTCGAGTGGTGACGAGACGTTCACCGTCGCGGACGTGCCGGGCCTGATCCCGGGCGCCAGCGAGGGCCGTGGCCTCGGCCTGGACTTCCTGCGGCACCTCGAGCGCTGCGCGGTTCTCGCGCACGTCGTGGACTGCGCGACGCTCGAGCCGGGGCGCGATCCGATCTCCGACGTCGACGCCCTCGAGGCGGAACTGGCGGCCTACCAGCCGGCGCTCAAGGGCGACGCGAGCCTCGGTGACCTCGCCGACCGTCCCCGCATCGTGATCCTCAACAAGGCCGACGTCCCCGAGGCGGCCGAGCTCGCCGAGATGGTGACGCCGGACTTCGAGGCGCGCGGCTGGCCCGTGTTCACGATCTCGGCCGTCAGCCGGGACGGACTGCGGCCGCTGACCTTCGCGCTCGCCAAGATGGTGGCCGATTACCGTGAGGCGCATCCGCCGGCGGAGCCCAAGCGCCAGGTGATCCGCCCGATCGCAGCCAAGGAGACCGGGTTCGAGGTCCTCGCCGATCCGGATCATCCGGGTGGCTTCATCGTGCGCGGCGTTCAGCCCGAGCGCTGGGTGCGGCAGACCGCGTTCGACAACGACGAGGCCGTCGGCTACCTCGCCGACCGTCTGGCTCGCCTCGGCGTCGAGGACGCGTTGGTCAAGCACGGCGCCGAACCCGGTGCCTTCGTCACCATCGGCGACGTCGGATTCGAGTGGGAGCCGCAGACTGCGGCCGGTGTCGACATCGTCCGTACCGGTCGTGGCACCGATGCCCGACTCGACCAGGACGAGCGCATCGGCGCGGCCGAGCGTAAGCACGCCCGCCGGGTGCGTCGCGGACTCGATAGCGAGGATCCCGAGAACCAGTGAGCGAGACCAGAGCGTCCATCGCGTCCGCGCGCAGCATCGTCGTCAAGATCGGTTCGTCGGCCTTGACGAGCCTGATCGGTGGCCTCGACGTCGGGCGGCTCAATCTGCTCGCGGATGCGCTCGAGGCGCGGATGCGGGCCGGTTCGGACGTCGTCGTGGTGTCGTCGGGTGCGGTCGGGGCGGGTCTCGCTCCGCTCGGATTGACGCACCGCCCAAGGGATCTCGCGACGAAGCAGGCTGCCGCCAGCGTCGGTCAGTTGGCGTTGGCGCACGCGTGGGGCACGTCGTTCGCGCGATACGGGCGCACCGTCGGCCAGGTGTTGCTCACCGCCGACGACATCGCCCGGCGCACGCAGCACCGCAACGCGCAGCGCACGCTCGACCGGCTGCGAGCCCTGCACGCGGTCGCGATCGTCAACGAGAACGACACCGTTGCCACGACGGAACTCCGGTTCGGTGACAACGACCGGCTCGCGGCGCTCGTCGCGCATCTCGTCGGCGCGGACGCTCTGGTACTGCTCTCGGACGTCGACGGTCTCTACGACGGCGATCCCCGAAAGGGTGGCGCCACACTCATTCCCGAGGTGAACAGCCCCGAGGATCTCGACGGCGTGGTGGCCGGGTCCGGGGGAGCGCTGGGCACGGGCGGCATGGCGTCCAAGCTGTCGGCGGCTCGGTTGGCGGCCGACTCGGGTGTGCCGGTGCTGCTGACCGCGGCGTCGGATGCGGCGACGGCGCTCACGACGGCCGACGTCGGCACCGTGTTCGCGGCACGGCCGCACCGGATGTCGGCCCGTAAGTTCTGGGTCCGGCACGCGGCGGACACGCAGGGCGCGCTGCACCTCGACGAGGGCGCCGTGCGGGCGGTCGTCGAACGTCGACGCTCGCTGCTGCCGGCGGGCGTCACCGCGGTCGGCGGCCGGTTCTACGGCGGCGACGTCGTGTCCCTCGTCGGCCCCGACGACCGTCCTGTCGCGCGCGGCGTGGTGGCGTACGACTCGACGGAGATCGAGGAGATGCTGGGTCGGTCCACCGCGGATCTGCCCGCCGACATGCACCGTCCCGTCGTGCACGCCGACGACCTGGTGGCGCTGTAGCCGTCCCGGTCAGTCGGGGAGCGCGGACACCAGCGACTGCAGGACGTCCGAGCAGCCGTCCTCGACCTTGAGCGTCGCGAACTCGTCGCCGCGCGTGCTGCCGCGGTTGACGATGACGATCGGCAGCCCGTCCCGCGCGGCGCGGCGGACGAAGCGTAGCCCCGACATCACGGTCAGCGACGATCCGGCGACCAGCAGGGCGTCGGCGCCGGCGACCATCTCGAATGCGGCCGTCACGCGCGGCTTCGGCACGCTCTCGCCGAAGTAGACGATGTCGGGCTTGAGCATGCCGCCGCACCGGTCGCAGTCCACCATCCGGAAGTGGTCGGTGGTTTCGATCACGGCGTCGGCGTCGGGCGCGATCTCGACGCCGGTCGCGGCGGCGACGCTGTCCGCGAAACCGGGGTTGGCGGCGTCGAGGCGGTCGGCGAGGGTCATCCGCGACATCCGTGCGCCGCAGTCCAGGCACCGCACCTGGGCGTAGCTGCCGTGCAGATCGATGACCCGACGGGTGCCGGCCTTGGTGTGCAGCAGATCGACGTTCTGGGTGATGACACCGTGGACGACGCCGGCCCGTTCGAGCGCGGCGACGGCGTGGTGCCCGACGTTGGGGCGGGCGGCGTCCATGAACCGCCAGCCGAGGTGGTTGCGCGCCCAGTAGTGGCGGCGGAACGAGGGATCGCCCACGAACTGCTGGTAGGTCATCGGGTTCCGCGGTGGCGAATCGGGGCCGCGGTAGTCGGGGATTCCGGAGTCGGTGGAGATTCCCGCCCCGGTCAGCACGCACACGCGGCGGCCGCGGAGCAGTTCGAGCATTCGGTCGATCACCCGATCCAGGGTAGGCGTGTCCGATCCGTTCAATCCTCGTCGGTCGCCGGCGCCGGAGACTGGTCGCCATGACCACAGTGAACCCGATTCCCGACGGATACCGAACCCTGACGCCGTACCTGGCGGTCCCCGACGGCGACGTCGCGATCGACTTCTATGTCCGCGGTCTCGGCGCGGTGATCGTCGACCGGATGGACGCGCCGGACGGCACCGTGATGCACGCCGAGATCCGGATCGGCGACTCGATGCTCCAACTGTCGCAGGAGATGCCCGATTTCGGGCTCAAGGCGCCGGAGCAGGGTTGGGTGCACTCCTCGCTCGTGGTGTACGTCGAGGACACCGATGCGTTCGTCGACACCGCTGTGCGGGCCGGTGCGACCCTGGTCACGCCGGTGGCCGACGCGTTCTCCGGCGACCGGCACGGTGTGTTCCTCGATCCGTTCGGGCACCGCTGGGCGGTCTGCACCCGGATCGAGAACGTCCCGCCGACGGAGGTGGCGCGCCGGGCACGCGAGCTGTTCTTCCCGGACCCGGTGTCCTGACCGCGACACGCTGCCGTCGAATTCGCGGGAAACGCCACCGTGAGCGGTTTCACTCTCTATCGTGACCAAATTGGACATATGTCCACGTCGGCGCCGTTCGCGGCCGCCGGCCGCCCTCGGTCCCCGCAACGAGAGAGCTCCTCATGGTGCCCACATCTCCGTCCGGTGAGCCCGGCGCTTCCACGCGCCGGGCTCACGTCGTCCGCACGATCCTGGCGTTGCTCGTCATCGCGCCGCTCGCTATTGCCGGCTTCTACATGTGGGCGCTGTGGAATCCGGGTGACACCGTCAGCCGGCTGCCGGTCGCGATCGTCAACGCGGACGTGGGCGCCGACGTCGACGGCACGCGGATCGTCGCGGGCGACGAGGTCGTCGCGGGGCTCGTCGACAGCGGCGACGTCGACTGGAAGGTCGTCTCGGCCCAGGAGGCCCAGGACGGCGTCGACGACGGCAGCTACTACTTCTCCGTCGTGATTCCGGAGACGTTCAGCGCCGACGTCGCGAGTGCAGCCAGTGGCAGCGGCCGCAAGGCCCAGCTCGACGTGGTCTACAACGACTACAACAGCCTTGTCGCCACCCCGGTCGGGGAGAGTGTCGTCGCGCAGGTGCGCTCGGCGGTGTCGGAGTCGATCGGTGAGCAGTCCGTCGATCAGGTCCTCATCGGTCTCGGCGACCTCGGGAAGGGTTTCGGTGAGGCGGCGGCCGGTGCGCAGCAGCTCTCGGCCGGAACGAAGGACGCGCTCGCGGGAACCAACGAGCTCTACGCGGGCAGCAAGGAGCTGTCGGCCGGACTCGGGGAGGCGAACCAGGGCAGCACCGAGCTCGCGGCCGGTGCCGGTGAACTCGCGACGGGCGCCGGCGAGGCCGCGGCCGGTTCGGGTGAGTTGAGCGCGGGCCTGAACCAGCTGGTGGGCGGCACCGACGAATTGGGCGCCGGCGCGAAGCAGATCAGCGAACTCGTGGACACGGTCACCGGCCCGCTGCTCAGCGTCCTCGGCGAACAGGGCGACATCCAGTCCCAGCTCGTGGAGCTGAGGGACGGTGCGCGCCAGCTCGCGCGTCAGCTCACCGACCCGACCGCCGAATACCGTGGCGGCCTGATGTCGGCGGCTGCGGGTGCCGGGGAGCTGAACACCGGGCTGGGGCAGTTGTCGTCGGGTGCGCAGCAACTGAGCACCGGCGCGAACGAGTTGTCGTCGGGGCTCGGTCAGCTGAACACCGGTGGCATCCAGCTGCGCGACGGACTGGGGCAGCTGTCCACCGGCATGGGCCAGCTCGACAGCGGCAGCAACGAACTCGCGACGGGGCTGACCGACGGCGCCGCGCAGGTTCCCCAGTTCACCGACGAGCAGCGGGCCACCACCGCGGGGCTGCTGTCGGCGCCGGTCGCTGTCGAGCAGACGTACGCCTACCCGGCGGCCGGGTTCGGGCCCGGCGCGGTGCCGGCCGTGATGTCGGTGCTGCTGTTCCTGGTCGGCATCCTGATCTGGTTCGTCGTCCGCCCGCGTCGGGGTAGCTCGCAGCGGGTGCACGAGAACGTGATCCGGGAGGGCCTGCGCCGGTACCGGACCCCCGCCGCCGTCACGCTCGTCGCGGCCCTCGTGGCGACGGTGGTGTCGCTCGTCGTGGCCGACGCGGATCCGCCGAGCGCCCTCGCGCTGACCGCCGTCATGGTCCTCGTCGGTGCGGCCGCGGTCGCGCTGGGACGGCTCTTCACGGTGGTCTTCGGCGCGGTCAACGGCACCTTCGTGGCGTTGGGTGCGTTGATGATCCAGATCTTCGCGTTCGGTGCCGTCTACCCGATCGAGCAGATGCCGGCGCCGCTGCAGTGGCTGCACGCCCTGATGCCGCTGACGTGGGCGCGCAACGCGATGCGGATGGTCCTCGTCGGCTACTACGGCCCGCGGTTCTGGACGGCCGTTCTGGCGCTCGTGGCGCTGATCGTCGTCGCCGTCGCGTTCACCATCTGGTGGCGCCGTCGGCAGGAGCCGGCCGCGGACGACGTTCCCCCGATGGATGATCCGACCGTCGTGATGGAGCGCGTCGGCTGATCGTAGGCAACAGTCAGGGCCCGGTCGAGAGAATCGACCGGGCCCTGACTGGTGTTCGGAGCAGTTTGTCGTGCGGTGCTACGAGGCGGCGCGCTCGTCCTCGTCGAGGGTGACGAGCGGGTACACGCCGTTCTCGTCGTGCACCTCGCGCCCGGTGACCGGGGGATTGAACACGCACAGCATGCGCATCGTGGTGACCGGTTCCACCCGGTGCCGCTCGTGCCCGTCGAGCAGGTACATCGTGCCCGGGCGCAGCTGGTACACCTCGCCGCTGTCGAGGTCGGTGAGGATACCGTCGCCCTCGACCAGCCACACAGCCTCGATGTGGTTCGCATAGTGGAACTCGTTGACCGAGCCGGCGCGGATCACGGTCTCGTGGAACGAGAACCCGACCCCGTCGCCCGCGAGGACGATGCGCTTGCTGCGCCAGTTGCCGTCCTCGCTGGTGATGTCGCGGTCGGTGTCGGTGATCTCGTCGGTGGTGCGAACGATCATGAAAGCTCCTCTCGTCGCTACGTTTTCGGTTGGATCAGAGGGTCAGGCGAAGACCTTGGCGGTGGCCTCGGCGAGGATGCTCAGGCCGTGGTCGAGTTCGGCCTCGGTGATGGTCAGCGGCGGCAGCAGTTTGACCACCTCGTCGGACGGCCCCGAGGTCTCGGCGAGCAGGCCCTCGTCGAACGCGAGTCCGCACACCTTCACGGCCATCCCGGGGTCGTCGAACACCAGGCCCTGGACCATGCCGCGGCCGCGGGTGCTGACGCCGTCGAACGTATCTGCGAGGTTGGTGAAGATCTGGCTGATCCGATCGCCCTTGGCGAGCGTGGACCGCTGCAGTGCGTCGTCCGACCAGTAGTGGTCGAGCGCCGCGGTAGCGGTCACGAACGCCGGATTGTTGCCACGGAACGTGCCGTTGTGCTCGCCCGGTGCCCACAGGTCGAGTTCGGGCTTGAACAGCGTGAGCGCCATCGGCAGGCCGTAGCCGCCGATCGACTTCGACAGGGTCACGATGTCGGGGGTGATTCCCGCGATCTCGAACGAGAAGAACGGGCCGGTGCGGCCGCAGCCCATCTGGACATCGTCGACGATGAGCAGGATGTCGCGGCGCTGACACAGGTCGGCGAGCGCGCGCAGCCATTCGGGGCGGGCGACGTTGACGCCGCCCTCGCCCTGCACGGTTTCGACGATCACCGCAGCGGGGCGGTTGAGTCCGCTGCCGGAGTCGTCGAGCACCCGCTCGAACCACTGGAAGTCCTCGGTGACGCCGCCGAAGTAGTTGTCGAACGGCATCGGGGTGGCGTGCACCAGTGGCACGCCCGCGCCGGCCCGCTTCATCGAGTTGCCGGTCACCGACAGCGCGCCCAACGTCATACCGTGGAAGGCGTTGGTGAAGTTGATGATCGACTCGCGTCCGGTCGCCTTGCGGGCGAGCTTCAGCGCGGCCTCGACCGAGTTGGTGCCGGTCGGTCCGGGGAACTGGACCTTGTAGTCGAGTCCGCGGGGTTCGAGGATGTTGCGCTGGAAGCTCTTCAGGAACTCCCGCTTGGCGACGGTGGACATGTCCAGGCCGTGCGTGATGCCGTCGCTCGCGATGTAGTCGATCAGTGCCTGTTTCATGACGGGGTTGTTGTGCCCGTAGTTGAGGGCGCCGGCGCCCGCGAAGAAGTCCAGGTATTCGCGCCCGGCCTCGTCGCGGATCCAGGCCCCGGACGCCGATTCGAACACGGCGGGCCAGTTGCGGCTGTAGCTCCGCACCTCGGATTCGAGCGATTCGAAGATGCTGGTCTCGACTGTGGTCATGGGTGCTCCTTCCTCAGGAGGCGTTCTGTGGCGAGATCGTGTAGAGATCCTCGGCCTCGTGCCCGTCGGGAAAATCATTGGGGGAGAACAGTTCACTCTTGGTGATCACACATCCACGTCGATGAGCGACGGACGTGAACAGCGCAACCGATGCGGCATTGTCCGGGCTGATGGTGGTCTCGAGCTTCCAGACGCCCTGTAGTGCAACATGATCGAGAAGATGGGACAGCATTCGGCCGGCCAGTCCGCGGCCTCGTTGGCTCTCGTCGACGGCGACCTGCCAGACGAAGAGCGTGGCCGGCACCTCGGGGCGCACGTAGCCGGTGACGAATCCGACGACCCTGTCGTCGACGGTCGCGACAATCGAGGTGTCCGGGAAATCCCTGCACCACAACAGGTATGAGTAGCTCGAATTGAGGTCGAGCACCTGCGAATCCTTGGCGATCTCCCAGAGCCGGACTCCGTCTGAGATCTGGGGCTTACGTAACTCCACCGCGTCCGGCGCGATGGTTGGGGTACTTCTCCGCTGTAATGGCGTCATTATTGTTGGCGTCCTTGTTGTTCGAACGTAACAACCACGCGCCGCGATTTCATGGAAGCGTCGAAATCGGACAGAGAAGACCCCGAAGTCGTGCAGGTGGGACGATGTATGTGACCCTGGTCACACGACCGCTATTTGGGGGTGGCGAGGGCGAACGGGAGGACGGCCGGAGCGCCGGCCCGACGCAGGGTGCGGGCCGCCATCGTGAGCGTCCAACCGGTGTCGGTGACGGTGTCGAGGAGCAGCACCGGGTGGTCGAGGCCGGACAGGTCCGGGGCGTCCCACAGGCCGTCGAGTCCCGCGACGCGGTACGCCGAGTTGGCCGCGGACACCGGCGGCAGCTCGGGTCGCACGTGCAGGACGCCCAGGTCGTCGAGGCGGCCCACCTCGGCCAGCCGGGTGGTGAGTGAACGCATCAGGATCGGGTGGGTCGCGGATTCGAGACACATCACCGCACCCGGGCGCTCGGCCCAGTCCCACGCGGCGAGGACCTTGATGCCGGCGTCGACGATGGCGTCGGGCACCGGCGCGTCCGGGCCGTCGAGCAGGCCGCGCAGGCGCTGGCCCCAGCCCAGGTCGGACAGGCGGCCGAGGACGCGTCCGGGCTCCGGTCCGTCGGAGATCTTGCCGGACAGGCTGATTCCGAGCTTGGCCATCCCTGTGGGCCACTGCTTGCGCGGCGCCAGATCGATGCCGGGACGCTGCAGTCGCTGACGGGTGTCGGCGAGCGTGGTTTCGCTCACCTCGGCGGTGTACTTGGGCCCGGCGCAGTTGTCGCAGCGGCCGCAGTTGCCGGCGTCGGCCAGCCCCGGGTCGTCGAGCTGGCGACGCAGGAACGTCATCCGGCACTCGTCGGTGCGCTCGTACTCGAGCATCGCCTGCTGCTCGGCCTGCCGGGCGGCGTCGAGGCGCCCGTAACGTTCGGCGTCGTACGCCCACGGCTGCCCGGTGGCCACCCAGCCGCCCTTGACCCGGCGAACGGCGCCGTCGACGTCGAGCACCTTGAGGACGAGTTCGAGGCGCGTCCGGTTCAGTTCCACGAGCGGTTCGAGCGCCATCGTCGACTGCGGCCGATCGGTGTCGAGCACATCGATGACCTTGCGCACGATGTGTTCCCGCGGGAACGACACCGACGCGAAGTAACTCCAGATCTGCTGGTCCTCGTGGCCGGGCAGCAGCACCACCTCGGCGCTGTCGGTGGAGCGTCCGGCACGGCCCACCTGCTGGTAGTACGAGATGGGTGAGGACGGCGCGCCCAGGTGCACGACGAAACCCAGGTCGGGCTTGTCGAATCCCATGCCCAGTGCGGACGTCGCGACCAGCGCCTTGACCCGGTTGTTCAGCAGGTCGTTCTCGAGGACCTCGCGTTCGGCGGCATCCGTCTGGCCGGTATACGCGGCGACCTGGTGCCCGCGGTCGGCCAGCAGGCTGGCGAGGTCACGCGCGGCCGAGACGGTGAGCGTGTAGATGATGCCCGAGCCGGGCAGCTCGTCGAGGTGTTCGGCGAGCCACGCCGCGCGTTGGGTGGCCTCCGGGATCCGGACGACGGACATGCTCAGCGAGTCCCGCTCGAGGGTGCCGCGCAGCACGAGTGTCTCGGCGCCGCCCACACCCAGCTGGGTGGCGACGTCGGTGACGACGCGGTCGTTCGCGGTGGCTGTGGTGGCGAGCACCGGGATGCCCTCGCCCAGGTCCTCGACGAGGGTGCGGATGCGGCGGTAGTCGGGGCGGAAGTCGTGGCCCCAGTCCGAGACGCAGTGCGCCTCGTCGACCACGACGAGGCCCGCGTCGGCGGCGAGCGACGGGAGGACCTGGTCGCGGAAGTCGGGGTTGTTGAGCCGTTCGGGGCTGACCAGCAGCACATCCAGCTCGCGCGCCGCGACGCGCTCGTGGATCTCGTCCCATTCGGTGACGTTGCCCGAGTTGATCGTCGCGGCCTGCACGCCGGCCCGCTCCGCCGACGCCACCTGGTTGCGCATGAGCGCGAGCAGCGGCGAGACGATGACCGTGGGGCCGTGCCCGTGCGCGCGCAGCAGCTTCGCGGCGATGAAATAGACCGCCGACTTGCCCCAGCCGGTGCGCTGCACGACGAGCGCCCGCCGTCGCCCGACGACCAGTGCCTCGATCGCGGTCCACTGGTCCTCGCGCAGCCGGGCGTCCGGGCCGGCGAGTTCGCGGAGCAACCGTTCGGCCTCGTCGCGGAGGTCGGCGGCGGACTCGGTGGCAGTCTCGGTCGTCATGAGTCCATCGTGCCCGAGGGCGCCGACAGGTTCGGTAGCGCGGTGGTCGGGGTCAGTCGGTCGACCGCACCATGTGCAGGATCGGGAACGGCCGGCCGTCGCCGTCGGTGGCGGAACGGCTCGAGGTGACGAACCCGTGGCGTTCGTAGAACCCGACGGCCTGCGGATTCTGTTCGTTGACGTCGAGGATCAGATCAGGGTGGTCCGAGAGTGCGCGCTCGAGCAGCGCGGAACCTATGCCGCGCCCGCGATACGCGTCGTCGACGAACAGCATTTCGAGGGAGTTGCCGGCGATCCCGGAGAAGCCCGCGGGTGTGCCGTCGAGGTCGGCGACCGTGAGATCGACGGCCGGCAGGTAGTCGCTCGTCATCCGCGACTCGAAGAAGGCGACGTCCTCGGGAGCGAGGAAATCGTGGGTCGCCTCGACCGCGCTGCGCCATATCCGGACGAGGACGGGCCACTCCGTCGAACCCCGGCAGGGGCGCAACACCGGATGACTCGATGTGCTCATTTCAGGGACCGTACGGGCGGACGTCCGCGGTGCCAACCGAGTTTCGATTTCAGGCGTTCTCGGACAGCAGCGCCTCGATCTCACCGCGCGTCGGCGACGCCGCGCTCGCGCCGGGACGCGTGGCGGTGAGGGCCCCGGCGGCGCACGCGAAGGCCAGTGCCTCGCGAGGGCCGCGGCTCCACGTCGAGGCCAGCGCGCCCGCGAACGCGTCGCCCGCGCCGGTGGTGTCGACCGCGTCGACGGTGGGGGAGTCGACCCGGATCCTCTCGCCGCCGGGTCCCCGGTACCGCGCGCCGTCGGCGCCGAGGGTCGTGACGACGTGCTGCACGCGGGCGAGCGTGTCCTCGCCGAGTTGCCGCTCCTCGGTTTCGTTGACGACGAGGACGTCCACCGCATCGGCGAGGGCGTCCGGAAGCGTCTGTGCCGGTGACGGATTGAGCATGACGACGGTGTCGTGGGCGGCGGCGTGCCGTGCCGCCGCGATCACCGTTTCGAGGGGAATCTCCAACTGGCACAACAGGATGTCGGCGTCGGCGACCGCCGTCAGCTCCTCGTCGGTGAGGTCGACCACGCGCGAGTTCGCGCCCGGCACCACGACGATCGAGTTCTGGCCGTCGCCGTCGACGGTGATCGCGGCGATTCCGCTGGGGCCCGGCACCTCCCGCAGTCGTACGGCGTCGACCTCGGCGTCCACCAGCGCCTGCCGCAGTTCCAGCGCGAACGTGTCGTCGCCCACTGCACCCACGAACACGATGTCCGCGCCGGCCTTCGCCGCCGCGATCGCCTGGTTGGAACCCTTGCCGCCCGGCGTCGTCGCGAACGACACCCCGAGGATCGTCTCGCCGGGGGCGGGCATTCGGTCGGTGTGGGCCACCAGGTCCATGTTGATGCTGCCGACGACGACCACCCTGTTCTCCGCCATGCACCGAGGTTAGCTGCGATGGCCGAATGTCACATCGGGTCGGTTGGGCGGAACGCGTGTGACATTCGGCCGGATCCGTCGGGGCAATTGGAGGTCAGTAGCGCGACGACGCACGTCCGATCATGGCGTAGTAGCCCGCGCCCACCAGCACACCGAAGATGGCGCCGACCGCCAGCGCGATCCGGCCCGCGTCGGTGAAGAACAGCAGCACGACGACGAACGCCAGGAATGTCAGCGCGATCCAGTTGGTGTACGGCGCGCCGGGGAGTCGGTAGTCGGACGCGGGCAGTGCGCCGCGGTTCACGAAGCGGCGGTACCGCAGGTGGCACGCGAGGATCACGCCCCACACGAAGATGATCCCGATCGTCGACACCGAGGTGATGTAGACGAACGCACGGTCGGGCGAGAGGATGTTGACGACGACGCCGATGATCATGGCGCCGGCCGACATCGTGATGCCCACGTACGGCACGTGCCGGCCGCTCAGCTTGCCCAGTGCCGCGGGCGCCTCGTGGCGCAGCGACAGGCTGCGCAGCATCCGGCCCGTCGAGTAGATGCCGGAGTTGCACGACGACAGCGCCGCGGTCAGCAGGACGAAGTTCATGATGCCCGCGGCGGCGGGGATGCCGATCTGCTCGAGCACCTCGACGAACGGGCTCTTGCCGGCGTGGAAGTCCTGCCAGCTCGCGACCGACAGGATCACGATCAGCGAGCCGACGTAGAACAGGCCGATGCGGAACGGCAGTGTGTTGATCGCCTTGCGGAGGGTCTGCTTGGGATCCTTCGCCTCACCGGCCGTGACGCCGACCAGTTCGACGCCGACGTACGCGAACATCACCACCTGCAGGCTCATCAGCGCACTGCCGAACCCGTTGGGGAAGACGCCACCGTCGGCCCACAAGTTCGTCACCGTCGGGTTGGTGGCGTGACCGAAGCCGAGCGTGAGGACGCCGATGCCGATCAGGATCATCCCCAGGATGGCGGTGATCTTGATGGCGGAGAACCAGAACTCGGCCTCGCCGAAGAGCTTCACCGAGATGAGGTTGGCGCTGAACAGGACCAGCAGGACGACGAGTGCGGTCAACCACGTCGGGACGCTCGGCCACCAGTATTCGACGTACTTGCCGGCCACCGTGATCTCGGCCATGCACGTGGCCGCCCACACCGCCCAGTACGCCCACCCGGTCGCGAAGCCGAAGAAGCGTCCCAGGAACTCCTCGGCGTACTCGGCGAAGCTGCCGGAGACCGGCCGATACGTCAGGAGTTCGCCGAGGGCGCGCATGATCACGAAGATCGCCAGCCCGGCCGCCAGATAGGCGAGGATGAGCGACGGTCCGGCCTCCTCGATGGCCCCGCCGGCGCCGTAGAACAGGCCGGTCCCGATCGCGCCGCCGAGCGCGATCATCTGCACGGTGCGGGCGTTGAGTCCGCGGCTGTATCCCTCTGACGGTGCTTGGTGAATCGTCTCGTGTTGTGACACTGACTCTTCCTTACGCAGACGGCGCATGGGCAGAACGATTATGCGCTCGGAGTGCTCGCTAATCTGTAGATATGACTGCCGCGACGCACACTTCACCGGCCGCCAGCGACTCCGGGGACACCCGCCAGGAGGTCCACGACGCGGCCCGGCGCGCGCGTGTCGCGTCCCGTGCACTGGCGCTGCTGACCACCGCTCAGAAGGACGCTGCCCTGCAGGCGGCGGCGGATGCGGTCGTCGCCGCGACCGACGAGATCCTCGCCGCGAACGCCGAGGACATCGAGACCGCCCGCGCGGCCGGCACCGAGGACTCGCTCCTCGACCGACTTCGCCTGACCGCCGCGCGTGTCGACGGCATCGCGTCCGGTCTGCGTCAGGTGGCCGGACTGTCCGATCCGGTCGGTGAGATCATCCGCGGTTCGACGCTGCCCAACGGTCTCGAGATCCGTCAGGTCCGCGTCCCGCTCGGCGTGGTCGGCATGGTGTACGAGGCACGCCCCAACGTCACGGTCGACGCGTTCGGTCTGGCCCTCAAGTCCGGCAACGCGGCGCTGCTGCGGGGGTCGTCGTCGGCGGCGAACTCCAACGCCGCGCTGGTGAAGGTGCTGCGGGAGTCGCTCACCGCGCAGGGTCTGCCCGCGGACGCCGTCCAGTTGCTGCCCAGCGCCGACCGCTCGAGCGTCACGCACCTCATCCAGGCCCGCGGCCTCGTCGACGTCGTGATCCCGCGCGGCGGTGCCGGCCTGATCAACGCGGTCGTGCGGGACGCGACCGTGCCGACCATCGAGACCGGCGTCGGCAACTGCCACGTCTACGTGCACGCCGCCGCGGACCTCGAGATGGCCGAGAAGATCGTCCTCAACGCCAAGACCCGCCGCCCCAGCGTGTGCAACACCGCCGAGACGCTGCTGATCGACGCCGCGATCGCCGACACCGCGGTGCCCAAGCTGCTGCAGGCGCTGCAGATGCACAGCGTCACCGTGCACGGCGACCTGCCGGGCCTCGTCCCCGCCACCGAGGAGGACTGGTCCGAGGAGTACCTGACCCTCGACATCGCGCTCAAGGTCGTCGACGGCCTCGACGAGGCCGTCGCGCACATCGACCGCTACGGCACCGGCCACACCGAGGCCATCGTGACGTCCGATCTGTCCGCTGCGCGCGAGTTCACCACGCGTGTCGACGCCGCCGCGGTTATGGTCAACGCCTCGACTGCCTTCACCGACGGTGAGCAGTTCGGGTTCGGCGCGGAGATCGGGATCTCCACGCAGAAGCTGCACGCCCGCGGTCCGATGGGTCTGGGCGAGCTCACCTCGACGAAGTGGACTGTCTGGGGAGACGGTCATACCCGACCGGCCTGACGGCCCGAAAGGACTGAGCGTGGACCGCGCCCTGCCGACTGCACCGCCGCTGTTCGCGAGTGTCGACGACGTCGTCGAACGACTCGCCGAGACCGGCTACCTCGCCGACAAGGGCACCGCGACCGCGGTGTTCCTCGCAGACCGGTTGGGCAAGCCGCTGCTGATCGAGGGTCCCGCCGGTGTCGGCAAGACCGAGCTGGCGCGGGCCGTCGCGCAGACGTCGGCGGCCGAGCTGGTACGGCTGCAGTGCTACGAGGGCGTCGACGAGTCCCGCGCGCTCTACGAGTGGAATCACGCCAAGCAGATCCTGCGCATTCAAGCCGGTAGTGATCACAGCTGGGACGCGACCAAGCAGGACGTCTTCTCGGAGGAGTTCCTGCTGTCGCGGCCGCTGCTGACCGCGATCCGCCGCGAGGATCCGACGGTGCTGCTGATCGACGAGGTCGACAAGGCCGACGTCGAGATCGAGGGTCTGCTGCTCGAGGTCCTCAGCGACTTCGCAGTGACGATCCCCGAGCTCGGCACCATCACCGCGACCCGCAAGCCGTTCGCGGTCCTCACCTCGAACGCGACCCGCGAGCTGTCCGAGGCGCTCAAGCGGCGCTGCCTGTTCCTGCACCTGGACTTCCCCGACGCCGACCTCGAGCGCCGGATTCTCGCGAGCCGGGTGCCCGAACTGCCCGAGGCGGTGGCCGACCAGCTGGTCCGCACGGTGAACGTGCTGCGCGGCATGCAGCTCAAGAAGGTGCCGTCGGTGTCGGAGACCATCGACTGGGGCCGGACCCTGCTCGCGCTGGGACTCGACACCCTCGACGACGACGCCGTCCGCGCCACGATGGGTGTGGTGCTCAAGCATCGCGCCGATCAGCAGCGCGCCGCCGCCGAACTGCGCCTCAACTGAGAGGACCTCGCCGATGATCACCTCGCCCGCGAACCGTCGTGGTGGTCCGCCCGCGCCGTACGGAATCCCCGGTCATCTCGTCGACTTCGTCGAGGCGCTGCGCCGGCGCGGCATCTCGGTCGGCCCGTCCGAGACGGTCGACGCCGGCCGGGTGATGTCCGTCCTCGATCTGCTCGATCGGGAGGCGCTGCGCGAGGGACTCGCGTGTTCGCTGCTGCGCCGACCGACGCACCGGGCCACGTTCGACGCGCTGTTCGATCTGTGGTTCCCGGCCGGTGTCGGCCTGCGCGGCCAGGGCGCGGATGATGCCCCGACGCTGCCGCGGACCCCGGACGGCGAGATCGACTTCGGCGCGCTGCAGGAACTGCTCGCGGAACTACTGGCCGACGACTCACCGGAGGCGCTCGAGCGGCTCGAGGCGCTGGTCGCGCAGATGGTCGAGGACATCGGCAAGTACGAGTCGTCGAACGGCCCGTCGTTCTCGGCGTACCAGGCATTGCGGAACGTCGCGCCGGACACGCTGCTCGACAAGATCCTGTCCGGACTGCTGGGCAACCAGCCGCGGGAGGACAAGGCGGGGGGCAACTACGCGTCCGAGGTCGCCAAGCGGGCCGCGGTGCAGCGGATCATGGACTTCCGCAAGATGGTCGAGTCCGAGACTCGACGGCGGTCGGCCGAGCAGGTCGGCAAGGAACGTGTCGCGAACTACGGGGTGCCCAAGCTCGCCGAGGAGGTCGACTTCCTGCGGGCGTCCGACTCCGAACTGGTGGCCTTGCGGCGCAGCGTCACCCCGCTCGCCCGTCTTCTCGCGAGCCGCCTGGCGGTGCGGCGCAGCCGGGCCCGCTCGGGCGCGATCGATCTGCGGCGCACGCTGCGCAAGTCGATGTCCACGGGCGGGGTTCCCATCGATCTGGTGCAGCGCAAGCCGCGCCCGGCGCGTCCCGAACTGGTGTTGCTGTGCGACGTCTCGGGTTCGGTGGCCGGCTTCGCGCATTTCACGCTGCTGCTGGTGCACGCGCTGCGCGAGCAGTTCTCCCGGGTGCGCGTGTTCGCGTTCATCGACACCACGGACGAGGTGACCCGCTTCTTCGACACCGGTGCCGATCTAGGGGTGTCGATGTCGCGGATGCTCCGCGAGGCCGAACTGATCACGTACGACGGCCACTCCGACTACGGGCACTCGCTCGGGGTGTTCGCCGAGCGGTACGCGCACACCCTCAGCGGACGGAGTTCGCTGCTCGTCCTGGGTGACGGCCGCAACAACTACCGCGATCCGGGCCTGCCCGCGCTCGAGAGCCTGGTGTCGGTCGCCAAGCACGCGCACTGGCTCAACCCCGAACCCCGAGGTCAGTGGGGGACCGGAGATTCGGCGGCCCTCGATTACAACGAGGTGATCGACATGCACGAGTGTCGCTCCGCGCAGCAACTCGCGGCGGTGGTCGCCGGTTTGCTGCCTGTGTGACCGGGTGTTCCGCGGGAGCCCGTAAGCTGGATCCTCGTGCAGCAGCCGACAGCGATCACCCCCCGGCGCCGCCTGGGCGTGATGGGTGGCACCTTCGATCCGATCCACCACGGTCACCTGGTGGCCGCCAGTGAGGTCGCGGATCGATTCGCTCTCGACGAGGTGATCTTCGTGCCCACGGGACAGCCGTGGCAGAAGGACGATCGCGACGTCAGCCCGGCCGAGGACCGCTACCTGATGACGGTCATCGCGACCGCGTCGAACCCGAGGTTCTCGGTGAGCCGCGTCGACGTCGACCGCGGCAAGGTCACCTACACGGTGGACACGCTGCGGGACCTGCACGCCCAGCACCCCGATGCCGAACTGTTCTTCATCACGGGTGCGGACGCGCTCGAGAGCATCCTGTCGTGGCAGGACTGGGAGGAACTGTTCGCGCTGGCCAAGTTCGTGGGTGTCTCGCGACCGGGCTACGAACTGCACACCGAGCACCTCTCGTCCCACCTCGAGCGGCTGCCGCGTGATGCGGTGACGTTGATCGAGATCCCCGCACTGGCGATCTCGTCCACCGAATGTCGGCTGCGGGCGAGCGAGCACCGGCCGGTCTGGTACCTCGTGCCGGACGGCGTGGTGCAGTACATCAGCAAGCGGAACCTGTACCGGCCGCAAGGGGCGGAGCGGCTGGACGGTGCGGTCACGATGTCGGAGCCGGTCCCGGCGCGACAGTCGTCCACCGAACCTTCACAATCTTCAGTACAAGCAGAACCAGGAGAACACTGAGTGAGCGCATCGAACGACGCCATCGAGATGGCACGAATCGCGGCACTGGCGGCCGACGAGAAGCTGGCCTCGGATGTGGTGGTGCTCGACGTGTCGGAGCACCTCGTGATCACGGACTGCTTCGTCATCGCGTCGGCGGCCAATGAGCGTCAGGTCAACGCGATCGTCGACAACGTCGAGGACAAGCTGCGTGAGGCCGGGCACAAGCCTGTGCGTCGCGAGGGTGCCCGCGAGGGCCGCTGGGCCCTGATCGACTTCGTCGACATCGTGGTGCACATCCAGCACACCGACGAGCGCAATTTCTACGCGCTGGACCGGCTGTGGAAGGACTGCCCGGAGATTCCGGTCGAGGGCGTCGAGCCCCGTAGCCTGCCGCTCGACGACGAGCCGGCCGACGAGGCCGGGGAGTCGGAGCAGTGACGGCCGCCGCAGCCGGACCAGTTGTCAGGCGGCTGATCCTGCTGCGGCACGGCCAGACCGAGTACAACGCGACCAGCCGGATGCAGGGGCAGCTCGACACCGACCTGTCCGACCTGGGACGGTCGCAGGCGAAGTCTGCGGCGCAGGCACTCGCCGACACCCGACCGTTCGCGATCGTGTCGTCGGATCTGCGGCGCGCGCACGACACCGCGCTCGCGCTGGGGGACCACATCGGGCTGCCCGTCGAGACCGACAGCCGGCTGCGGGAGACACATCTCGGGGAGTGGCAGGGGCTCACCCACACCGACGTCGACGACATCTCGCCCGGCGCGCGGTCGCGGTGGCGAACCGACGCCGAGTGGGCGCCGCCCGCCGGCGAGAGCCGCATCGACGTGGCCGCCCGCAGCCTGCCGGTTGTGCAGGAACTGCTCGAACGTCACGGGAACTGGGGCGAAGCCCCCCTCGTGCTCGTCGCGCACGGCGGTCTGATCGCCGCGCTGACGGCGCGTCTGCTCGACCTTCCGGCGGATCGTTGGCCGGTGCTCGGAGGACTCGGGAACACCAGCTGGGTGCAGCTCAGCGGACATGGGGAGGGTACGGAACCGGTATGGCGATTGGATGTGTGGAACGCGTCGGCGAACGTCGCCGGCGACGTGCTCTGACGGCGGTGCCGTCGGTTCGGCATCTGACGGCGGTCTCGTCGTGACGGCACCCGGGCCGGAGCAGCCGGTCCTGCTGGTGGTCGCGGATTCGCTTGCGTACTACGGGCCCAAGGGCGGGCTGCCCGCGGATCATCCGCGGATCTGGCCCAGCTTGGTCGCGAAGGAACTGGGCTGGCGGGTCGAGTTGGTGGCGCGAATCGGCTGGACCAGCCGCGACGCGTGGTGGGCGATCACTCAGGATCCACGGGTGTGGGCGGCGGTGCCGCAGGCGGGCGCGGTGGTGTTCGCGGTCGGCGGCATGGATTCGCTGCCGTCGCCGCTGCCGACCGCGCTGCGCGAGCAGTTGCGCTACATCCGTCCGCCGGCGCTGCGGCGGGTCGTCCGCTCCGGCTACCAGTGGCTGCAGCCGCGGCTGTCCAAGCTGGGACGTCCGGTGGCGCTGCCACCGAGACTGTCGGTCGAATACCTGGAAAGCTGCCGCGACGCGCTCGCGGCGATCCGGCCGGACCTCCCGGTGATCGGTACGTACCCGTCGGTGCATCGCTGTGACGCGTACGGTCGGGTGCACGCCGGACGGGAACCCGCGGTGCGGGCGCTCGAGGCGTGGTCGTCGCAGAAGGGGGTGCCGATGGTCGATCTGGCTGCCGCCGTGCGCGACAACGTCTTCTCCGACAACGCCAACCCGGACGGAATCCACTGGGGCTGGGACGCTCACGAGGAGGTCGCCGCGGCGATGATCGACGCGATCAAGAACGTTCGACGCCCCGTGTCGTCCACCGAATCCGGAGCGGAGTAGCGCCGTGCCCGTCGTCGTCGTGACCGATTCGTCGGCCTGCCTGCCGCCCGAACTGGTCGATCGCTTCGGCATCCGAGTGGTGCCGCTGCATCTGCTCAGCGACGGTCGGGACCTGCGCGACGGCATCGACCCGGTCCCGGACGACCTGTCCGGGGTGACGACGTCGGGTGCCTCTCCCGGTGAGCTCACCGACGCGTATGCCGAGGCGCTCGAACAGAGCGGTGGCGACGGGGTCGTCGCCGTGCATATCTCCCGTGGTCTGTCGGGGACGTGGGAGGCGGGCCGTCAGGCCGCGCAGAAGCTCGGTGAGAAGGTCCGCATCGTCGACTCGGAGTCGACGGGGATGGGTCTCGGGTTCCCGGCGTTGGCGGCGGCCCGCGTGGCGCGCGCCGGCGGCGGCCTCAAGGTCGTCTACCAGCGGGCCGTGGAGGTGGCGGCTCGCGGACGGACGTTCATCGTCGTCGACCGTCTCGACCACCTGCGGCGCGGCGGCCGGATCGGCACGGCGGCCGCCCTGCTCGGTACCGCGCTCGCCATGAAGCCTGTCCTGCACATCGTCGAGGGCAAACTGGTGCTGCGCGAGAAGACCCGGACGTCGACCAAGGCGCTCACCAAACTCGTCGACGCCGCGGTGGAACAGGCCGGGACGGGCCCGGCCGCGGTCGCGGTGCATCATTCGCATGCCGCCGAGCGAGCCGAGGACGTCGTGGCCCAGCTGAAGGACCGGATTCCGGATCTGAGCGAGGTCGTCGTCACCGAGATCGGCGCGGTCCTCGGCGCGCACGTCGGCCCAGGTGCGGTCGGTGTGGTGGTGTGCCCGGGCGGGGCGGGTCTACCTGCACCGGAGGACGATTCGACGCCGTCATCCACAGCTGATCGTTGATCCACAGATTTCTTTCCTCCGGCTGATTCGGCCGGTTCGCCGTCCGGTGGGGGTTCTAGCGTCGGCGGCATGGGTATCGATCAGGATCGTGCGACGGTGCGCCGCCGACTGGTGGCGTCCACATCCTCCGGAGGCCCGGCGGAGCAGACCGCGGCCGGGCCCGACAGCGACGTCTCCACGTTCGAGGACCCCGCCGAGCGGGCCCCAGGCTGGCTGTTCGACCGCGGCGCCGAGTCGGAACGGGACGAGCCGGAGGCCCCTTCGCCCCGGGCGCGCCTCGCGCTCGGTCGCCGCGGCGCGGCGGTCCTCGTGCTCGTGGGGCTGCTCGCCGCAGGGATCGCGGGGGTGGCCGTGTGGCGGGATCGGCCGACCGCGCAGGCGGTGCCACCGCTACCGGTGGTCGAGGTGCGCGAGTCGGATCCCGTCGGTGACCGGGACGCCGGCGCCGCGCCGTCGACACCCGCACCGGAACCGGTCGGCGACGCCCAGCTGATCGTGAGCGTCGTCGGTCTGGTCAATCAGGCCGGGCTGGTTCGTCTTCCACCCGGATCCCGCATCGCCGACGCGCTGGCCGCGGCCG
The DNA here is from genome assembly GCF_020171745.1 of Prescottella equi. GTDB lineage: Bacteria > Actinomycetota > Actinomycetes > Mycobacteriales > Mycobacteriaceae > Prescottella > Prescottella equi_A. Next base: position 31,121 of record NZ_JAIVAH010000014.1, read on the forward strand.
GCGGACCGCGCCCCGGCGCCGACGTCCTGGGGCTGAACATGGCCGAACGCGTCGACGACGGCGACCAGATCCTGGTCGGGGCGATCCCCCCGGACGGTGGCCCCACCACCGTGGGGAGTGCGCGCGTCGGCCCCGGCGCGGCGGCGGGGAGCGGGGCCGGTGGTGGCGCGAAGGCGGCCGGGAAGATCAGCCTGAACTCCGCCGGCGCCGAGGAACTCGACGCGCTGCCCGGCGTCGGGCCGGTCACTGCGGCGGCGATCGTGTCGTGGCGGCAGAGCAACGGGAAGTTCACCGACGTCGAGCAATTGGGCGAGGTCGACGGTATCGGGCCCGCACGACTGGCGAAGCTGCGCGACCTGGTGACGTTGTGACCGAGCGGGACCAGCCGCTCGATCTGCGTCTGGTCCCGTCTGCGGCGGCCTGCTGGGCCGCGACCCTCGTCGGGTTGCTGGCGGGGTGGCGTCCGGTGGCGGTGTTGGCCGTCGTGCTGGCCGGGGTGGGAACGGTGCTCGCGGCTCTTCTGTGGCGACGACGCCGCGACGGGACGACGGTGGTGGCGGGTGTCGGCGTGGGGCTCGTCGCGGCGGCGCTGCTCGGCGCGGGCTTCTCCGCGGCGATCGCGGCCCGGGCCCACGCCGCCGAGACGCACCCGGTCGCCGCGATGGCGGCGACGGGTACCTCCGGCACGCTCGGCGTCGTGCTCGACGACGACCCGAAGCCGCTGCGCAGCAGAGGATTCGGTGGCGAGCGGCAGCTGATGCTGCGCGCGTCGCTGCGTGAGATCCGGGCCGGCGATGCCGCAGTGCGGGCGGGTGGGTCGGTGCTGATCTTCGCCGAGGGCGCGGAATGGGAAGGTCTGCTGCCCGGGCAGCGGGTGACGCTGCGCGGGCGCCTCGCCGAGCCGGAGCGCCGCGATCTCACGGTGGCCGTCGTGCGGGCGACGGGCCCGCCGGTGCGAGTCGAGGAGCCGTCGACGATCCAGCGCTGGGCGGGAGCGGTCCGGGACCGGCTGGCGGCGGCCGCGGCCGATGCGCTGCCGGACGATCAGGCGGGCCTGCTGCCGGGACTCGTCGTCGGCGACACCACCGCACTTGCCCAGGAGACCAAGGACGAGTTCACGGCCGCCGGACTCACCCACCTCACGGCGGTGTCGGGAGCGAACGTCTCCATCGTTCTCGGTGCGGTGCTGCTCGTGGTCCGCGGTGTCGGGCTGGGCCCGCGCACCGGCGCGGTGCTGGCCGGGCTCGCGCTGGTGGCCTTCGTCGTCATCGCCCGGCCGTCGCCGAGCGTGCTACGTGCCGCCGCGATGGGGTGCGTCGCGCTGCTGGCGCTGGTGACCGGACGCCGCAAGCAGGCGACCCCGGCGCTCGCTGCCTCCGTCGTCGTCCTGCTGGCGCTGTTTCCCTCGCTCGCAGTCGATTTCGGGTTCGCGCTGTCGGTGGTCGCGACCGCCGGGCTGGTCGTCGTGTCCCCGGTGCTGGTGGAGCGGCTGCGGGAGCGAGGCTGGCCGCGCTGGCTCGCCGAGATGTGTGCGGTCGCGATTGCCGCGTTCGTGGTCACCGCGCCGCTGGTGGCGGCGATGTCCGGCACGGTCAGTGTCGTCTCGATCGTCGCCAACGTTCTCGTGGCGCCGGTGGTCGCCCCGATCACCGTGGTCGGCGCGGTGGCCGCGGTGCTGGCGGTGATCTGGCTGCCCGCGGCGACACTGGTCGTGCGGATCGCCGGGCCGCCCCTGTGGTGGCTGCTCGAGGTCGCCGACCGGGCGGCGGCCGTGCCGGGCGGAAGTATCGCAGTGCGCGACGGAATCGGCGGTGCGGTGGTCGTGACGATCGGCGTGGTGGTCGTGGGCCTGGCGGTGCGCCACCGGTGGTCGCGCCGGATGCTCCTGGCGGTCACCGTCGGTGTGGCGGCGGTGTGGGTTCCGACGCGATTCCATCAGCCGGGGTGGCCCGCACCGGGGTGGGCACTGGTCGCCTGCGATGTCGGCCAGGGTGACGGGCTGGTGCTGTCGGCCGGTGGGCGCCGGGCCGTCGTGGTGGACGCGGGCCCGGAGCCCGGTCCGATGGACCGATGCCTGCGACGTCTAGGGGTCGACGAGATCGCGCTGGTGATCGTCACCCACCTGCATGCGGACCATTACGGCGGCCTCGACGCGGTGCTGCGCGGCCGATCGGTGGGGGCGGTGGCGATCGGCCCGGCGAGCTTGCCGGACGGCGGGTTCCGCTTCGTCTCGTCTGCGGCTTCGCGTGCGGGTGTCCCGGTGGTACGACTGGCGGCGGGACGGGAGCTGACGGTGGGACCGGTCCGGCTGACCGTGCTCGGGCCGCTGCTGCCGGAACCGCGCACACCGGAGGCCGCGGAGGACGGCGCCAACGATGCGTCCCTCGTGCTGATGGCGCACACGGCCGCGGGCACCGTCCTGCTCACGGGAGACGTGGAGGAGGCCGGTCAGCGGGCGCTGCTGCGATCGGGGGTCCCGCTGCGCGCGGACGTGCTCAAGGTTCCGCACCACGGGTCCCGGACGACGAGTCCCGACTTCCTCGACGCGATCCGGCCTCGGGTGGCGCTCGTGAGCGTGGGGGCCGACAACACCTTCGGTCACCCGAATCCCGGCATCCTCCAACGGTTGGCGGCGCTGGGCACGGTGACCGCGCGAACCGATCGGAACGGGGACGTCGCGGTGGCGCGCTCGGGGTCCGGGGCGCTTGCCGTCGTGGGGCATTCTCGTGGGAACATCGTGCGGTGAGCACCTCAACGCGGCCCGATTCGCTCCAACTCGTTCTCGGTGACGAGGAGTTCCTGGTCGAGCGCGCGGTAGCTTCCGTGATCGCGGACGTGCGTGCCGCCGCCGGCGCGGCCGGCCAGGACATCCCGATCTCGCGGTTGCGTGCCGGTGACGCCAGCGCCCCCGAACTCGCGGAACTGCTGAGCCCGTCACTGTTCGCGGAGGACCGGGTGGTGGTGCTCGAGGCGGCCGCGGAGGCCGGCAAGGATGCCGTTGCTCTGGTGCAGGACGCGGCCGCGGATCTGCCCGAGGGCGTGGTCCTCGTCGTCCTGCACTCCGGCGGTGGCCGGGCGAAGGCGATGGCGGGCGTACTGCAGAAGTCCGGCGCCACCGTGCACCAGTGCGCCAAGCTCAAGGCGAACGAGCGGGTGGACTTCGTGCGCGGCGAGTTCCGCACCGCAGGGGTGCGGGTGTCGCCCGAGGTGATCGAACTCGTCGTCGAGGCCGTGGGGTCCGACCTGCGCGAACTCGCGGCGGCCTGCTCGCAGCTGGTGGCCGACACCGGCGGCAAGATCGACGCGTCCGCCGTGCAGCGCTACTACTCGGGCAAGGCCGAGGTGTCCGGTTTCGACGTCGCAGACAAGGCCGTGGCGGGGGACCGGCGCGGTGCGATGGAAGCGTTGCGGTGGGCGATGCACCGGGGTGTCCCGCACGTCCTGCTCGCCGACGCCCTCGCCGACGCGGTGCACACGATCGCGCGGGTGGGCTCGGCCGGCCGCGGCGACCCGTTCCGCATGGCGTCCGAGCTCGGGATGCCGCCGTGGAAGATCAAGAAGGCGCAGGGCCAGGCCCGCGGCTGGGATCCGGCGTCGATCGGTGAGGCGCTGCAGGTGGTCGCAAGGCTCAATGCGGAGGTCAAGGGGCAGGCGGCGGACGCCGACTATGCGGTCGAGGCCGCCGTCCAGCGGATCGTCGCCCTCCACGGCGGCCGCTGACCCCACGGGCGCCGGCCCCTATCGCGTCCGGCGCCCTCGCCCGAGACCAGGGAATTCGGAAACAAGCACAACAAGAAATAGCCCCCGATCAATGATCGGGGGCTATTTCTACAGAGCTTGCGACGGCGGAACCGTCAGAAACTTGTCAGATGGAGTTGGCGACCTTCGCAAGCGCCGACTTCTTGTTAGCGGCCTGGTTGGCGTGGATGACGCCACTGCCGGCTGCCTTGTCGAGCTTGCGGCTGGTGGCGACGAGGAGCTCGTTGGCCTTGTCCTTGTCACCGGCTGCCGCGGCCTCGCGGAAGGAACGGATCGCCGTGCGCAGCGAGGACTTGACCGACTGGTTGCGGAGTCGGTTGCGCTCGTTGGTGCGGATCCGCTTCACCTGGGACTTGATGTTGGCCACGCGTAAAATCCTGTCGTCTTTTGGTTTCTGTCGAAAAGCTCTGAGCACACGGGTGTGCCGACCGACGACACTACCAGTACCCGTGTGGTGTTCTCAAACCGGTGGCCGTCCAGGGCTCGGTGGAAGCCTACCTGCTCGTGCGACCGGAGCCGTGCGTCAGGGTGGGGGTTCCGTGTCCACCCGGCTCCGCGCCGGTTTGCCCTGCCTTCTGTGTCGGGCCTTCCGGAACGTGGTCTCGCGCATACCGATTCGGACTCGGAGTGTGCCGAATGCGCCGAAAAGAGACCGTGTTGTACGTAAAGTCCCGATCGAAATCACAGTTGCTCTTCGGTTCGGGAATGAAGGGGTGTGCATGTCGACAGCGCAGGAAATCGCGGAGAAGGAAGAAATCTCCGACGTCAAGAAGTACCTCGCCGAGGGGGCCGGCACCTTCGTGCTGGTGTTCGCGGCGATCGGTACCGCGGTGTTCGCCGGGACAGCCGTCGGACAACTGGGGATCGCGCTCGCGTTCGGTCTGACGCTGATGTTCCTGGTCTACGCGATCGGTCCCATCTCGGGTTGCCACGTCAACCCCGCGGTCACGCTGGGCCACTTCATCCTCGGCCGCTTGTCCGCGGCAAAGGCCGGCTACTACGTGCTCTCGCAGGTCGTGGGCGGTCTCGTGGCGGGCCTGGCGGTGTACGCGATCGCGCAGAGCCTGCCCAGCTACAACCGCCGGGAGGACGGCCTGGCCGCCAACGGCTGGGGTGCCCACAGTCCGTCGGCCCAGTCGGGCCCGTTGGGCAAGGTCTTCGAGACCGGCTACGGCATCGGCGCCGCGATGACGGTCGAGATCATCCTCACTGCGCTGCTGGTCTTCGTGGTGCTCGCCTCGACCGACCAGTTGTCCGACGTCCCGCTTGCGGGCGTCTCGATCGGCTTCACCCTGGCGGTCATTCATCTCATCTCGATCCCGATCGACAACACCTCCGTCAACCCGGCGCGCAGCCTTGCGGTCGCTGCCTACCAGCCCGGTGCGCTCGGGCAGGTGTGGCTGTTCATCGTCTTCCCGCTGATCGGCGGAGCGCTGGGCGCGGTCATCTACCGCGCGCTGTTCGGCCGGTACAACCGACTGAACGACTGATCCGGATCGACAGGGGCCCGGCACGCGTGATGCGTGCCGGGCCCTGTCGCATGTGCAAGAGGTCGTGGGAGAGGCCGGTGCCGGGTCAGTGCCAGCTGTAATCCGAGCGCAGGCGGGCCGCCACCGTGTCGAAACGTGCGCGGTCGAGGACGGCGCCCTCCCGGCGGATACCGGCCTCGGGGACGTCGAGGACCCGGTCGAGCCGCACCCAGCTCGGCCGGTTGTCCGCGTCCCACGCTCCGGCACCGAGTGCCAGCCAGTTGGGCTGGTCGCCGCGGTCGCTGTTGGACGAGAGCATCAGGCCGAGCAGAGTGTTGCCGTCCCGGCCCACGACCAGCACCGGCCGGTCCTTGCCCTGGCCGGGGTCCTCCTCGTACGTGACCCAGGTCCAGACGATCTCGCCCGGATCGGCGCGCCCGTCGAGGTCGGGGGAGTACTCGATGCTGCGGGCGCGGTGTGCCGTCGGTGAAGTCCGTCGCGACACCGGGCGTCCCGGCACTCCGGTCTGTGGGCCCGCGAGCGCTGCTGTCGCCCGTTTGACCGCGGGCGTGTTCTGTACTTGGCGCAGGAGCTTCGGACCCTGCGCGACGGCGAAGTCGCCTAGCTTCTTGCCGATGCTGCCCCAAGTGCTCGCCATGACAGCCGAGCTTAATGGTGGAGGCATCCGGGGATCCCGGACAATCGGCCGGAACTTCCTGCGTCGTTTCCGCCGCCACGTCGTCTGCTGCGGGCTAGTCTCCTCCGGACGCGCAGCCGGTGCGCGACTTCTTGGGGAAGGTGCCAGCATGCCCGATCGATCAGTCCTGCCCGGGCGTAGGCAGACGAAATGGGCTGCGGGAGCGGTCGCCGCGATTGCCGCTGTCGGGATGGCCGCGGGCGGGGCGGGGGTGGCAGCCGCCGACACCGGTTCCTCCGGATCACTGGACACGACCCAGACCAGGATCCTGACGGACGGGCTGTACCGCGTCGGCGTCGACGTTCAGCCGGGGACGTACACGACAGCCGGCGCCCTCCCCGGCAGCCTGCTTCCCTGCACCTGGACCCGCGTCGTGGAGCTGACTTCCGCCGGCATCCTCACGATCGAACCCGGGACCTCGTTCACGCCGGTCACTGTCACGATCGAGCCGGGCGACGACGCGTTCATGACTACCGGCTGCCGAGTGTGGAGCCTGGCCGGCGGACCCGGTTCGGTCGACTTCGGATCACTGGGTACGGGCTCGCTCGGCTCGTGATGATTCGTGTCTTTCCGCGCTCTTCGGGAATGGGCGGAGCGTCCACGGTGAAATTGACGACCGATCGGCTTTGCGTCAATTCGATGATTTCACCCATAACCTCACCACATATCGGCGCGACACGGCGCGGTACCGGCGGCTAGCTTCTGTTCGGCCGTCGGTAGGTATCGTCGTGCAGCCACTTTCGCTTGAAGGAGTTAGCCATGGGTTCGTTTTCCGAGTTCACGCCGGCCGAAAACATTGCAGGAATTGTCAGCTGGGCTTTCGGAAGCCTCGTCCTCCTCGGCGTCGCCAGTGCTCTGAGCAGCGCCAGCTGAACGACATCCCTGAACGCGGCAAGCCCCGACCATCGCACGAGATGGCCGGGGCTTCGTCGTACGGTCCCGTCATCGTTCGTCGAGACCGCGGCCTACCGGAAGGCGCGAGCTTCGGGGCGGCTCTTGGGTGCGCGTTCGTAGCTCGGCACACCATGTTCGCACACACGTTCGAATCCGGTGCTACGCTCCAGTTGGTTGCCGAACGAGGGAAGCGGACGGCGGCCGTACCGGGCGCCTCGCTCGTCCCCCCTTTGAGTGAGGCGCCCGGCTATAGATTCGGGAGGCTGTCATGGATGCGTTCGGGGCTCACCGGTTCGTGAGGAACTACCCGTTCAGCGAGTTGCTGCCGTTGGGGTGGCAGGTCGAGCGTGTGGAGTTGCCGAAGGATCGCGGCAACGGCGAAGGCGTGATTCGGGTCGCCTACTTCGTCGACGGGTTCGGCCGGCGTCTCGTGTTCGACGTGACCGAGGATGGCCGGATGAGCAGGCACGCGACATATCAGCCGAATGGCTCGTTCACGGTGGTCGCGAACTATGCGGATGCCGCGTTGCGGTTGGCGGCAGTGTCGCCGTTCGCCCCGGTCGAGGAGTTGTGCGCACTGCCGGGCGTGGAGTTCGGGCACCGGTTCGTCGAGGTGTAGGTCACGGCTCCATGCCGTGGCCGGGAGCGCATCGCCGATACATCCGAGTGGTCTGCCGATACCGTCGCGGCGTACGCCGAGGTCGCGGAGCTCGCCGGCCCACACCGATACGGATCATCGAACGCTCTGGTGTTCGTCCAGATCAACGAGGGGCTCTCGGCCGCCGAGGGGCAGAAGGTCGAGCAATTGGTCTCCGGCCTGTAGGCGGCCGGTCGAACCGCTTCGTCCTCGTTCGTCGAGACTGTGGCCTGCCCGGCTGGAAGAGCCTCCACGACCTCAGTCACTTCTTCGCATCGACGTTGATCTTCGCGGGCGCGTCGGTCCCGATGGTGGCTCAGTGCCTTGGTCGCAAGTCGCCTGCCGTGACCCTCGATGTGTACGCCCACCTATGGCCAGGGGATGATGAGAGGGCACGGGACGCAGTCGATGCGATCCTGGTGCGGGACCAGTGCGGGACGGGCGACCGGACCGGGTCGATGTCAGTGCGCGAGTGAGACGAGGGAATTGGGCTTGAGCAGCAACTTTGCGGAGAAGACGTTCACGGATCCGTCGAAGATCCGGAACTTCTGCATCATCGCGCACATCGACCACGGCAAGTCGACTCTCGCGGACCGGATGCTGCAGCTCACCGGTGTCGTCGAGGAGCGCGCGATGCGCGCGCAGTATCTCGACCGCATGGATATCGAGCGCGAGCGCGGCATCACCATCAAGGCGCAGAACGTGCGGCTGCCGTGGACGGTCGAGAACGAGGACGGCACGACCGAAGAGATCGTCCTGCACCTGATCGACACGCCCGGTCACGTCGACTTCACCTACGAGGTTTCCCGCGCGCTCGAGGCCTGCGAGGGTGCGGTGCTGCTCGTCGACGCCGCCCAGGGCATCGAGGCGCAGACCCTGGCCAACCTGTACCTGGCGATGGAGAAGGATCTCACCATCATCCCGGTGCTCAACAAGATCGATCTTCCTGCCGCCGACCCGGACCGGTACGCCGCCGAGATCGCGCACATCGTGGGCTGTGAGGCCGAGGACGTGCTGCGGGTCTCCGGCAAGACCGGTGTCGGCGTCAAGGAACTGCTCGACGAGGTCGTCAAGCAGGTGCCCGCCCCTGTCGGCGATGCGGACGGTCCGGCGCGCGCGATGATCTTCGACTCCGTGTACGACGCCTACCGCGGCGTCGTCACCTACGTGCGCGTGGTGGACGGCAAGATCCGTCCCCGCGAGAAGATCACGATGATGTCGACCGGCACCACGCACGAACTGCTCGAGGTCGGCATCATCTCGCCCGAGCCCAAGGCCACCGCCGGTCTGGGTGTCGGTGAGGTCGGCTACCTGATCACCGGCGTCAAGGACGTGCGGCAGTCGCGGGTCGGCGACACGGTCACCACCTTCCGCAACGGCGCGTCCGAGCCGTTGACCGGCTACCGCGATCCCAAGCCGATGGTCTACTCCGGCCTGTACCCGCTGGACGGTTCCGACTACCCGGTGCTGCGTGACGCGCTGGACAAGCTGCGGCTCAACGACGCGGCGCTGGCCTACGAGCCGGAGACCTCGGTGGCCCTCGGTTTCGGCTTCCGTTGTGGCTTCCTCGGCCTGCTGCACATGGAGATCACCCGGGACCGGCTCGAGCGCGAATTCGGCCTGGACCTCATCTCCACCGCACCGAACGTGGTGTACCGCGTGGTGATGGAGGACGGCTCCGAGCACGACGTGACCAACCCGTCGTACTGGCCGGAGGGCAAGATCCGCGAGGTGTACGAGCCGATGGCCAAGTGCACCGTCATCGCGCCGAGCGAGTACACCGGCGCGATCATGGAGCTGTGCCAGTCCCGGCGTGGTGAGCTCGGCGGCATGGACTACCTCTCGGAGACCCGCGTCGAGCTGCGCTACACGCTGCCGATGGGCGAGATCATGTTCGACTTCTTCGACGCCCTCAAGTCGCGAACGAAGGGCTACGCGAGCCTCGACTACGAGGAGTCCGGTGAGCAGAATGCGGCGCTGGTGAAGGTGGACATCCTGCTGCAGGGCGAGGCCGTCGACGCGTTCAGTGCGATCGTGCACAAGGACGCCGCCTTCGCGTACGGCAACAAGATGACCACCAAGCTGCGCGAGCTGATCCCGCGTCAGCAGTTCGAGGTGCCCATCCAGGCCGCGATCGGCGCGAAGATCATTGCGCGCGAGAACATTCGCGCGATCCGTAAGGACGTGCTCGCCAAGTGCTATGGCGGCGACATCAGCCGTAAGCGCAAGCTGCTCGAGAAGCAGAAGGAGGGCAAGAAGCGGATGAAGACCATCGGTCGCGTCGAGGTCCCGCAGGAGGCCTTCGTGGCGGCGCTGTCGAACGAGTCGGTGGCGGACAAGCCCAAGGGCAAGTAGGAGGGGACACGATGATCGGCACCTGGTTGACCCGTGAGTTCGGGCTGGAGGTGCCGATTTTCGGCGCCCCGATGGGTGGCCGCGCTGGCGGCCGACTCGCGGGGGAGGTCACCCGGGCCGGCGGGCTCGGTCTACTGGGTGCCGCGCGCTACGCGACGCCGGAGTGGATCGCCGCCGAGTCCGCGATCGCTCGCGAGATCGGCGGCGGCCTGCTCGGTATCGGGCTGATGACGTGGTCCCTCGACGCCGACGACTCCCTCCTCGACGCGGCGCTCGCCGAGAAGCCGCGCGTGGTGTCGCTGTCGTTCGGTGACCCGGCCCCGTACGTCGAGCGGGTCCACGCGGCGGGAGCGCTCGCCGTCTCCCAGGTGAACACGCTCGAGGACCTGCGGGTCGTCGAGCGCGCCGGGGTCGACTTCGTGATCGCTCAGGGCGGCGAGGCGGGCGGGCACACCGGACGGATCGGCACCCTCCCGCTGCTGCAGGAGGTGCTCGACGCGACGAATCTGCCGGTGCTCGCGGCCGGCGGCATCGGCACGGGCAGGGGACTGGCGGCGGTGATCGCCGCCGGCGCGGACGGCGCCATGATCGGTACCGCGCTGCTCGCGAGCCCCGAGACGATCGGCCCGGACTACGCCCGGCGGAAGCTGATCGAGGCCGGCAGCGCCGACACCGTCTACACGTCGATCTTCGATCAGGCCCGCGACCAGCCGTGGCCGGCCCGGTGGGGCGGCCGGGCGCTCGCAAACGACTACACGGCCAAGTGGCACGGCCAGGGTGCCGACAACGAAACCCTCTCCGCCGCCTACGATTCCGGCGACGCCGACCAGGGTGTGGTCTACGCGGGCGAGGTGGCGGGTCTCGTCACGTCGGAGCGACCGGCTGGTGAGGTGGTCCGCACAATCGCGGCCGACGCCGAACGCCTGCTGCGCCGGACCTTCTGACGCCGCCGCTCACTCGGGGCGGTGACAGACCGCCTCGACGTTGTTGCCGTCGGGGTCCCGCACGAACGCGCCGTAGTAGCCGGGGTGGTACTCCGGCCATTCACGGGGTGCGTGCAGCACCTCGGCGCCGGTAGCGACCGCGGCCGCGAAGAAGGCGTCGACCGCGGCGCGGGTGTCGGCCACGAACGCGACGTGGTTCTCGCGGAAGCCCGCGTCGGCGGGCTCCAGCGGGCTGATCCAGAAGTCGGGATGCGGCGGCACGCCGTATCCGATGACTCCGGGGACGGGTTCGACGACCCGCTTTCCGTCGAGCGGGGCGAGTGCCGCGTCGTAGAAGGCGGCCGCGGCCGCGATGTCGGCGCATTGAATTCCCACGTGATCCAGCATGCGCAGATCGTGACACACGTCACCGACAGATGCGGAGCTTCCGGACGTCAGGACGGGCCGTGCGCGGGCTGGAACGTGCCGGTATGGCCCGACTCCTCGGCGCGGATGACGTGCACGACGGCGTTGATGAGCGCCAGGTGGGTGAAGGCCTGCGGGAAGTTCCCCAGGTGTCGGCCGGTCTTGGGGTCGATCTCCTCGCCGTAGAGCTTGAGGGGGCTCGCGAACCCGAGCAGGCGCTCGCACAGGTCCCGGGCCCGATTCACCTCCCCGATCTCGACGAGCGCCGACACCAGCCAGAACGAGCAGATCGTGAACGTCCCCTCCTTGCCGGAGAGGCCGTCGTCGGTGGACTCGACCCGGTATCGAAGCACCAGGCCGTCTTCGGTGAGCTCGTCCGCGATCGCCAGCACGGTGGCCTTGATGCGGTGGTCGTCGGCGGGCAGGAACCGTAGCAGCGGAGCCAGCAGCAGCGACGCGTCCAGGGACAGGTGCCCGTAGCGCTGCGTGAACACCCCGCGCTCGTCGACGCCGTGCTCGAGGATGTCGGCCTTGACCTCGTCCGCGATCTCGGCCCACTGTGCCGCGTACTCCTTCTCGCCGTGCAGCGCGGCCAGTTTGACCCCGCGGTCCAGCGCCACCCAGCACATGATCTTCGACGACGTGAAGTGCTGCGGTTCGCCGCGCACCTCCCAGATCCCGCGGTCGGGCTCGCGCCAATGCTCGACGACCTCCTCGATCTGCCGTTTGAGCAGCGGCCACAACGTCTCGGGGACCTGGTCGCGAGAGCGCACGTGCAGATACACCGAGTCGAGCAGGGTGCCCCAGATGTCGTGCTGGTTCTGGTTGTAGGCGCCGTTGCCGATCCGTACGGGCAGGGCCCCGTCGTACCCCTTGAGGTGGCCGAGCTCCTCCTCGACGAGGGTGTGCTCACCGCCGACGCCGTACATCACCTGCAGCGGTGCCGGATCGCCGTTGTCCGACTGTGCCGAATCGAAGATGAACGAGAAGAAGTCGTTGGCCTCACGGTCGAGACCGAGCGTGTAGAGGCCCCACAGTGCGAAGGTCGAATCCCGCACCCACGCGTAGCGGTAGTCCCAGTTACGTTCTCCGCCAGGGGTTTCCGGAAGCGATGTGGTGGGCGCTGCGAGCAGGGCGCCGGTGGGTGCGTAGGTGAGGCCCTTGAGGGTGAGGGCACTGCTCTGCAGGTGGCTGCGCCACGGATGGTCGGGGAATCGTCCGATCGTCACCCACTGGCGCCAGCACTCGGTGGTCTGCCACATCTTGTCGGCGGCCTCGGCGAACGTCTGTGGGGCCGCGAGCTCCGACCACGACAGTGCGACGAATGCGTTGTCGCCCTCGACCATGCGGGTGCGTGCCCGTGCCTCGCGGCCCTCGACGCCCAGGCGCAGATTCGAGGTCAGGCGCAGCGCCGGATGCTCGCCGCCGGTGCGGCTGGTAGCGGTGGCCTCCTCGTACACGTTGCCGGTGTACTCCCAATGGGCCGGGGCGCGGTTGTAGTCGAACGCAGGCTCGCAGCTCATCTCGACCTCGACGGTGCCGCTGACGCACTTGACGGTGCGCAGCAGGATATGTTCGGCGTCCCAATCCGAGGGTGTCCGGCGTCGGGTGGGGGACCGCTGCGCGTTGGCGTGCCACGGGCCCATCACGAGCGTGTCGCGGACGATGAGCCAACCTGTCTGCGTCTGCCAGGTCGTCTCGAGAATGAGCCCGCCGGGAAGGTAGCGCCGCGCGGCCGGCACGTTCTGGCCGTACGGACCGATCCGGAAATGGCCGGCGCTCCGGTCGAGGATCGCGCCGAACACGCTGGGGGAGTCGGGACGCGGGACGCACATCCACTCGACGGCGCCGTTGCGTGCGACCAGGCAGTTCGTCTCGCAATCCGAGAGGAAGGCGTAGTCGTCGATCGGCGGGAACATGGTGCGACGTTTCGGTGCCACCTCGTCGGAATCGGCGATGGGTGCGGTGACGGGCTGCTCGTCCGCGGACGTCATCCCCTCATCATCGACCCGGGCGCACGCCGACGTCCACGTTTCGGTGCCACCACGGAAGGGTCGGTGAGGTTCGCCGGAAAACGGGGTGTCTGTTACTCTCTGCGGCGTGTCTGTTGCCACCGCCCACCGCGTCCGCCATGAACTGGCGTTGATTGCTGTCGGCGATCTGGCAGTTGCCGACATTCATTGTCGCTGACGCCTTTTCTCGGCGTTCACCTCCGCTCGAATCCGGGCGAATTCGGTCCGTGGTCGGACCTTTCGTCATACCTTGTCGAGTGGTGCACCGACGGCCTGCCCTGTGCCCGGTTCGTCCTGAACGCCCCTCCGCTGCAGGACATCCCGTCCGATCTCTGTGAGTGCGGTCCGGCACGTGCCGGACTGGTTCCGTACGTCATCACCTTCATCTGTGAGCCTGGTAGGAAGGCAATCCCCCATGAGGCATCGTTCCCGTTCGTTCCTGACCGCCCTCGCCGCGATCGGCGCTGTCGCACTGACCGCCTGCGGCGGCGGTTCCAGCGACGTCGTCGGCGGCACCGAGACCGCCGACGGCAGCGGCGGCACGATCAACCTGTTCGCGTACGCGGTACCGAAGCCCGGGTTCGACAAGGTCACCGTCGGGTTCGCCGAGACCGAGGAGGGCAAGGGCGTGCGGTTCAACCCGTCGTACGGCGCCTCGGGTGACCAGTCGCGCAAGGTCAAGGACGGCGCGCAGGCCGACTTCGTGAACTTCTCCGTCGAACCCGACATCACCCGCCTGGTGGATGCCGGTCTGGTCGACGAGAACTGGAACAAGGACGCGTACAACGGAATTCCGTTCGGTTCGGTCGTCACGATCGTCGTCCGCGAGGGCAACCCGAAGAACATCCAGGACTGGGACGACCTGCTGCGGCCGGGCATCGAGGTCGTCACGCCCAACCCCTTCAGTTCGGGCTCGGCCAAGTGGAACCTGTTGGCGCCGTATGCCGCCAAGAGTGAGGGTGGGAAGAATCCGCAGGCGGGTCTGGACTACCTCGACAAGCTCGTGGGCGAGCACGTGAAGGTGCAGCCCAAGTCGGGACGCGAGGCCACCGAGACGTTCCTGCAGGGCACCGGCGACGTGCTGCTCAGCTACGAGAACGAGGCGCTGTTCACCGAACGCAACGGCGATCCCGTCGAGCACGTCACCCCGCCGGTGACGTTCAAGATCGAGAACCCGGCCGCGGTGATCTCGAACAGCCCGAACGCCGCCCAGGCGACGGCCTTCCGCGACTACCTCTACACCACCGACGCGCAGCGACTGTGGGCCGAAGCCGGCTTCCGGCCCGTCGATCCGGCCGTCGCGGCGGAGTTCGCCGCCGACTTCCCGCAGCCGGAGAAGCTGTGGACCATCGCCGACCTCGGCGGCTGGAAGGCCGTGGACGCCGAGTTGTTCAAGCAGGGGACCGGCAGCATCGCCGTGATCTACGAGAAGGCGACCAACTAGCCGTCGTGCGTGCGGTGTGAGCGGCGGTGACCGGACGGGGCGACGATTGCGCCGCGTTCGGTCACCGCCCCGGCAGCCGCTAGGGTGGTCGGGTGGATCAACTCGCGAACTGGTGGGACGGCGCCGAACTGTGGATCGCCGGCCTTCCGTTCATTCCCCAGGTTCTCCTGGTGCTCGCGGTGATGATCCCGGCCTGCTTCGGTATCGCCTGGCTGCTCGACCGCGTGTTGTCCGCGGTGTTCGCGGCGATCGGTCGTGCCGAACCGGCCGCGTCGGATGTCTGCGCGGAGGCGCGCTCGAAGGTGGAGGGTTCCTGATGCCGCGCTCACGCGTGACCCTGGCTCTGATCGCACTGATCGTCCTGGTCGTCATCGCCTGGTACTTCACCCGCTGACGCCTACCCGGCTCCCGGTCCGCCCGTCCCGTTCACCAGAAATGCGATTCGGACGGCGGTTCGGTGCTCTGCTAAAGTCTGCCGCGTGTCTGTAGTCGTCGCCCACCAGGTCCGCCATGAATTGGCGTTGATCGCTGTCGGCCGACTCGCAGTTGCCGACGTCGACTGTTGTTGATTCCCCCGTCGGTGTTCGCCCAGTCGTGACACGCGCGTTCCGTCCGAACGCGTAGCTTCCCGCCCGTCACCTCGCCGCCCACGTGTGCCGCGAACGCCTCCGTGCCCCGATAGCTCCCGCCGCCCGACCGTCCGGTCGGTTCGATCCTGTGCGAGCTCTTCTGCATCTGTCGGCATTGTAGGAAGGTAAATCCGTATGAACCATCGGTCCCGCTCCCTCTTGGCTGCGCTCGTCGCCGCCGGGACGATGGCACTTGCCGGGTGTAGCGGCGGTTCGAGCGACGTCATGGGCGGGGGAGACGTCGGTGCCGACGGCAGTGGCGGCACGATCAACCTGTTCGCATACGGCGTCCCCAAGCCCGGCTACGACAAGGTCACCGCGGCGTTCGCGGAGACCGTGGACGGTCAGGGTGTGCGGTTCAATCCGTCGTACGGTGCCTCGGGTGACCAGTCGCGCAAGGTCAAGGACGGCGCGCAGGCGGACCTGGTGAGCTTCTCCGTCGAACCGGAGATCAGCCGGCTCGTGGAGGCGGGCCTGGTCGACGACTCCTGGAACCAGAATGCCTACGGCGGTGTCCCGTTCGGGTCCGTCGTGACGCTCGTCGTGCGTGAGGGCAATCCGAAGAACATCCGCGACTGGGACGACCTGCTGCGGCCGGGCATCGAGGTGGTCACCCCGAATCCGTTCAGCTCCGGGTCGGCGAAGTGGAATCTGTTGGCGCCGTATGCCGCCAAGAGCGAGGGTGGGAAGAATCCGCAGGCGGGTCTGGACTACCTCGACAAGCTCGTGGGCGAGCACGTGAAGGTGCAGCCGAAGTCGGGACGTGAGGCGACCGAGATGTTCCTGCAGGGCACCGGCGACGTGCTGCTGAGCTACGAGAACGAGGCGCTGTTCACCGAGCGCAAGGGCGATCCCGTCGAGCACGCCACCCCGGCCGTGACGTTCAAGGTGGAGAACCCGGTCGCCGTCGTCTCGACGGGCCGGAACGCGTCCACCGCCGTCACGTTCCGCGAATTCCTGTACACCCCTGCGGCGCAACGCCAGTGGGCGCAGGCCGGGTTCCGCCCCGTCGATCCGGCCGTCCTGGCCGAGTTCGCGGCCGACTTCCCGGAGCCGCAGAAGCTGTGGACCATCGCCGACCTCGGTGGGTGGGACGCCGTCGACCAGGATCTGTTCGAGCAGGACTCGGGACGGATCGCCGCCATCTACGAGAACGCGACGAAGTGATGACGACAGTGACGACTCAGCCGACTCGACAGTCGGCGCAGACACCACCACCGAAACCGAAGGCACGTTTCCGGCGCAGGTTCGCCGTCACCGGCGCGGTCGGCCCGTTGGGCATCGGCATCGCGGGCCTGTGGCTCAGCGTCATCGTGCTGCTCCCGCTGGCGGCGCTCGCGGTCACCTCGTTCGAGAACGGCTGGGCCGGCTTCTGGGACGCGGTCACCGCGCCCGGCGCGCTCGCGGCGCTGCGGGTGACCGTCGTGGTCTCGGCGATCGTCGCCGTGGTCAACGTCGTGATGGGCACCGCAATCGCCTGGGTGCTGGTGCGCGACGAGTTCCCCGGCAAGCGAATCGTCAACGCGCTCATCGATCTCCCGTTCGCGCTGCCGACGATCGTCGCGAGCATCGTGCTGCTCTCGCTGTACGGGCCGCAGAGCCCGGTGGGCATCCACCTCAACGCGACGCAGCCGGGCCTGATCATCGCGCTGGCCTTCGTGACGCTGCCGTTCGTCGTGCGGTCGGTGCAGCCGGTGCTGATCGAGGCCGATCGCGAGGTCGAGGAGGCCGCCGCGTCGCTGGGCGCGAACAACTGGACCATCTTCCGCTCGGTGGTTCTGCCCACGCTCGCGCCGGCGGTCATCAGCGGTGCAGGACTCGCGTTCGCCCGCGCGATCGGCGAGTACGGGTCGGTGGTCCTCATCGGCGGCAACATCCCGCGCGAGACGCAGGTCGCGTCGCAGTACATCCAGCAGCAGATCGAGATCGACCGCCCGGTCAGTGCCGCCGCCGTCTCGGTGGCACTGCTGGCGATCGCGTTCGTGACGCTGTTCGTCCTGCGCGTGTTCGCGGCCCGCAACCAGCGCCGAGAGGAGAACGCACAGTGAAGCTGTCCCCGACGGCGCGGATCGGTCTGCGGACCATCGTCCTCGCCTACCTGTTCGTCCTGCTGATCATGCCGATCGCGGTGATCCTGTACCGCACGTTCGAGAACGGCTTCGTCGCGTTCTACCACGCGATCAGCACCCCGGCCGCGATCTCGGCGCTCAACATGTCGCTGATCATCGTGGCGATCGTGGTTCCGCTCAATGTCGTGTTCGGCATCGTGACGGCGCTCGCGCTGGTGCGCGGACGCTTCCCCGGGCGTGGACTGCTGCAGTCGGTGGTCGACCTGCCGTTCGCGGTGTCGCCCATCGTCGTCGGCGTCTCGCTGATCCTGCTGTGGGGCGCGAACGGCTGGTTCGGCGGGCTCGAATCGACCGGCTTCAAAGTGATCTTCGGATTGCCGGGCATGGTGATCGCCACCATCTTCGTGACGCTGCCGTTCGTGGTGCGCGAGGTGGAGCCCGTGCTGCACGAGATCGGTGAGGAGCAGGAACAGGCCGCGGCGACGCTGGGAGCGTCGAAGTGGCAGACGTTCACGCGAATCACCCTGCCCGCCATCCGGTGGGGCCTGACCTACGGCGTCGTCCTCACCGTCGCCCGCGCGCTCGGCGAGTTCGGCGCGGTCATCATGGTCTCGTCCGGCATCCCCGGGCAGTCGCAGACCCTGACCCTGCTCGTCCACTCCCGCTACATCGACGACCACAACACCTTCGGGGCCTACTCGGCGGCGACGCTGCTGATGGGTATCGCCCTGATCACCCTGCTGCTGATGACTCTGCTCGACCGCAAGAGGAGCACGACATGATCACCGTGACCGGTGCGCGCAAGAACTACGGCGATTTCGCCGCGCTCGACGATGTCACCCTCGACATCCCGTCCGGATCGCTGACCGCGCTGCTGGGCCCCAGTGGTTCGGGCAAGTCGACGCTGCTGCGCTCGATCGCCGGCCTCGAGCATCCCGACTCGGGCACCATCACCATCGCCGGTAAGGACGTCACCGGGGTGCCGCCGCAGAAGCGCGACATCGGCTTCGTGTTCCAGCACTACGCCGCGTTCAAGCACATGACGGTGCGCGACAACGTCGCATTCGGCCTCAAGATCCGCAAGCGCCCGAAGGCCGAGATCACCAAGAAGGTCGACGACCTGCTGGGGATCGTCGGGCTCGACGGCTTCCAGCACCGCTACCCGGCGCAGCTGTCGGGCGGCCAGCGTCAGCGCATGGCCCTCGCCCGCGCGCTCGCCGTCGATCCGCAGGTGCTCCTGTTGGACGAGCCGTTCGGCGCGCTGGACGCGAAGGTGCGCGACGATCTGCGGACGTGGCTGCGCCGCCTGCACGACGAGGTGCACGTGACCACGGTGCTGGTCACCCACGACCAGGAGGAGGCGCTCGACGTCGCCGACCGGATCGCGGTGCTCAACAAGGGCCGCATCGAGCAGGTCGGCACCCCGCAGGAGCTGTACGACACTCCGGCCAACGATTTCGTGATGTCGTTCCTCGGGCCGGTAGCGCGTCTGAACGGCCAGCTGGTGCGCCCGCACGATCTGCGCCTGGATCGCAACCAGCTGCCGCAGTCGTTCGCGGCCACCGTCTCCCGCGTCGTGCATCTCGGTTTCGAGGTCCGCGTCGAGTTGCAGCCCAAGACGGGTGCGCAGGAGCTGTCCGCTCAGATCACCCGCAGCGATGCCGAGGCCCTCGGTCTGCGTGAGGGCGAGACGGTGTACGTGCGGCCGAGCGATATCGCCGGCTAGACCTCCGCGCAACACGAAAGCCCGGTTCCCTCAGCTGGAACCGGGCTTTCGTCGTCGGATCAGCGGTTCAGGATCCGAGCGAACCGAACGACAGCGAGCCGCTGCCGTCTTCCGGTGCCGCCGGGTAGTCGGGGGCGAGCTCACGCATCAGGTCCAAGGCGACGCCGTCGGTGTACTCCGAGTCGCCGTTCGCCATCACCGTCACACCCCATCCCTCGGACGGCATGAGGTAGGTGGCGCTGGTCGTTCCCGAGGCGCCGCCGTTCTTGAACGCGTAGGGACGGTTGATTCCGTTCTGCGCGGGGTAGAGCTGCCAGGCCATGCCCATCTGCATGTTCGGCATCGTGGTCGGCGCCACGCCCGGGATCGGATCGAGCGTCGACTGCAGGACCGGGACGAGCGGGTTGTCGCCGTAGCCGAGGGTGGCGGCCACCCACTTCGCCATGTCCGACGCGGTGCTGATCAGTCCGCCGCCGCCGGCGAGGGCGCCGGTGTTGTTCCAGAGGTCGGTCGGGCTGCCGTTCGAGTAGGGCACGGCCAGATCCGGTGTGGGGCTCTCGATGATGGTCCCGGTCATGCCGAGCGGCCCGGTGAGTTCGCGTTGGACCACGTCGGCGAAGCGGGGCTCGGCGTGGCCCGGTTCGTACGCGTCCGCCATCAGGGTGCCCAGGGTGCCGAAGCCGAAATCCGAGTAGATCCATTCCGAGCCCGGTGCGCTTGCCAACGCGCCGGGCGCCTCCAGCCCCTCCCACAGGAGGGTGCGGTTGTAGAGCGCCTTCGCGTCCGAGCACCCGTGGGTGCCGCCGCCCGGGCAGCCCGCGTTCAGGTTGCCCGGATCGTCGGCGAGTCCCGACCGGTGGGTGACGAGGTCGCCGAGGGTGATGGCGGTGCCGTCCATTGTCGGGAACGTGACGTCCTGCTCGTAGTCCTGCGCGAGGTCGTCGAGGTCGGAGTGACCCTCGGCGATCCGCTTGGCGAGGAGCGCGGCGGTGAACGTCTTGGTCTCCGAGGCGATTTCGAACTGCGTCTGTGGGCCGACGGGGCGCGCTCGCTCCTTGTCGGCCATCCCGAAGTAGTAGGTGGTGGTGATGGCCTCGTCGGGCTTGTTCGGGTTGCGCTTGACGATCGCGATCGACATGCCGGGCGCACTGTGGCCGACGACCTTCGAGGCGGCTCGGGCCACGGCGCGCGTTTCCCACCCGTTGCCGGTCGAGGATCCCGTGTTCGGGACGGGAATCGCTGCGGATGCGGTGGGCGCGAGAGTCGCGGCGAGGACCAGACAGGTCGCGCTCGCCAGAGCCGCGACGCCGGCCCGTCGGTACGGCCGGCGGAGAATTGGTTGCATGACCACGAGAGTAAATCGGAGGTAATGCTTTTCGTCAGATTTCTTGCGTCGTGGTCACGGCGGACCCGGATTGCGAACGAACGTTAGATCACGGGAGGGCGGTCCAGGCGCTCACGCAGTGATACGTGCGGTCCTGGTACACCAGCGGTGCGGCGAGAGAGTCGGCGGCGCGAACCTCCTCGACCGCGGCCGTGACGACCAGTGCCGGCCCGACCTCCGTGCGCGTCAGTGGCGTGCACCGCAGCACGGTGCCGGTGCCGTGCAGGAACGGCTCGCCGGATTCGAGTGCGGACCACGCGGTGTCGACGCCGAACCGGGCGCTGCCGGCCGTCGCGAACCGGCGGGCCAGCGCGACGTTGTCGGCGGTGAGCAGGTGCACCAGAATGCTCGACGCCGCCGCGATCTCGGCGGCCGAACCCCGCAGGGCCTGCAGCGAGAAGCCGAGCACGGCGGGGTCGGCGGAGATCGATGCGACCGACGACGAGGTGATCCCGACCGGACCGGTGGCGCCCTGCGCGGTGATGATCGCGACGCCCGCGGGATGGCCGCGGAAGGCGCGCCGGAAGCCGTCGCTGATAGGGATGTGAGGGGCGGCGGTCGTCAACGCGAGGTCCTTCGTCGAAGCGGTGTGTCACTGCCGACGCTAGAACCTCGAGCTAACTCGAGGTAAAGGGGATGTGCTCGACGTCATGCCCCGCGGCCCATACGATCGCCGACATGACGACGCTCCCGACCGCCATCGGCAAGCCCGCGACCAGGGCACTGCAAGAGGCGGGAATCGCCACGCTCGAGGCCGTCGCGCAGCACTCCGCGAAGGAGTTGCTCGCTCTGCACGGCGTGGGCCCCAAGGCGATCCGGGTGCTCACCGAATCGCTCGGCGAACAGGGACTGGCGTTCCGCCGCGTCGATCAGCGGTAGCGTTCGGCGAGGGCGGCGCCGATCGCAGCGAGGTGGTCCCGCACGCCCTGGGGACTGGTGACGTCGAGCCATTCGACGAGTCCGGCGAGGTGGCCGGCGAGCCCGTATTCGCTCGGCCCGCGGATCACGACGGTGATGCGGCCGTCGTCGGTGGTGCCGCCGATGTCCAGGTCGGCGCCGACCGCGATTCGGAGCAGGTCGATTCCGTCGGCCGCGCAGGTCGCGTGGATCTCGATGGGCGATCGCCGGCGATCGACTTCGTCTGCGATTTCACGCCAGGTCTCGGCGAGGTCGAAGTCCTCGGGTCGGTGGACGGGGTCGCCCGTCGTGTCGGCGGATGAGACGCGGTCGATCCGGAAGGTCCGCCGGCCGGTCTCGGTCTCGGCGACGAGATACCAGGACGGGCCTTTGGCGACGACGCCCAGCGGGTGGATGATCCTCTCGGTTCGGGTGCCTTTGCTGTCGAGGTACCCGAGTCGCACCTGGATGCCACGGATCACGGCGTCCTGCAGGTCGTCGAGGAAGCGCGGGGGTTTCGGTTCGATTCGAGCCGAGCCCCACTGACTCGGGTCCAGGACCAGTGAGGACGCCGCGGCCTCGGCTTGTTCTCGGAAGGGTTCCGGTAGGGCGCGGACGAGTTTGCGCAGCGCGGTCTTCACTGCCGGGGTCGCCACCGAGGCCGGTCCGGCGACCAGGAACAGGGCGCGGGCCTCGCTCTCGGTCAGACCGGAGAGGTCGGTGCGGCCGCCGCCGAGAAGCCGCCAGCCGCCGCGTCGGCCCTGGATCGAGTACACCGGAATGCCGCTCATGGCGAGGGCGTCGAGATCGCGGCGTGCGGTGCGTTCGGAGACCTCTAGTTCCTTCGCGACCTCCCCGGCCGTGACCTGTTCGCGCCGCTGCAGCATGAGGAGGATCGCCACCAGCCGGTCAGTTCGCATGCTGACAACATTCGCAGAAAAACCGGTCATGAGGTGACCGGTATAGGTTCCTAAGTTGGTCACATGAATCCAGCAATGAACCGCACCGACTTCCCCGAGCCCACTCTGATCGCCGTCGACGGCGTGGAGTTGGAGGTCTTCGAGGCAGGCCGACAGAACTCCGGAAAGCCCGTCGTGCTCTGCCACGGCTGGCCTGATCTCGCCTTCACCTGGCGTCATCAGGTGCCCGCCCTCGTCGCTGCCGGCTATCACGTCATCGCCCCCAACCAGCGCGGCTACGGCAACTCCTCCCGCCCGACCGAGGTCACTGCCTACGACGTCGCGCACCTGGCCGGCGATCTCGTCGCTCTCCTCGACCACTACGGCTACGAGGACGCGACCTTCATCGGCCACGACTGGGGCGCGATGGTGGTGTGGAGCCTCACCCTGTTGCATCCGCAGCGCGTGAACAAGGTGGTCTGCCTGAGCCTGCCGTATCCAGTGCGCGGCGAGGTGCCCTGGATCGAATGGATGGAGGCGGTGCTCGGCAGCGACTACTACTTCGTCCACTTCAATCGGAATCCAGGTGTCGCCGACGCCGTGTTCGAGGAGAACCCGGCCCGGTTCCTCCGCAACCTGTACCGCAAGAACGAGCTACCCGAGAACCCTGCGCCCGGAATGGCGCTGATCGATCTCGCCCGAGCCGAGGCTCCCCTCGGCGAGCCCCTGATGAGCGAGAGTGATCTGGACGTCTACGTCTGCGCCTTCGAGAAGTCCGGGTTCACCGGCGGCATCAACTGGTACCGGAACATGGACCGCGACTGGCACCTGCTCGCCGACGTCGACCCGATCATCCGCCAGCCCGCTCTCATGATCTACGGCGACCGCGACGCCGTGGCCCAGGCCGACAACCTCGCGGCGTTCGTTCCCGACGTCGACGAGATCCACCTCGACAGTGGCCACTGGATCCAGCAGGAGAAGCCAGAAGAGACGAACCGGGCGATCCTGGAGTGGCTGGAACGACAGGAATCGCGCGCTTCGGCGAAGGCGCCACGCGCCCAGAAGAACTGACAGCTACGCCGACAGTCGGATCCGCGCCGCCGCAACCACGGCGGTGTCGTACCGGTCGAGTGCGACCTCGGCGACGTGCCGGTGCGCGCCGATCGTCTCGGCGAACACGACGTCGGGGGCGGCGTCCAGGGCGGCCGTACCGAGGCGGTCGGTGAGCCGCCCCGGCGCGAGGAACCACGGTGCGATCACGATGCGCTCGACCCCTCGCGAGCGCAGCAGTGAGATCGCCTGTCTGACGGTCGGTTCGGCGGAGGTTGCGAAGCACACGGTCGTCGACCACGGGCTGCCCTCGGTGAGGACGCCGGCGAGTGCGCGGGTGCGATCGTTCGCCCGAGCGTCGGACGAGCCGACCGCGGCGAGCACGACACCGGTGCGGGCGTCGTCCGTGGCGACACCGGTCTCCGTGATCCGGTCCCGCACCGCACCGACGAGGCGGCGGTCGTGGCCCAGGACGTCCGACTGGACGAGCGTCAGGTGCGGGTGCCGCGCGCGGGCGGCGGCCAGGATCCCGGGGAGATCCACTCGGGCGTGGAACGCGCTGCCGAGCAGCAGCGGCACCACGATCGCGGTGGAGTGGCCTTCCGCGGCGACGGCGTCGACCACCTGATCCACCGACGGTGCGTTCAGATCGAGGAAGGACAGCCGGACGTCGACGTCCGGGCGCTGCGCGCGGATCGCCGCCACGGCAGCCGCGACCACCCGAGCAGATCGGGGGTCACGGCTGCCGTGCGCGACGGCGATGAGCGGCACCGCCGCCGTGGCGATCAGCGGCGGTGTCACGGTCTCAGACCCGCTCACCGAGTTCGACGGCCGCGATGGCGTCGCCGACCAGACCGGCCGCGAGCGTGTTGCCGCCGGCCGGATCGATCAACAGGAAGCTGCCGGTGTGCCGGTTGACGGTGTAGTCGTCGGCCACGATCGGCTCCGCGACGCGCACCGAGATCTTGCCGATCTCGTTGAGCTCGAGGGTCGCCGGTGACAGCTCCGACGTCAGCTCCTGCTCGTCCAGGCGCTCGACGAGCGAACCGACGATGGCCTGCGTGGTGCGGGTGCCGTGCTTGAGCAGCAGGCGGGCGCCCGGTCGCAGGGACTTCTCGGCCAGCCAGCACACGGTGGCGTCGAACTGCTCGATCGGCTCGGGGGCACCCGACGGCGCCGCGATGGTGTCACCGCGCGAGACGTCGACGTCGTCCGCGAGCACCAGTGTGACGCTGCGGCCCGCGTGCGCGACGTCGAGTTCGCCGTCTGCAGTGTCGATTCGGGTGACCGTGGTCCGGGTGCCGGACGGCAGGATCACCACCTCGTCACCGGGGACGACCGAACCGGCCGCCACCTGACCGGCGTAGCCGCGGTAGTCCGGGAACTCCGCGGTGCGCGGGCGGATCACGTACTGCACCGGGAACCGCAGGCCCACAGCGTGCTTGCCCTCATTGTCGCTGTCCACCGGCACCGCCTCCAGGTGCTCGATCAGCGTCGGACCGTCGTAGTACGGCGTGTTCTCCGACGCCACCGCGACGTTGTCGCCGTGCAGCGCGGACACCGGGATGGCCTGGACGTCGGCGTCGTCCCAGCCGAGCGATCCGGTCAGCGACCGGAAATCGGCCGTGATGTCGGCGAACACCTGTGCCGGATCCTCGACGAGGTCGATCTTGTTGACGGCCAGCACCAGTCGCGGCACGCCGAGCAGTGCGAGGACCGCGGCGTGCTTGCGGGTCTGCGAGATGACGCCCTTGCGCGCGTCGACCAGCAGGATCACCAGCTGCGCGGTGGATGCACCCGAGACGGTGTTGCGGGTGTACTGCACGTGCCCCGGGGTGTCGGCGAGCACGAACGAGCGGCGCGGGGTCGCGAAGTAGCGGTACGCGACGTCGATCGTGATGCCCTGCTCGCGTTCGGCGCGCAGGCCGTCGACGAGCAGCGACAGGTCGGGGGTGGACAGCCCCTTGTCGACCGACGCGCGGGTCACGGCGTCGATCTGGTCGGCCAGAACGGATTTGGTGTCGTACAGCAGCCGGCCCACGAGGGTGGACTTGCCGTCGTCGACACTGCCCGCGGTGGCGAGCCTCAGGAGGTCGCTCATGATCAGAAGTAGCCCTCTCGCTTGCGGTCTTCCATGGCCGCTTCGGAAACTCGGTCGTCGCCGCGGGTGGCGCCGCGCTCGGTCAGTCGCGACGCCGCGACCTCGGCGAGGATCGCCTCGTTGTCGGCGGCATCGGACAGGACCGCGCCGGTGGTGGAGCCGTCGCCGACGGTGCGGTAGCGCACCGACAGCGTCTGCAGTTCTTCGCCCTCTGCCGGTCCGCCCCACACGCCGGGCGTCATCCACATGCCGTCGCGCTGGTACACCGGGCGCTGATGGGCGTAGTAGATGCTCGCCAGTTCGACGTTGTCACGGGCGATGTAGCGCCAGATGTCGAGCTCGGTGAAGTTGCTGAGCGGGAACACCCGGACCTGCTCACCCGGGGAGTGCCGGCCGTTGTACAGGTTCCACAGCTCGGGGCGCTGCTTTTTGGGGTCCCACTGCCCGAAGGCATTGCGCAGCGAGAAGATCCGCTCCTTGGCGCGGGCCCGTTCCTCGTCGCGCCGGGCGCCACCGAAGACGGCGTCGAAGCGGTTCTCGGCGATCGCGTCGAGCAGCGGCACGGTCTGCAACGGGTTGCGGATGCCGTCGGGGCGCTCGGTGAGGCGGCCGTCGGCCAGGTAGTCCTCCACCTTGGCCACGTGCAGGCGCAGGTTGTACTTCGCGACGACGTGGTCGCGGAAGTCCAGCACCTCCTGCAGGTTGTGACCGGTGTCGACGTGCAGCAGCGCGAACGGCAGCGGGGCCGGCCAGAACGCCTTGATCGCGAGGTGCAGCAGCACCGTCGAGTCCTTGCCGCCCGAGAACAGGATCACGGGCCGCTCGAACTCGCCGGCCACCTCACGGAAGATGTGGATGGCCTCGGACTCGAGAGCGTCGAGGGTGTCGAACTTGTTGCCGTCCAGCGCAAGCCGCGGCTCGGGGAGTGAGATGTCGATTGTCATGAGGCGTGCAACCCGCATTCTGTCTTGGCGGAACCGGCCCACCGACCGCTACGCGGATCGGCGCCGGGGAGTGGTTTGACGGTGCAGGGTGCGCAC
Source organism: Prescottella equi (assembly GCF_020171745.1). GTDB lineage: Bacteria > Actinomycetota > Actinomycetes > Mycobacteriales > Mycobacteriaceae > Prescottella > Prescottella equi_A. The sequence continues at coordinate 57,532 of NZ_JAIVAH010000014.1, forward strand.
CCGATGGACGGATACCCCTCGTCGACGAGCGGATTCACCAGGATCGAGTGCTCGTCGATGTACGCCTGCATGTCGTCGTCCGACCATGCGGCGATGGGGTTGATCTTCACCAGACCGAACGCGTCGTCGTACGAGATCAACGGTGCGTTCGCCCGGGTGGGGGCCTCGACCCGGCGGATGCCGGTGACCCACGCCCGGTAGTTCTTCAGCGTCGCGGTCAGCGGCGCGACCTTGCGCAGCGCGCAGCACCGGTTGGGCTCGCGGGCGAACAGGTCCTTGCCCAGGGTCGCGTCCTGCTCGGCGACCGAGACGTCGGTCTGTGCGTTGATGACGTTGACGCCGTAGACCTGCTCCACCGCGTCGCGGGTGCCGATGGTCTCGGGGAAGTGGTAGCCGGTTTCGAGGAACAGGACGTCCACGCCGGGATGCACCTGCGCCGCAAGGTGAACCAGGACGCCGTCCTGCATGTTCGACGCCACGATGTAGTCGTTGCCGAACGTGTCTTCCGTCCACTGCAGCAGTTCCTGCGCGGACGCTCCGTCCAGTTCGGCGGCTCCCCGCGCAGCGATCGCGCGGAGTTCGTCCGAAGTTGCCGTCGTCAGATCAACCGTCATCGCAAATCCCCCTCGTCTGCTCGAACTGCCCACTGTGCGAAGCGTTCACCCTCGGTGCGGTGCTTCACGAAGTTGCGCACCACCCGGTCGATGTAGTCGCCGAGTTCCGCGCTGGTCACCTTGTGCTGGCGCAGCTTCCGGCCGAAGGCGCTGTCCAGGCCGAGGCTGCCGCCCAGATGCACCTGGAAGCCCTCGATCTGGTTGCCCTCGCCGTCGTCCACCAACTGGCCCTTGAAGCCGATGTCCGCGATCTGGGACCGGCCGCACGAGTTGGGGCAGCCGTTGATGTTGATCGTGATCGGGACGTCGAGCTGGGCGTTGATGTCCGCGAGCCGCTCCTCGAGCTCCGGCGCGAGCACCTGCGAGCGCTTGCGAGTCTCCACGAACGACAGCTTGCAGAACTCGATACCGCTGCACGCCAGCAGGTTCCGGCGCCAGTGCGACGGCCGCGCGTGCAGACCGAGCGGCTGCAGTTCGGCGATCAGCTCCTCGACCTTGTCGTCGGCGACGTCGAGCACGATCAGCTTCTGGTACGGCGTGAAGCGGATGCGGTCGGAGCCGATCCGTTCCGCCGCGTCGGCCACCTTGGTCAGGATGGTGCCCGACACACGACCGGCGATGGGGGAGAACCCGATCGCGTTGAGGCCGTTGCGCAGCTTCTGGACACCGATGTGGTCGATCGGGCGCTCCGGCTTCTCCGGCGCGGGGCCGTCGATGAGCTTGCGCTTCAGGTACTCGGTCTCGAGCACCTCGCGGAACTTTTCGATACCCCAGTCCTTGATCAGGAACTTCAGCCGCGCCTTGGCCCGCAGTCGGCGGTAGCCGTAGTCGCGGAAGATGGCGAGCACGCCTTCCCACACGTCCGGGACCTCGTCCAGCGGCACCCACACGCCGACGCGCTGCGCCAGCATCGGATTCGTCGACAGGCCGCCGCCCACCCACAGGTCCAGGCCCGGGCCGTGCTCGGGGTGGTTCACGCCCACGAACGCGACGTCGTTGATCTCGTGCACCACGTCCTGCTGCCCGGAGATCGCGGTCTTGAACTTGCGCGGCAGGTTCGAGTACTCGGGATCGCCGATGTAGCGGCGGACGATCTCGTCGATCGCCGGCGTCGGGTCGAGGATCTCGTCGAACGACTCGCCGGCCAGGGGCGAACCGAGCACGACGCGCGGGCAGTCGCCGCACGCCTCGGTGGTCTTGAGTCCGACGGCCTCGAGGCGCTTCCAGATCTCCGGGACGTTCTCGATCTCGATCCAGTGGTACTGGACGTTCTCGCGGTCCGAGAGGTCGGCGGTGTCACGACCGAACTCGGTGGACAGTTCGCCGACCGTGCGCAGCTGCTCGGCGGTGAGCGCGCCCGCGTCGCACCGCACCCGCATCATGAAGTACTTGGCCTCGAGCAGGTCGATGTTCTCGTCGCCGGTGAAGGTGCCGTCGTAGCCCTCTTCGCGCTGCGTGTACAGGCCCCACCAGCGCATACGGCCGCGCAGGTCGGCCTTGTCGATGCTGTCGAAACCCTGCTTCGAGTAGATGTCCTCGATCCGGGCACGGACGTTGAGCGGGTTGTCGTCCTTCTTGATCTGCTCGTTCGCGTTGAGCGGCTCGCGGTAGCCGAGGGCCCACTGGCCTTCGGAGACGCGCTTCTTCGGGCGAGCGGTGCGCGCCGGCGGGCTCACAGCAGATTCGGCGTCGGTGGTCGACGTCATGGGTGCTCCTGAATTTCGTGAACTTCACGGTGCACCGGTCGAAGACAAGGAGAGGAGGGCTGTTTCCTCGCGGGGTCGTCCTCGGCCGGCCGGGTTACGGGCCTAACGGGGGGGAGACGAACGCAGGCGAGCGCCGCTGCTTCAGGGCAGGGAAACGCTGGCCGCTACGCGCCGCAGGGCAGACAACAACAGCTACAGACACGCTTGAGGTCGACGTGGCGACGCGCCACCAATCGCACCCCGGTATCTGTCATGCGGGCCATTCTGCCACGGGATTTCGCGTATGCCGACCACCGGGAGCATATTTCCCCGAAATTCTCGGGAAATGTCCTGATGGGCGGGCGTTCGTGGCGGCAAATCGGGTGGCTGGGACACTGGAGACGTGAGTGGATCAGTTGTCGAAGCAGAGTCGACACGCCTGGAACTTCCCGCATCGGCGCTCGAAGGGGTGGGGGCGCGGCCGTTCGGCATCTACATCCACGTCCCGTTCTGCGCCACGCGGTGCGGCTACTGCGACTTCAACACCTACACGGCGGGTGAGCTGGGCACGTCCGCGTCGCCCCAGTCGTGGCTCGAGGCGCTGAAGCGGGAACTCGCGACGGCCGCCGAGATCACCGGCGCCCCGAAGGTGGACACGGTGTTCGTCGGCGGTGGCACGCCGTCGCTGCTCGGCGGGGACGGTCTCGCCGAGGTCCTCGGGGCGGTGACGACGAGCTTCGGCCTCGCCGCCGGTGCGGAGGTGACCACGGAGTCGAACCCCGAGTCCACGTCGCCGGAGTTCTTCGGGACGCTGCGCGATGCCGGGTTCACCCGGATCTCGCTCGGCATGCAGTCCGCCGCGGAACACGTCCTGAAGGTGCTCGACCGCACGCACACCCCGGGCCGCGCGGTCGCGGCGGCTCGCGAGGCGCGTGCCGCGGGATTCGACCACGTCAATCTCGACCTCATCTACGGCACGCCCGGTGAGACCGACGCCGATCTGGACAAGTCCCTCGACGCGGTGCTCAGCGCCGGCGTCGACCACGTCTCGGCGTACGCGCTGATCGTCGAGGACGGCACCGCGCTGGCCCGCAAGGTGCGGCGCGGTGAACTGCCCGCTCCGGACGACGACGTCCTCGCCTCCCGCTACGAGCGGATCGACGCGTGCCTCGCGGACGCGGGCCTGGGTTGGTACGAGGTGTCGAACTGGTCGAAGCCCGGAGCCGAGTGCAGGCACAACATCGGGTACTGGGACGGCGGCGACTGGTGGGGTGCCGGGCCGGGCGCGCACAGCCACGTCGGCGGGGTGCGGTGGTGGAACGTCAAGCATCCGGCGCGCTACGCCGACCGGCTGGCGGCGGGCGAGCTACCGGTCGGTGGCAGTGAGACGCTCACTGCCGAGGACGCCCACGTCGAACGCGTCATGCTGACCGTCCGGCTGCGCACCGGGCTGCCGCTGTCGGACCTGCGTGACGGTGAACGCGCCGCCGCGGAGCGGGTCGTGGAGGACGGGCTCGCGGTGATCGACGACGACCACCTCGTGCTCACCGATCGCGGGCGGTTGCTCGCCGACGCCGTGGTTCGGGACATCCTCGCCTGACGTCGGGCCGAGCTACTCGGTCCCTGCCGCGTCGTAGTCGTACACCCGCGCGTGCAGCACGACCCGGTTCCGCAGGGCTGATCGCACCGCGTGATGGACGCCGTCCTCGAGGTAGATCGTGCCCTCCCACAGCACCGCGTGCGGGAACAGGTCGCCGTAGAAGGTGGAGTCCTCGTCCAGGAGTCGGTCCAGCTGGAGGACCCTGGTGGTGGTGACGATCTCGTCCAAGCGCACCTGCCGCGGCGGTATCTGGGACCAGTCGCGCAGGGTCAATCCGTGATCCGGATATGGCTTGCCGTCCCTGACGCCTTTGAAGATCATGTGTACCGCCCGCGTTGTTCGACCGTCGACCGGGTCCCGCGGCCCGACCGGTGACCACAGTACGGCCTACGGGCCGAATGTTCCGTGTGCCTCGAATGTCCGGCGCGGCCTGCGGAGTTCGCGGCGGACGAGGCCATTAGACTGGGTACCGAGGTGGGCGCCGCGCACGGGCGGTGTCCATGGTTCCGGGAACGCCCGGGCCGTGTCGCGAAACGGAGGTGGTGGCGATGCCGAGTACGGAGGAACGACGATTCGAAGTACTCCGGGCGATCGTCGCCGACTACGTCTCCACGCAGGAGCCGATCGGATCGAAGGCCCTGGTCGAGCGGCACAATCTCGGCGTCTCCAGCGCCACGATCCGCAACGACATGGCGGTTCTCGAGGCCGAGGGCTACATCGCGCAGCCCCACACCAGTTCGGGACGGGTGCCGACGGACAAGGGCTACCGTCAGTTCGTCGACCGGATCGCCGACGTCAAACCGCTGTCGGCGGCCGAGCGTCGCGCGATCCTCGAGTTCCTCGAGTCAGGCGTGGACCTGGACGACGTGCTGCGCCGCGGGGTGCGCCTGCTCGCGCAGCTCACCCGGCAGGTCGCCGTCGTGCAGTACCCCACGTTGTCGGCGTCGTCGGTGCGTCACCTCGAGGTGGTCGCCCTCACTCCTGCCCGGCTCCTGCTGGTGCTGATCACCGATTCGGGGCGGGTCGACCAGCGGATCGTCGAACTCGGTGACGTGATCGACGACGAGGACCTGTCGCGCTTGCGGTCCCTTCTGGGCGGCGCCCTCGAGGGGAAGCGGCTCGCCGCGGCGTCCATCGCGGTGTCCGAGCTTGCCGAGGACGCTCCCGAAAACCTGCGCGACGCCGTCGTCCGTTCGGCGACGGTGCTGATCGAGACGCTCGTCGAACATCCCGAGGATCGTCTGGTCCTGGGTGGGACCGCGAACCTGACCCGGAATGCGGCGGACTTCACGATGCAGGCCGGACTGCCCGGTTCGCTGCGTTCGGTTCTCGAGGCGCTCGAGGAGCAGGTGGTGGTCCTCAAGCTGCTGGCGGCGACTCAGGACGCGGGCCGGGTGACCGTGCGGATCGGCGAGGAGACACAGGTCGAGGAGATGCGCGGCACCTCGGTGATCTCCACGGGCTACGGCACTGCCGGTACCGTATTCGGCGGTGTGGGGGTCCTCGGACCCACCCGGATGGACTACCCGGGAACAATTGCCTCGGTGGCTGCCGTTGCCAGGTACATCGGCGAGGTACTCGCCGAGCGATAGTGCGCGGACGGGCGCCGCGGCCGAACCGGACGGTTCCGGTGCCGGTGGCCCTGACCGTGTGATGCGAACGATGTAGAGAAGGACGAGATACCCAAAGTGGCACGGGATTACTACGGCACGCTCGGCGTCGGGCAGAACGCGACCGATCAGGAGATCAAGCGGGCCTACCGCAAGCTCGCCCGTGAACTGCATCCGGACGTCAATCCCGACGAGTCGGCGCAGGCGCGGTTCCGCGAGGTCTCCACGGCCTACGAGGTGCTCTCGGACCCCGAGAAGCGGCGCATCGTCGACCTCGGCGGCGATCCGATGGAGTCCGGCGCGGGTGCCGGAGCCGGCGGCTTCGGCGGTGCCGGTTTCGGTGGCCTCGGTGACGTCTTCGAGGCATTCTTCGGTGGTGGCGGCGGTGGCTCGCGCGGCCCGCGAGGGCGCGTCCAGCCCGGCGCGGACTCGCTGCTGCGGACCAAGCTGACCCTCGCCGAGTGCGCCACCGGCGTGACCAAGACGATCACCGTCGACACCGCGATCCTGTGTGACGGCTGCACCGGTTCGGGCACGCACGGCGATTCCCAGCCGATCCGCTGCGAGACGTGTGGCGGCGCCGGCGAGGTCCAGTCCGTGCAGCGGTCGTTCCTGGGCCAGGTCATGACCTCGCGTCCCTGCCCGACGTGCCGTGGCGTCGGCGAGACCATCCCGGATCCGTGCCACAAGTGCGGCGGTGACGGCCGGGTCCGTGCCCGCCGGGACATCACCGTGAAGGTGCCGGCCGGTGTCTCGGGTGGCATGCGCATCCGCCTGGCCGCGCAGGGCGAGGTCGGCGCCGGCGGCGGCCCGGCCGGCGATCTGTACGTCGAGGTCATCGAGCAGCCGCACGAGGTCTTCGTCCGCGACGGTGACGACCTGCACTGCACCATCCGCGTCCCGATGGTCGACGCGGCGCTCGGCACCACGGTCACGCTCGACACCATCATCGACGGACCCACCGAGATCACCGTCGATCCCGGCACGCAGCCCGGATCGGTCTCGGTCCTGCGCGGCCACGGTATGCCGAAGCTGCGTTCCGGCGTGCGCGGCGACATCCACGCACACCTCGAGGTGGTCATCCCGTCGCGGCTGGACGGCAAGCAGAGCAAGCTGCTGCAGGAGTTCAAGAACCACCGCGACCGCGACCAGGCCGAGGTCGTCTCGACCGGGTCGCAGAACACCGGTGGCCTGTTCTCCCGTCTGCGCGACGCCTTCAGCGGCCGCTGATCGGGGCCGGACCCACCGATGGCTGCGACCGTCTTCTACCTCGACCCCCTGCCCGACGTCGGCGGTCCCGCCGTGCTCGACGGACCGGAGGGCCGGCACGCCGCCACGGTGCGGCGGATCAAGCCGGGTGAGCGACTGCTGCTCGCCGACGGTCGCGGCGGCATCGCCGACGCCGTCGTCACCGCCGCCGGGAAGGACCGCCTCGACCTCGAGGTGACCGCCCGGCTGGACCAGCAGCCGCCCACGCCGCTGGTGACGCTGGTGCAGGCGCTGCCCAAGGCCGAACGCTCGGAACTGGCCGTCGAACTCGCCACCGAGGCGGGGATCGACGTCGTCGTGCCGTGGCAGTCGTCGCGGTGCGTCGCCCGCTGGGAGGGTGCCAAGACTCAGAAGGGCGTCACCCGCTGGCGCAACGCCGCGGTTGCCGCGGCGAAGCAGGCGCGACGCTCCTTCGTCCCGGAGGTGGCCGACCTGCACCACACGCCCCAGGTTCTGGAGCGGGTGCGCGAGGTCGTCGGACGCGGGGGTGTCGTGGCGGTGCTGCACGAGTCGGCACGTTCGCCGTTCGCGTCGCTGCCGCTGCGGGACGCGCCCGAGGTGATGTTGGTGGTCGGCCCGGAGGGTGGTCTGTCCGACGAGGAGATCACCGCCCTCACCGAGGCCGGCGCGACCGCGGTCCTGCTCGGGCCGACGGTGCTGCGGACCTCGACGGCGGCCGCGGTGGCGCTGGGGGCGATCGGTGTACTCACCGACCGCTGGTCGTCCGCGCCCATCGACTGACCAGGAGCGACGAGCATGCCCAGGACCCGTATCGAGTACGGCTCCGAACCACAGCAGTTCGGCCACTTCTACGCCCCCGAGGGCGGGGGAGACGGTCCGGTCCCGGTCGTCATGGTGATCCACGGCGGTTACTGGAGCGGGAAGTACCAGCTCAACCTCGGGACAGCGTTCTCGGTCGAGCTGGCCCGAAGCGGCGTCGCGGTGTGGAACATCGAGTACCGCAGGATCGGTGCCGGCGGACGGTGGCCCGAGATGTCCGCGGACGTCGTCGCGGCACTCGAGGCGATCGCCGGACCGGTCGCCGCCGCGTCGCCGGTGCCGCTGGACCTGGACCGGGTCCGCGTCGTCGGGCACTCGGCCGGCGGTCAGCTCGCGGTATGGCTTGCCGGGCAACGTGATACGACGATCCGTCCGGAGCTGTTCGTGTCGCAGGCCGGTGCGCTGGACCTGGCGTCGGCCGCCGAGCGAGGCCGGCGCGTCAGCTACATCGAGGACCTGTTCGGCGTGCCGTTCGAGGACGATCCCGAGCTGTACCGGTCGGCGTCACCGCACCATCGGGTTCCGATCGGTGTGCCCGTCGTGGTCCTCCACGGCACCGAGGACGCTCAGGTCCCGGCCAAGATCGCGTCCCGGTACGCCGCCGCCGCCGGCGCTGCCGGGGACCCGGTCGAGCTGAAACTGATCGAGGGGGAGGACCACTTCGCGTTCCTCGACCCGAACACGCAGAGCTGGAAGCTCTCCCGGGAGTTGCTGCTCGGCGCTCGGTCCTGACCGCTCAGTCCTGAACCGGGGCCGTCCGGCTCGGCAGGATCGCGGCGACCGCCACCGCGCCGACGGCGAGCGCGAGACCGCCGACCAGGCTGGCCCGCGAGATCGCGTCGGCGAACGCAACCGTCGCCGCGTCCATGAGCGGCTGTGCCTGCGCAGCGCCGAGCGGGTTCTTCGCGAGTTCCCCGGCGACGATGGCCGCGCCGCCGACCGACTCACCCGACGCCTGCAGCCCCTGCGCCAGCAGATCTCCTTGCGGCCCGTTCAGTTTCGGGAGCGGCAGCGCGGCCAGGAAGCCGGCGATGCCGTCCTTGTATGCCGAGGCGAGGACCGAGCCGAGGATCGCGATGCCGAGCGACCCGCCGAGTTCGATCGCGGTGTCGTTGAGCCCTCCCGCCGCACCCAGGTCTTTGTCCGGGAAGCTGCCCATGATCGCGTCCGTGGCGGGCGAGACCGACAGGCCCACACCGATGCCCAGCAGGACGAGGGTGGGCACGAAGTCGAGGTACGTCGAGGCGCCGTCGATGCGGACGAGCAGCAGGACACCCGCCGCCGCGACGAGCATGCCGCCGGCGACGATCGCCCGGGTGCCGACGCGCGGGGTGAGGCGGGCGCTGGCGGCGGCGCCGACCGACACCGCGGCCGCGAGCGGCAGCAGGCGGACACCGGTGTCGAGCGGGCCGAGGCCGAGAACGAACTGGAACTGCTGGGCGATGAAGAACATCGCGCCGAACGCGGCCAGGAACACCAGCATCACCGCCAGCGACGCGCCGCCGACCGCGCGCTCGCCGAGCTTGCGGACGTTCAGCAGCGGCTGGGGGTGCCGCAGTTCCCACCCGACGAACAACCCCAGTCCGATCACGGAGACGGCGGCAGTGGTGAGGGCCGTTGCACCCCAGCCGAAGTGGAAGCCGTCGATGATCGCGAAGACGAGGCAGCCGATCGTGACGACCGACAGCAGCCCGCCGACCCAGTCGATGCGCCCGAGTCCATGGGCCTTCGACGGCGGCACCAGGACCAGTGCGGCGATGATCGCGAACGCTGCGATCGGGACGTTGATGAGGAAGGTGGAGTGCCAGGACCTGCTCTCGAGCAGCCAGCCCGCGAGCAGCGGGCCGAGCGCGATCGCGAGACCGGACGTGGCTGCCCACGCCGCGATGGCGCGGGCACGCTCGGCGGCCGGGAACGTGGCGACCAGGAGCGAGAGCGTCGCGGGCATGATGATCGCCGCGCCGACTCCCATCACCATCCGCGCCGCGATCACCGACGTGGTGCTGTCGGCGAGGCTGCCGAACACGGCGCCCGCGCCGAAGACGAGCAGGCCCGCGAAGAGGGCCCCGCGCCGGCTGTACTTGTCACCGATGACGCCGAACAGCAGCATCAGTGCGGCGTACGGCACGGTGTAGCCGTCGATGACCCACTGCAGATCCGAGCTCGTCAGCTGCAGATCCCGGGTCATGTCCGGCGCGGCGACGATGAGGGCGGTGTTCGCCATGACGACGATCAGCAGGCTCAGGCACAGCACCGCGAGCGCGGCCCAGCGGCGGGGGTACGGCCGATCCATCCGTTCGACCGGGGTGCTGGCGATTCCCGGCAGTTGCGACAGCGTGATCGTCATTTCCGTATTCCCTCCCACGCCCCGGCGGCGCCCCACCGGAGAACTTGCACATTGATGTGCAAGTTATTTGCTTGCACACCGTTGTGCAACCAGGAGGTGGGGCACGTCACACTCCCCGGGGTTTCAGGTCCTCGCGCGGGGAGGCGACGAAGCGGGTGTCGACCGACACCGCTGTTCGGCGTACATCGGCGTCGGTGAGGGAAGATGTGCGGGTGAGTTCCGAGCCTCCGACGGTGTACGCGTCCGGTCAGCAGCCGATGCGCGCGCAGGCGCGCGCCAATCGCGCCCGGATCCTCGACGCCGCGATCTCCGCGTTCGCCTCGGATCCCGACGCCAGCATGGACGATGTCGCTAAGGCAGCCGGTGTCGTCCGCCGCACGGTGTACTCGCACTTCCCCAACCGGGACGCGCTCATCGAGGGGCTGGTCGCCGAGGCGTCCGGGGCGATCGGCACGAGCCTGGCGTCCGGACCTCCCGCCCCGGAGCGGATCGACCTCGCGGTGGCGGTGCTGGCGCTGCGCACCTGGCCGGTCGGGGACCGGTTCCGGGTACTGCTGTCGTTCGCCCGGCGCGAACTGGGGGAGGAGCGCATCCACGACCTTCTCGAGCCGCTGCGGACGATCACGGTGGGCAACGTCGAACGCGGCCAGCGCGAAGGCGTGTTCTCCACGTATCTGCCCGCCGAACTCCTGGTCGCGATGTACGAGGGCATGACGCTGACGCTCCTCGAACACGCGAACCGTGGCGCCATCGCCGATCGGGGTGAGACGTTCGCCACTGCCGGGCTGGTGCTGCTGGGTCTGCAGCCGGAGGCGGCTGTCGAGGTAGTCGGGGAGGCGGCAGCCTGGCTCGCGGACGGGGGCGACCCCGGTGCGGCGGCCGACCGGTAACGCGGTGGGCGCCGTCGGCCCCTGGCGCTAGACTTTGGGCACACACGACGACCCGGTCGTGGACCGATCGGACCTGGAAGAAGGCCATAGCGCGCACGTGAGTGAACAAGTCGAGAACGGCAGGTCGCGTTTCAGCGACGCCCCGCAGGATCCTGCTCAGCCGGCTCAGCGCACCGTGCGCTCGAGCATGGAACTTCCACCCGAGGTGGTCCCACCCCTGCTCGGGTCCTCCGACGAGAATCTGATCGCTCTCGAGCAGGTGCTCGACGCCGACATCCACGTCCGCGGGAACGCCGTCACGCTCACCGGCACGCCGGCCGACGTCGCGCTCGCCGAACGGGTTCTCGAGCAGCTCGCCGCCCTGGTGCGCCGCAACCAGCTCATCTCGCCCGACGTCGTCCGTCGCACGCACGGCATGCTGACGCAGGGGCTGTCGGAGTCGCCGGCGGACGTGCTCAGCCTGGACATCCTGTCGCGCCGCGGTAAGACGATCCGCCCCAAGACGCTCAACCAGAAGCACTACGTCGACGCGATCGACGAGAACACCATCGTGTTCGGTGTCGGCCCGGCCGGTACCGGCAAGACCTACCTGGCGATGGCCAAGGCGGTGCAGGCACTGCAGAGCAAGCAGGTGACGCGGATCATCCTGACGCGTCCCGCGGTCGAGGCCGGCGAGCGTCTCGGCTTCCTGCCGGGCACGCTGCACGAGAAGATCGATCCGTATCTGCGCCCGCTGCACGATGCGTTGCACGACATGATGGATCCCGAGGCGATCCCGAAGCTGATGCAGGCCGGCGTGATCGAGGTCGCGCCGCTCGCCTACATGCGTGGCCGCACGCTCAACGATGCGTTCATCATTCTCGACGAGGCACAGAACACCACCGCCGAGCAGATGAAGATGTTCCTGACCCGGCTCGGGTTCGGTTCCAAGATCGTCGTGACCGGCGACATCACGCAGGTCGACCTGCCGGGTGGGGCGCGGTCGGGTCTGCGTGCCGCCACCGAGATCCTCGACGGCATCGGCGGCATCCACTTCGCGGTGCTCGACAGCTCCGACGTGGTGCGGCACCGGTTGGTGTCCGACATCGTCGACGCGTACGAGCGGTTCGAGGCGACCCGCAACGGGGACGTCCCGCTCGGGAACCGCGCGCAGCGGCGAGCGGTTCAGCCGCGTCCGCACCGGCGGTAGGGTTGTCTCCGCCAATCAACGGCTCCCGCGTGTCCGCGGCCGACGAAGGAACGACGTAGATGAGTATCGAGATCTCCAACGAATCGGGGATGGAAGTCTCAGACGAGGATTTGATCAGCGTCGCCCGGTTCGTGATCGCACGCATGGATGTGCACCCGGCGGCAGAACTGTCGATGGTGCTGGTGGACTCGGCGACGATGGCCGACCTGCATATGCGCTGGATGGACCTGCCCGGCCCCACCGACGTCATGTCCTTCCCGATGGACGAGCTCGAGCCCGGCGGACGCCCGGACGCCCCTGAGCCCGGTCCGTCGATGCTCGGCGACATCGTGCTGTGCCCGTCGTTCGCGGCGGAGCAGGCGGAGAAGGCGGGTCATTCGCTGGACCGCGAGCTGGCGCTGCTCACCGTGCACGGTGTCCTCCACCTCCTCGGCTACGACCATGCCGAGCCCGAGGAGGAGAAGGAGATGTTCGGCCTGCAGAACCAACTGCTCGCCGACTGGTACGAGGACCTTCGTCGCGCAGAGCACGAGGCCGAGCTCGCGGCGCGCGATCAGCGGCTGCTGGGCAAGGCCGGATTCTTCGACGGCACCGAGCAGTGACGCTCGGCGGACGGTGATCGACACGTGAACGACGCAGTCGTCCTGGTGCTCGTCGCTGTCGTCCTGGTGCCGCTCGGCGGGCTCTTCGCGGCGCTCGATGCGGCGCTCAACACGCTCTCGCCCGCACGCGTGGAGGAGTTGGCGAAGGATGAGCGGCCCGGCGCCGTGCGGCTGGTCCGCATCGTCTCCGACCGTCCGCGTTACGTCAATCTCATGGTCCTGCTGCGGATCCTGTGCGAGATCGCGGCCGCGGTCCTGCTCGCGGGTGCGCTGATCGACCTGCTCGGCGCGGGCTGGGGCATGGCCGTGACGATCGTGGCGATGGTGCTCGTCGACTACGTCGCGATCGGCGTCGGCCCCCGCACCTTGGGTCGGCAACACGCCTACCCGCTGGCGCTGGCCGCGGCGGCTCCGCTCGGCGCGCTGGGCGCCCTGCTCAGCCCGGTGAGCCGGCTGCTGATCCTCGTGGGCAACGCGCTCACCCCGGGCCGGGGATTCCGGGCCGGGCCGTTCGCGTCGGAGATCGAACTGCGCGAGCTGGTCGACCTGGCCCAGGAGCGTGGTGTGGTGGCCGACGAGGAACGCCGGATGATCCAGTCGGTGTTCGAACTCGGTGACACGTCCGCGCGCGAGGTGATGGTCCCGCGCACCGAGATGGTGTGGATCGAGGCCGACAAGACGGCCGGACAGGCGACGACGCTCGCGGTCCGTAGCGGTCACTCCCGGATCCCGGTGATCGGCGAGAACGTCGACGACGTGCTCGGCGTCGTGTACCTCAAGGATCTGGTGCAGCAGACGTACTACTCGTCCGACGGCGGCCGCAGCGTGAAGGTGGCGCAGGTGATGCGTCCGGCGGTGTTCGTGCCGGACTCGAAGCCGCTCGACAGCCTGCTCGCCGAGATGCAGCGCGACCGCAACCACATGGCCGTGCTGGTCGACGAGTACGGCGGCATCGCCGGGCTGGTGACGATCGAGGACGTGATCGAGGAGATCGTCGGCGAGATCGCCGACGAGTACGACACCGACGAGACCCCGCCGATCGAGGACCTCGGAGACGGCAGCTACCGGGTCTCGGCCCGGCTGCCCGTCGAGGACCTCGGTGAACTGTTCGACGTGGAGATCCCCGGAGACGAGGTCGAGACCGTCGGCGGGCTGCTCGGTTACGAGTTGGGCCGGGTGCCGCTGCCGGGCTCGCAGATCGAGACGGCCGGGCTGCGGATGCGCGGCGAGGGCGGCGCGGACGTGCGGGGCCGGGTGCGGATCAGCACCGTGCACGTCGAACGCATACCGGACGAACACCGTGACACCGGCCAGGTGGACGAAGACGGAAACGTGAACCAGGAGTGATATGACCGACAACGAATTCCGTTCCGGCTTCGTTTGTTTCGTGGGCCGGCCCAACACGGGCAAGTCGACGCTGACGAACGCGCTGGTCGGCGAGAAGATTGCGATCACGTCGTCGCGGCCGCAGACGACGCGGCACACCATCCGCGGCATCGTGCACCGCGACTTCGCCCAGCTGATCCTGGTCGACACCCCCGGCCTGCACCGGCCGCGCACGCTGCTCGGCCAGCGCCTCAACGACCTCGTGCGCGACACCTACTCCGAGGTCGACGTCATCTGCATCTGCATCCCGGCGGACGAGAAGGTCGGCCCCGGCGACCGGTGGATCCTCGAGCAGGTTCGTCAGATGGCGCCCAAGACCAAGTTGGTCGGCATCGTCACCAAGATCGACAAGATGAGCAAGGAGGGCGTCGCCGCACAGCTGATGGCGGTCTCCAAGCTCCTCGGCCCCCAGGCCGAGGTGATCCCGGTGTCCGCGGTCTCCGGCGAGCAGGTCGAGTTGCTGGTGAAGGTCCTCGCCGGCCTGATGGAGCCCGGCCCGGCCTTCTACCCGGACGGCGAACTCACCGACGAGCCCGAGGAAACCCTCATGGCCGAGCTGATCCGCGAGGCCGCGCTCGAGGGCCTCGGCGACGAACTGCCGCACTCGCTGGCCGTCGTCATCGAGGAGGTGCGCGAACGCGAGGGCCGCACCGAGAAGCAGGGCGAGATGCTCGACGTCCACGCGCTGCTGTACGTCGAGCGGCCCAGCCAGAAGGGCATCGTGATCGGCAAGGGTGGCGCCCGGCTGCGCGAGGTCGGCACCGCGGCCCGCAAGCAGATCGAGAAGCTGCTCGGCGTCAAGATCTTCCTGGAACTGCACGTCAAGGTCGCCAAGGACTGGCAGCGCGACCCGAAGCAGTTGGGCCGCCTGGGCTTCTAGGCAGGAACCTGTCGCTCCGGTTCTCGTCGTGCCGCTCTCCCGATCGGGGGAGCGGCAC
>NZ_JAIVAH010000015.1 GCF_020171745.1 Prescottella equi
CCCCCCCCCCCCCCCCCCCCCCCCCCCCCCCCCCCACGACCGTTTTCGGCGCGACGGTGCCCCGGAGCGTGCGACGATCGACCTGTACAGACCTCTCGGATCGAGAAGGTGATGTCATGGGGTTCTTCCTGATCCAGTGGGGTGTGCTGATCCTCGGCGCCGCCGTGCACATCGCGCTCGACCGGCATCCGGAGCGGCGCACCCCGAGGCGGATGTACGAACTGATCGCGTTGTGGGCGATCGTCGGCGGCGGCGCGTGGACCGTGTTCGGCGGTATCGGCCACATCGGGCCGACCTCGGACGACATCGCCGACGGCATCGGCTACACGCAGTCGATGTTCCAGTGGGAGGTCGGCTGGGCGGACATCGCGATCGGCGCGGCCGGAGTCGCGTGTGCGTGGAAGGCCAATCGGGGTGGGTGGATGAGCGCGGCGGTGTTCGTCCTGCTCGTCTCCTTCTGGGGCGACGGCATCGGGCACATCATGCAGTGGGCCGCGCACGGCAACACCGAACCGATGAACGTGTGGGCGCTTCCCACCGACTTCCTGCTGCCCCTGATCGCGCTGGTGTTCCTGGTGCTGGCGCGGCGCACGGGCCCGCGTCATCCGCAGCTGTGGCGGGGCGCCGACCGGCTCGGGGCGAGGTGAGGCGGCGGTGGCGAAGGGCGGACGGTTCCGTGACGCGTACCCGGTGCGGCGGCTGCTGATCCGGCAGGGTGCGTCGGCGACGTCGGGCCGGATCCTCGCCCCGACACAGCGACACCTCGACCGACTGGTGTTCCGGCTCAGTGGCGGACGGCGCACCCTGACGAGTCTGGCGCTGGGCTGGCCGATCGTGATGCTCACGACCGAGGGCGCGAGAAGCGGCCTGCCGCGTACGGTTCCGCTCCTGGGGCTCCCGGACGGAGATCAGATCGTGGTGATCGCGTCCAACTACGGGCAGGCGCATCACCCGGCGTGGTACGCCAACCTGCGCGCCCATCCGAGCGCCTCGATGACGGTCGCCGGTGGACCGGCGCAGCGGATCCGCGCGCGTGAAGCGGAGGGGGACGAGCGCGCGCGGCTGTGGCGGCTCGCGCTCGACTACTACCCGGGGTGGGCGGAGTACGAGAAACGACTGACGGGCCGACGGATCCCGGTGATGGTCCTCGAGCCCGAATCCGACTGATCCCGCGTCACGATGTCGGGAGGAAGGCACCGCGGATGAGCTGGAGCACCGCCACCGAGATCTCCTGTCCGCTGTCTCCGGTGGCGAGGCGTCGCAGCTGCAGACCTGCGATGGCCGCGACCAGCGTCGGTGCGAGTGACTCCGGGTTCGGGACGCCGAGCGCGGTCAGGATCGTCGTGGTCAGCTCGTCGTAGGCCGCGAAGCATGCCGTCGCGGCATCACGGAGCGCCGGGTCGCGGCCGGCCTGGATGTAGAGCTCGAACGGCGCGATCTGCTCGGCAGAGAACCCGAGATCCTGCGCGACCTGCTCGGTGATCGCCGCGGCGTCCTCGAGACTGAGCCCGTTCTCCCGGTAGCTTTCCGCGATCTCACGCAGCCGGGTGGTTTCCTCGGCCACGAACCCGGTCAGTGCGGCGTGCAGCAGCTCCGACTGCGTCGCGAAGTGGTAAGTGATCGAGCCCAGTGCCACGTCCGCTTCGGCGGCGATGCGTCGGTTCGTCAGCGCCGGGACGCCTTCGGTGCCGACGATGTGCAGTGCAGCCGCCAGAATGCGGTCACGGATCGTTGTCGCTCCCATCGGTCACCACCACCGATCGGGTCGGTGCTCGTGCCACCGGCCGACGGATTCGAGTTGCGCGGCAAGTGAAACCAGCAGTGGCTCGGTGTTGTCGTGGCCCATCAGCTGCACGCCGATCGGCAGCCCGTCGGTGGTGAAGCCGGCGGGGACGTTGACGCTGGGCCAGCCGAGGATGTTCCACGGCCAGGTGTACGGGCAGGCCGCGGTGATCACCTTGTCGGTCTCGACACCGCTGATCCCGTCCATCGCGTCGACACGGGGCGGGGGCGTGGCGGTGGTGGGCGCGAGGACGACGTCGTAGTCGTCGAAGATCGCGCCGATCCGGCGGCGCATCCGGGGTTCGGCGGCCCGCGCGGCGCGCAGCGGCCACCCGGCCAGCAGCCGTCCGGTGCGGGCGTTGGCGCGGGTGCGCGCGTCGACCAGTGCCGGGTCGGGCAGCCGATCGAGCCACACGTCGATCCCGGCGAGCGAGCGGGGAAGGAAGTTGAGGCCCAACAGGATCCCGTACTCGGGGTCGTCGACGACGACGTCGTGACCGAGGCGGCGCATGGCGTGCGCGGTGCGTCCCATCGCGGCCCGGATCTGCGGATGCAGCGCCGTCGGGGTCGCGGTGAACGGGATGCGTAGCGACAGTGCGATCCGCAGGCGCCCCGGGTCGCGTCCGACCGCGTCGCGCACCGTCACCGGCGGCGGCTTGTGCAGGTCGCCGTCGTGGTTGCCGGCGACGACGTCGAACAGCAGCGCCGCGTCGGCGACCGTGCGGGCCAGCGGGCCGTTGACGGTGATGCCGTGGAACGACTCGGCCTCGGGCCACGTCGAGATGCGGCCGCGCTGCGGCTTGATGCCGACCAGATGCGTCCACGCCGCCGGAATACGCACCGACCCGGCGCCGTCGGACCCGATGGCCGCGGACACCAGGCCGGCCGCTACGGCGGCGGCGCTCCCGCCGGACGATCCGCCGGGAGTGCGATCGCGGCCCCACGGGTTGCGGGTGTGGCCGAACGCGTCACCACCGGTGAAGGGCCACTGGCCGAGTTCGGGGCTGTTGGTCTTGCCGACGATCACCGCGCCGGCGTCGCGCAGGCGCCGCACCACCTCGGAGTCGGCGATCTTGGCCGGGAAGTCGCCGGGGCAGCCGAATGCGGTGGGTTCGCCGGTGACGTCGACGTCGTCCTTGACCGCGATCGGGACGCCGAGGAGGGGGAGTCGCTCGCCGGCGGCCAGGCGGCGGTCGGCCTCGGCGGCCTCGGCGAGCGCGGCGGCGCGGCGGACGATCCGGAAGGCGTTGAGGGTGGGCTGGCTCGCTTCGATCCGGTCCAGTGCGGCGGTCACCGCAGCGACCGACGAGGTGCGGCCCGCCGCGAGGGCAGCCGCCTGCTCCTCGAGCCCGGGCGCATACTGTTCCACGCCCTGTTCCTGCTGTTCAGTGCTCATTGCCGCCCCCTTGGCGCATTCTGTTCGTTCGAACGAACAGTAACGTGTTGCAGTTTTTCGCGAGGTGGTTTCGGTGGACGCGCCTGTCGGGGAGCGTCGGTGCCACGTGGGAGACTGGGCAGGTGAGGTTGTACCGGGACTATGCGGTGGTGTTGCGCCAGCACAAGCTGGGCGAGGCCGACCGCATCGTGACCCTGCTGACCCGGCAGCACGGCCTGGTCCGTGCGGTCGCCAAGGGCGTGCGCCGCACCAAGTCGAAGTTCGGCGCCCGGCTCGAGCCGTTCGCGCACATCGACGTGCAGTTGCATCCCGGCCGCAGCCTCGACGTCGTCACCCAGGTGAGCACCGTCGACGCGTTCGGGGCCGACATCGTCGACGACTACGGCCGCTACACCACCGCCTGCGCGATTCTCGAGACCGCCGAGCGGCTGGCCGGTGAGGAGAAGGCGCCGGTCCCGCGGCTGCACAGTCTCACGGTCGGCGCGCTGCGTGCGGTGGGCGAGCAGACCCGGCCCGTCGAACTGATCCTCGACGCCTACCTGCTGCGGGCGATGGGCTACGCAGGCTGGGCGCCGGCCCTGACCGATTGCGCGCGGTGCGCGGCACCCGGTCCGCATCGCGCCTTCCATGTCGCTGCCGGTGGCGCGGTGTGCGTGCACTGCCGACCGCCCGGCGCCGCCACGCCGTCGCCCGGTGTGCTCGATCTCATGGACGCGCTCGCACACGGGCAGTGGCAGGACACCGAGATGTCGACGCCGGCCATGCGCGGCCAGGCCAGCGGGCTCATCGCCGCGCACCTGCAGTGGCACCTCGAACGGCAGTTGCGCACGCTGCCCCTGATCGAGCGCCACCGGCCCCATGCGGCGGTCGGTGAGGGCGAGGCGGTCAGGCAGGATGGAGAGCGTGATTCGACGACGCGAACCGCAAGCTCAGCCTGACCGGGAGATCCGCCCTCCCTCCCCGCACCCCTCGGGTGCCCGTCCGCCGATTCTGCAGCCCGAGTTGATCCCCAACCACGTTGCACTCGTCATGGACGGCAACGGCCGGTGGGCGCAGGATCGCGGCCTGCCCCGGACCGCGGGTCACGAGCGCGGCGAGGCGGTCCTGATGGACACGCTCGAGGGATGCATCGAGATCGGCGTGAAGTGGCTGTCCGCGTACGCGTTCTCGACCGAGAACTGGAAGCGCAGCCCCGACGAGGTGAAGTTCCTCATGGGCTTCAACCGGGACGTCATCCGCCGCCGCCGCGACGAGATGCACGAGATGGGTGTGCGGGTGCGGTGGGCCGGCCGTCGACCGCGACTGTGGCGCAGCGTCATCAAGGAACTCGAGATCGCCGAGGAACTCACCAAGGACAACACCGTCATGACGTTGACGATGTGCGTCAACTACGGCGGGCGTGCCGAGATCGCCGATGCGGCCCGGGAAATCGCGCGCCGTGCTGCCGCGGGGGAGATCGACCCCGAGAAGATCTCCGAGTCCACGTTCGCGAAGTACCTCGACGAGCCGGACATGCCCGACGTCGACCTGTTCCTGCGCCCGTCCGGCGAGCAGCGGACGTCGAACTTCCTGATCTGGCAGGCCGCGTACGCCGAAATGGTGTTCCAGGAGAAGCTCTTTCCCGACTTCGACCGCCGGGATCTGTGGGCGGCGTGCGTCGAGTACGCCTCCCGGGATCGCCGCTTCGGCGGCGTGAAGTACCGGTGAGCGCCGTGGACGCGGCAGAGGCGCTGCAGGAGCGGGCCCGATCGGCGCTCGCGGGCTTCGTCGCCGTCGGCTCCGACGACGACGGTTCGCTGCGGTTCGAGTACGGCGGCGCGCTGTGCTCGCTGCGGGCGGTCACCCTCGCCGACGGCCTCGACGTGCTGTCGCTGACCGGGGTGCTGGCGTGGGACCGGACGCTCAAGCCGGCGCTGTACAAGCGGGTGGCCGAGCGGAACGCGCAGGCGCAGTTCGGGTCGATCAGCGTGATCACCCGCGGCAATCTCGCGGATGTCGTGCTGCGCTACACCTTCCCGGCCACGGGGCTCACCGACGCGCCGCTCGCGACGATGCTGCTGCTCGTGCTGTCGGGCATCGAGGACGCGCGCCGGGGATTGCTCGCGTAGGAACTCGCTCGCGGGTGACTGTCCGGGGGAACTCGGTTTTGTACACACCTCGAGGTTCTGTACAAAACGATTACCGGTCCGGAAGGGATTCTTCTCGGCTACTGCGCGCTGTATCTGCTCTACCGCGCCTGCGCGCAGTCCCGGCAGGTGCCGAAGATCTCGACCGTGTGGCTGACGTCGGTGAAGCCGTTGCTGTCGGCGATGGTCTGTGACCACTGCTCGACGGCCGGCCCGTCCACCTCGACGGTGAACCCGCAGGCGCGGCACACGAGGTGATGGTGGTGACCGGACGAACAACGGCGGTACACCGACTCGCCGGTGTCGGTGCGCAGCACGTCGACGGTGCCGGCCTCGGCGAGGGTCTGCAGCGTCCGGTACACGGTGGTGAGCCCGATGCCCTGGCCGCGTCGGCGCAGCTCGTCGTGCAGTTCCTGGGCGGAGCGGAACTCGGTGATCTCGTCGAGCAGCGCGGAGATGGCGCTGCGCTGCTTCGTCGATCGGACCCCGACGACGGCCCGTCCGGGCTGGTCGGTCACGTTCTCGGTCATGCTTCCTCCGCGTGGGCGACGGCGTCGACGACGATGTGGGCGAGGTGGTCGTCGACGAGTCGATACATCACTTCACGTCCGTTGCGCTCGCCGTGCACGACACCGGCGGCCTTGAGCACCCGCAGGTGCTGACTGATCAGCGGCTGCGTGACACCGAGCGCGGCGACGAGTTCGTGGACGCAGCGCTGTGATTCGCGCAACTGCAGCACGATCGCGATGCGGACCGGCGCGGCGAGGGCGCGCAGGATCTCGCCCGCAGCGGTCAGCGTCTCCTTGGGTGGCAGCGCGGCCGGAGCCGTCTCGGAGCACGCGCCGTGATCGGCGGTTCCGGGGTGCAGGTGGCCCGCGTCGGCGACACTCACGTGTGCCTCCTCCCATGCGATCGGACGGGCACCCAACGGGCCCGGACATGCCACCTTATTGCAAATCAATTCCATTTTGATATGCACGAATATGCATGTCAACCGGGCGCGTGGGACACCGTCGTCGCTACCGATAGGCTGGACGAGCGAAATCCGCACGTGAACCACGCATCTATTACCCAGATGGAGAGCAGCCAAGTGGCACCCAAGTCCAAGATCGATACCGTCGCCAACCTCGCCAAGCGCCGTGGCCTCGTCTACCCCTGCGGTGAGATCTACGGCGGTACCAAGTCGGCCTGGGACTACGGTCCGCTCGGCGTGGAACTGAAGGAGAACATCAAGAAGCAGTGGTGGCGCAACATGGTCACCAGCCGCGAGGACGTCGTCGGCCTCGACTCGTCGGTGATCCTGCCCCGCGCGGTGTGGGAGGCGTCGGGCCACGTCGAGGTGTTCACCGACCCGCTCGTCGAGTGCCTCAACTGCCACAAGCGGCACCGGCAGGACCACCTGCAGGAGGCGTACGCCGAGAAGCACAAGCTCGACAACCCCGACGCCGTGGCGATGACCGAGATCGTGTGCCCGGATTGCGGCACCAAGGGCCAGTGGACCGAGCCCAAGGCGTTCTCCGGCCTGCTCAAGACGTACCTCGGCCCGGTCGACAGCGAGACCGGCCTGCACTACCTGCGTCCCGAGACCGCACAGGGCATCTTCGTGAACTTCGCGAACGTGCTCACCACGTCGCGCAAGAAGCCGCCGTTCGGCATCGGCCAGATCGGCAAGAGCTTCCGCAACGAGATCACGCCCGGCAACTTCATCTTCCGCACCCGCGAGTTCGAGCAGATGGAGATGGAGTTCTTCGTCAAGCCGGGCGAGGACGAAGAGTGGCACCAGTACTGGATCGACTACCGGATGGACTGGTACACCGGCCTCGGCATCAACAAGGACAACCTGCGCCTGTACGAGCACGCGCAGGAGAAGCTGTCGCACTACTCGAAGCGCACCGTCGACATCGAGTACCGCTTCCAGTTCCAGGGCAGCGAGTGGGGCGAGCTCGAGGGCATCGCCAACCGCACCGACTACGACCTCGCGACGCACGCCAAGGCGTCGGGTACCGACCTGAGCTACTTCGACCAGACCTCCGGTGAGCGCTACACGCCGTTCGTCATCGAGCCCGCGGCCGGCCTCACCCGTTCGCTGATGGCCTTCCTGGTCGACGCGTACACCGAGGACGAGGCGCCCAACGCCAAGGGCGGCGTCGACACCCGCACCGTGCTCAAGCTGGACCGTCGTCTCGCGCCGGTCAAGGCCGCGGTGCTGCCGCTCAGCCGCAACGCCGACCTCTCGCCCAAGGCGAAGGATCTCGCGACGACGCTGCGTCAGCACTGGAACATCGAGTTCGACGACGCCGGCGCCATCGGCCGCCGCTACCGTCGCCAGGACGAGATCGGCACGCCGTTCTGCATCACGGTCGACTTCGACACCCTCGAGGACCACGCAGTCACGATCCGTGAGCGCGACACCATGGCGCAGGAGCGCGTCGCCCTCGATCAGGTGGAGGGCTACCTCGCCCAGCGTCTGATCGGTTCCTAGGTTCTCCAGCCGAATGTCACATGCGTTCAGTTCGACTGAACGCATGTGACATTCGGCGTTTCAGGGGGCTGAAGGGCTGGGCCTAGAAGCGGCCGCCGCCGCCCCGGCCGATGCGACCCGAACTGCTCGGTCCGCCGAACGATCCCGGGCCGGGTCCGCCCCAGCCGCCGCCTCCGCGCCCACCCCAGTTGCCGCCGCGGCCGCCGAATCCGCCGCGCAGCATGCTGTCGATGAGGATGCCGCCGAGGATCGCGCCGGCCGCGTTGCCGCCACCACCCGAGACCCCGCCGCTCGGTGGGCGCTGGTTGTCCTGGTAGCGGTTGACATCCGCCTGCGCGGCCCACAGCGCGCGCGACGCCAGTTCGGTCGCGGTCTGCGCGTGCTGCAGCGCCTTGGACGGATCGGAGTCGGCGAGCTGCTGCGCCGCCTCGAGATGCCGCTGCGCCTCGGACAGCCGGGTGCGGGCCTCCGCCCCGACGGCGCCGCGCCGGGTGGAGATGAAGTCGGCGGCCGCCGTCACCTGGGACTTCGCGGCCGTGAGGTCCTGGTCGAGACGCGCTCGTGCCCGCTCGGCCTGCCGGTCCGCCTCCTGTGCCTGCGCCAGGACCGCGTCGAGGCGGGCGTCGGCCTCGACGACCTTGGTGAAACTGCCCAGCGGGTCGGTGTCCTGGGCGGCCTGCGCGTTCTGGAGCGCGGCCTCCGCGGCGGTCTTGGCCTCCGCGAGCTGCGGGCCGCCCGTCTTGGCGAGCGCTCCGGCGGCCGTGATGCCCTCCTGCACGTCGGCCATCGCCGCGGGCAGGGTCGCGATGGCGTGCCGGATGTCGGTGTCGGCCCGATCGACGGCGTCGAGGAGCTGACGGGCTTGGTCGAGCGCACCTTCGGCGGCCCGGATCGCGATCACCGCCGGACCCTGCTTGCCCGCCGGGAGGGCGGTTGCCTTGCGCCCCGCCTCGATGTTCTGCTCCGCGAACGAGATTCGCTCACGTGCCATGGCCGGGTTCTCGTGCACTGCCGCGAGCACCGACGCCGGGAACTGGCCGGCGAGCGCGGCGAGGGTGGATTCGGCGGCCGGGATGCGCACGGTGAGACCGACCACGGCCTGCGTGAGGGCGTCGAGCCGGGCGGGGGCGTCGAGCAGCAGGTCGCGCATCGAATCGAACTCGGTGACACGGGCATTGAGTTCGCGGTCGGCGCGCTCGCAGGTCGTGATGAGTTCGACGAGCATCTGCCGCTGCTGTTCGGGCGTCTCGGGGATGTCGTCGTCGAGGCGCTGACGGATCGTGAACGCGGACGCGAGTGTCGCCCGGGCCTGGTCGTACGCCGCGGTGAACGGGGCCGTCGCGTCCGCGCCGAACTCGCCGACGGCCAGGTTCAGCTCCTCCTCGCTGGTGCGGATCGCGTTGTCCATCTCCACCAACTCGTCCTTCGCCAGGGCGTCGAGCGCCGGAATCGGCAGCGCCGACAGCGCGTTCGCGTCGGTCGGATCCACCTGGCGTGCCTGGGCGACCGACGCTTCGAGACGGTCGCCGCGCTTCTTGCGCGAGTACAGGTAGACGCCGGCGCCGGCCAGGACGACGACGCCGATCCCGACACCGAGGACCTTCAGCGACGTGCGGGTCGGGGTCATCGCATCACCCAAGCCGCCCGCGGCAGCGATCGCCGCGCCCGCCCAATCCTGCTCGCGGAGAGCCGGTTGCACCGAGCCCTCGTAGATCGACTGGAGCTCGGAATCGGTGACCTCGGACAGCGCGGCCGGGACGTCGAACCAGTAGTCCCGGTCGGTCGTCGCGACGGCGAGCAGCGCGTCCTTGTTGCCGAGTCCGCTCAGCTTCGCGGTCTGTTCGGTCCACGCCTCGGGGGACAGGCCGTCGAAGTCCGCGGTGTAGACCACCCAGAGGCTGACCTTGTGCTCGTCGTACAGGGAGTCGAGGGCGTCCTGGACGTCGGCGCGCTGGCCGGCATCGAGGACGCCGGCGGTATCGGTGATGTGGTCCGGCAGCCGCAGCGGCGCCTCCGCCGTCGCGGTCGCGGGCGCGAACACGAGAGCGAGGAGGGCGAACAGCGCGGCGACAGCGGCGGCAGCGGGCCGACGGGCGACACGGCGGCGGGGGAGGGGGAGGGGACGCGACAGAGCCTGGGCCATGCGACGAATCTATCCGCTGTGGCGCGTCGTCATCGGCGGCCCCGGTGACCGACTGGCAGAATCAGGGAGTGAGTACCGCGCCCAGCTACGACCCGCCGGAGATGTCGACGCGCCCTGCCCCGCGCCGGTCCTTCGGGTCCGGGGTCGCCCGTTGGATGACCCGGGTGGTGCTCGGCGCCGTTCTGATCGGTCTGGTGCTGGTCGGGGGGACGGCGCTGCGGGTGTGGCAGGTGGCCCGGGTCACCGACACCACCCCGGCCGACGCGATCGTCGTGCTCGGGGCCGCGCAGTACGACGGCACGCCGTCGTCGGTGTTCGAGGCCCGGCTCGACCAGGCCCACAAGCTCTACGAGCAGGGTGTGGCCGCCACGATCGTCACGGTCGGCGGCAAGCAGGAGGGCGACGAGTACACCGAGGCCGCGTCCGGCCGGAACTACCTCATGGACGAGGGCGTGCCGGGTGGCGCGATCGTCGCGGTCGAGGAGGGGTCGGACACCCTGCTGAGCGTCGAGGCGGTCAGCAGGGAGATGGGCGCGCGCGGGATGCACTCCGCGGTCCTCGTGAGCGACCCCTGGCACTCGCTGCGTACCCGCACGATGGCGCGGGATGCTGGTCTGGACGCCTGGACGGCGCCCACGCGGCAGGGTCCCGCGGTCATGACCCGAGAGTCGCAGCTGCACGGAATTGTCAGGGAGACAGGCGCTCTGCTGTGGTATCAGCTGACGCACTTCTCGGCCGACTTCGGGTACACGGCGGGTCAATGACCGAATCCGCGACCCGTGCGGCGTACACCCCGCACGATCTGCAGCGCCGTGTCACCGAGGCGCCCAAGACGGCCGATCTGACGTCCGGCTCCGGGGGCGTCGCGGCGGCGCAACACCGCAGCCCCTTCTCCCGTGACCGGGCCCGGGTGCAGCACTCCGCCGCGCTGCGCCGGCTCGCGGACAAGACCCAGGTGGTCGGGCCGCGGGACGGCGACACCCCACGCACCCGCCTCACCCACTCGATCGAGGTGGCTCAGATCGGCCGCGGCATCGCCGACGGCCTCGGCCTGGACCCCGACCTCGTCGACCTGGCCGGGCTGGCGCACGACATCGGCCACCCGCCGTACGGGCACAACGGGGAGAAGGCGCTCGACGAGGTCGCGGCGGTGTGCGGCGGCTTCGAGGGCAACGCCCAGAACCTGCGCATCCTCACCAGTCTCGAGCCGAAGGTGCTCGACCCCGAGGGTCGGAGTGTGGGCCTCAACCTGACGCGGGCGTCGCTGGACGCCGCGATCAAGTACCCGTGGACCCGCCCGCGGCCCGGCGCCAAGTTCGGTGCGTACGACGACGACGCGGAAATCCTCGCGTGGGTCCGCGACGGCGCCCCCGAAGGCCGCAAGTGCCTCGAGGCGCAGGTGATGGACTGGGCCGACGACGTCGCGTACTCGGTGCACGACGTCGAGGACGGCGTCATCGCCGGACGCATCGACCTGCGGGCGCTCGCCGACGCCGCGGAGGTCCGGGCGCTCGCCGAACTGGGGGCCGCGCGGTTCCCGGGGCCCGCCGTCGACGAACTGGTAGAGGCTGCGGAGCGGTTGTCGCGGTTGCCGGTGGTGGCGGCGATCGGCAGCTACGACGGCACGCTGACGAGTGCGGTCGCGCTGAAGAATCTCACCAGCGAACTGGTGGGGCGATTCGCGTCGGCGGCGGTCGCCGGCACCCGCGCGGTCACCGGTCCCGGACCGCTCGCGCGGTATCGGGCCGACCTGGAGGTCCCGCCGATCGTCGCGGCCGAGGTGGTGCTGCTCAAGACCGTCGCCCTGTACTACGTGATGTCCGACGCCGGGCACCTCAAACATCAGGGCCGGCAGCGGGACCGGATCCACCGCGTCGCCGAATGGCTGCTGCGCACCGCGCCCGCCGGTCTCGATCCGCTGTTCCTCCCCGCCTGGGAACGGGCCGCCGACGACGCGGCCCGGGTGCGGGTGGTGGTGGACCAGATCGCGTCGTGCACCGAGAGCCGGCTCGAGCGGATCGACAAGCAGAGCCTCGGGGCCCAGGCCAGCTGGGGGTAGGCAGCGGGCGCGGAGCGCCTAGACTGTCGTGGTGGCCGGCCGAATTCCTGACAGAGACATCGCGGCCGTTCGCGAGCGCACCCGGATCGAGGACGTCGTCGGCGAGTACGTCTCGCTCAAGCGCGCGGGCGGTGACTCGATGAAGGGGCTGTGTCCCTTCCATGACGAAAAGTCGCCGTCATTCCACGTCCGGCCCAATCACGGGCACTTCCACTGCTTCGGCTGCGGTGAGGGCGGTGACGTCTATTCGTTCCTGCAGAAGATCGAGCACGTCAGCTTCGTCGAGGCCGTCGAGCAGCTCGCGGACCGGATGGGCTACCAGATCTCCTACGAGGGCGGCGGCCCGTCGGTGCAGCGCGACCGCGGCACGCGGGCCCGGCTGGTCGCGGCCAACGCCGCCGCGCAGGAGTTCTACGCGGCCCGGCTGAAGGAGCCCGACGCGCAGGCCGCCCGCGACTATCTCACCGAACGGAATTTCGACGCCGCCGCGGCGGCCCAGTTCGGCTGCGGCTACGCACCCGACGGCTGGGACACGCTCACCAAGCACCTGATGGCGAAGGGATTCGAGGCCAAGGAACTCGAGGCCGCGGGCCTGTCCAAGGAAGGGCGCCGCGGTCCGATCGACCGGTTCCATCGGCGGCTGCTGTGGCCGATCCGCAACCTCGCCGGGGACGTCATCGGTTTCGGTGCCCGCAAGCTGTTCGACGACGACACCATGCCCGGCAAGTACGTCAACACGCCCGAGACGATTCTGTACAAGAAGTCGAACGTGCTGTTCGGTCTCGACCTGGCCAAGCGCGACATCGCGAAGGGGCATCAGGCGGTGGTCGTGGAGGGCTACACCGACGTGATGGCGATGCACCTGGCCGGGGTGAAGACCGCGGTCGCGTCGTGCGGCACGGCGTTCGGTGACGAGCATCTCGCGATGCTGCGCCGACTCCTGATGGACGACAGCTACTTCCGTGGCGAGATCATCTACACCTTCGACGGCGACGCCGCCGGCCAGGCGGCCGCGATGAAGGCGTTCGAGGGCGACCAGAAGATGGCGGGGCAGACGTTCGTCGCGATCGCCCCCGACGGGATGGACCCGTGCGAACTGCGGCAGCAGTCGGGCGACGCCGCGGTCCGCGACCTCGTCGCCCGCCGAACCCCGATGTTCGAGTTCGTCGTCAAATCGCTTCTGGCCGAACATGATCTGGATACCGCGGAGGGGCGGGTCGAAGCCCTGCGCCGCACCGTCCCGGTGGTGGCCCGGATCAAGGAATCGACCCTGCGTGACGGGTATGCCGTCCAGCTGTCCGGCTGGGTGGGCTGGGACGACATCCCCGCCGTCCGGCGTCGGGTGCGCGACGAGGCTCGCAAGTTCGCCCGGGGTGGGGGAACTGCCACCGCCGCGAAGCGTCGCCCCGTCGACACCGCCCAGATCGAGGCGTTCGCTGCGCCGGCCCCCGGGATCGCGCGGCCGCGGCCCAACGACCCGGCGCTGTGGCCGCAGCGCGACGCCCTCAAGGCGGCGCTGCAGTATCCCGCGATCGCGGGCACCATCTTCGACTCGCTGCCGCCCGAGTCGTTCACCCATCCCGCCTACGCTGCGGTCCGCGAGGCGGTGGCCGCCGCGGGCGGCACGAGTGCCGGACTCGGCGGCGCCGAGTGGGTGGACGCGGTCGGCCGGGCCGCGGGCGAGGGCACCGTGCACTCGATCGTGATGGAACTCGCAGTCGATCCGCTGCCCACCGACGACGACATCGCCCCGCGATACATCCGGGGCGTGCTCGCGCGCCTGCAGGAGGTGTGGGTGGGTGAGCAGGTGGCCGAACTGAAGTCGAAGCTGCAGCGCGTCTCGCCGACCACCGACTCCGACGAGTTCCATTCCCTGCTCGGCGATCTCGTCGCGCTCGAGCAGTACCGCCGCAGTCTGCTCGATCAGGCGATCGGCGACACCAGCGGCGAGGGCATCGCCTGACGTCTGGTGCCGCCGGTCGGCCGGGAGTAGGCCAGAGTTCGTAGGTCAGTCCTTCCAGGCCCCACTCAGTAGGATCATCGAGTTCGAACTGCCGAGGACGCCGTGCACGTCGTCGTTCCACACGACGAACTCCGCAAACGGACCGTAGACGAGGAACGGCACGTCCCTGTTGATCTGCTGCTGGATTCGGTCGACGGTGTTCCGCTTGGCTGTGAGATCGGGTTCCTGCTGGAACTCCGCAAGCAGCGCGTCCATCTCGGTGCTGGTGTACATCCCCTTGAGCATCTCGACCCCGCCGGTAGTCACCGCGGCGATCGCCTTCGCAGGATCGAGCGATCGCGGCTCGGAATACGCGCCGAAGGTGAGCTCGCCGCCGTCCACTGGATCGGTCGCCGGTGCCACGTTGATCACGCCTTCTCGCAGGTCGGCGAATGTCGCGGCGCTGAGGGCCGCCCCTTCCTCGGAGCTGTCGCCGGCGCGCAGCTCGTCAGTAGCAAACCGGTTGCGGTGGCCGCTGCGACTGCGGCCCAACAGTTTTTACGTCGTAGAACGCTGATTCCTTCTCCTCTGCCGCTGATGCGGCGTCTGCAGTGGACAGGTAGGGGTCGGGGGTGACCGGTGTTGCGGGACATGACGTTGTTGACATTTCTTGATCTGGTCCGGCTCTCGATGGCAAGATGCTGACCCGGGTGTTCGTGTCCCTGCCGTATGCAGTTTGTCCGAGTTAGAGGGCGGACGAGGAGTCAGACATCCGCCGCGCGAGATCGATGCCTCAGGCCTACTTTTGTCCGCTGAGGAAGTTTGACGGCGCTGTCACCCTGCCTTTTGTTGCTGGTATGCGCCAGCCAACTCGCGACAGCCAGATTTCACGTGCGGTCGCGAGGCTTGGCGGTGCGGAGTCCAGCGCGAGCGGATAAAGGAACTTCGAATGCACGAACTCGATTCACCCCCACCTGCCAACGACTTTCAGCAACACATCATCGATGAGTTCCGCGCGAGCGCAGGCATCGTTGGTGGCCCGTTCCAGGGCTCGTCCCTGCTTCTGCTTACCACTGTGGGTGCACGGACCCGGCGCCGTCGCACCGCTCCGCTGGGCTACGTGGACATCGACGGCAGACGCGTGGTTGTCGCTTCTGCTGGCGGTGCGGACCGTAATCCAGCGTGGCTGCACAATCTTCGGGCGCATCCCGTGGTGACCGTCGAGGTCGGTCCGGACACCTACCCGGCGATCGCGTCCGTACTATCCGGTGCGGTTCGCGATCGCTTCTGGAACGAGGTGGCGTGCAGGCATCCCGGCTACGGCGACTACCAGCAGATGACATCCCGCGTGATCCCGCTGGTAGAGATCCAGCCCCTCCCCGCTCGCGATGGGCTCGACCGAGTGCGCGGGATGGGAGACTTCCTGAAGGAAGTACACCAATGGCTTTCCGCGGAAATGGATCTCGTCCTCGCGCAGGTCGACACGCTCATCGCAACGGCAGACACCACCACACCGGTGACGCTGCCGCCACGAACGCTCCATGCCCAAATGCGTGAGCGTTGCGTGGCGTTCTGCGGAGCGCTCGAACGACACCACATGGGCGAGGACTTCGGCGCGTTCCCGATGGTGGCGGAGGCGTTTCCCGCACTCGCGCCGACACTGGAGCAACTCCGTGCCGAGCATGTCGTGGTAGCCGAGATCAACGCCTCTATCCGTGACCTGCTCGAGGGGTACACGCCAGGAGTAAGTGATCCGCGTGAGCTGCATGTCAAGCTTCACAACCTGGTTGCCCGACTGCGCGAACACTTCGCGTTCGAGGAAGAGACAATCCTCGACGCACTCAATGCCGTCGCCGACGCACCACCTTCGGACAACGCGGCAGAGCCCGAATCTGATTCGGGTGAGTGCTGAAATGACGCATAGCAACGCACCGCTATCAGTTGAGGGTCGTCGGCGTCTGGTGCAACGCTGCCAGAACCGCCCAATCGCGCACGTCGCGGAGGAGATGGGGATTTCTCGCGCCTGTGCCTCGAAGTGGGTCAACCGCTACCGGCGTCATGGCGAACTCGGCCTACTCGACCAGTCCTCAACGCCACACCACCAGCCCACCGCCACCGACACCGCGGTCATCGTCAGGATCGAGGATCTACGCCGCACATACAAGTGGTCGGCCGCCAGGATCGCCTTCGAGCTACAGGTCGAAGGCATCGTTATCAGTCGCCGGACAGTGTCGCGGCACCTTGCCGCGTTAGGCCTGAACCGCCGTCGGTTCATCGACCCCAGTGGCGAAGCCAACCGGGAACCACGCAAAATCATCGCCCGCCGCCCCGGCCACACGGTCCACATCGACGTGAAGAAGGTCGGGCGAATCCCCGATGGCGGCGGCTGGCGAGCTCACGGGCGCGGCAGCCCCGCCGCGGAAGACGTCGGCCGGCGCAAACGAAAGACCGAACGCGGCGGCTACGTCTACCTCCACTCCGCCATAGATGGACACACCCGCCTCGCCTACACCGAAGCACTCGACGATGAGAAGGCCGCCACAGCGGTCGCCTTCCTTCACCGGGCACGAGTCTGGTTCGCGGCCCACGGAATCACACGGATCGAGCGGGTCGTCACCGACAACGGCGCCTGCTACCGCGCCGACGCTTTCGCCCGTGCACTTCTCGGATCACGCCACCAACGGATCACGCCCTACACGCCGCGCCACAACGGCACGATCGAGAGATACACCGGATCATCGCCGAAGAGTTCCTCCATGCCCGCACCCGGACATCCGAGAAGCAACGCTCTGACGCCTTGGCCGTGTGGAACGTCCACTACAACTACCACCGGCCCCACGGCGCCGTCGGCGGTCAGCCCCCAGCAGCCCGCGTCACGGACGGCGTCACCAACGTCATGGCCTCATACACCTAGGCGGGGCCACGATCGCGATAGAAGCCGGCGAGAATGCCTCCGTCGGCGGTAGGCATGCAGACGCCACTGATGTACTCCGATTCACTCGACGCGAAGAAGAGCGCTGCATTCGCGTTGTCGCGCAGGGTCGGTGGCCGCCGCAGCTTCAGGGGCATGCCTGTCGACTCGGGATCCCACTCCCGGGACTTCTCGGCCGACCGGCCCACCGCGGGGCTCGCTGCCGAGTTGTAGAAGGTTGCCGACATCCCGTGCAGCGGGCAGATGGCGTTCACTCGGATCCCGTGCCGCCCGAGATCGACCGCCAGCGCGCGGACGAGGGCGTGACGGCGCCTTTGGATGCGACGTACGGCGCGAGGTCGCGGGCGCTGGCGATCGCGGTTGCGGACGATGTCACGACGATCGATCCACCACCGTTGGCGCGCAGGGCCGGGATCGCGTGCTTACACGCGAAGAAGGTGCCCATCACGTTCACGTCGAACGTCGTCTGCCACTGCTGCGCGGTCACCGCGTGGATGTCCTAACTGATTTTCCTTCGAGACGCATCCGAGGTCTCCTAAAACAAACGATTGTTGCAGACTGTAAGGTATCTCACATCGCTTGCAAGTCAGGCACATTCGAATGGGAGGGTTCATGACCGACCTGGACTATCAGTTGTTCGTCGACGGGCGTTGGATCGAGAGCGAAACGACCGATATCGTCGAAGTGATCAACCCTGCGACGGAGCAGGTCATCGGGCGCGTGGCCCAGGCGTCCACGGCGGACATCGAGCGCGCGATCGCTGCGGCGCGGCGCGCTTTCGACCACGGGCCCTGGCCCCGAACGCCGGTCCGGGAGCGGGCGAAGGTGCTGAGCGCCATGGCCGACATCATGGAACGTCGATTCGACGAACTCGTGGAGCTCAACATCGCGGAAGCCGGTGCGGCCCGGCACATCGCGGAGAACATTCAGATCAGGCCCGCAATCGACCACCTGCGTGACATGGCCGAGCGTGTGCTCGTCCAGTACCCGTTCGAGCAGCCCACGCTGCCCACGCATCTGGCCGGCGCATTCAGTCAGGGGTTGACGCGTCGGGAGCCGTTCGGTGTCGCGGCCATCATCACCGCATACAACTTCCCCTTCTTCATCAATGTCATGAAGCTTGCGGCAGCGCTCGCGGCCGGCTGCACTACCGTCCTCAAGCCCGCTCCCACCACCCCGCTGGAAGCGTTCGTGGTTGCCGAGATCGCCGAAGAGGCTGGATTGCCAGATGGTGTCCTCAACGTCGTCACCGGTGACGTACCCGCGGCCAAGGCGCTCACCAGCAGCCCCCTGATCGACATCGTCAGCTTCACCGGCTCCGATGCGGTGGGGCGCCAGGTCTACGCGCAGGCGGCCCCGGCCCTGACGAAGGTGGTCCTGGAGCTCGGTGGGAAGTCCGCCCACATCATCTGCGACGACGCGGACCTCTCCAAGGCCCTGCCCAGCGTGCTGGCGGGCATCACCGCGCATGCCGGTCAGGGGTGCTCACTGCTGACTCGGACCCTGGTGCACAGGTCGAGGGAAGCTGAGCTGATCGCCCTGGTCGTCGCCGAACTCGAGAAGGTGAAAGTGGGGGACCCTGCCGATCCCGCGATCACGATGGGTCCGCTGATCAGTGGCGAGCAGCGGGCGAAGGTGGAGCATCTGATCGCCACGGGCATCGCGGAAGGGGCGACCCTGGCGTACGGCGGTTCACGGCCCGCGGGACTTGCCAAGGGGTTCTTCGTCGAACCGACCCTGTTCATCGATGTCGACAACAGCATGACGATCGCCCGGGAAGAGTTTTTCGGCCCGGTGGGCGTGATCATCCCGTTCGATGACGACGAGGAAGCGATCCGGATCGCGAACGATTCCCGGTACGGGCTGGGTGGTGCGGTTCGGGCGCGGGATCCCAAGCGGGCCTACGACATCGCGACACGCCTGCGGACCGGACTGGTCAAGGTCAATGGCGGGGCGGGTGGAATCTCACCGCACTCGGCAATGGGTGGATACAAGGACAGCGGCCTCGGGCGGGAGTGGGGGACCGCGGGCCTGGAAGAATTCCTGCAGATGCAGACGATCGAATGCCGGCTCGGGGACGGGTGATCGGTGCCGCCGACGTCGCCGCCGGACTCGAAAGCTCTGTCGGTGGTGATACCGATGGAATCGCGAATTCTTCTGCGGCCGAATGGGATCGAAAGGAATCGGGGGCGCTCCGTGCTGTTGCGCTGCACGAGTTGCGACCGGTCCTGACCCTAGGGGCGTTGCCCGGCGTCGGGATCCTCCGGCCGACGGACGGTCGGTCCGCGAGCGGCGGAGGATCCCGGCGTCGGCCTAGCTTCGGCGCAGTTGGTCCTGCGGGACCAGGATCGTCGTCTGCTCGTCGATCGGCTTCATCGGTTCGAGCCTGGGCTGTGTGCTGAGGGAGTCCGAGAGCTTCTGCCGACCCACCTCGATCGCCTTCTTGGTGGCAGGGCTGGTCGCCACGGCCTTGGCTGCCTTACTGATCTGTTCGTACCGGGCCCGGCCGGCCCGGGTCCCCAGTACGTAGCCCGCAGCGACGCCTACCAACAACCGCAACATTTCCGGATTCCTCCCGTCGAAGTGCCTGCGTACATCCTGCCTGATCGGTCGCTGTTCAGGCGATTTGGTACTTGGGTAGGGGTATGGGCTACAGTTTCTCAGGCGCCGCCGGAAAGGGCAGCGCCGAGCAGGACAATCCCCTGTAGCTCAATTGGCAGAGCATTCGACTGTTAATCGAACGGTTGCTGGTTCGAGTCCAGCCGGGGGAGCCCGACCGAAGGCCCCTCACCCTAACGGGTGAGGGGCCTTCAGTCGTTTGTGGCCCCGATGAGGGAGGTCACGCCGCGAGGCGGATCGGCCACTGGCCGTCGACGTCGGACGCGTCGCGTCCCTCGCTCAGCAGATACTCGACGAGGTCGCGCTGGCGCTCGGCGTGCCACGCCGCCTGACTGGTCATCACGTCGTCGAGGACTCCGAGATCGGGGAACCGCTGTGGCAGGATCCGGGCCAGCTCCGCCGCGGCCAGGGCATCGGACTCGGCCTCGTGCGCGGACGCCAGCGCGACCCCGTAGTGCTCGCACAGCGCGCCCAGGGTGCGCTTGCCGCGCCGACGGCGATCCATCTCGCGATCGATGACATAAGGGTCCACCACGAGTCCGTAGTCCGACAGCGGCGGCCACCCCAGCCGACGGCCCTCGGCGTCCAGCACGGTGAGGTCGTAGGCGGCGTTGAAGGCGACGACGACGTAGCCGTCCGCCCACGCATCCGTGAGTGCCTTACGGATCGCCCGGTACCCCGAGGCGTACTCCTGGCCGTGCTCGCGTGCCTGGGCTGTGGAGATGCCGTGAATCGCGGCCGCCCCCGCCGGAATCTCGACGCCAGGGTCGACGATCCAGTTCCGTGTCCGGGTCACACCGTCGTCGACAGTGACCACGCATGCGGTGACAATTCTCGCCGAGAGCGGGTCTCGGCCAGTTGTTTCCAAGTCGAATGCGCAGATCGGTCGGGCGGTCCAATGGGTCATCGTGGTCCTTCGGCGTTCGTCCGAGCTTGTTGCTCGGGTGTTCGCCGGTCAGTCTGCTCGCAGGCACCGACAGTGCGCCCCGGGCTGCGACACACGGCACCCCAGACCGGTGCGTGGCGCTGCGTGGGCGGTAACATTCGGCGGTCGGCGACACACGCCGCGGTACGGGGCGGTAGCTCAGTCGGTTAGAGCCGTGGACTCATAATCCATTGGTCGCGGGTTCGAGCCCCGCCCGCCCCACGCAGGCCCCTCAGCGGCCCGGATGAGTCGCGAACGTGGGGTACTTCTCGCCCGGCGCGTGACCGAGGAGTCTGGCCCGCGCACCCCGGACGCCGTTCCCTCCGACGATCCAGGCGTAGCACCACACACCACTGTCGAGGGCGATGATCGCGATCGTGCGGGGCGCGTGATCCCAGGGCTGCAGTCCGCGGTGCACAGGACGAACAGCGATCACCGATCCCACCGGCGCCGGTCCGGACCGGGCCCCAGCCAGTGCGCGGGAGGATCGGAGCAGCCAGCTGTCTTCGGTGCCGAAGCGAAGCCCGAAGCACATCATGGTCTGCTCGTCACAATGCGAAGCCGATCCCGCTGTTCGGGGCAGCGACGACGAACGTCGCCTTGCCCTTCGCGGGATTCGGGGCGAGTTGGACGCGCACACCCGACTCCCGGCAGCCGGGTCCGACGAGTCGGCCGAACTGCCAGACGCCGCTGTCCAGGGTGATGAGTGTCTTCCGCCCGCGACGCATCATGAGTCACTCTCCCGGGTTCGGCTGATCGGTACCGGTCCAGCCTGACCGTCGGGGTGTGGCGTGGGCCACCGCACTTCTACCTGTTCGAATACCTGTTTCGGCGGGCGGCATCTCATCGGAAGGTCGGCGTCGATGCCACCGTCGAGATGTGCGTGCCTGCAGACCGGTGCGAAACATGTTCGCCGAGAATGAAACCCGCAGACGTTTCTCGGGAACTCGCATACCGTGGCGGCATGTCCAGTCCCGACCTTCAGCAACTGGCCCCTTGCCTGTACCGCCTTCGGGTCCCGACGGGGCCGGCGCACCTGTTGAACTGCTATCTCTGGCTCGACAGCGACGGCGTGACGCTGATCGACACCGGCTGGCCGGACAGCGCGGAACTGATCTCGGCGGCACTGTCAGCGCTGGGCCGCACCCGCGCCGATGTGCGGAGGATCGTGCTCACGCACTTCCACGAAGATCACACCGGGTCGGCAGCGGAGATCGCGACTTGGGCGTCCGTCGAGATCATCGCGGGTGCCGACGACGCCCCGTACGTGTCGGGTGCGCGGCGAGGTCCGCTGCCCGTCCTCACCGATCCCGAGAAGACGATCCACGCGGAGTCCGACGAGCCCTCCCACGGTCCGCCGTGCCGTGTCGATCGCGAAGTGAATGACGGCGAAATCCTGGAGTTCGCCGGCGGTGCTCGGGTCATCGGCGCTCCCGGCCACACGCCGGGGAGCATCGCTCTGTACCTGCCGGCAGTCGATGCCGTCCTGACAGGCGACGCGGTGGCCGAGTTCAACGGCGACGTCATTCTCGGTGTGTTCAACACGGACCGGGAGTCGGCGAGCCGCTCTCTGGCCGCGATCGCCGCGACGGGGGCCGGGATCGCCGGCTTCGGCCACGGTGAAGCCGTGCTGGTGAACGCATCCGAGCGGATCGCGGCCGCTACCGACCCCTTCGCGCCCGCCGGGTGATCGAGTGGCACGCGCGATCGCCTGGGGTGTAGGCCTCGTCGGGTTGGTGGTCGTGCCGCTCTGGCTCGTGTACGCCATCCTCATTTCCGAGGCGTCGTTCTTCGGTGAGCCGCCGTCGAGTACGAGTCTCGACCGTGCCGACGATGCGCGGTTGTGGGGGCGCGTCATCGCCACCTCGGCACTAGGCCTCGTCGTCGGAGTTGTCGTGTGGTCTTTCGGCCGCGGCGTCCGGGCGTGGGGGCTCGGTGTGCTGGCGTGCATCGGCGTGCTGACTACCGCCTTCATGTGGGTCGCGTGAAACAGGGGAGCGGCCGGACCTACAACTGGGGTGGCGGATACTGCCCGTACAGCCCGGTGGGTTCACCGGCGAGATACTGCTGGTGTTCGTAGTCGGCGCGGGCCGCGATCTCCGCACGCTCCCTCGCCGCCGCGGCCTTTCGAACCTGGTGACGCTCCAGCCATTTGACGCCGCCGTAGCCGAGCGCCACCACGGCGAGGACGGAGACGATCACCCACCAGTACTTGATGATCAGGCCGAGCACGAACAGCACGCCGAAGATCGCCCAGAACGATCCCTTGGAACCGGAGGTCGATCGCCGCGCCATCGGTCAGCGCCCGTCGTCGGCCGAGGCCCGCATCGCCTCGTCCGACCTGCCGTCCGGAAACGGGGTGGTAGTCGCTGCACCAACCGACAGGTTTGTTCGCATGGTTCCCATGGATAGCAGAGGACGCCGACAGTCCTGGCGGCGTGGCTCCCGCCGGTGGCTCAGCGAGGCTGGTTCTCGCTCCAGCCGACGAGGATGGCGCCGAGCACCCCGACCACCACGAACAGGAGGGTGAGCACGGACGCGAAAGCGCCGAGGAGCAGACCGACCAGCGGGTAGAAGAAGATCGATCCGAGTGTCCCCAGTGCGCCGAGGATCAACAGCGCGAACCCCAGAACGGTGCCGGCTCTCCTGTTCAACTTCGCCTCTCTTGGTGTGAATCCGCTCCGGCGGGTTCACACAGGTTGCGTGAATCGCTCGCGCAAAGTGACGAGTTGCCCGGCGGTCAGGCCGAGCCCGTCCCGTGCATAGCCGTCGATGGTGCCGAAGCGCGTGCGCATCTCGTCGAGCGCGGCATCGAAGTAGCTTTCACGGACGCCGAGGAGAGGTCGGATCAGCTCCGGATCGACGCCCTTGCTCGCGGCAAAGGCGAGGATCGGATCGGTCATGGGTGCGAGATCGGTGTTCGTTTCGAGGTAGTCGGCGCGGACATCTCCCTCGGCGGCGCCGAGGAGGAGCAGGAACGAGGTTGCGGCCCAACCGGTGCGATCCTTGCCGGTGGTGCAGTGGAAAAGGGCAGAGCTGGTGCGATTGTCATCGATGAGGTCGAGGTAGAACGCGCGGTATGCGGCGAGCGCCGAAGGAAGGCTGACGAAGTTACGGTTCGCCTCCTCCATCTGCGCGATTCCGCGTCCATCGGTGATCGTCTCGGCGTACGCAACGGGGTCCGTCATGAGTAGTCCTGTGGCCGCTGCGTTGTGGGCGTTGTCGGCGAGGACGTCGAGCCAGACGGTGCGCGCGGTGTCGGGGAGGTGATCGAGGGCGCCGTCGCGTTCGGCGGCGGTCCGCAGGTCGTACACGGTAGTGACGCCGAGGCCTGAGAAGGCGATGAGATCGTCGTCGTCGAGCTTCGCGAGCGTCGCCGACCGGAACAGTGCGCCCGCGCGCACGCTGCCGTCGCCAACCTCGATCCCACCGAGGTCGCGGAAGTTCGGGGCGCTTGCCAGGAGAACGCGCCGATCGATCGGGTACGCGGTCACTGTTGCCTCCTGTGGGGTGCGGCGAACTGCGCCAAAGGCATTCGGCCGTCGGCACCGGAATCCTTGCACAAACTGAAGTGCTGCGGGACCGATGTCCGTGGCGCGATGGATAGCGGTTGAGATCGAGGGTGAATCCAGCGGGACTCGTCCGCGAATCGTGCAAATAGCGCCTCATCAATGTTTCGGCTATGCAACATTCTCCTCACATACATGACCTGTATCACATTCCGGTCGGGGCGACGGGAGATGCGACGCGCGGCCGAAATCCCGGATCGCGCTTGGAAAGCCGGCACCAAGGTGGGGCATTCCGACCCGTACGCGCTCGCAGTTCAGTCAGAGACTCAGTGTCAGGAGAGATCTGTGTCATCAACGTGGAAACGAGCTTGTGCCGTGGCGTTCGCCGGTGCCGTAGGTGCCGGTGCGGTGATTTCGGCGGGAGGTATCGCCGGTGCGGTGGATTTCGTGACGGCCGGGCAGCTCCCCGGTGACGACGGTGCAGGGAAGGTTGTGATCACCGACAGTGACAAGGTCACCGTCGCGCTGACCTCGGTCGACCTCGCCACCGGCAATGTCACCGGCACCGTCACGAACAATTCCGGCAACGCGATGAACTGTCGCGTCCCGGGCGCCAACGGGGAGAACTTCAACAATGTGGTCACCGAGGCGTCCATCGTCGGGCTGGCCTTCGACTACTACCGTCACAACATCGCCGTGCCGCCGGGCGACCTGCAGAACTCCACCGGCAATGCGACCGTGACGGTTCCGATGGGCAGTCTCTTCGACTACACCGGCAGCTTCGGCCAGGTCATCAGTGACACGACGGATCTGCGGTCGCTCACCGACCAGGCGAGGATCGCCGGCCATTTCGGCACGATCGCTCCGATGACCAACGTGGCGGCAGGGGCGACGGCGAACTGGACCTCCAAGCTGTCGACGCCGGCGACCGGCGTGCGGTCCGAATTCGATGCGGCAGCGTTGTTCTACTGCACCGACCGGGTGACCAACAAGGACTACGTCTTCGCGGCCGACCAGAACGGCGAGATTCCTGCCGCGCCCGAGTCGTCCGGGGGAGAAGGCTCCCTCGGCAGTCTGACGACCGGTTCCACGAGCTGAGCGCCGGCCCTTACCCGCATCGACATTCAGGAGTCATCATGTACCGAATTTCACGCACGGGCGCGGCCGCGATCGTGGGCGCGACCGGGATCGCCACGATTCTCGCTGGAACGGGAGTGGCGAGTGCCTACAACGTCATTCCCGGTGCCGACGACACCGGAAACGTGGTCGTCACCGGGGTCGACGACCTGGGTATCACTGTGACGACCAGCGAGGACGGTTCGCAGGTCACGGTTGCCGTCGAGAACACCGGCGCCCGCAACTTCGTGTGTGGCGGCCCGAACGGGAACGCCGCCAGCGGTGACGTCACGGAGGCCGCCATCGTCGCGCAGGCGATGGACTACTACCGCAACCAGCTCAACCGGCAGCCGGGGAACATCACGATCAAGCTCACCGGTCTCGGGGGATCGACGAACACCGTGTCGACGGGCAGCGTCGAGGGTTTCCTGCCCGGCGGCCAGCTGGGCAGCCTGTTCGGTGAGGCGTTCGCGGCCCGCGACGAGATCCGCGCTGCGCAAGGGGAATCGAGGCTTGCGGGGCACGCGGCCGACATCCCCAAGTTCAACATCAATGCCGGCGCGACCTACACGACGACGGTCAATCTGGGCGACCCCAGCGTCGGTCCGCGCGCG
Organism: Prescottella equi; assembly: GCF_020171745.1. Taxonomy (GTDB): domain Bacteria; phylum Actinomycetota; class Actinomycetes; order Mycobacteriales; family Mycobacteriaceae; genus Prescottella; species Prescottella equi_A. The sequence goes on from NZ_JAIVAH010000015.1 coordinate 25,646, forward strand.
GCATTCGATGCCGGTGCGTTCCTGTACTGCACATCGGGCAGCGACCACTTCGCGTTCGCCGGCTACGAGAACGGGGAGCCGGTCGACGACGGCGACAACGGTTCGCTCGGATCCTCGGGCGGGTCCGTCGAGACCAGCTCGCTGGGCGCGTCGACGGGTCCGTCGGGTAGCTGACAGATCCATCGTGGACCGTTCGGCATCGTCGTCCCATTGGTGACGATGCCGAACGGCTGCCACCCGTTCCTGCGCAGGCCGCGTTACGGTTTCGGGATGACAGACACGGCTCCTGCACGGCTGTCGACCGCCGATACCCTCTTCTACCTGTGGAACCGGCCGACGATGGTCGGCGCGCTGGTGTTCGAGGACCGCGGTGACATCGGACAGGCGGAGGTTGAGCGGTGGATCGCCGCACGGCTGGATCGCTCGCCGATCCTGACCCACCGGCTGGTCCGCGTCCCGGGCTTCCTCGACCACCCACGATGGGTGCGCACCGAGGTGGACATCACGCGGCACGTCTCGGTCGAGCGGCACGCCGACTCGGGATGGGCTGCGTTGGGGGAGAGGCTGGTGCGCACGACCGCGGACGGACTGCGTCGGGATGTGCCGCCGTGGACTGTGTCGGTATTCACCGGCGTCACGGGCGTCGACGGTTTCCCTGACCGGGCCACTGTCGTCGCGCTGCACGTCCACCATTCCGTCACCGACGGGCTCGGATTCGTGCATGTCCTGCGATCACTTTTCGGTGAACGTGCCACGGCGCAATGGCAATTCGGGCCGAGTGTGCCGTGGTGGATATCCGCGCCGGCCCGCCTACCCGGGCTGCTGGCGGGAATGGGTCGGGCGACCGTCCGGCAGCGGCTGGACGCTCGCCGCGTGCGCGATGTCCCGTTGCCGTCGGCTTCCTGGCCGCGCACTCGCCTCAACGACCGTGCGGACGGGGGACGAGCGCACCGGTTCCTCAATCTCACGGTCTCCGAGGTCAAATTCACGGCCAAAGCCCTGGGGGAGTACACGATCAATGACGTCGTCGTCGCGATCGTAGCCGGGGCGCAGCGGTGCTACCTCATCGAGAAGGGAGAGCTTCCCGACTCCTCGTTGGCCGCGCACGTCCCCCTGTCGCTCCGCGCCGGCGGGCCTCCCGTGGGAAACCGGATCGTGTCCATGATCGTCAGCATGCACACCGACGTCGACGACCCGCGAGCACGGCTCGCGGCGATCGCCCGATCGGCGAGGCACGAGCGCGAACGGGGCGCACGATCCGGGCCGCTCCAGATGGCGTTCCTCAACTCCGTTCCGGCCCCGATGCTCCGATTGTTCGCAACGTCCTCGGCCGACCGCCCTGCTGAGGGCTCGAGCGCGATGCCGCATCCCAACACCATCGTGAGCAACGTCCCTCGCGGCGCCGCAGACCTCGAGTTCCTCGGAGTCCCGGTGCACACGACCGTCAGCTTCGCGGAGGTGCTGGACGGCCGCGGCGTCGGGCACGTCGCCACCTCGATCGGGAACGCTCTGACCCTGTCGGTGTCCTGCGACACCGGGATGATGCCGGACATCGACCACTACATGGATCTGATGGCGAAGGAGTACGCGGCGTTGCGTGCCCTGGTGTGACCCGCGGCGGTGCCCTGTCGTGGTGTCCGGGCGACGCAGAACTGGTCGATCGACCGACTCGCGGGTACGCGTTACACCGGCGTGAGCGATGTAAATCTCCCGCTCAACGGGTGGTTTGACTACTCGCCACCTAGAACATGTTTCAATTTGAAAGATTTGTGGCTATCGTCACAGCCATTGGTAGTCGGTATCGAAGGGCGGAAGCAATGAAGACCAAGGGCGCGCTGCTGTGGGGTGTCAATGAGAAGTGGTCGGTCGAGGAGATCGAGCTCGGTGACCCGGTCGCCGGCGAGGTGCAGATCCGTATGGAAGCTGCCGGCATGTGCCACTCCGACCACCACATCGTGACCGGTGCGACGCCGATGCCGTCCTACCCCGCGATGGGTGGCCACGAGGGCTCCGGCGTGATCGTCAAGGTCGGCGAGGGTGTCACCGGTGTCGAGGTCGGCGACCATGTCGTCCTCTCGTTCATCCCGGCGTGTGGACGCTGTCCGTCGTGTTCGGAGGGTCATTCGAACCTGTGTGATCTCGGCATGGGGCTGCTCAGCGGTCAGGCCATCGCCGACGGCACCTACCGCATCCAGGCGCGTGGCGAGAACGTCATCCCGATGTGTCTGCTCGGCACGTTCGCGCCCTACATGACCGTGCACGAGTCCTCCGTCGTGAAGATCGAGAAGGACATTCCGTTCGAGCTCGCGGCCCTCGTCGGCTGCGGTGTCCCGACCGGTTGGGGCTCGGCGACGCACATCGCGGAGGTCAAGCCGGGTGAGTCGGTCGCCATCATCGGCGTGGGCGGCGTGGGCATGAGTGCGCTGCAGGGCGCCGTTGCGTCGGGTGCCCGCCACGTGTTCGCGATCGACCCGTCGTCCTTCAAGCGGGAGCAGGCGCTCAAGTTCGGTGCCACGCACGCCTTCCCGTCGATGGAGGAGGCGATCGGCCCGATCATGGAGATCACGTGGGGCCGCATGTGCCAGAAGACGATCATCACCGTGGGTGAGATGAAGGGCGAGTACATCGATCCCGCCATGACGCTCACGGCGAAGAACGGCCGCTGCGTCGTCACCGCAATGGGGCACATGGCCGACATGGACGTCCGGCTCAACACGTTCCTGATGTCGATGCTGCAGAAGGACCTCAAGGGCAACATCTTCGGTGGGTGCAACGCCCGCGTCGACATCCCGAACCTGCTCAACCTGTACCGGGCCGGTCTGCTCAACCTCGAGGACATGGTGACCAACACCTACTCGCTCGAGCAGGTCAACGAGGGTTACCAGGACATGCTCGACAACAAGAACATCCGCGGTGTCATCCGCTACACCGAAGCGGACTGGTGAACGCCTGACCCAGCCGCCCTCGTAGTCTGATCGGGTGCAGACTCTCGATCGGATCGGGCAATGGCCGGTGGACAACGCCTCGGCTGCCGTCATCGACGGCAGCCGAGGCGTTGCGCATTTCGGCGATCGGCAACGGGTGTATCCGCTCGCGTCGGTGACGAAGCTGCTGTGCGCGTACGCCACTCTCGTCGCCGTCGAGGAGGGCGCGGTGGAGCTGGACCAGCCCGCCGGCCCGCCCGGCGCCACGGTGCGGCACCTGCTCGCGCACGCGTCGGGTCTCGCCTTCGGTGACCAGCGGGTGCAGGCGGAGCCGGGGGTCAAGCGCATCTACTCGAGCGCGGGCTTCGAGGTGCTCGCGGACTTCGTCGAGGCCGAGACCTCGATTCCCTTCGCGGAGTACGTGACCGACGCCGTGTTCGAGCCGCTGGGGATGGCGACGGCGGCGCTCGTCGGGCCGGCGGGGCACGGTGCGCAGGCCAGTGCCGACGACCTGACCCGGTTCGCCACCGAACTGCTCGCACCCACGCTGGTCTCCCCGCAGACTCTGGCGGAGGCCACCACCGTGCAGTTCCCGGGCCTGGCGGGCCTGCTGCCCGGCTACGGCCCGCAGCGGCCCAACGACTGGGGGCTGGGCTTCGAGATCAAGAACGGCAAGTCGCCGCACTGGACCGGCACCGGCAACTCGCCCGCGACCTACGGTCACTTCGGGCAGTCCGGGACGTTCCTGTGGGTCGATCCGGCCCTGGGTGCGGCCTGCGTGGTCCTCACGGACCGGGCGTTCGGGGACTGGGCCAAGCCGCTGTGGACCGACCTCGGTGACGCCGTGGTCGCCGAACTCCGCGGTCGCGGGTAGATCAATTTACAGCTACCACTGGCGTAACAGTGGTATCACAGGGCACACTGGTCGACGGTGTGTCCCGTTGCGGCGCATCCAGCTCCATGTATCGGCCGAGGTCGTTGGGGAAGACGTCCCTCGTCGAAGCTGGAGGTGTTGCAGTGCGCTCGTTGAACCAGTTCGCGGATGCGACGGCCGGAGTGGTCTACGTCCACGCGTCGCCCGCCGCGCTGTGCCCGCATGTCGAGTGGGCGCTCACCTCGATCCTCGATGCCCGTCCCAACCTGAAGTGGACCGCGCAGCCGGCCGCCGCCGGCACACTGCGGGCAACCTGCGACTGGATCGGACCGGTGGGCACCGCGTCCCGGGTCGCCGCGGCACTGCGGGCGTGGCCGTTGCTCTACTTCGAGGTGACCGAGAATCCGAGCGAGGGCGTCGACGGCGAGCGGTACAGCCATGTTCCCGGACTCGGCCTGTGGCACGGCGCGACGAGTGCGTGCGGGGACGTGGTGGTGGGGGAGATGCGCCTGCGATCGCTGCTCGCGGAGGGCGTCGACCTCGCCGGTGCCCTCGGGCATGCGCTCGGCACGGCGTGGGACGAGGTACTCGAGTCGTATCGCAGCGGTGGTGAGGGTGCTGAGGTGACGTGGCTGCGCCGCGACGTCGGCTAGCGACGTCCAGGTAGCAGTTCGGTGTGTCGATCCCTTTGTGGGGCAGCACCGCCCCCTCGAAGAGCGATCGCGGGAGTCGGTATCGAAAAGAATTGCAGTGCTGTAGTTTTCGCCTTCACTGGTTGATTCCTCGTGGTCCGAGTCTGAGATTGGGCCCAGTCTTCGTCGATGGCGTCCCGTGGGTCGCGGCCAGCTCAGCGATCCCTTCCGGAGTTGAGTCGAGCGGCCTGGCGGGTGAGGTGATCGCGCTCGGCGAGGTTGGATGCGAGTTGCGCTGCTTCGACGTAAAGCCTTGCCGCCGTGATCGAATCGCCGGCGCGCTCGTGGAGGTACGCGGCCACGGCGGAGTGTCGGGGCACCGAGTCGGGCACTGCCTCGAGCGCGGCCAGGCCGGCGCGCGGCCCGTCCGCCTCGCCGACCGCCACCGCGCGGTTGAGCAGCGCGACCGGGCTGTCGGCCAGCCGGACGAGTTCGTCGTACCACTCGACGATCTGCACCCAGTCCGTGTCCGCCGCCGTTGGCGCGTCGGCGTGCAGTGCCGCGATCGCCGCCTGGGCCTGGAACTCGCCCAACCGGTCGCGGGCGAGTGCCGCCTGCAGGATCGCGATGCCCTCGGCGATCGCGGCGGTGTCCCACCGGCCGCGATCCTGCTCGGCGAGAGGCACCAGCGCGCCGTCGGATGTGGTCCGGGCGGCGCGCCGTGAGTGGTGCAACAGCATGAGTGCGAGCAGCCCGGCCACCTCGGGGTGGTCGATGGCGGCTGCGAGCTGCCGGGTCAGCCGGATGGCTTCGGCGGCGAGGTCGACGTCGCCCGAATAGCCCTCGTTGAACACCAGATAGAGGACCCGGAGAACCGTGGCGACATCGCCGGGGCGGTCGAACCGCACACCGGAGACCGTGCGCTTGGCGCGACTGATCCGCTGCGCCATCGTTGCCTCCGGCACCAGGTAGGCTGCGGCGATTTGGCGTGTGGTCAACCCGCCGACGGCGCGCAACGTGAGCGCCACTGCGGACGCCGGCGTCAGCGACGGGTGCGCGCACAGGAAGTAGAGCTGGAGTGTGTCGTCCACCGTCGGCGCCGGATCTTGCGTCGGCTCCTCCTCCGTCAGAGCCTCCCGTCGGCGCCGGGCCGCGTCGGCCCTGGTCGCGTCGAGGAACCGGCGCCACGCCACGGTGACCAACCAGCCCTTCGGGTCTCGCGGCGGGTCCTCCGGCCAGACACGGACCGCCTCGGCCAGTGCGTCCTGCAGGGCATCCTCGGCCGCCGCGAAGTCGGCTCCGCGGCGGACGAGGATGCCGAGCACACTCGGGGTGAGACTCCGGATCAGGGTCTCGTCCATCGGAGTGGTCACTCGGTGATGGTCGGCGGCTCGGTCAGGAACGGGCGCATTTCGAGCCACTCGTGGATCGGCTTCCCGCCCGCGCCGGGTGCGGCCGACAACTCGCCGGCCAGTTCGAGCGCACGCTCGTGGCTGTCGACGTCGATCACCATCCAGCCGGCGATGAGGTCCTTGGTCTCCGCGTACGGGCCGTCGGTGACCGGCGGCCGACCTTCGCCGTCGTACCGGACCCAGAGCCCCTCCGGCGCCAGCGCCTGGGCGTCGACGAACTCGCCGGTGTTCTGCAGACGGGCGGCGAAGTCCTGCATGTACTTGATGTGGGCGGTGACCTCGTCGGGCGTCCACTGGTCCATCGGGACGTCGTTGACTGCCGACGGGGCGCCGCGGTAGTGCTTGAGCAGCAGGTACTTGGCCATGATGTCTCCTCGGTACTGGTGCGACGCGACCCATTGTGGTCGCATTCACTACAGGGACGGAGCCGGACGCGGATTCTCGACACGGCCTTCGGGAAAGGCGTGAAAAAGACCGAGACCCCCTGCTGAGCAGGGGGTCTCGGTTCAATCGAACGCGGTCGCGAGTCGGATCACAGCGGGATGTTCTTGTGCTGTCCACGGTTCGCGGGCGCCGCCGCGAGCGCGCGGCTGATCATGCTGCGCGTCTTGGCGGGATCGATCGTCTCGTCGACGACGCCGATCGAGATGGCCCGGCCGACACCACCGGCGATGGCCTCGTGCTCCTCGGCGAGGCGATCGTGCAGGGCCTCGCGCTCCTCATCGGGCGCGGCCGCGAGAGCGCGCTTGTGCAGGATGCCGACGGCGGCCTTGGCACCCATGACCGCCACCTCGGAATCGGGCCACGCGTAGACCGCGGTCGCGCCGAGTGCCCGCGAGTTCATCGCGATGTAGGCGCCGCCGTAGATCTTCCGGGTGACCAGCGTGACGCGGGGAACCGTCGCCTCGGCGAACGCGTGCAGCAGCTTCGCGCCGCGGCGCACGACGCCCTCCCACTCCTGGCCGACGCCGGGCAGGTAGCCGGGGACGTCGACGATCACGACCAGCGGGATGCCGAACGCGTCGCACAGACGCACGAAGCGAGCCGACTTCTCGGCGCTCTCCGAATTGAGGCAGCCGCCGAGGCGCAGCGGGTTGTTCGCGATCACGCCGACGGTGCGGCCGCCCAGGCGGCCCAGACCGGTGACGATGCTGCGCGCCCAGTTGCCCTGCAGTTCCTCGAAGCTCGACTCGCCCTCGACGTTGTCGAGGAACTCGTGCACGATCGGCCGCACGTCGTACGCGCGCTTGGCCGACGCCGGCATGAGCGCGCGCAGGTCCGTGTCACCGCGCTCGGCGGCGGCGAGATCGAACTGGCCCTGGTCGCAGAACATCGACACCAGGCGCCGAGCGCTGTGGTAGGCGTCGTCCTCGTCGCGGGCGGCGATGTGCGCGACGCCGGACTTCTTGCTGTGGGTGTCGGGTCCGCCGAGGGTCGCCATGTCGACCTGCTCGCCGGTCACGCTCTTGACGACGTCCGGTCCGGTGACGAACACGCGGCCCTCGGGGGCCATGATCACGACGTCGGTCAGTGCGGGGCCGTACGCGGCGCCGCCGGCGGCGAAGCCGAGCACGACGGAGATCTGCGGGACGAGACCGGACGCGCGGACCATCGCCTCGAAGACGAGTCCGACGGCGTGCAGGGCCTCGACACCCTCGGCGAGACGTGCGCCACCGGAGTGCCACAGTCCGACGACGGGGGCCTTCTCGGCGATCGCGGTGTCGATCGCGGCGACGATGTGCTTGCAGCCCTCGACGCCCATCGCGCCGCCCATGACGGTGGCGTCGGAGCAGTAGGCGATGGTGCGAACACCGTCGATCTCGCCCGATGCGGCAAGCACACCGGACTTGTCGCGGTCGTGTAGCGGTGCGACGGTGCCGGCATCGAACAACTTGGCGAGACGCGCGAGCGGATCACGCGGATCGGTCGATGCTTCAGACTGCGTCGCGGGAGCCAAGACGGTCATGATGTCCTCCTGAGCAAGCCCACCTGGGGCAAAAGTTCGGGGGTGGGGACCCGGGTACGGGTCCCCACCTGGCGTTCCAGCAAGGTTCGGCTGGGTTATGCCCGGCCGAAGGCGAGCGCGACGTTGTGCCCACCGAAACCGAACGAGTTGTTGATCGCGAAATCGATGTCGCCGTAGCGGGGTTCACCCTTTACGACGTCGAGATCGATCTCCGGATCTTGGTTGTCCACATTCAGTGTGGGAGGAATGACGCCCTCCCGCACGCTGAGGACCGTGAGCACTGCCTCGAGGGCGCCGACGGCGCCGATCGAGTGGCCCAGGGCCGACTTGGGCGCGTACACCGCAGGATGCGTGCCGACCGCTGCCTTGATGGCGATGCTCTCGGCGATGTCGCCGATCGGGGTGGCGGTCGCATGTGCGTTGACGTGCTTGATATCGGACTTGGTGAGACCTGCGGTCTCGATGGCCCGGGTCATGGCGCGTGCCGCGCCCGTGCCTTCCGGATCGGGTGCCACGATGTGGAAACCGTCCGAGGTGATGCCGGCGCCCAGCAGGCGCGCGTGGATCGTCGCCCCGCGTGCCTTCGCGTGCTCCTCCGTCTCGAGGATCATCAAGGCTCCGGCCTCACCGAAGACGAACCCGTCCCGGTCCTTGTCGAAGGGGCGCGAGGCCGCCTTCGGGTCGTCGTTCCGGGTGCTGAGCGCGCGCATCATGGCGAAGCTCGCGATCGGAACAGCGCCGATGGCGCCCTCCACACCACCCGTGACGACGATGTCCGCGTCGCCCAACGCGATCATGCGGTACGCATGCGCGATGGCCTCCGACCCGGACGAACACGCCGATACCGGCGTGATGACACCGGCGCGCGCGCCGAGTTCGAGTCCGACGGTGGCCGACGGACCGTTCGGCATCACCATCTGGACCGCGAACGGCGACACCTTGCGGTATCCGCCCTCGCGCAGCCTGTCGACGGCGTCGACGAGAGCTTCGCCGCCGCCGAGCCCGGTGCCGATGACAACCCCGAGTCGATCCTTGTCGACCTCGGGGCTGCCGGCGTTCTGCCAGACCTGTCGACCGAGAACGAGAGCGAGTCGCTCCACGAAGCTCATGCGTCGAATCTCGACCCGGCTCAGTGCGTCGTCGAACGGGACCTTGAGTTGGCCACCGAAACGCACCGGGAGATCGAATTCCTCGACGAACGAGCCGTGGAGAACGTCGATGCCGCTCTCACCGGCCAGCAGGCCCTTCCACGTGCCATCCACATCTCCGGCAACCGACGTCGTAGCCGCAAGGCTGGTGACGACGATGTTCGGTAATCGCCCTCGGGCAGAAGCGGAAGTCACGGTTGACTCACTCGTCGTCGTTCTTGGCGGCCTCGAGCTTGGCCTTGACGGTGTCCGCTGCCTCGCCACCCTCGGCTTCGACCTTCTGGATGTAGGCGACGACATCGCCGACGGTGCGCAGGCTGGCCAGATCCTCGTCCGGGATCTTCACGCCGTACTTGTCCTCGGTCTGGACCGCGATCTCGACCATGGACAGCGAGTCGATGTCGAGGTCGTCGACGAACGACTTCTCGATGGTGACCTCGGACGGCTCGATGCCGGTGACCTCTTCGATGATCTCGGCGAGGTTGGCGATGATGTCTTCCTGGTTGGCGGCCACTAGGTGGCTCCCTTCTTGTTCGATGTTCGTGTCTCGGTGTTCGGTCCGACCGGGGCCGGACCGGTGCGCGCGTCGTGTGCGCGCACAGAGCTAACCGATTTCGGTGAGTTCGGTCAGGGTGGAAATGTCTCCGGGAGATTTGAGCGCCACGGTCGGGGTGCCGCGCATCTCACGCTTGGCGATCCCGATCAGGGTGCCCGCCGGAGGAAGTTCCGCGATGGCCGTGACCTGGGCGGTCCGCAACGTTGCGGTGCACAGATCCCAGCGCACAGGTCGGGTGACCTGCGCGGCCAGCTTAGTCAGGGCGTCCGCGCCGGACGTGACCGGCGCGCCGTCCGAATTGGACAGCAGCGTCCGCGTCGGATCACCGGGGGTGATCCGTGCGGCCGCAGCGGCGACGGCGTCCTGCGCCGGCGCCATGTACCGGGTGTGGAACGCCCCGGCGACCGGGAGGGCCCGCACACGGGCCTTCTCCGGAGGATTCGCGGCGAGCTGCTCGAGAGCCTCGAGTAGCCCGGCGGCAACGATCTGTCCGGCCGCGTTGCGGTTGGCCGGCGTGAGGTCGAGTTCCTCGAGCCGGGACAGCACCGCATCCTCGTCCCCGCCGAGAACCGCCGACATTCCGGTGGGCTCGAGGGCACAGGCCTTCGCCATCTCCGCGCCGCGGATCGCGGCGAGGGTCACGGCGTCGTCGGGCGAGAGCACCCCGGCGACTGCCGCCGCGGCGAGCTCGCCGACGGAATGGCCGGCGGCGATCGTGTCGGCGGGAATCAGGCCGCGCCGTTCGAGCTCCTCGTAGGCGAGGAGCTCGGCGGCGACGACCAGCGGCTGAGTGACTGCGGTATCGGTGATCTCCTCGGCCGTGGCGGTGGTGCCCAGCCGGAGGAGATCGAGGCCGGAAGCCTTCGACCACAGTGTCACGCGATCGTGCGCGCCCGGCAGGTCCAGCCAGGGGCTGAGCATGCCGGGTGTCTGGGAGCCCTGACCCGGGGCTAGCAACGAAATCACGCATTCCAGGGAACACCCTCGCGACGCGGCGCGAGATGTTGTCGGGGATGAAACCCGGACACGTGTTTTGTAGGTTTCCCACAAAAATGCACGTCGGCGGCCGCTATCGAAATCGGGCGCTCTCGCGTTACGTTCCCACGTTCCGGATTGGGAAATTTGTGACGGATGTGTCGGAAGTCGACGTTTGAACGCGCGTTTGGGCAAGTCGGCCGACTGTCGCTGCGACGCGGAGCACATACGCGTCGCGCGGATTCGTGGGATCGCGCCCCGTGATTTCTGAAATTCGCTTCAGTCGGTACCGAACCGTATTTGGATGAACAAACAGCTGACGGGCGCATGCCTCGACGGCGCCGCCGGAGTCCAGATAGGCGTCGAGGGTGTCCGCGAGGGCGGTTCCCGAGACCGAGAGCGGGTGGATCAAACGCTCGTTCAGAGCGACGACCGCCGCGGTATCCCCGAGCAGGGCACGTTCGGGCAACAACTCCGCCGCGAACACGGGCCGCGGCGCCCCGCGCCACCCGACGACGGCCTCCATCCCCGCCAGTGCCTCGACCGCGCTGAAGTGTGCTGCGCCCAGACTCGGGGTCGTGGGCCCGATCACGACGGGGCCGCCGGAGAACTTGCCCATCAGCTCGGCCATGAACTCGCGTGCCGCCCGGCTGCCGTGCAGTTCGCCGCTGACGACGAGGACGAGGCGATCGCCCTGGATCACCGCGAGCGCCGCGCGGTCGTGCCGCTGCGCGGTGCTGTGCACGGTGCCGATCACCGACACGCTCTCCTCGGGCGGGGGCGTGCCGACGATGACCGTCGCGGGGGCGGTGGCGTCCCAGTTGAGGGTGGCGGCGCGGGACTGCAGGTCCGATCCGGTGTCGCCCCGCACCACCGCGTCCACGACCAGGGCCTCGAGCCGGGTGTCCCACGCGCCGCGGGACTCGGCCGCGCTGGCATATACGGAGGCGGCGGCGAAGCCCAGCTCACGCCCGTACCGCAGGATCGCCTCGGTGAGCGCCACCAGCTGACGGTCGTTGCGGGCGAGCGCGGGCAACCGCTGCTCGAAGAACTCCATCGCCACGCGCACCATGTCGACCGTCTGGCGCAGCGTCAGGCGGCGGGCGAGGTCCTGCGGAATCACCTGGTAGGCGTCGATGGTGAAGCGGATGTCGCTGTCGGAGTCGGTGAGCCACTCGAGGAAGTTGACCACCGACTTCTGGACGATCATCTGGACGCTCGCGCGCTGTTCGGCGTCGAGGTCGGCGAAGAACGGCAGCTGGTCCTGCAGTGAGGCGATCGCCTCGGTGGACAGCCGTCCCGAGAACTGCTTGACCCGGCGCAGCAGTGCATCCGGCAGCGAATCGCGGGTGGGCCGGCCGCCTGCCGCGGGGGGCGGGGGCTGGTAGCGGACGCGTCGCGCCGGCACCGGGGCCGGCGCCTCGTGCAGCGCGGGCGGCTCCGACGAGCTGTTCGACGTCTCGGGCTGATCCTCGGCCATGAAAGGAACTTACGCCCGCCGCCGGCACGGGGTCTCGGAGACACTCGTGCCGGCGACGGGCGCGTTCAGCGGCCGGGAGGCCGCGTCGTCGGGTCGACTCAGGCGACGCCGGGATCCGACGTCGACACCGGCGCGGCCAGCACGTCGTCGATCCGGTACCGGGCGGCGGCCTCGACGGCCTTCGACCGGTCGACCTCGCCGGACTTCGCCAGCGCGGAGAGCACCGCGACGACGATCGACTCGGCGTCGACGTTGAAGAACCGTCGTGCCGCGGTGCGGGTGTCGGAGAAGCCGAACCCGTCGGTGCCGAGCGTCGTGTACGAGCCGGGAACCCACTGGCGGATCTGGTCCGGCACCGCGCGCATCCAGTCGGAGGCGGCGACGAACGGGCCCTGCGCCTGCGAGAGCGCCTTCGTCACGTACGGCGTCGGAGCGTCGGCACCGGGGTTGTGCAGCGCCTCACGCTCGCACTCGACGCCGTCGCGGCGCAGCTCGCCCCACGACGTCACCGACCACACGTCCGCGGCCACGCCCCACTCGTCGGCGAGCAGCTGCTGCGCGCGCAGGCCGTCCGGCATGGTGACACCGGAGACGAGGATCTGGGCGCGTGGACCGGCGTTCTCGGCCCGCTTGTACAGGTAGATGCCCTTGAGCAGGCCGTCGACGTCGAGGTTCTCCGGCTCGGCGGGCTGCTGGTACGGCTCGTTGTAGACGGTCAGGTAGTAGAAGATGTTCTCGCCACCGAAGCCGTCGACACCCGGGGTGCCGCCGTACATGCGACGCAGGCCGTCCTTGACGATGTGCGCGATCTCGTACGAGAACGACGGGTCGTACGACACCGCCGCCGGGTTGGTCGACGCCAGCAGCAGCGAGTGACCGTCGGCGTGCTGCAGACCCTCACCGGTGAGCGTGGTGCGACCGGCGGTGGCGCCGAGCACGAAGCCGCGGGCCATCTGGTCCGCCGCCGCCCACAGGCCGTCACCGGTCCGCTGGAAGCCGAACATCGAGTAGAAGATGTAGACCGGGATCATCGGCTCGCCGTGCGTGGCGTACGACGTGCCGACCGCGGTGAACGACGACGTCGAGCCGGCCTCGTTGATGCCCTCGTGGAGGATCTGGCCGACCGAGCTCTCCTTGTAGGCGAGCATCAGTTCGGCGTCGACCGACGTGTACAGCTGTCCGTTGCGGTTGTAGATCTTCAGCGACGGGAACCACGAATCCATACCGAACGTGCGCGCCTCGTCGGGGATGATGGGCACGATCCGCTTGCCGATCTCCTTGTCGCGCAACAGTTCCTTGAGGATGCGCACGACGGCCATCGTCGTCGCGACCTCCTGCTTGCCCGAACCCTTGCGCACGACGTCGTAGGTCTTGTCCGCGGGCTGCGGGAGCGGGGCGGCGTCGGTGCGGCGCGACGGCAGGAACCCACCGAGCGCCTTGCGGCGCTGCAGCATGTACTGGATCTCCGGCGAATCCGTGCCCGGGTGGTAGTACGGGGGCAGGTACGGATCCTTCTCGAGCTCCGCGTCGGAGATCGGGATCCGCTGGATGTCGCGGAAACGCTTGAGGTCGTCGAGCGTCAGCTTCTTCATCTGGTGCGTGGCGTTGCGGCCCTCGAAGTGCTTGCCGAGGGTGTAGCCCTTGATGGTGTGCGCCAGGATGACCGTCGGCTGGCCCTTGTGCGCCATCGCCGCCGCGTACGCCGCGTGGATCTTGCGGTAGTCGTGGCCGCCGCGCTTGAGGTTCCAGATCTCCTGGTCGCTCATGTCGGCGACGAGGGCCTTGGTGCGCGGGTCGCGGCCGAAGAAGTGCTCGCGGACGAACGCGCCGTCGTTGGCCTTGTACGTCTGGAAGTCGCCGTCCGGGGTCTCGTTCATGAGGTTGACGAGAGCGCCGTCCTTGTCGGCGTGCAGCAGCGAGTCCCACTCGCGGCCCCACACGACCTTGATGACGTTCCAGCCGGCGCCGCGGAAGAACGACTCCAGCTCCTGGATGATCTTGCCGTTGCCGCGGACCGGGCCGTCGAGACGCTGCAGGTTGCAGTTGATGACGAACGTCAGGTTGTCGAGGCCCTCGGTGGCCGCGACGTGCGCGAGACCGCGCGACTCCGGCTCGTCCATCTCGCCGTCGCCGAGGAACGCCCACACGTGCTGATCCGAGGTGTCCTTGACGCCGCGATCGTTCAGGTAGTGGTTGAACCGGGCCTGGTAGATGGCGTTCATCGGGCCCAGGCCCATCGACACCGTCGGGAACTCCCAGAAGTCCGGGAGCAGGCGCGGATGCGGGTAGGACGGCAGGCCGCCGCCCGACTGGGCGTGGCTGGCCTCCTGACGGAAGCCGTCCATCTGCTCGGCCGGAATCCGGCCCTCGAGGAACGCGCGCGCGTAGATGCCGGGCGACGCGTGACCCTGCACGAAGATGTGGTCGCCGCCGCCCGGATGATCCTTGCCGCGGAAGAAGTGGTTGAAGCCGACCTCGTAGAGCGCGGCGGACGACGCGTACGTCGAGATGTGGCCGCCGACGCCGACACCGGGACGCTGCGCGCGGTGCACCATGATCGCGGCGTTCCAGCGGATCCAGGCGCGGTACCGACGCTCGACGTCCTCGTCGCCGGGGAACCACGGCTCGTTCTCGGTCGGAATCGTGTTCACGTAGTCGGTGGACGTGAGGGCGGGGATCGCCACGTGCTTCTCACCGGCGCGCTCGAGCAGGCGCAGCATCAGGTAGCGGGCACGGGCGGAACCCGAACGGTCCAGCAGACCGTCGAACGATTCGAGCCACTCGGTGGTCTCGTCCGGATCGATGTCCGGCAGGTAGGACGCCACGCCCTCGCGGATGACGCGGACCCGGCCGTCGGCTCCGGGCTGCGCGTTCGCGGCAGGTGGCTGGACCGCTCCGGACACGCCCGGTGTGTCGGCGTTCGGTTGAGACGCGGGCCCCTGGATCAGGTCTGACAAGGTGTGCTCCTCATTGTGGTGGGACGCGCGGTGTCGCGTCCGCTCCATCCGGGCGGCCCTTGTTAGGGCCGTCCGACATTCCATATGAATATGGCGCAGCCCTCATCTTTCCCCATCCGCACTCGGGAGGCACCCCCGCTCCTGTTGTCCGGTACCCGGCGCGTCGCGGCGGCTACACTTGCCGGGAGAACGTCCAGTTCGCGGTGGTTTTCGCGAATTCGGCCAGACTTTCTCGAGGTTTTCGGGGTCGTCGGCTTGCGCGAAAGCCTCCGACCATGTTCGCTTTCACCTATTGATCGACGGACGCTCGATCGTCACCAGAAGGTCTGCAGGCTCGTGCGAGAGGTTTCGCGGGGACCTGCGACCGACCGAACAGAGGAGGACACCACCGTGGTCGCCGCGGCGGACGCCCAGAACTACGCTCAGAAGCTTGGCATTACCCCCGACATGGTGGTTCAGGAACTGGGCTGGGACGAGGACACCGACGACGAGCTGCGCGCGGAGGTGGAAGAGGCCATCGGTGGGGAGATGGTCGACGAGGACTCCGACGAGGTCATGGACGTCGTGCTGCTGTGGTGGCGCGACGGGGACGGTGATCTGGTCGACGCGCTGATGGACGCCATCGGGCCGCTCTCGGACGATGGCTTCGTGTGGGTTCTCACCCCCAAGACCGGGCAGCCCGGGCACGTCGAGCCCAGCGAGATCGCCGAATCCGCGCCCACCGCGGGTCTGACGCAGACCTCGGCCGCGAACCTCGGCATGTGGAGCGGTAGCCGGCTGGTGCAGCCGAAGGCGCGCGCACCCAAGCGCTGACCTTCCGCACCCCTTCCGGGCACTTCCGCACGGCGTACGTTGGTCGTGGCGGAAGTGCTGCCGTACCCGACGTTAGGATCAGGCATGCCTCTCGAGGTGGGCGCCGTCGCGCCCGATTTCACGCTCAAGGACCAGAACAACCAGGAAGTCACGCTGTCGGACTTCCGGGGTAAGAAGAACGTTCTTCTGGTCTTCTACCCGCTGGCGTTCACCGGTGTCTGCCAGGGCGAGTTGTGCCGCGTGCGTGACGAGCTCCCGAAGTTCCAGAACGACGACGCCGAGATCCTCGCGATCTCCGTCGGCCCGTCGCCGACCCACAAGATCTGGGCGGCCGAGCAGGGATACACGTTCCCGCTGCTGTCGGATTTCTGGCCCCACGGTGCCGTCGCGGAGGCGTACGGCGTCTTCAACGACAAACTCGGATTCGCCAACCGCGGCACGTTCGCGATCGACAAGGAAGGCGTCATCCGGTTCGCCGAGATGAACGGCCCCGGCGAACCCCGTGACCAGGCAGCTTGGGAGAAAGCGCTCACCGCGCTAAAGTCCTGAATGCAAATCCGGCGACGTGATGTCGCCGGATTTCGGGCGTGTAGCTCAGTGGTAGAGCTCTGGTTTTACACACCAGCGGTCGGGGGTTCGAAACCCTCCGCGCCCACCGTCGAAACCCCGCACTCGCGAATGCGCGATGCGGGGTTTTTCACATGTGTTCGCTCCGAATCCGCCCCGGCCGAGTCGATACTGGAAGGACCACGACCGAACGGACGGAAGATGGCGACGGACCCCACCGTCGATCCGACAGCGATCGACATCAAGCTGGACCCGATGCGGCAGCACCTGGTCGGGATCACCGCGCACAAGCACCTACCGTTCGACGTCCCGGTCATCAGTGAGGTCGCGCCGAATCTGTGGCAGGGCGGGTGCCGGGAGGGGCTGGTGCTGCCGAACTTCGTCAAGCATGTCGTCTCGCTGTATCCGTGGGAGCAGTACGACATCCGGCACACCATCGACTCCGAGATGTACGTGCGGATGTACGACAGCGCCGAGCAGGGGTTCGAGCAGGTGGACGCGCTCGCGGCGTGGGTGAACGTGTGCCGGGAGACCGGGCCGGTGCTGGTCCACTGCCAGGTGGGGCTCAACCGGTCGAGTCTCGTGGCGGCGCGGGCGATGGTGCTGTCCGACGAGGCGGATCCGGCGGGGGCGATCGCGGTGCTGCGGGAGCGGCGGTCGCCGGCATGCCTGTGCAACGACGCGTTCGAGGAATGGCTGCTGAGCGAACCCGCGTCAGACGCCCGCGACCCCGAGTAGCTGCCCGATCCCGTAGGTCACGACCATCGCGAGCGCGCCGCCCGCCACCACCCGCAGCACGGCGCGGGACCGGCGCGCCCCGCCCAGCCGGGCGCTGAGGCTGCCCGTGATCGCGAGCGCGATGAGCACCGCCGCGAACGTGACCGGGATACGAGCGGTGGCCGGGGGCAACAGAATCGCGAGCATCGGCAGGATCGCCCCGACGGTGAACGAGATCGCCGAGGCGCCGGCGGCCTGCCACGGGTTGGTGAGTTCGTCCGGGTCGATGCCCAGTTCGGCCTCGGCGTGCGCGGCGAACGCGTCGTGCTCGGTCAGTTCCTCGGCCACCTTCCGGGCCGTCTCGGGGGAGAGCCCCTTCGCCTCGTACAGCGACGCGAGTTCCTCGAGTTCGGCGTCGGGGATGGTCGACAGCTCGAGCTTCTCCTTGGCCAGCAGCGCCCGTTCGGTGTCGCGCTGGGTGCTCACCGAGACGTACTCGCCGAGCGCCATCGACACCGCACCGGCCGCGAGACCGGCCAGGCCCGCGGTGAGGATCGGCCCGCGGTCGGTGGTGGCCGCCGCGACACCGACGACCAGGCCGGCGACCGAGACGATGCCGTCGTTGGCGCCCAGCACACCGGCCCGCAACCAGTTCAGCCGCGACGACAGCGAGCCGAGGTGCGGTTCCGCGTCGTGCATTCCGGCCGGACCGGCTTGATCGGGCGACTCCTTGTGCGAGGTCACGTCTCGAAGAGTATTGCGGTCGTGCGTGCGCGACCAGCAATGCAAGGCTGTCCGAAGTTCACGGTTGGAAAGGGTTCGCGGCGCGCAGGTAGGGTCGGCCCCGAAACTCGTCGAATATGGGGGGAAATGTCCGAATGGGTGTGATGATTCTTCTTGTCGTACTACTGATCCTGGTGCTCATCGCCGGGATCGTCGTGTTCGTCCTGCGCACCAAGCCCGCGGCCACGCCGCGGCGGGTCGATCCGCTGGCCGACTATCCGGAGGTCTACGACCCGCACAAGATCGGCGTCGGCGACATCATCACGTACGCCGGCATCGACCACGTCGTCCGCGGGACCATCACGCTCGACGAGGAGGGCTACCAGTGGCGCGAACACCTGCTGGACGGCTCAACCGGGCGCCGCTGGCTCACCGTCGAGGACGACGAGGGCGACCTCGAGATGACGCTGTGGATGCGTCGTGAGGGGACCGGCCTGGAACCGGGCGGCGACGTGATCCTCGACGATCGCGTGTACCGGAAGATCGAGTCCGGGTCCGCCCGTTTCACCGCCGAGGGCACCACCGGCACCGCCCCGACCGGGTCGATGGACTACGCCGACTACGAGACCGCCGACAAGACCGGCCTGCTGGCGTTCGAGCGCTGGGCGAGGACGTCGTCGTGGGAGGTCTCGACCGGACGCGCCGTCACCCGCGGCGAGCTGACCGTGATCCACGCCGGTCCGCCGCAGTGAGCGTCCATCTCCTCGAGGTCGAACCGACGGACGTCGCCGCGGATGCGTTGGGCCTCGTGCTCGACGCCCCAGCGCCCGACACGCTCGCGGAACTGCGCCTGCACGACGCCCTCGCAGGGTCGCTGACCCTGGGCGTGCTGGGGGCGTCGCACGTGGTGGTCGCCGAGGCGGACGGGCGGGTGCTCACCGAGCAGGTGTCCTGCGACGCCGTGCGCTCCGGCGGCCGGCGACTGCCGGAAGTCGAAGAGCGGCACGGCTATCGGTTCGTCTCGCGCACCGAGCAGGTGCCCGAGGACGAGTTCCGGCGCCGCGCGGCCGCGCTGCGGGAACAGTCGTCGGGGGAGGGCTGGGTGTGCGGGGCGTTCCCGGGCGATCGCGATGCGCTCACCGCGCTGACCGCGACCGCGCAGGCGGGGCAGTGGCATTGGCGGACCTGGCACCTGTATCCCGGCGTCGGGGGCGGCACCGTCGTCGCGACCGAGAGCCGGTGGCGGCCGTGAGGCGGGCCGTGGCCGGCGCGATCCTCGGCGCCGTCGTCCTGCTCACCGCGGGCTGTGGTAGCAGCAGCGTGCGGGACCACCTCGCCGAGAACTTCGAACACCGTGGCGCGCAGGGCGACATCACCAACTACTGGTCGCCGGACCCGGTGGGCACGACCGTGACCCGGATCGTCGACGAGGACGAACCGGCGGCGAGGAAGGCCGACGGCAACAACGAATATCTGCGTTACAACGACGACATCGTCACGGTCGGCCCGGCCGCGGGCGGCGGCAGTGACATCTCCGTCGAGGATCTCGACGGCCGCTACCGCGGTGGGCACTTCGTCTATCTCGGGCCCGGATTCACGCCCGGATCGCCGGCCGCGGGCAACACCTCCGGCGGATCCGGAGATGCGAAATGACCTCCATCACAGACCTATCGGGGAGCGCGAACATGACCGTGACGAACCTGGCCGCCGCCACCGAGATCGGAACCGTCGAGTTCCTGCCGATGGTCGGGGGCGTGCTCGCCACCCTCGCGTTCTTCGCCGTCGGGATCGCCGTGCTCACGGCCGGATTCGCGATGCTCGACGCCCTGACCCCGGGCAACCTCCGTCACCAGGTGTACGTGGAGAAGAACCCCAACGCGGCGCTGCTGCTCGGCGCCAACCACCTGGCGCTGGCCATCATCGTGATCACCGCGATCCTCACCAGCTCCGACGGCTTCGCACAGGGGCTGGCCGATTCGCTGGTCTACGGCGTCGTCGGTGTGGTGCTGCAGGCGGCCGCTCTGGCGATCATGAACGTGGTGCTGCCGGGACGGCTCGTCGCGCTGGTGGCCGAACCCCGCATGTGCGGGGCGGCGTGGGCCGTCGCGGTGACCCTGTTCTCGGTGGGCCTGGTCAACGCCGCCGCCCTGTCGTGACGGTCACCGCGTCGGCGGAGGCCCCGTCGGCGGCTCCTGCGCTGGGGCGGCGGTCGCGGGTGCTGCTGCTCGCGGCCGTCGCCGCGTGCGCGGCCTGTGGGCTCGTGTACGAGCTGGCGCTGCTGACGCTGTCGGCGAGCCTGACCGGCGGCGGTATCACCGAGACGTCGCTCATCGTGGCCGGATTCGTCGCGGCGCTCGGTCTCGGTGCGCTGGCGGCCAAGCCGCTGCTCACGCGCGCGGCGCCGTCGTTCGTCGCCGTCGAGGTGGTGCTGGGCCTCGTCGGCGGCGTGAGCGCCGCGGCGCTGTACGTCGCGTTCACGTTCCTGGGCTCGTCGACGTGGGTGCTGGTGCTGGCGACCGCCGCGATCGGCATGTTGGTCGGTGCCGAGGTGCCGCTGCTCATGACGCTGCTGCAGACCGGTCGGGACACCGACGCTGCCGACACCGGCAAGGTCCTCGCCAACCTCAACGCCGCCGACTACGCGGGCGCCCTCATCGGCGGACTGGCGTGGCCGTTCCTGCTGCTGCCGGCGGCGGGGCTGATCCGCGGCACCGCGCTCACCGGCATGGTGAACCTGGTGGCCGCGGCCGTCGCGGCGCTGTTCCTGCTGCGCGGACACCTGAAGCCGGTGGCCCGGGCGGCGGCCATGCTGGCGCTGCTGATCGCCGCCGCGCTGCTCGGCACGCTGCTGGTGCGCGCGTCGGACATCGAGACGACGTCGCGCCAGCGGCTCTACCCGGACCCGGTCGTGTACGCGCAGCGCTCGCAGTACCAGGAGATCGTGGTCACCGAACGCTCCGGCGACGTCCGGCTGTACCTGGACGGCGACCTGCAGTTCTCGAGCCGCGACGAGCACCGCTACACCGAGGCGCTCGTATACCCGGTGCTCGCACGGGATCCGCAGCGCGTGCTGATCCTCGGCGGCGGCGACGGTCTGGCGGCGCGTGAGGTGCTGCGGCAGGACGGGGTTCGCGAGATCGTGCAGGTGGAGCTCGATCCCGCTGTACTCGACCTGGCGAACACCAAGCTGCGCGACCTCAACGGCGGCGCGCTCGAGGACGAGCGGGTGCAGGTCGTGACCGCCGACGCGTTCCGGTGGCTCCGCGAACGGGACGGAAACGGGTTCGACGCGGTGATCGTCGACCTGCCCGACCCCGACACCCCGACGCTGGGCCGGCTGTACTCCACCGAGTTCTACGGACTGGTCGGGGCCGCACTCAATCCCGGTGGGCTGATGGTGGTGCAGTCGGGCAGCCCCTACTCGACGCCCGACGCCTACTGGCGGACCGTGTCGACCGTCGCATCGGTGGGCCTCGGGGTGACGCCGTACCACGCCTACGTGCCCAGCTTCGGTGACTGGGGCTACGTCCTCGCGCAGGCGGGACCGGCTCCCGCCCTGGCGCTCTCGCCGTCCGCGCCGCCCCGCAAGTTCCTCGACGACGCGACCCTCGCCGCGGCGGCGGTCTTCCCCCTCGACCGGCCCCGCCGCGATCTCGAACCGTCGACCCTCGACCGGCCGCGGATCGTCGACGACATGCGGCGCGGGTTCGAGCGGTAGCGAGTCCGCGAGCCGAACACCGGCGACCGCGGCGGGAAACCGGATTGATAGAAATACCGTCGTGTCTTCTTCAATTCGGCGAGGTCCCCGGCCCACTGCCCGCGCAGCCGGACTCGTCCTCGGGTATGTCGCCGATCGGGCCTTCGGCGATCCCCGGCGTCTGCATCCGGTTGCCGGATTCGGGCTCACGGCAATGGCATTGGAGAAGCGCACCTACGCCGACAGCAGGCTCTCGGGCGCCGTGCACACCGCAATCCTGGTGGGCGCGACCGGCGCCGCCGGAGTCCTCGCCGAGCGCCTCGGCAGGCGCGCCGGTTGGGTAGGGGAGACCGCGGTGACCGCCGCGGCGACGTGGACGGTCCTGGGCGGAACCTCACTCGCGGACACCGGTCGCACGATGGCCCGGCACCTCGAGGCCGGTGATCTGGAATCCGCGCGCGCCCTGCTGCCTTCGCTGTGCGGCCGGGATCCGAGCGTCCTCGACGCCGACGGACTGGCCCGCGCCAGCCTCGAATCCGTCGCGGAGAACACCTCCGACGCCACCGTCGGTGCGCTGTTCTGGGGTTCGGTCGCCGGGGTGCCCGGCCTGCTCGCGTACCGGGCGTCGAACACGCTGGACGCGATGATCGGCTACCGCAACGACAAGTACAACCGGTTCGGGTGGGCGGCGGCGCGCTGGGACGACGTCGTCAACCTGGCCCCGGCCCGCCTCGCCGGGGCGCTGACCGTCGCCGCGGCCCCCGTCGTCGGCGGTTCGCCGCGCGCGGCGTTGGAGGCGTGGCGGCGGGACGCGTCCGCGCATCCGAGTCCCAACGCCGGCGTGGCCGAGGCGTCGGCGGCCGGCGCCCTGGGCGTGCAACTGGGCGGCCGGACCGAGTACGCCCACGGCGTCGAGATGCGGCCCACCCTCGGCTCGGGTCCGGCGCCGGTCGTCGCGGACCTCGAGCGGGCCGCGCGCCTGTCGTCGGCGGTCCAGGCCGGGGCCGCGGTGGTGGCCGCTGCAGCCGCCCTGGCGCTGGGCCGACGCCGCTCCCGGGGCGCCTGACACCGCTGCGATGATTCCTCGGCGCGGTCGAGGTCCTTCCCTGCAGGATTGCAGCGAGGAGGCAGCAATGATCATCGTGGCGGGACATCTGACGGTCGCGGCGGAGGACCGGTCGGCCTACCTGGACTCGTGCCGGGATGTCGTGGCGCAGGCCCGATCGGCGCCCGGGTGCATCGAGTACGCGCTCGGCGCCGACTTACTGGCGCTCGACCGGATCAACGTTCTCGAAATGTGGGCGACGCGATCCGCGCTCGACGCCTTCCGTGGCGACGGACCGGGCGACGACATGGTGACGCGGATCCTGGCTATCGACGTCCGCGAGTTCGAGTGCGAACGCCCGTGACCGGCTACCGCTCGGTCGTGTGCAGCCGCGCGAGCTCGCGGATCAGCGGTGCTTGCCGTAGCGGTCGGCGAGCTTCGCCTCCGAGGCCGTGACCGGGGCGTCCTCGGTCTTGTTCTTGCGGCGCAGTCCGCGGCGGGTCGGCAACTGGAAGTCGTCGGTGGCCGGCGTCGTCGCGGCGGGTGCCGGTTCAGTTGCTTCCGGGGCGGCCCGGGAAACGTCGGGCACCGCGGGGGCGTCGGGGACCGGAGTCTCCGCCGCCCGCTGCTTCGCCTTGCGCCGCTCACGCAGTTCGGCGCGGACGAAGTACGCGAGACCCAGCGGCGCCATGATGCCGAACGCCAGCCACTGCAGGCCGTACGAGAGATACGGCCCCGCGTCGATCTGCGGCAGCGGGATCGTGCCCAGTCCGCCGGGCTGGGCGTCGTTCAACTGGAGGTAGCCGTTGACCAGATCGGTACCGATGAACTGTCCGATCTGGCCGGAGTCGATGTAGTACACCTGGCGGGTGCCGGCCTCGTTGATCGGCTCCTTGCCGGGGACGGTGCCCTCCGACATCCGGATCCGGCCCTCGACCGTCACCTCGCCGGTGGGGGGAGCCGGGATGGGCGGCGCCTGGGTGCCCTGTTCCGGGCGGACGTAGCCGCGGTTGACGAGCAGGGTGTCGCCGTCGGACATCTTCAGCGGCGTCAGCACCTCGTACGCGGGCTTCTCCTCGACCGAGCGCAGCCGCACCAACAGGTCGCTGTCCGGGACGTAGGTGCCGGTCGCGAGGACCTTGCGCCACTCGTCGTTCTGGGCCGGGCCGCCCGCGTCCAGCAGCGTGTCGATCGACACCGCCTCCGCGTCGAGGGACTGCTCGAGCAGCCCGTTGCGCTCCTCGGTCCGGGTGTTCTTGCCGAGCTGCCACGGGGCGAGCACGGTGAAGCACATGAAGGCGAAACCGGCGACGACGGCAGCCAATGCCAGCCAGCCGGGTCGCAGCAGAAAACTCAGCCTACGCACGGGTACCACGGTACTGGCTCGCGCGCAGGTCAGTTCTCGCGCACCCAGTCCAGCAGGCCCGGCACGGCCGCCTCGATCTGGTCGCGGACGAGTTCGAAATCGGTGAGGTCGCCGTAGTACGGGTCCGGCACCGAATCGCCGTCGGCGCCGGGATCGAAGCTGCGCAGCAGGCGGCGGTTCTCGTCGGGCACCCCGAGGCGGGCGAGGATCCGGTCGTGTCCGCTGTCGAGCGGAACCACCAGGTCGGCGGACAGATGGTCGTCGTCGACCTGCGCGGCGCGGTGCCCGGTCGGGTATCCGGCGGCCTCGAGAACCTTGTCGGTGCGCGGGTCCGCGCCGTCGCCGACGTGGTACCCGTGGGTGCCCGCACTGGTGACGCGGACCCGGTCGTCCAGGCCTGCGCGGCGCACGTGTTCGGCGAAGATGCGTTCGGCCATCGGTGAGCGGCAGATGTTTCCGGTGCACACGAAGGTGACGTGAATCATGCTCATGTCACGCCGCCCGCGTCAGGATCCGGGTGAGATCCTGACGCCGCCCGCGTCAGGATCCGGGTGAGATCGGCGACCGTCGGTGCCGTCCATCGGGCGCCTTCGGCTTCGGAGGTGGTGCCGTACCCCCACTCGACGAACACCGTCGGGATGCCCCAGTGCCCGGCGCCGTGGACGTCGTGCTCGCGGTCGCCGATCATGACGACGTCGGTGGTGCCGCCCACCGTCGCCGGTAGACCCAACCCGCCGAGGACGTGCTCGATGACGTCCGCCTTGGCGCGGCGGGACCCGTCGCTGCTGGCCCCGCCGATCACCTCGAAGTAGCCGGCGAGACCGAAGTGCTCGAGGATCCGGATCGCGAACTTCTCGGTCTTGGACGTCGCGACCGCGAGACGCGCGCCGCTGTCCCGCGCAATCGTCAGCATCGCCTCGACGCCGTCGTACACCTCGTTCTCCGACCACCCGACGGCGTCGTAGCGCTCGAAGTACGCGGCCAGCGCCGCCGCGGTGGCGGTCTCGTCCAGGCCCATGCCGCGCATCGAATCCATCAGCGGCGGTCCGATGACCGTCCCGAGCATCTCCGCGGTGGGGGCCGGCGCGCCGACCGCGGCCAGCGCGTGCCGGAAGCCGTTGTGGATGCCGAGGGCGGAGTCGGTGAGGGTGCCGTCGAGGTCGAACAGCAGGACGGGGGCGAGGGGCGAAGCGGACGTTGTCACCCGTTCATTGTGCTCAGACGCCCGCGGCGGCGCGCACCGGCTCGCGCCGTAGGCTCGACGGCTATGGAATTCGGTTCGGGAACGGCGCTCGACGCGCTCGCGCGCTTGCGGCACCACGGCGACGCCGAGGCCGATCCCGGACTGCTCGACTTCGCGGTGAACGTGCAGGGTGACGGCCCGCCCGAGTGGCTGCGGAGCCGACTCGCCGACGCGCTCACCGGGCTGGGCCGGTATCCGGCCGCGGCAGCCGACCGACGCGCACGGGAACAGGTCGCGGCCCGGCACGCACGCGCACCCGAGGAGGTGCTGCCGCTCGCCGGCGGCGCGGAGGGGTTCGCGATGCTGCCGCGGCTGGAGCCGCGCGAGGCCGCGTTGATCCACCCGTCGTTCACCGAACCCGAACTCGCGCTCCGTGAGGCGGGTGTCCCGGTCACGCACGTCACCCTCGACGCCCCCTACCGGCTGGATCCGTCGGCGGTGCCCGAGTCGGCCGACCTGGTCGTGATCGGCAACCCCACCAACCCGACGTCGGTGCTGCACCCCGCCGCCGACGTCCTGGCGTTGCGCCGCCCGGGCCGGATCCTCGTCGTCGACGAGGCCTTCATGGACGCGGTGCCGGGGGAGACGGAATCGGTCGCCGGACACTCCCTGCCCGACGTCCTGGTGCTGCGCAGCCTGACGAAGACGTGGGCGCTGGCCGGGCTGCGCTGCGGGTACGCCCTCGGCCACCCCGAGGTCCTGGACCGGCTGACCGTCGGCCGCCCGCACTGGCCGGTCGGCAGCCTGCCACTCGAGGCGATCACCGCATGCAGCGAACCCGCCGCCGTCGCCGAGGCGGGGGAGAAGTCGCTGCGGATCGCGGCCGACCGCGAAATTGCAGTCGCGCTGCTGCGGGACGCCGGCATCGCGGTGCACACCCCGGCCGCAGCACCGTTCCTGCTGCTGCACCTGCCCGACGGCGACCGCATGCGCACCCACCTGCGGGAGCGGGGCGTCGCGGTGCGCCGCTGCGACACCTTCCCGGGGCTCGGCCCCGACTTCCTGCGCATCGCGGTCCGGCCGCGAGCGATGACCGAACAGTTGATCGTGACGATGAGGGAGATCCTGTGACCGCAACCCCGCCCGCCCCGACCCTGGCCGACGTGATCGGCGCCCTCGAGGCGGCCTACCCGCCGGCGCTGGCCGAGTCGTGGGACTCGGTGGGGCTGGTGGCCGGCGATCCCGCCGACGAGGTGCGCAAGGTGGTTGTCGCCGTCGACGCGACCGCCGCGGTCGTGGACGAGGCGCTCGCGACCGGCGCCCAGCTGCTGCTGGTGCACCACCCGTTGCTGCTGCGCGGCGTGGACACCGTCGGCGCGCATACCCCGAAGGGCGCGCTGCTGCACCGGCTGATCCGCGGTGGCTGCGCGCTCTACAGCGCCCACACCAATGCCGATCGCGCCGACCCCGGCGTCTCCGACGCGCTCGCCGGTGCGCTGGGCCTGGTCGCGACCCGCCCGCTGATCCCGATCCCCGACACCGTCACCGACAAGTGGGTGGTGATGGTGCCGACCACCGACACCGCTCGGGTACGTGACGCGCTGTTCGCGGCCGGCGCCGGCGAGCTCGGCGACTACCGGGAATGCAGCTGGACGGTGACCGGGGACGGCCAGTTTCGGCCGCTTCCGGGCGCGACGCCCACGCTCGGCGAGGTCGGCGAGGTGGAGGCGGTGCGCGAGGACCGCGTCGAGGTGATCGCGCCGCGCAGGTCGCGGGCCCGGATCCTGGCGGCGCTGCGGGCCGCGCATCCGTACGAGGAACCGGCCTTCGACGTGTTCGAGACCGCGGACTTCCCGGGCAGCCGCGGGCTGGGCCGCATCGGCGAGCTGCCCGAGCCGCAGACACTGCGGGAGTTCACCGCGCGGGTCGCCGCGGCGCTGCCCCGGACCGAGTGGGGCGTGCGGGCAGCCGGCGACCCCGATCGCGTCGTCCGCACCGTCGCGGTGTGCGGCGGGTCGGGCGACTCGCTGCTCGACACGGTGTCCGGCCTCGGCGCCGACGTCTACGTCACCGCGGACCTGCGGCACCACCCGGCCGACGAGCACCTGCGCCGGGGCGGTCCGGCCCTCGTCGACGTGGCGCACTGGGCCAGCGAACAGCCGTGGTGCGCCCAGGCCAAGAGCGTGCTCGACGCCCGGTTCGGGAGCGTCGACGGATGGGACACGCGGGTGACCGAACTGCGCACCGACCCGTGGACCGTCGCCTGCCACTGACGCGTGCCGCGGCGGGGTGCCCGATGTGGTCGGTGCACCGCGCCGTCGGGGGTACGGTTGACACCTGATCTCGGCCCGATCGAGAACCGTGACCAACAAGAACACAGCAGGAGCTTCCACGCGTGAACGTCGATCCCTCAGTGCAGTCCAAGCTTCTCCAGCTCGCCGGTGTCGACACCGAGCTGGCACGGCTCGCGCACCGTCGCTCCTCGCTGCCCGAGCAGCAGGAAGTTGAGCGGCTCGAGGCCGAGCGACTCTCTCGCAAGGACGCTGCCGTGTCCGTGGAGATCGTGCTCGACGATCTGGACCGCGACATCAAGAAGCTCGAGGGTGAGGTCGACGCGGTCCGTCAGCGCGAGACGCGGGACCGCAAGCTGCTCGAGGGTGGCACGCTGGCCCCGAAGCAGCTGTCCGAGCTGCAGCACGAGCTCGGCAGCCTGGAGCGTCGGCAGAGCGTCCTCGAGGACGAGCTGCTCGAGGTGATGGAGCGCCGCGAGGCATCGCAGGCCGACCACGACCACGCGGGCGCGCGCCTGACCCAGGTCGAGGACGAACTGATCGACGCCGAGCGCCGCCGCGACGACGCCGTCGCCGATCTCGACAAGGCCCAGGAACGCTGCGACACCGACCGCTCCGGTCTGGTCGGGCTGTTCCCCGACGACCTCCTCGCGATCTACGAGAAGCAGCGCAGCGAGCGCGGTGTCGGTGCGGCGCTGCTGCAGGCCCGCCGCTGCGGCGCGTGCCGCATCGAGATCGACCGCGGCGAGCTGGCCCGCATCGCCGCGACCCCCGCCGATGTCGTCGTCCGGTGCCCCGAGTGCAGCGCAATCATGGTGCGCACCAAGGAATCCGGTCTGTGACTTCTGACCGGGTCGTCGTCGAGGCCGACGGCGGATCGCGCGGCAATCCCGGCCCGGCGGGCTACGGCGCCGTGGTGTTCGACGCCGCCCGCGGCCGGGTGCTCGCCGAACGGCGCGAGTTCCTCGGCGTGGCCACCAACAATGTCGCCGAGTACCGCGGACTGATCGCGGGGCTGACCGCCGCCCGGGACCTCGGCGCGCACGAGGTGGACGTTC
Organism: Prescottella equi; assembly: GCF_020171745.1. Taxonomy (GTDB): domain Bacteria; phylum Actinomycetota; class Actinomycetes; order Mycobacteriales; family Mycobacteriaceae; genus Prescottella; species Prescottella equi_A. The sequence continues at coordinate 54,030 of NZ_JAIVAH010000015.1, forward strand.
GGATGGACTCCAAGCTCGTGGTCGAGCAGATGTCGGGGCGCTGGAAGATCAAGCACCCGGACATGATTCCGCTCGCGCAGCGCGCGCGGGACGTGGCCGACGGGTTCGCGCACGTGAGCTACACGTGGATCCCGCGGGCCGAGAACTCGCACGCCGACCGCCTCGCCAACGAGGCGATGGACGGCGAGGACGCCATGACGTCCGGGTTCGCTGGGGCCGACGCGGCACCCGAACCCGAGACTGCGCCCGAACCGGCCACCGAGACGGCCGCCACGGCGTCGCCCGGCTGGACCGGCGCCATGGGCGCGCCCACGCGCATGCTGCTGCTGCGGCACGGCCAGACCGAACTGTCCGTCGAACGTCGCTACTCGGGCCGAGGCAACCCGCCGCTCACCGCGTTCGGGCGCGCTCAGGCGCAGTCGGCGGCGCAGCGTCTCGCCGACAAGGGTGCGATCGCCGCGGTGGTGTCGTCGCCGCTCGGCCGGGCCCGCGAGACCGCCGCCGCCGCGGCCGACGCGCTCGGTCTGCCGGTCACCGTCCACGACGGCCTGACCGAGACCGACTTCGGTAAGTGGGAGGGGCTGACGTTCACCGAAGCCCAGCAGCGCGACCCCGAGCTGCACACCCGCTGGCTTTCGGACACCTCGGTGCGCCCGCCGGAGGGCGAGAGCTTCGACGAGGTCCGGGCGCGGATCGAGGCGGCCCGGGACGACCTGACGGCGTCGTACGCGGGCGCCAACATCCTGGTCGTGACCCACGTGACGCCGATCAAGACGCTGCTACAGCTGGCGCTCGACGTCGGGCCGTCACTGCTGTTCCGGTTGCACCTGGATCTGGCGTCGCTGAGCATCGCCGAGTTCTACCCGGACGGCGGCTCGTCGGTCCGGCTGGTCAACGATACGTCGCACTTGTAGGACCGTCGTCGTGCCGCGGCAGCACGACACCGAGGAACACCAGCACGACGCCGGCGACGAGGTGGAGCCAGCTCGAGGCGTAGTTGATCGACATGAAGTTCGACGCCGTCTCGGGCTGGATCACCAGTCCGTACACGGCCAACATGACCGAGACCAGGCCGCTGGCGATGAGGAACATCTCCGCGGTGGCCAGCTTGCGCGACATCGCCAGCCCGATGACCCCACTGGTGATGTGCGCGACGTTGTGCAGGACCGACACCTCCATCAGACCCAGCATGCGGGCGCCCGTTCCGGGGCCGGCCCACGCGATGTCGTCGACGCCGGACGTGACACCCGGAACGAAACCGAGCAGTCCGATCGCGATCAGGCCGGCCGCGACGACGGTCGTGGCGAGTTGGGTCGTCGTCCGGGCGAGGCCTTCGGGCTCGTCCATCGATTCCACCTCCGGTGGCCACATGGTTGCTCGACTCCCGGCTACCCATTCTCCCTGTACTCCCACCCGGTGGGCATCCGATTGGATTACGGATGGACGGCAGGCGTAACCTCGTCCGCTGTGAACGCCATGCTGACCTGTCGCCGTTATGTCGACAACTGTCTGCAGGCGAGCGCGGTCTGTCGCCACTGACATCCGGTCGACCCCTCGAGTCCCGGATCGGCTCGATTTCCCCGAGCCTGCCGTGCGTCCCTCTTCGGTCGCGCGCGTCGTCGCGTGCCGCCGTCTCCACATCTCCACCCGAAAGGCCCTCATGTCGGCCCCCACCCTCGACGCGCCTCGGCGCGCCCTGCCCAAATGGGCAACCTCGTTCGGCCCGCAGATCGTCGCCGGTCTGATCCTCGGCGTCGTCATCGGACTGATCGCCCGTGCCATGCCCGACGCCGCCGACGGCCACGAGAACTGGCTGGTCGGTACCGTCAAGACGATCGGCTCGAGCTACGTTGCGCTGCTCACCGTCGCCGTGATTCCGCTGATCTTCACCGCGATCGTCAGTTCCATCGCGAATCTGCGCAACGTCGCGAATGCCGCCCGGCTCGCGGTGCAGACGCTGCTGTGGTTCGCGATCACGGCGTTCATCGCGGTGCTGGTCGGCATCGTCGTCGGCCTGATCACGCAGCCCGGCGCCAACACCACGGTCGACGCCACCAAGGCGACCGAGCCCAAGACCGGCGGCTCGTGGTGGGCATTCCTCACCGGTCTGGTGCCGCAGAACTTCCTCGGCCTCGGCGCCAAGACCACCGTCGCCGGTGACGCCGCGTCAGGGTTCTCGGCGACCACGTCGCTGAGCTTCAACGTGCTGCAGCTGCTCGTCGTCGCGATCGCGATCGGCATCGCCGCCCTCAAGGTCGGCGAGAAGGCCGAGCCGTTCCTGAACTTCAACGCCGCACTTCTCGCGATCGTGCAGAAGGTGCTGTGGTGGATCATCCGCCTCGCCCCGATCGGCACCGCGGCCCTGATCGCCAAGGCCGTCGCCACGTACGGCTGGGACGCGATCGGTCAGCTCGGCGTGTTCACCATCGCGGTGTACATCGGCCTGGCGATCGTGTTCTTCGTCGTGTACCCGATCCTCATCCGCGTGCACGGACTGTCGGTGAAGAACTTCTACTCCGGAGTGTGGCCGGCCACGCAGCTCGGTTTCGTCTCCCGCTCCTCGATCGGCACGCTGCCGCTCACCGAGCGGGTCACCGAACGCAACCTCGGTGTGCCGCGCGAGTACGCGTCGTTCGCGGTGCCGCTCGGCGCGACCACCAAGATGGATGGCTGCGCGGCCGTGTACCCGGCAATCGCGGCGATCTTCGTCGCGCAGTTCTACGGCATCGACCTGAGCGTCACCGACTACCTGCTCATCGTCGTGGTGTCGGTGATCGGTTCGGCCGCCACCGCCGGCACCACCGGTGCCACCGTCATGCTCACCCTGACGCTGTCGACGCTGGGCCTGCCGCTGGCCGGTGTCGGTCTGCTGCTCGCCGTCGAGCCGATCGTCGACATGGGTCGCACCGCGCTCAACGTCACCGGCCAGGCGCTGGTCCCGACGATCGTCGCCAAGCGGGAGGGCATCCTGGACGAGGAGCTGTACAACGCGCCGCGTCAGGGCGATCCGTTCGCCGACGAATCGCTCGAACCGGCCCGCTGATCCCGGTCACAGGACCAGCCACAGCACCGTCGTCGCAGCGACGACGGTGAGGGGCGTGGTCGCCAGCCCGAGCTTGGTGAACGTGCCGAGCTCGGGCCGGCACCCGGCGGCCGCCGCGACGCGGCGCCACAGCATGGTCGCGAGCGAACCGACATAGGTGAGGTTGGGGCCGAGGTTCACCCCGATCAGCAGCGCCAGCACCAACCCGGTGGGCGCCGACGGCCCGAGCGCCGCGAGCAGCAGCAGCGTCGCCGGCAGATTGTTGAGCAGATTCGCCGCGACCGCCGCGACGAGCGCCACCGTGAGCATCTCCGCTAGGCCGGCGTCGTCGGGCAGCAGAGCACCGATCCAGTCTCCGATGGGGCCGGATGCGACCCCGGCGACCACGACGCCGAGTGCGAGCACGAACGCGCAGAACCACAGGTCCGCCGCGAACAGCATGCGCCGCGGCGTCGTGCGGCCGTCCCGCAGCGCGGGGACCGCCAGCACCAGTGCGCCCGCCGCGGCCACCCAGCCGGGAGCGATCCCGACCAGGCCACCGACCGTGAAGCCGAGCAGCGTCGCAGCCAGCACCGCCAGCGTCGCGACCGGCGCGGGGCCGACCTCGGGCGGGGGAGTCGGTGCGGCCGTCGTATCCGGCGTGGCCAGGTCGGAGCGGAAGAAGATCCGGAACACCGCCCATTCAAGGGCGATCGTCACCACCCAGGGCAGTGCCATCACCGCCGTGAAGTGAACGAACGTCAGTCCGGTCGCGGAGAACGCGATCAGGTTCGTCAGGTTCGACACCGGCAGCAGCGTCGACGCCGAATTCGACAGGTGGGCGGTGGCGTACGCGTGCGGCCGGGCCGACAGGCCGAGTGAGCGGGCCGCACGGATCACGACGGGCGTCAGCAGCACCACCGTCGCGTCGAGGCTGAGGACTGCGGTCGTGACCGCCGCGACCGCGAACACCGCCGCGAGCAGCCGCCCGGGACCGCGTGTGCCGTCGCGCGTGAGGATCCCGGCCACCCAGGCGAAGACGCCCGCCGCGTCCGCCAGGTGCGCGAGGACGAGGATCGCCGCGAGGAACCCGACCGTCGGAGCCAACGCGGTGATCTCCGACCACGCCTGCGCCGGCGTCACGACGCCGATCCCGACCGCCAGCACAGCGGCGGGGGCCGCCACGACGATCTCGGGGAGGCCCCGCGGGCGCACGATCGCGAAGACCAGCACCGCGGCCACGAGCACGACCGCCGCGATCGGGAGCGCGTTCACTTCAGGAGCTTCACCAGTGTGCGCAGGTTCCGGGTGGTGGTGACCGCCTTGAGTTTCGGCTTGCCGGTGTTCTTGCCGAAGCTGCTCTTCAGTGTCATCCCGCGCTCGACCTCCCAGTACAGGACGCCGTCCCCGGCCGCGATCCGTTCGACGTCCGGGTCCAGCGTCTCCTTGGCTTCGAGCAACCCGCCCAGCACCGACGGGTCCGCCGTGAACATCACGTACGGATGCCAGCCCTCGCGCTCGGGATCGAACGGATACGACTCGACGATGCTCGCCACCGTGGCGGTGTCGAGCACGAACACCCACGCCTCGTACCCGAAGGCCTTCCGGAGCGCGGCCTCGATGGTCGCTTTCAGACCCGCGACGTCCGTCGAGTCCGAGGAGAACAGCACGTTGCCCGACGCGAGGACCGTCTTCACGTCGTCGAATTCGAGGTCGACGAAGACCTGGCGCAGGTCGGCCATCTTGATGTTGATACCGCCGACGTTGATTCCTCGCAGAAGTGCCACGTAACGCGTCATGGCGCGACGATAGTGCGGGGCACCGACACCGCGGGTTCGGACACGGCGACCGCACCCAGTAGTCTTGTCGTGCGGACGAGTTGGCTGGGCGGCCGCGGCTACGGGAACCGACATCGTCGCGGTGTCAGGCCCGGGGCCGAGGAAAGTCCGGACTCCACAGAGCAGGGCGGTTGCTAACGGCAACCCGAGGTGACTCGCGGGACAGTGCCACAGAAAACAGACCGCCGGCGCTCAGGCGTCGGTGAGGGTGAAAAGGTGCGGTAAGAGCGCACCAGCGCCCCGGGTGACCGGGGCGGCTAGGTAAACCCCGCCCGGAGCAAGGTCGAAGGCCGCACCGATGTCCTCCGGGACGACGGTGCGGCTGCGCAGGTGTTCGAGGGCTGCTCGCCCGAGCCTGCGGGTGGACCGCTCGAGGTACCCGGCAACGGTGTGCCCAGATGGATGGTCGCTACCCGGCGCGCAAGCGGCGGGGACAGGATCCGGCTTACACGCCAACTCGTCCGCCCACACGCCGATACGAGAAAGGCCCCCGGTACATACCGGGGGCCTTTCTCGTTGTCTGTCCTACTGGAAGTGGCCACCGATCGGGTTGATCATGAGCAGCTTGGCCCAGTACTCGGCGCCGGCCTGGCCGAGGTAGGGAAGAAGCGTGTCGAAGATGATGTAGGACATGCGGGGCTCCGATCTGTGACGCCAGCGCGTCGAAACTGGGGTGACGCGAGGCGTCGGCCAAAATGCGCGGTACGCGCAGAGATTAGCAGTCGGCGTCGGATTGTCACAGACCTACGTCCGGGACTTCGCCACGAAGCCATGTCCCCCTCACGCGCCGATCACGGATGGCGTGGTGGCGGTGCGCCTCGCGAGGCACACTGAGGGAATGAGCGACGACGACAAGCAGTGGTACTTCAGCCTCAGCGACGGATCGGTGACCCAGGGCAAGGCGGCCAACGTCTTCGATCGGATGGGGCCGTATCCGGACCGGGAGAGCGCCGAGCGGGCGCTGCAGACCGCGGCCGAACGGAACAAGGCCGCGGACGACGCGGACGACGAGTGGAACGCCTGACCGACACCCCTCGGACACCCCGGTCCGTCGGCATGGCCCGGGTGACCGCCCGTGGCGTCGACTTCCGCTCGGTCCGAGCCGAATTCGCGCTCGAGGAGGAGTTCTCCGCGACCGTACTCGCCGAGGTGGCGGCCGCCGAGGACGCCTGGCTCGGCGAGCGCGCGGTCCGGACGGCGCTGCCGTTGGTGACGATCGACCCGCCGGGTTCTATGGATCTGGACCAGGCGCTGCATCTCGAGCGCACCGCGAGCGGGTTCGTCCTGCACTACGCGATCGCCGACGTCGGCGCGGTGGTCCGGCCGGGCGGCGCCCTGGACCTGGCCGCCCGGGACCGCGGCCAGACCGTCTACCTGCCCGACGGTTCGGTGCCGCTGCATCCGCGGCCGCTGTCGGAGGGGTCCGCGAGTCTGCTGCCGGACACGACCCGGCCGGCCGCGCTGTGGCGGATCGAACTCGACCACGACGCCCACCCGGTCGAGGCGAGCGTCGTGCGGGCGCTCGTCCGTTCGGTCGCGCGCTTCGACTACGCCACGGTGCAGGCCGACTCCGAGTCCGGCACGCTGCACCCGTCCATCGCCGCGCTGCCGGAGTTCGGCCGGTTGCGGGCGGCGGCCGCGCTCGATCGGGGCGCCATCGAACTGCGTCTGCCCGAGCAGCGTGTCGTCGCCGACGGCGACGGCTGGCGGGTGGAGATCGAACCGCGCACCGAGGCCGACGACTGGAACGCCGAGGTGTCCCTCCTGACCGGAATGTGCGCGGCCCGAATGATGCTCGACGCGGGCGTCGGCCTGCTCCGGACGATGCCGGCGGCCGCGCCGGGAGCCGTCGAGTCGATGCGCCGCACCGCGGGCGCCCTCGGGGTGCCGTGGACGGACGGTGCCGGGGTCGGTGCCGTCCTGGCCGGCCTCGATCCGAACACCGCCGCGTCCCTCGTCCTGATGACCGAGGCGACGACACTGCTGCGCGGGGCCGACTACGTCGCGTTCGACGGTGAGATCCCCGACGTGGTGGGGCACTCCGGGATCGGCGGCCCGTACGCGCACGTGACGGCGCCGCTGCGCCGACTGTCCGACCGGTTCGCCGCCGAGGTGTGCCTGGCCGTCTCGGCGGGAGTGGCGGTACCGGACTGGGTGCGGGCCGCGCTCCCTTCGCTGCCGGCGCTGATGCGGACGTCGGACTCGCGGGCGAACCGGGTCGACAAGGCGTGCGTGGATCTCACCGAGGCCACCCTGCTCGCGGGACGGATCGGGGAGGTGTTCGACGCGACCGTGCTGCGGTCCGCGAACGGCAAGCGTGGCGCGGAGGTGTTCGTGCCGGCCGTCTCGGTGATCGCCAAGTGCACGGGGGATCCGGCCGAGGGCGACGAGGTGAAGGTTCGGCTGACGCAGGCCGACGTCGTGGGCCGGTCCGTGCAGTTCACCTTCCCCGCCTGAGGTCAGTGCCCCGGTTGCAGATGCCGGTGGGCCCGTCGAATCGCCTTGACGTGCCGCGGCAGCGCGTCCACCGCGCGGCCGGCTCGCTGCTCCTCGGTGGCATACAGCAGGCCGTAGGTGAAGGTGTCCTCGTCGTCCTCACGGGCCTGCACGACCGTGTCGATGATCCACGCCCGGGCGAGAACGCCGTCCTGATGGTCGCCCAACAGCGTCTGCAGGGATTTCGCAGTGCTGCCGAGATCGGCCGCAGACGGTTCGGCCACGGCGACGGCCTCGGCAGCGTAGCGGAGCTTCTTGGCCCGCTTGCGAACCCGGTGCAGTGCCGGTCCGACGTCGGCGCCGTCCTCGTCGACGAGCCTGTGGACCTTCCTCGCGGCCTTGCGGAGCTGGCGGTACGCCTTCTCGAGTCCGCCGCGCAGCGTCAGGTCCGTCGGGACCGCGTGCTCGCCGGACGTGACCTCGTCGAGCAGTGCGCACAGTGCCGCGTACCGCGGTTCGGCGAGGACCTCGACCACGTGCGCGTGGGCCGCGCGGTACAGGTCCTGCTGCGTCCCGACGAGCCGCTGGTGCACGGACCCGACCACCAGATCGCCCGGCTGCGTGTCGATGAGGGTCGAGAACCGGTCCGCGAGCACCTCCGCGTCGCGGGCCTTCCCGAGAACCGATCCCAGCCAGCGCAGTTCGGCCCGCGCGGTTCGGGTCGCCTCGGGCGGGAACGCATGCCGGTAGGAGCCGAGCAGGCTGCGGAGCCGGCGCGTGGACACCCGCATCTGGTGCACCGAGTCGTCGGCGTCCGCGCGCACGTCGGCGGCGAGCGAGACCAGTCGCTCGTAGTGTCCCCGCGCCGCGGGAACGATCACCTCGGGCACCGAATCGCCGGACCCGTGCTTGCGTGCGGCCACGCTTCAGGTCTACCAGCGCGGACCGTGCGCGTCGACCGAAACCGTCACGCGCGGAAGCGGTCCGTGGCCTCGATCAGGTGATGGGTGATGCCCGGCTCGGCGGCGGCGTGGCCGGCGTCGTCGACGATGTGCAGCTCGGATCCGGGCCAGGCGCGGTGCAGTTCCCACGCGCTGGTGGCGGGGCACACGACGTCGTACCGGCCCTGGACGATCACACCCGGGATCGAGGCCAGCGCATCGGCGTCGCGCAGCAACTGGGCCTCGTCGATGAAGCCCGCGTTGCGGAAGTAGTGGTTCTCGATCCGGGCGAACGCCAACGCGAATCGCGGCTCGGACGTCTCGTCGACCCGGTCGGGCCGGGGCAGCAGCGTGCTGGTCGCGCCCTCCCAGCTGGACCACGCGATCGCGGCCCGCAGCGCCACGTCGGGATCGTCGGAGTGCAGCAGCCCGTGATAGGCCTCGACCAGGTCGCCGGAGCGCTGCCCGGGCGGAACGGGGGCGAGGAACTGCTCCCACCGCTCGGGGAACAGGTTCCCGGCGCCGCCGTTGTAGTACCAGTCGATCTCGCTGCGGCGGAGCAGGAAGATGCCCCGCAGCACCAGCTCGGTGACCCGGTCGGGGAACCGCTGCGCGTACGTCAGCGCCAGCGTCGACCCCCACGAGCCGCCGAACACCTGCCAGCGGTCGACGCCGAGATGCTCACGGAGCGCCTCGATGTCGGCGACGAGGTGGTCGGTGGTGTTCACCGACAGGTCCGCGCCGTCGGCGACGTGTGGCGTCGACCGACCGCAGCCGCGCTGGTCGAACAGCACGATCCGGTAGGCCGCGGGATCGAAGAATCCGCGGTGCGCCGGATCGGTGCCGCCGCCGGGACCGCCGTGCAGGAAGACGACGGGCTTGCCGTCCGGGTTCCCGCTCACCTCCCAGTAGAGGAGCTGCCCGTCGCCGACCGACAGGAACCCCGTCTGGTGCGGCGAGATCGGGGGATACGGTGTCCGCACGGCTCAGAAGCCGATCAGCGCGGATGCGAGGTTCGGGATCTCGAGCGCGTACAGCGCGCCGTCGCGCACCTGCGGGCACTGTGCGGTGGTGATGGTGTCGATCTGCGCGCGGTCGCCGGCGAGCTTCAGGAGGTCGACGCCGTTCGCGGTGGCCCACGAGATCACCACGGTGTTGAGCCCGCCCTTGCCGATGGTCGGGGTGTAGGTGCGCCAGTTCTGCAGCTGCCCCTCGATGTCCGAGCACAGCTGCGCGGCCTGGGCGTCGGTGACGCCGGTCGCCGTGCCGGTCTCGCCGCCGGCCGTCGACGACGGTTTCGGCGCCGACGTCAGGGCCGAGGTCTGCGCGCTGTTGCCGGGCGTCGGGGATTCGCCGGTGCTGCAGCCGCCGACGAATGCGGCGAGTGCGGCGGTCGCGGCGACGGTCGCCGCGAGGCGTCCTCGGCGTGCGGTCATGGATGCACCTCGGTTCTGATCGGGGAGCTGCTGCGCAGTCCGGAACGTCGAGTGTGCCAAAAAACGGGAAGGTCGTCCGATCTCGTCGGCCGACCTTCCCGTCGTTCGTGCTGCCGGACGCGTCAGAAGCTGTGCTCGGCGGCGGGGAACGCCCCGGACTCCACCTCGGACGCGTAGGCGGCCGCGGCGTCGCGCAGCGCGGTGCCGACCTCGCCGAAACGCTTGACGAACTTCGCGGTCTTGCCGCTGGTGAAGCCGGCCATGTCCTGCCACACCAGCACCTGGGCGTCGCATTCGTTGCCCGCGCCGATGCCGACGGTCGGGATCGTCAGCTTGCGGGTCACCTGGCCGGCGATGTCGGCGGGCACCATCTCCATGACGACGGAGAATGCGCCGGCCTCCTGCACCGCGATGGCGTCGGCGACGAGCTGCTCGGCGCCGTCGCCGCGGCCCTGCACGCGGAAGCCGCCCAGGCTGTTCACGGACTGCGGGGTGAAACCGATGTGGGCCTGCACGGGGATGCCGGCCGCGGTGAGCGCCGCGATCTGCGGGGCCACGCGCTCGCCGCCCTCGAGCTTGACGGCGTGCGCCTGGCCTTCCTTCATGAAGCGGAAGGCGGTCTCGAGTGCCTGCTGCGGGGAGGCCTCGTACGTGCCGAACGGCAGGTCGGCGATCACGAGGGCGTGCGGTGCACCGCGCACGACGCCGCGCACGAGCGGGAGCATCTCGTCGATCGTGACCGGCACCGTGGTGTCGTAGCCGTAGACGACGTTCGCGGCGGAGTCGCCCACGAGGAGCACCGGGATGCCGGCCTCCTCGAACAGCCGGGCGCTCGAGTAGTCGTATGCGGTGAGCTCGGCCCAGCGGGTGCCCTCGGCCTTCATCGCCTGCAGGTGATGGATGCGGGTCTTGCGCTTGGGTGCCGCGGGAGCGGCGGAACCGTAGACAGCGTTTTCGGACATCGTTGTCCCTTTCTGGCCTCGAGGCCCGCCTGTGCGGGTCCCCGGGTGGGATGCTGACGGTCTCAGTCTGCCACCGCGTCGCGGGGCCACGTAGAGCTGTTTCGGTGCCGTTCGTCACACCTCACTTCTGCGTTTTGCGCACTTGTCGCGACGGGTCGCCGCGCCCGGTCGCGACAAGTGC
>NZ_JAIVAH010000016.1 GCF_020171745.1 Prescottella equi
CGGTGTGGTGGAAGGCGCTGCTCGCGCTGGTCGTCTCGCTGGCGTTGATCATCGGCGTCAACTTCGCCACTTGTCGCGACGGGTCGCCGCGCCCGGTCGCGACAAGTGCGCAAAACGCGGGTCAACTGGGGGTTCAGGGTGGCGTGGCACGATCGAGGTATGCAGTCCAGACCCCGCTTACTCACGGCCGCTGCGATTGGGACGGTGGCCGTTCTGGCGGCCGGTTGCAGCTCAGCGGACAGATCGGACACCATCGTCGGGACCCCTGTGGCCGAGGCTGTCGCGGGGGCGGGGGAGGTGCCCGCCGGGCTCGAGACGTTCTACACGCAGCAGATCACGTGGGGCTCGTGCGACGGGTTCGCGACCGGCGGGGACGAATTGAGCCCGTCGCTCGAGTGCGCGAAGGTCACCGTGCCGCTCGACTACGCCGCGCCGGCCGGCGACACCGCGCAGATCGCGATCTCCCGGGCCCCGGCGACCGGCGCCCGGCTCGGTTCGATCCTCGTCAATCCGGGAGGCCCGGGGGCGTCGGGTCTGAGTTCGGCGTCGATTCCCGAGGGCACCGAGCTCGCCGAGCGATTCGACATGATCGGCTTCGACCCGCGCGGAGTCGGGGCGTCGACCCCGCAGGTGCGGTGCCAGACGCCGCAGGAGATCGACGCCGAACGGCGCGACCCGGACGTCGACATGAGCCCGGCCGGCATCGCGTACGTGGAGGGCAAGAACCGGACGTACGCGGCCCGCTGTGCGGAGCGGTCGGGGCTGCCGATGCTCGCGCACGTCGGGACGCGGGAGGTGGTGCGCGACATGGACGTCATCCGGTCGGTCCTCGGCGACGCGAAACTGAACTATCTCGGGTTCTCGTACGGCACCCGGATCGGCACCCAGTACGCCGAGACGTTCCCACGGAACGTGCGGGCGATGGTGCTCGACGGTGCCCTCGACCCCGAGCAGGATCCGGTCGAGGAGGTCGTGCTGCAGGGCGCGGGCTTCCAGCAGGCGTTCGACGCGTTCGCCGCCGAGTGCGCGCAGACGTCGAACTGCCCGCTCGGCACCGACCCAAGTGGTGCGAACGCGCGCTTCCGGGCCCTCGTGGATCCGTTGGTCGCGCGGCCGGCCGCCACCACCGACCCGCGGGGGCTCAGCTATTCGGACGCGATCACCGGGGTCACGCAGGCGCTCTACTCGCCGAGCCTGTGGAGTTCGCTGCGAGGCGGGCTGTCGAGCCTCGCCGACGGGAACGGCGACACCCTGCTGCTGCTCGCGGACCTCTACGAGGGGCGGGCCGACGACGGCAGCTACTCGAACATCAACGACGCCTTCAACGCGATCCGCTGCGTCGACGACCCGCCGCTCACCGACCGGGCCGTGGCGGGTGAGGCCGACATGCGGTACCGGGAGGCGGCACCGTTCCTCGACGACGGCCGCGGCACCGGCAACGCTCCGCTCGACGCGTGCGCGTTCTGGCCCGTGCCGAACACCGGTGCGCCGCACACCATCGACCCGGCGTCGATCGAGGGGCTGCCGACGCTCGTGGTGGTGTCGACGACACAGGACCCCGCGACGCCGTACCAGGCGGGCGTGGACCTGGCCAAGCAATTGGACGCCGCGCTCGTCACGTACCGCGGTGCGCAGCACACCGCGTCGTTCGACGGCGTCGCGTGTATCGACGATCCGCTCACCCGATACTTCGTCGATCTCACCGTCCCGGACCCCGACCTGACGTGCTGAGCTGCGCCGACGAGACCGATTTCACGATGTAACACAGATTTAACGCGATGTGCTTACGCTCGCGAGCATGGATCGCCAAAAGGAGTTCGTGCTACGCACCCTCGAAGAGCGAGATATTCGGTTCGTGCGACTGTGGTTCACCGACGTTCTCGGCTACCTCAAGTCGGTGGCGATCGCGCCCGCCGAACTGGAGGGTGCGTTCGAGGAGGGCATCGGGTTCGACGGCTCCGCGATCGAGGGTTTCTCGCGGGTCTCGGAGGCTGACACCGTCGCCAAGCCGGACGCTTCGACGTTCCAGATCCTGCCGTGGGCGCACAAGGACGGCGCCCAGCATTCCGCGCGCATGTTCTGTGACATCGCGATGCCCGACGGCACGCCGTCGTGGGCCGATCCGCGGCACGTGCTGCGGCGCCAGCTGGCGAAGGCCAGCGACCTCGGCTTCTCGTGCTACGTGCACCCCGAGATCGAGTTCTTCCTGCTGGAGAACGGCCCGATCGACGGAAGCCCGCCGATCCCGGCCGACAGCGGCGGCTACTTCGATCAGGCCGTGCACGACCGGGCCCCCAACTTCCGTCGCCACGCGATCGACGCGCTCGAGTCGATGGGCATCTCGGTGGAGTTCAGTCACCACGAGGCCGCGCCGGGTCAGCAGGAGATCGACCTGCGCTACGCGGACGCGCTCTCGATGGCCGACAACGTGATGACGTTCCGGTACGTCGTCAAGGAGGTCGCGATCGACGAGGGCGTGCGGGCGTCGTTCATGCCCAAGCCGTTCGGCGATCAGGCCGGCTCCGCGATGCACACCCACATGAGCCTGTTCGAGGGTGACACCAACGCCTTCCACAACCCGGACGATCCGAACCAGTTGTCGGCGACCGGCAAGGCGTTCATCGCCGGCATCCTCGAGCACGCCAACGAGATCAGCGCCGTCACCAATCAGTGGGTGAACTCGTACAAGCGTCTCGTCCACGGCGGCGAGGCGCCGACGGCCGCGACGTGGGGTCCGTCCAACCGGTCCGCACTGATCCGAGTCCCGATGTACACGCCCAACAAGGCGTCGTCGCGACGGGTCGAGATCCGCAGCCCCGACTCGGCGTGCAACCCGTACCTGACGTTCGCGGTCCTGCTCGCCGCCGGTCTGCGCGGCATCGAGAAGGGCTACGAACTGCCCGCAGAGGCCGAGGACGACGTGTGGGCGCTGACCGGCGCCGAGCGTCGCGCGATGGGCTACAAGCCGCTGCCCGGCAGTCTGGCAGAAGCCCTGGCCGAGATGGAGAAGTCCGAGCTGGTCGCCGAGGCGCTCGGTGAGCACGTGTTCGACTTCTTCCTCCGCAACAAGCGTCGTGAGTGGGAGGAGTACCGCAGCCAGGTCACTCCGTTCGAGCTGAAGGCCTACCTCGGCCTGTAGGGCCGATCCGACCAGGAACATCCCGAGAGGTGACGCGCGTGCCCCGTCCGGCCAGTCCATGTTCTGCTGGTGACGACGTCTGGATCGGGGTGATCCGGTGAAGCCCCCGTACGCCCGATCGGCCGTTCCTGGGGTGGGCAGGCTCGGCCTCGTCGAGCCCACCGCGCCGGACGAGCTCAAGGCCATCGGCTGGTCGAAACTCGACTCCGTCGAGCTGCTCTGGTCGCTGTCGCGGGCCGCGAACGCCGACCTCGCCCTGCGGACGCTGGTGCGGATGCAGGAGGGGCTCGGCGACGCGTGGGCCGAACTCGACAGCGCGCTGCACACCGACAAGGGGTTGCGTGGCAGGCTGCTCGGGCTGATCGGTGCATCCAGTGCGTTCGGCGACCACCTGGTCGCGGACCCGTCGTCCTGGAAGCTGCTCGCGGGCGACATGACGCTGCCGTCCAAGGACGAGCTGACGCGTCGGCTGCTCGCGAGCGTCGGGGCCGTGCCGGAGACGGGGCCGAACGAGTCGGCGATGCTGTACCGCGCCGCCCTCACCGGGCCCGAAGCGATTGCAGCGCTGCGCAAGTGCTACCGCGACCAGATGATGGTGCTGGCCGCGGCCGACCTCGCCGCCACCGTCGAGAACGAGCCCGTAGTCCCGTATCAGACCGTGGGACACCAGCTTTCCGACATGGCCGACGCCGCACTCACCGCGGCGCTCGCGGTGGCCGTCGCAGCGGTGTGCCCGGACGAGCCGTGCCCGGCGCGCATCGCCGTCATCGCGATGGGCAAGTGCGGTGCGCGCGAACTGAACTATGTGAGCGACGTCGACGTCGTGTTCGTCGCCGAACCGTCCAATGCGGTCTCGAGCCGGATCGCCGGCGAGATGATGCGCGTCGGCTCGGCCGCGTTTTTCGAGGTCGACGCGGCCCTCCGGCCCGAGGGCAAGCGGGGCGAGCTCGTCCGCACGCTGGACTCGCACATCGCGTACTACAAGCGCTGGGCCAAGACGTGGGAGTTCCAGGCGCTGCTCAAGGCCCGGCCGATGACCGGCGACCTCGACCTGGGGCGGCAGTACACCGATGCCCTGGGCCCGATGGTGTGGACGGCGTCCGAGCGTGAGGACTTCGTGCCCGAGGTGCAGGCGATGCGCCGGCGCGTCGAGAATTCCGTCCCGCCCGAGCTGCGCGAGCGGGAACTCAAGCTGGGGCGCGGCAGCCTACGCGATGTCGAATTCGCCGTCCAGCTCCTGCAATTGGTGCACGGCCGGGCCGACACCTCGCTCCGGGTCAAGAGCACCGTCGACGCCCTGACCGCCCTCGCGGCCGGCGGATACGTCGGCCGCGACGACGCCGCGAACCTGACGGCGTCGTACGAGTTCCTGCGCCTGCTCGAGCACCGCCTGCAGTTGCAGAGGCTCAAGCGCACCCACACGCTGCCGCCGCCGGACGACGAGGAGGCGCTGCGCTGGCTCGCCCGCGCCGCCCACATGCGTCCCGACGGGCGCAACGACGCACTCGGTGTGCTGAACGCGGAGATCAAGCGCAACTCGCACCGGGTGCGCCGCCTGCACGCCAAGCTGTTCTACCGCCCGCTGCTCGAGTCGGTGGCGCGGATCGACAAGGAGGCGCTGCGGCTGGGCCCGGACGCAGCGGTCCGGCAGTTGGCGGCCCTCGGCTACTCGGCGCCGCAGAATGCCCTCGGGCACCTCACCGCGCTCACCAGCGGGGCGTCCCGCAAGGGCCGCATCCAGGCGCTGCTGCTGCCGACACTGCTCGAATGGCTCGGCGACACACCGGACCCCGATGCCGGACTGCTCGCGTACCGGCGGCTCTCGGACGCACTGGTCGACGCCACGTGGTTCCTGCGACTGCTGCGCGACGAGGCGTCGGTGGCGCAGCGCCTGATGACGGTGCTCGGCTCGTCGGCATACATCCCGGACCTCCTCATCAAGGCCCCCGACGTGATCCGGCTGTTCGCGGACGGCCCGTCCGGTCCGCGGCTGCTCGAGCCGCAGCCAGAGGACGTCGCCCGCGGCATCCTCTCGTCGTCGGCGCGATACGTCGATCCGGTGCGCGCCGTCGGCGCCGCCCGGTCGCTGCGCCGGTACGAACTGGCCCGCGTCGCGAGCGCCGACATCCTCGGCATGCTCGACGTCCCGCAGGTGTGCAAGGCGCTGTCGTCGGTTTGGGCCGCGGTGCTCAACGCGTCGCTGGCCGCGGTGATCCGCGCCAACGAGGCCGAGGCGGGCGAGCCCGCGCCGGCACGGTTCGCGGTGATCGGCATGGGCCGGCTCGGCGGCGGCGAACTCGGCTACGGCTCGGACGCCGACGTGCTGTTCGTGTGTGAGCCCCACGAGGGCGTCGACGAGACGCGAGCGGTCAAGTGGGCCAACCTGATCGGTGATCGGGTGCGGACCCTGCTCGGCGCGCCGAGTACCGACCCGCCGCTCGAGGTGGACATCGGACTGCGGCCCGAGGGTCGCAGCGGGCCGTTGGTGCGGACGCTGACGTCGTACGAGGCGTACTACGCGCAGTGGGCGCAGGCCTGGGAGGTCCAGGCGCTGCTGCGGGCGCACGCCGTGGCCGGTGACGCCGACCTGGGGCTGCGATTCCTGCACATGATCGACAAGACCCGCTACCCGGAGGGTGGCGTGTCGGATGCGGCGGTCCGGGAGATCCGGCGGATCAAGGCCCGCGTCGACTCCGAGCGGCTGCCGCGCGGCGCCGACCCGGCCACGCACACCAAGCTCGGCCGCGGCGGCCTCGCCGACATCGAGTGGACCGTGCAGCTCATCCAGTTGCGGCACGCCCACGAGATCCCGGCGCTGCACAACACGTCGACGCTCGAGACGCTCGACGCGATCGGTGCGGCGGAGTTGTTGAGCGAGACCGACATCGAACTGCTGCGCGACGCCTGGCTGCTCGCCACCAAGGCGCGCAACGCGCTGGTGTTGGTGCGCGGCAAGCCCACCGATCAGCTGCCCGGCCCGGGCAAGGTGCTCGCCGCCGTCGCGCAGGTGGCCGGCTGGCCGGGTGGCGACGCGAACGAGTTTCTCGACAACTACCTGCGCGTCACGCGTCGGGCGAAGGCCGTGGTGCAGCGGGTGTTCGGGGGAGAGTAGTTCGGGGACAAGGGGTTCGGGGACGCACACCCACCGGGCCCGTGTTCGAGGGAGAATGGTCGGCATGTCCACGCAACTCGACGTTGTCGATCAGGGGGCGTCGCTGACGTTCACCTTTGCCGATCTGATGAAGTACCACGGCCCGAACGCGCCCGGCGGTGTCGCGCACGCGCTCCAGGTCCTGGGGCGCGCGCTGCCGCTGCTCGACGACGGCCGCCCGGTCGAGCGTCGTGAGGTGGAGATCGCCACGGCGCACGGGGGACCGGGCGTACGGGACGCGTTCGAGATGGTGCTGCGTGCAACCACCGGCGACCGTTACGTCGTGGATCCCGCACTGGCACGGCCGGAGCGGGGAAACACGCTCGCCAACTATGTCTTCCGGCTCACCTACCGGGGTCGCACCGTGACACTTCAGGTGCGTGACGGCTTCGTGGCGGACGAGTTCATCGAACTGGTGAACAAGAGCGGGCGCACCGATGCCGACGAGGTGCGCTTGGTCGTGCTCAAGCAGGAAATGACCGACCGGTTGCTGGCAGTGCCGGCCACCGAGGTCTACGACGTCGACTGAGGAAGCCCCCGGTCTGAACTGCTCCCTGGAAGTTCAGCCCTGCAGCGCGCTGCACGACTCGGGACTCAGGACGAGCGCGTCGCGACTATGCGCGATTTGGTGTCGAACCGAGAACCACCCCGCGGTGACCGGCACCCAGTTCGAGTGCCGGCTGCAGCGTCACGCGGCGTGTGGTCCCGCCCGATTGTGGGCGGGAATGGGCTTCTTGTAGGGATCGACGGTGCTCGGTGGTGTGAACCAAGGGGTTCGATCGGCGCCGATCTTGACTCGCCAGTGTGAGTGGTGCAGCAACCCGTGGTGGAAGCGGCACAACAGCACGAGGTTGTCGAGGTCGGTGGGTCCGCCGTCTGCCCAATGAATCACGTGGTGGCCTTCGCAGTGGGCGGGTGGTGCTCCGCAGCCGGGGAAGGCGCAGCCGTGATCGCGGGCGACCAACGCCCGACGCTGCTTCTTGGACACGGTTCTGCTCGTGCGTCCGAGGTCGATGGGCACGCCGTCGCTCATGACGATCGGCGTCAGGTGGCAGTCGCAGGCCAGTCGTCGCGCGGTCGCGATGGAGATCGGTCCCATGTGTGGCATGCGTGCGGTGTCTTTGTCGCCGAACAGGTCCTGATCGTCACCCGCATCGTCGCCCGAACCCGTCCACTCGTGGGCGGCTTCGCTGCGGGCAAGGTCGGCGGCGTTCACATGCAGGGACAGGTGGGGTCGTTCGCCGCCCTCGATCGGCGCGTCGCCGGAGTCGAGGTAGCGGCGCAGGATTTCGGCGAACGCATCGGCCCGCTGCCGCGCCGGGGTGCGGGAGCCTGCAGGGTCGTCGATCGGGTTTCGTGGCTTGGTCAACGCCGACAGCGCGGTCAGGAGCATCTCTCCGGTGACGGCGTCGAGATCCCCCTTCACGGCGACGCGCCCGTTGAGTGTCTTGGATGCGTGGAACTCGTTGCGTTCGGTGTCTTCGCTCGGAGGTAGTTCGTCGGATTCGAAGATCCGCTCGAGCTTGCTGATGCAGGTCTGGACGGTTGCGGTGGTGGCGGTGGGTCCGGTGGCGCTGTCCAGCAACACTTTCCGGCACGAGTCCAGTGCCTCGTTCGGCATACCGCGGGGCGGGGTTTCGCAGAACTTGCCGATAAGGGCGGCGTGCTCGGCGGAGATAGTGCCGGCGTTGTAGGCGTCGGCGATCTCGGGTTGCCGGCCGAGCATGCGCCCCAACGTGAGGATTCGTCCCGCGGTCGACACTTCCAGGAGTGTGTTGGCGGCGAGCCATTGTTTGACGCTGCGGAATCCGAGGGTGTCGAACGAGACTGCGCGCTCGTCGATTTCGGCGATTGTGGCTGCACGTAGTGCTTCGAGTTGTTCGATCGCGTGGCAGATGTCGAGGCCTGTCTGCAGCAGCAGGATTTCGGTCAGCGTGTGCACGTCTTCGGGTTGTGGCGCGCTGACTGCGACGAGCGAATTGAGTCCCCCCGGATTCATGACACTAGTTTAGTTCGAATATATGTTCGAGTCAATGGGTCTCTCGTGCGTCAGGCCTTCTGGCAGGCTTTCGGCTTTGTATGCGGAGCTCGATGATCCGGGTCTCGACGTCGGCTGCGGTTCGGGTCGGGATCGTGTGTGGGCGGGAGGCCCGATCGTGCAACCCGGCATCGCCCCGGCCTCGTAGCGGGCCACCCAAGTGGAGACGCATTTGCGGGAAATCCCCGTTGCGCTGGCGGTATGCGCTTTGGGTCAGCCGTCCCGATAGCGCTCGACGATGAGCACTCTGCAGAGATGTGTGGTGCGGGTGCCGGACCGGGAAATGAGAACCTCCGAGTGGGGTGTGCCGTGGAGAAGACGCACCCGACTCGGAGGTTCTCTTCACTTCAGGCCGTCACGCCCGCTTCCGATCAGGACACACGCTCTGGTTTCCGGTGTTGTCCAACCAGCGCAGCAGCGCGTAGAGGAAGCGCGTCGATCCCGGCATGAAGTTGTTGCCGTGGTGGTACGTCGGGTCCAGGGTGGTCGCGATGATCCGGCCCGGCGTAGAGACGGTGTCCTCGAACAGCATCATCCCGGCGTCGCGGAGGTCGCCGTTCTCGTCGGGCTCCTCCGACACCAGCAGCGGTACGACGTCGGCGTCGGTGTGCAGCAGGCCGTGGTGGTGCCAGATCACCGACTTCGTCGAAAGGTATTCCCACGCCTCGTGTTCGGGACTGCGGGTGCGGATCAGCGGATCCTCGCCCTCGAGCCACCACCAGAAGTTGGTGGGGCGCGCCGTCCACGTCACTCCGGGCAGCCAGGTGTGCGCCGCATTCTCACCGAGGACCACGAGCGTCCCGCCGCGTTCGGCGACCGCGAGGATCTGCGCGGTGTGTCGGCGGAGCAACTCGGGATGCAGGCGGTCGGCGAGGACAACGGTGTCGAACGCGTCGAGGTCGCCGTCGGCGAGGTCCGCGAGGTACAGGAACTCGGGCTGGTGCGCGATCACCGCCGGGTCCTTCAGCGTCTGCAGATGGAAGTGCGATCCGCCGTGCACCAGTGCGAGTCGACGTCGGGAGCGGGGTGCGCGATCGGTGCGGGCGAAGGGTTCGATGGTGGTCATGCCTGTGCCTCCTGCTGGGCCAGCCACGTGAGCAGCTGCGGGAAGATACGCGCGGAGGTGTTCGGATCCTCCTGGTAGACGGCGAGATCGATGCCGCCGTGCACCAGCACCTGACCGGCGCCGAGTGGGTACACGTAGTCGACGGGCAGCGCGTGTCGGCCGATGCAGTTGGTCACGACGGCGCCGTCGGGCAGCTTCTGGCTGTAGCCGCGGCCGTAGAAGCCGGACACCCCGCGTCGGAAGCTGACGTCGGCGGGATCGACACCCTCCCACACCGGATGCGGGTCACCGGCGGCGATCGCCAGATCCTTGGGGCCCGAGTACTGCAGCTTGCGCCACTGGCCGAGGCCGGGCAGGAAGTCGGTGAGCGGGTGACCCATGATCGCGATGCGCCCGCCGGCGGTGACGAAGTCGGTGAGCAGATCGCGTCGGCGTTCGAGGAAGATCTGGTCGCAGTTGCCGTTGACCAGCAGGCCGCGGACGCCGTCCAGGTTCAGGGTGTCGAGGTCGTACAGGTCGACGGGCTGCACGCGCCGGGCGGCGGTGGTGCCGCCGGACATGCCGGTGTTCGTGCCCATCACCAGGTGTAGAACAGGTGGAAGTGACTGCGGCGCAGTCGTGTCGAGATTCATCGTGAAACCTTCTGAAGGGTGGCCGCGGGTTCGGCGGCCGCGAATGTGTCGTAACGGGTGTAGAGCACGGTGCGAGGAGCGCCGCGGTCGTCGACGGTGGCGCTCACCACCTCGATGCCGTACAGATCGGTGAGCATGTCGTCGGTGACGAGATCGGCGACGGGGCCGAGCCGGATGTCCTCGGGCGAGCGCATCACGATCGCGCGTCCGCCCAGATGTAGCGCGTGATCCGGGTGGTGCGTCGTGAGGAGGATGCCCATGCCGTCCGAGGCGAGATCGCGCAGCAGCTCGAGCACTCGCGCCTGGTTGCGCAGGTCCAGCGCCGAGACCGGCTCGTCGAGGATCATGAACGCGGCGTCCGACGCCAGCGCTCGCGCGATGAGCACGAGTTGCCGCTGGCCGCCGGACAGTTCGGCGAAGCTACGGGTGGCCAGGTCGGTGATGCCGACCCGGTCGAGGACCTCGCGGGTGCGGGAGATGTCGGCCCTGCCGGGCACCGAGAACGCCGAGACCTTCTTCGCCCGGCCCATCAGGACCATGTCGAACACCGAGTACGCGAAGCTCGACAGGCTGGCCTGCGGGACATAGCCGATCGCGGTGTCCCGCTCCACCCGTCCCTCGCGCAGCGGCGTCAGCCCGGCGATGCACCGCAGCAGCGTCGTCTTGCCCTGGCCGTTGGGGCCGAGGATCGACGTGATGCCGCCGTCGATGCGCAGGTTCGCGTGCCGGAACACCCAGTCCCGGTGCGGGTAGTGGAAACCGGCGTCCTGAATCTCAAGCATCGATGAAGGCCTGTCTACGCGAATTCCGGAGCAGCAGAACGAACACCGGGGCACCGATGATCGCGGTGAGGATGCCGAGCGGGATCTCGCCGGAACTGACGGTGCGGGAGAGCGTGTCGATGATCGTCAGGTACGCGGCACCGAGCACGAACGTGGTCGGCATCGAGATCCGGTGGTCGGGGCCCACCCACAGCCGGGCGATGTGCGGAACCACCAGGCCCACCCAGCCGATCACGCCCGACACGGCAACCGCACCGGCGGTCATGAGCGCCACCATCGTCAGCAGCAGCGCCCGTAGCCGTCCGGGGTTGACCCCGAGCGAGGCGGCGTCGTCGTCGCCGAGCGAGAGGATGTTGATCCGCCAGCGCAGCCCGATGATGACGGCGGAGCCCGCGAGGATCGGGATCGCCGCGATCAGCACCTTCGCCATGTCGGCGGTGGCGAGGGAACCCATGAGCCAGAACACGATCGACGGGAGTGTCGTGTACGGGTCGGCGACGTACGTGATGAACGACACCAGTGCCGAGAAGAACGCACTCGTGACGACGCCGCCGAGCACGATCATCAGGAGCGCGCCGCCCGACCGGCTCCGGCCGATCAACAGCACCATGCCGAGCGCGGCGAGACCGAACAGGAATGCGCCGCCGACCAGGAACGTCGAGCCCAGCCCGAACATCAGTGCCAGCACACCGCCGAACGACGCACCCGAGGACACGCCCAGGATCTGGGGGCTCACCAGCGGATTGCGGAACGCGGCCTGCAGCGCGGCACCACCGAGGGCAAGGCCACCGCCGACGAGCATCCCCAGCAAGACCCGTGGAAGCCGCACGCCCAGAACGACGTTGGATTCGGCCTCGGTCCACGTTCGGGGGAGCGAGATCACCTCGTTGATCAGGATGCGGGCCACCTCGTTGACCGGGACCGTGTAGCGGCCCACGGACAGCGAGATCAGCCCGACCGCGACGATCCCGACGGTGAGTACGACCGGCACCAGCAGCCGCGACGACCGCCGCGTCGGCTGCTCGGTCGCGGTCTCAAGCGCGGAAGGCGTCATAGCCTGCGCTGCCCGAGTTGGCCGACATCTGGAGAATGCGGTCGACGTCCGCATCGGTGACGTCGTACGCGTACAGCGTGCGGTACGTCTCCCGGATGCGCTGGCGCAGTCCGTGGTTCACGTCCGGGAAGAACACCGAGTTCACCCACAGCCACATCAGGTTCGACTCGTTGCATGGCGGATCCCACGAGAAGCCGCCGATCGGGGCCTTGTAGACCCGCTTGTTCTTCACCGCGGACAGCGACGCCCACTTGGGGTCGGCATAGACGTCGGCGGGGGTCGTCGGCTCGAAGTTGCCGAGGATCAACACCTCCGGGTCCCAGCCGAGCACCTGCTCTCGGGTGACACCGAGGCTCGAGCCGCTACCCGCGCCGGACGCGACGTTCTTGCCGCCGGCGAGCTTGATCCAGAAGTCCATGTAACTGTTGTCGGCGCCGACCTTGATCTCCGGCGCGTTGTACAGGTACATCACCTTCGGGGCGGTCGACGCGTGCGCCGCGGCGGTCTTCTCGACCAGCGCGCGGTCGTCGGCCATCTTCGCGAGCACCGCGTCGGCCTCGGCCTTCTTGCCCAGCAGTTCACCGAAGATCTGGATCCAGGCCTCGAGATCCTCCTGCGTGCCGTACTTGAGCAGGATCACCTTCAGGCCGGCGTTGCGCAGCGGCGCGACGATGTCGTCGCCCTTGTCGCCCCACTGGATCACGACGTCCGGGTTCAGGCTGAGGATGTGCTCGACGTTCGGCACGAAGTCGTTGCCCGCCACCACCGGGGTGTCGAGGAACTGCGGGAACATCGTGCCCAGCATGCCCTTCGAGGCCATCGAGATCGCGACCTGGTTGACGCCGACGTTGCGGGCGGTGGACTGGTCCGAACCGATGATCATCGATGGCACCGGGATGATGGCCGACGCGATCCGGCCGACCGGGGTGTCGAACGTGACGGTGTTCCGGTACTGGTCGACGATCGTGATGGGTCCACCGGTGGCGGCGTCCGCGGCCGTCTCGGTGACGGTCTCGCGGCTCGAGCACGCGGTGATGCCGAGAGCGCCGAGGGCGAGCGCTGCGACCCCCATCGAGCGCATGAGGTCTCGGCGCGTGAGCGCGGCGGTGAAATTCGGGGAAGTGGGAGGGGTCGACATGGGGCTCCGAAGGCAAAAGTTGTTGGCTCGGTGGCCGTTCGGGGAACGGCGGCAACCCTCCGGGATCGGAAGGTTAGGCGAGCATACAATAACTAATGTAAGCCTTACCTGAGTGCCCTTTGTCTGGTTCTGAAACGACGAGGTCCGCGGACGAAACGCCCGCGGACCTGTGGGGGAGTGTCGGCCTCAGCCGTTCGCGAAGAGGTGGATCCGCTGTTCGCGGCTGCGCTCGAGGTGGGTACGCATGTGCTCGCGGGCGGCCCGCTCGTCCCGGGTGCGGATCGCCTCGAGGATGTTGCTGTGCTCGGCGTTGAGCAGGTCGGGTTCGCCGTAGTTCGACGGCGGCCCGCTGTCGTAGATCCGCAGCTGGGTCGTCAGCCGGACCAGCAGCGTCATGATCGTCGTGTTGTGGGCGGCCTGCCACAGCGCCTCGTGGAAGCGGAAGTTGTCGGTGCGAACCTCGTTGTCGTCCTTGGCGCCGCAGCACGAGTTGTGCAACCGGTCGAGGCGGGCCATGTCGAGGTCGGTGTGCCGGATGGCGGCGGCGCCGGCGGCCTCCGATTCGAGCGCTACGCGGGCGGCGTAGATCTCGATGACGTCCTCCGGGGTGCCGGAGCGGACCCGGAAGCCGCGCGCGGCGCGTTCGAGCAGGCCGTCGTGCGCGAGCCAGTTCAGAGCCTCGCGGATCGGCGTGCGGGAGGCGCCGTACTTCTCGCTCAGCTGTGTCTCGTGCAGTGCGGCACCCTGCGGGAACTTGCCGGCGAGGATGTCGGCGCGCAGGTGCAGGTACTGCCTGGACGTCTGATCGGAGCGGCCGGCGGCGTCGGTGGGTATGAGCGCGCCGAGTTCCGTCAGGTCGTCCCCGTGTGTCATCGGTGCCCCATCTGTCGTTTCTGCCTCGGACTCGCTGATTATGCCACCGACGCCAGTCGGATACTTGCGTATACGCACGTCGTCATTTAAGTTCGTGGGCGCTGATCGTCGTAGTGAGGATGTACAAGTTGTCGAGCGTTGCGTGGCCCCTGATCCAGGCGGAGGAACTCGCCGCCCTTCTCGGGGAGGAACCGGAGCCCGTTGTGCTGGACGTCACGGTCCTGCTCGCGCCGGCCCGCTTCGACGGCGACTACCGGCCCGAGTCGGGGGTGTCCGGGTGGCGGGAGGCGCACGTGCCGGGGTCTCGGCACCTCGATCTGTTTGCCGCGCTCTCGGACACCGGCAGCACCCTGCACTTCTCCCGGCCTCGCGTCGAACGGCTCGTGGAGGATCTCGCCGAGTTGGGCATCGCCCCGGACACCGACGTCGTCCTGTACGACCAGGGATCGATGACGTGGGCAGCGCGAGTTTGGTGGCTGCTCCGCAGCATCGGATTCGACGCACGCGTCCTCGACGGTGGCCTCGCCCGATGGCGGACGCTCGATCTTCCGGTCGCGACCGGGGACGACGCACCGGACCGGCCGGCCGCGGCGCCCCTCGCCGTGACGGGATACCGCCCGGCGTGGGCGGATCGCGACGATGCGATCGCGATCGTCGAGGGGCAGGCGCAAGGCACCCTGGTCTGCGCACTCGCGCCGGCGCAGTTCTCCGGCGCCGAGAAGACCCGCTACTCGCGCCGCGGCCACATTCCCGGCAGTCGCAACCTGTCGGCGAAGAGCCTGCTCGACGACACCGGCCGACTCCGGTCGGTCGACGAACTCCGTGCCCTCGCGTCCTCGGCGCTCGCCGGCGCCGACGATCCGGTGGTCCTCTACTGCGGCGGGGGCATCTCGGCGTGCCTCTCGGCGCTCGGTCTGGTGCTCGCCGGCCGCGACGACATCAGGATCTACGACGGATCCCTCGAGGAGTGGACTGCCGACCCGGCACTACCGCTCGTGACCCTGCCCGGCGGTGAACTGTGACCCGATGTCGTAGGTCCTGACGCCGTCCGCCCGAACTCGCTCTTCTCCCAAGGATTTCCATGACCCGCACCGTCACCGGCGACGACCTCGCCGGCGCTCTGGACGCGCTGCGCACCCAGGTGCCGCTCGTCCACTCGCTCACCAACATCGTGTCCGCGAACTTCCTCACCAACGTGGTGCTCGCGGCCGGGGCCAGCAACGCCCACATCGACAACGCCCACGAGGCAGCGGGATTCGCCCGCATCGCCGGCGGTGTGCTGGTCAACCTCGGCACCCCCGACGACGGCACCGCAACGGCGTTCACGCTCGCGGCCGAGGCCGCCCACGACGCCGGCACCCCGTGGGTGCTCGACCCGGTCGGCGTAGGCGGGCTGCCGTGGCGCAGCGGGCTCGCGGTCGACCTGCTGAAGCATCGGCCCACCGCGATCCGCGGCAACGCGTCCGAGATCATCGCGCTCGCCGGACTCGGCGGCGACACCCGCGGCGTCGACAGCTCCGACGACCCCGCGGCGGCGGTGCCCGCGGCCGTCGCCCTGCTCGAGCACGCCGAGGTGGTCTCGGCGTCCGGCCCGGTGGACCACCTGGTGGGCCGAGACGCGCACGGCGCCGTCGTCGGGGTCCGGATCGGCGGCGGCAGTGACCTGCTGCCACGGGTGACCTCGACCGGGTGCTCGCTCGGTGGCCTGGTCGCGGCCTACCTCGCGGTGGCGCCGACCCCGCTCGTCGGGCTGGCCGCCGCGCACGCGCACGTCGCGGTCGCGTCGGAGATCGCGGCCGAGAAGTCCTCGGGCCCCGGCTCGTTCGCGGTCGAGTACCTCGACGCGCTGGCCGCCGTCGACGCGGAGACGCTCGCCGAGCGTGCCCGCATCGAGTCGATCGACCTGGCGATCGTGGGTGGAATCCGATGAGCATCAAGACTTTCTGGTACCTCACCCAGGCTGACGGCGACTTCCCGTGGAGCCCGGGCGGGCTCTACCCGGTGGACGGGGCGCGGCAGATCGAACTCGCCAAGACCATCGACGACGGCGGCTTCGACGGCGCCCTCGTCGCCACGTGGTCCAACGATCCGTTCGCCTCCGCGGCCTGGGCGGCGTCGCACACCAGCCGCATGAAGTTCCTCGTCGCGATCTACGCCAACATGATCCCCGCGCGCCTGCTCGCCGAGAAGGCGCTCACGTTCGACGCCTTCACCGGTGGCCGCCTCATGATCAACTCGGTGAACGGACGCGACAACATCCTCACCAAGTACGACATGAACGTCGAACACGACCGCCGCTACGAACTGGGGGAACAGTACTGGGCGGACTTCCGGCGGTACTACCGTGAGGGCACCGAGTCGAACTTCCCGAACACGCCGCTGCGTATCGACGGGCCGGCCGACCACGACGTTCCACTGTGGGGTACCGGCGACTCCCCGGCCGGCCTGGCGAACTCGGGCAAGGTGCTCGATGCGTACCTGGTGATGCTCCGCGAGACGTCGTTCATCGAGGACAAGTTCGCCGGTGCGCGGGCTGCCGCGGCCGCCGCAGGACGCGAGTTCACCGATTTCGGCGCGCTGTCCGGCGTGATCGTCCGCCCGACCCGGGACGAGGCGATGGACCGGTTCCGGTCGCTGTTCGAGAAGGCCGGGATCGACCAGATCGCCGACGTCCTCGACAAGGCGGTGCGCCGCCGCACCGGCGGGCAGCAGGACCTGGCGACCTTCACCGCCCGCGACGCGCAGCGCCAGGGCTGGGTCGACACCATCGTCGCCGGCAAGATCCCGGAACCGAACGATCTCTACCTCGGTGACGGCCTGTACGCCGGCATCACCGCGTGGTCGCCGCTCGATATCTTCGCGACGGGGTCGTCCGCCGTCTACTACGTCGGCGCACCCGACGAGATCACCGACCACGTCCGGGTGCTGAAGCAGCGGACGGGGCTGACGTCGCTGATCCTGGCCGGTTGGCCGCTGATCGACGAGGCGAAGCAGGTGGCCGAGCACCTGATTCCGCGGTTCGCCGACCTCGACTGAGACAACCCGCGAGCGGGCGTCGTGACCTCCTTGTCGCGGCGCCCGCTCCTCGTTGACTCGGCCTGCACGCGCGAGAACAGTGAGTGGTACCGGGAACGATCTTCGGAGGTGCCGAATGGTTCGCGCAGCACTGTTGGTACGAGTGGAGGCGAAACGCGGCAAGGAGGCTGCCGTCGCCGAGTTCCTCGAGAGTGCGCTGTCGCTGGTGCAGGAGGAACCGGACACCACCGCGTGGTTCGCGCTGCGCTTCGGCCCGGCGACGTTCGGCATCTTCGACGCCTTCCCCGACGACACCGGGCGCCAGGCGCACCTTGCCGGCAAGGTCGCGCAGGCTCTCATGGCGCGTGCCGACGAACTGTTCGTCGCGCACCCCACCATCACGAAGGTCGACGTGCTGGCGAGTAAGTTGCCGGGCTGAGGCATCGCCCGGAACCCGTCACGATCGTCGGTGGCCTAGACGAAAACGTGACCATCGGGCCGTTACTTCGAGCCCGATCCAGTGGCCGAGGGCCGGGTCACAGTGTCCGAGTTGTCGTGTGGATCACGAACCGCGCAGTCGCGACGATCTAGGTGACGATGCTCGGCTGTCATGAATAACTGCTGTTCAGCGCCATTTTCCTGACCGAACCGCAGTCCCGCGCCGAGTCGAACCACGTATACCCGCATACCCGAACAGGTACCCCTGCGCGTACTTCTACGGATGTATCGAATCCATAACGACGGAACTCTGGGTTGTGCCCGAACACCGATGCCAGACCAAGTGTCGGACCACAGCAAGACTCGGAGGACCCTCGAATGGCCCTGAAGAACACCCGCCTGACCCGTACCACCCGCGGCCTGCTGCTCGGCGCTGTCGCCGCCGGCGCCGTCATGATCCCCGCCGCTCCCGCCATGGCGCAGCCGTTCACGGCGCCCAGCTGGGGCAGCAGCTCCATCGAGGCCACCCCGGTCGCGAGCTCGAATCAGGCCGTCGCGAACGCCGCCCAGTCCAAGGTCGGCTCGCCGTACGTGTGGGGCGCCACCGGCCCCAGCTCCTTCGACTGCTCCGGTCTGGTCCAGTGGGCCTACAAGCAGGCCGGAAAGTCCGTTCCGCGCACCAGCTACGACCAGGTCGGCGGCGGCACCTCGGTGTCCAAGGCCAACCTGCAGCCCGGTGACGTCGTCGCCTTCTACGGCGCCGAGCACGTCGGCATCTACATCGGCAACGGCAGTGTCGTCCACGCCCCCACCGAGGGCGAGAACGTGAAGATCTCGCCGCTGGACTCGATGACCTTCTCCGGCGCGAGCCGCTACTGAGCCTCCGGCTCCGCACCAGTGCAAACGAGCCCGTCACCCCGAAAGGGGTGACGGGCTCGTTGCTGTAGTCGCTACCTACGTGATCGCGGGTAGCTGAACGACCTGCCCGGCATAGGCGAGTCCAGCACCGAAGCCGAGCAGCAGCGCGGTGTCACCGGGGCGGGCCTCGCCGGAGCGGAGCAGCTGATCCATCGCCATCGGGATCGACGCGGCGCTGGTGTTGCCGCTATCGGCGATGTCCCGTGCCACGGCGACGGTATCCGGGAGTCCCAGTGTCCGGATCAGGGCATCGGTGATGCGACTGTTGGCCTGGTGCGGCACGAAGGCGTCCAGATCGTCCGCTGCGACGCCGGCCTTCTCCAGGGCATCGCGGCATGCCTTCTCGAGGAACGTGATCGCCCAACGGAAGACGGCCTGACCGTCCATCCGGATGTACGGGCGCTCCGTGCTGCCACCTTCGGCTTCGGCGGCCGCGACCTCGGCGAAGTACTGCATGAAGTCCTTGTCCTGCTTGATCGCCGCGGTCTGGCTTCCGTCCGAACCCCACGCGACCGGACCGATCCCCTCGGAATCGGACGGACCCACGACAACTGCACCGGCACCGTCCGCGAAGATGAACGCGCACGTCCGGTCGGTCGGATCGAGCAGGTCGGACAGTCTCTCCACCCCGATCACCAGCACGTGACGGGCCTGCCCGGCTCGGACCAGGCTCGCGGCGTTCCCGAGTGCGTAGCAGAAGCCCGCGCACCCGGCGGAGACGTCGAAGGCGGCGGTGTCCTGCATGCCGAGCTCCGTGGCCACTACCGCCCCGGCCGACGGCCCGAGCACCATCTGCGACGAGGTCGCCAGCACGACGGCGTCGATCTGCTCGGCGACCAGGCCGGCCGCGGCGAGCGCGTCGCGCGCGGCCGCCACGCTCATCGAGACGACGGTCTCGTCGGGCTCGGCCCAGCGACGCGCCCGGATGCCGGAACGGGTCCGGATCCATTCGTCGGACGAGTCGATGAGGTCGACGATCTCGGAATTCGGGACCACGCGTCGGGGCCGGTACACGCCGAGGCCCAGAAGGCCCGCGTGTGCGACGGGAGTTGCGGTGGCAATGG
Source organism: Prescottella equi (assembly GCF_020171745.1). Lineage (GTDB taxonomy): Bacteria > Actinomycetota > Actinomycetes > Mycobacteriales > Mycobacteriaceae > Prescottella > Prescottella equi_A. Next base: position 19,309 of record NZ_JAIVAH010000016.1, read on the forward strand.
GGGCAGGCACGGCATCCTCTCCATGTGGAACCGATCGGACCACATGCTCAGATCTAACATCACCGGGATCGTCGTCGTCCGGTTCAGGGCCCGACACAGACGAATCGACCCGCTCGGCGATCGTTTCGGTGATCGGGGAGCGGGTCGATTCGGGAAATACTGACGCGACGGTGTCAGCGCGTCATGCGACTCAGCAGTCGTAGTACAGCGAGAACTCGTACGGGTGCGGACGCAGGTTGACCGGGGCGATCTCCTGCTCGCGCTTGATCGCGATCCAGGTCTCGATCAGGTCGGACGTGAACACGCCACCCTCGGTGAGGTAGTCGTGATCCTGCTCGAGGCGGTCGATGACGGCCGACAGGCTGGTGGGGGCCTGCGGGATGTTGCGGGCCTCCTCCGGCGGGAGCTCGTAGAGGTCCTTGTCGACCGGGGCCATCGGCTCGATCTTGTTCTTGATGCCGTCCAGGCCGGCCATCATCTGCGCCGCGAAGTTCAGGTACGGGTTGCCCGAGGAGTCCGGTGCGCGGAACTCGATGCGCTTGGCCTTCGGGTTGTTGCCGGTGATCGGGATGCGGACCGCGGCGGAGCGGTTGCGCTGGCTGTACACCAGGTTGATGGGGGCCTCGTAGCCCGGCACCAGACGGTGGTACGAGTTGATCGTCGGGTTCGTGAACGCCAGCAGCGACGGCGCGTGGTGCAGGATGCCGCCGATGTACCAGCGAGCGATGTCGGACAGGCCTGCGTAGCCGGCCTCGTCGTGGAACAGCGGCTTGCCGTCCTTCCACAGCGACTGGTGCACGTGCATGCCCGAGCCGTTGTCGCCGAACAGCGGCTTCGGCATGAAGGTGGCGGACTTGCCGTACTGCCAGCAGGTGTTCTTCACGATGTACTTGAACAGCTGCAGGTCGTCGGCAGCGGCAAGCAGGGTGTTGAACTTGTAGTTGATCTCCTGCTGACCACCGGTGCCGACCTCGTGGTGACCGCGCTCGAGCTCGAAGCCCGCGTTGGTGAGGTTCGTGGAGATCGCGTCACGCAGGTCGACGTAGTGGTCGTACGGCGCGACGGGGAAGTAACCACCCTTGGCGCGGACCTTGTAGCCCAGGTTGGGGGAGCCGTCGGCGTTGACGTCGTTGCCGGTGTTCCAGGAGCCCGAGATGGAGTCCAGCTCGTAGAACGCACCGTTCATCGCCGAGTCGTAGCGGACCGAGTCGAAGATGTAGAACTCGGCCTCGGCACCGAAGAACGCGGTGTCGGCGATGCCGGTCGACTTCAGGTACTCCTCGGCCTTGCGCGCGACGTTGCGGGGATCGCGGCTGTAGGCCTCGCGGGTGAACGGATCGTGGACGAAGAAGTCCATGTTCAGCGTGCGGGCTTTGCGGAAGGGGTCGATCCGCGCGGTGGAGACGTCGGGGAGCAGCATCATGTCGGACTCGTGGATCGACTGGAAGCCGCGGACCGAGGAACCGTCGAACGCGAGGCCGTCCTCGAACACGTCCTGGTTGAACGCGGAGGCCGGGATCGAGAAGTGCTGCTGGACGCCCGGCAGGTCGCTGAACCGGATGTCGACGTATTCGATGTCCTGCTCGGCGATGTATTTGATGACCTCATCGGCCGTGGTGAACGCCACGTTGGTGCTCCTTAAGTCGGTTACCTGCCGGTCGGGTTGCGGCGGCTTCGTCGAGGCAAGACGGTAGAGAGCCGGTGTTGCCCGTTAATCAAGCCTATGTTTCGCCAGTGTTACACGTCGGGATTCGGGGCGTGGACGGGGTGTGAATGTGACCATTCCCACCGGTCGCCCCGCTGCCGCGGGTGTGACGGACAGCACCGCGGGCGCCGGGGCCGGTCGGAACCCGCACGTCGACGCCTATCCTGGACGGCATGGCACGAATGATGGGTTCCTGGCTTTCCGGACCGTCCGCGGCGCTGCCGAAGGACCAGACCGAGGCGCAGGCGTACCGAGGCGAACTTCTCGGGCTTCCGGCCGACGGCCCCGGATCGCTGGCGACCACCGGTCGGCGCATCGGGGCCATCGTCATCGACTGGTTCATGTCCGCGGGCGTCGTCATGCTGTTCATGCAGCAGGCCCCGTGGGACTCCTACGTCTCGACCTACACGCTCGGACTGTGGTTCGTCATCGGCATCGTCTGCGTCACGCTGTTCTCCTTCACTCCGGGGCAGTACGCGATGGGACTGCAGGTGGCCCGCATCGACGGCCCCGTCCCTGTCGGATTCGTGCGCGCCCTGGCCCGCCAGGCACTGATCGTCTTCATCGCGCCGGCCGTCATCACCGACGTCGACGGCCGCGGCATGCACGACCGCGCCACCGGCACCGCGCTGGTGCGCACGCGCTGATCTCTCACCCCGTCCGGTAGAACGGGCCCGTAAACGCCGAATGTCACATCAGTTCAGTCCGACTGAACCGATGTGACATTCGGCGTTTGTGCGTGGTGAGGTCAGCGACGGCGGATGGTGCGCTGCATGCCCTTCATCCGCGCGCCGGGGGGCAGCGGACCCTTGGGCATCGCCGCACCGCTGCGGCTGCCGAGCGCGGCAAGGCGCGACTCGATGGAGTCCATGCGCTTGGTGTCGATGTTGCGAGGCAGCTTGTTGAGGTACTTGACCAGCTGCGACAGCGGGACCTGGCCCTCGTCGTTGCCGATGACGATGTCGTAGATCGGGGTGTCGCCGACGAGGCGGGCCGTCTTCTTCTTCTCCTGCGCGAGCAGACCCTTGACGCGCTGGGGCGAACCCTCGGCGACCAGGATGACGCCGGGACGGCCGATCACCCGGTGCACCGCATCGAGCTGAGCGGTGCCGGTGACGGCGTTCTTCACGCGCCACGCGCCCTGCATGTTCTCGAGCGCCCACGCGGCGGCACCGGCCTGGCCCTCGGCCTTGCCGTACACCGTCTTCTGGACTCGCTTGCCGAAGATGATGAAGGCCAGCAGCACGCCGACGAGGACGCCGATCGGCAACAGGAACCACTGGATGCCGAAGATGAGGCCGACGAGGAAGAACACCAGCGCGCTCGCGACGAGCGCACCGATCATCATCGGCAGCAGCAGCTTGTCTTCCTTGCGCTGCATCTGGAACGCCTGCCAGAGCTGAGTCCGGCGTTCCTTGGACGCCTGCTTGCGGGCCGCCTTCGCCGCAGCCTTCGCTTCCTTGCTTGGTTTGCCCGCTTTACCGGACTTACTGCCGTTCGCCATACCTCACAGGATACGACCCTCACCGCGCACTATCGCGCGCGCGGTGAGGGGGAGAGCACGTCAGGCGCGGGCGGCGAGGCGCTCGAGGACCGAGCTGGCCTCCTGGGAGGCGCTGCCCTCCTCGGCAAGGTGGGCCTGACCCTCGGGGAGTGCGCGGCCGTGGCGGGCCATCGCCTGTGCGTAGAGGCGTCCGGCGCGGTACGACGAGCGCACCAGCGGACCTGCCATGACGCCCGCGAAGCCGATCTCCTCGGCGGCCTTGGAGTGCTCGACGAACTCCTCCGGCTTGACCCAGCGTTCGACCGGATGGTGCCGCGGCGACGGGCGCAGGTACTGGGTGATCGTGATGATGTCGCAGCCGGCCTCGTGCAGGTCGACCAGCGCCTGCTGGACCTCCTCGGGGGTCTCGCCCATGCCGAGGATGAGGTTGGACTTGGTCACCAGGCCGAACTCGCGGGCCGCGGTGATCACGCCGAGCGAACGCTCGTAGCGGAACGCCGGACGGATCCGCTTGAAGATGCGCGGCACCGTCTCGAGGTTGTGCGCGAGCACCTCGGGGCGGGAGTCGAACACCTCGGCCAGCAGATCGGGCTTGCCGTTGAAGTCGGGGATCAGGTTCTCGACACCGGTGCCCGGGTTCATCGCGTGGATCTGGCGCACCGTCTCCGCGTACAGCCACGCGCCGCCGTCGGGCAGATCGTCGCGGGCGACACCGGTGATCGTCGAGTAGCGCAGGCCCATCGACTTGACGCTCTCGGCGACGCGGCGCGGCTCGTCACGATCGAGCGCGGACGGCTTGCCCGTGTCGATCTGGCAGAAGTCGCACCGCCGCGTGCACTGCTCGCCGCCGATGAGGAACGTCGCCTCCCGGTCCTCCCAGCATTCGTAGATGTTGGGGCAGCCGGCTTCCTCGCAGACCGTGTGCAGGCCTTCGTTCTTCACCAGGCCCTTGAGCTCGGTGTACTCCGGGCCCATCTTCGCGCGGGTCCGAATCCAATTGGGCTTGCGTTCGATCGGAGTTTCCGCATTTCGGGTCTCGATGCGGAGCAGCTTCCGTCCTTCTGGGGCGACAGTCACGCCGTTGATCGTACGCCTGACCGAACCGTCGCTCCGGGCTGGGCGGCAGGCCTCAACCGAACCGCACGGTGGTGAACTCGGGGGTGGCCACGGCGGTGTCGAAGGTCACGCGTTCGATGTCGTGGGCGGTCACCGGAAGCGCCCCTTCGAGCGCCGCCTGTACCGCCGCGACGACGGCGGGGGCGACGTCGTCGATGGTCACGTCGCGCCCGAGTTCACGCGACAGGGTCGTCACACCGGCGTCGGTGATGCCGCACGGGACGATGTTGTCGAAGCCGTCGAGTTCGGCGTTGCAGTTCAGGGCGAACCCGTGCATCGTGACGCCGCGCTGCACGCGCACCCCGATCGCGGCGACCTTGCGTTCGGGCAGCCAGTTGCCGGCGACCAGCGCGGCCGGAAGCCACACCCCGGACCTACCCTCGACCCGACCGCACGTCAGACCCAGGTCGGTGCACACCGCGATGAGCGCCTCCTCGATCCGGCGGACGTAGCCGACGACGTCGACCGGTTCGGCGAGCTTGACGATCGGGTAGCCGACCAGCTGACCCGGGCCGTGCCACGTGATCTTGCCGCCGCGGTCGACGTCGATCACGGGAGTGCCGTCGGCGGGACGATCCTCGGGGGCGGTGCGCCGGCCCGCGGTGTAGACCGCGGGATGCTCGAGGAGCAGCAGGGTGTCGGCGCCCCCGTCGTCGGCCCGCGCCGCCGCGAGCACCCGCTGACGATCCCACGCCTCCATGTAGTCGATGCGGCCGAGACGCTCGACGACCATCGGCTGCGAACTGAAACGGGCCGTGCCGGTGGCCGCCGGGAAAACGCTGCTCATGATCGGAGACGTTACGCCGGAGGGCCTACCCGTCGCGCCCTCGGTCCGGTGAGCGGTCAGCGGGTCAGTGCGTACGCGAGTCCGTCCTCGATCGTGCGGTGCCGGAACTCGAAACCGGCGTCCGTCAGCACCTTCGGTACGGCCCGCTGCCCGGTGAGGACGGCCTCCCGGGCGAACTCGCCGACCAACGCGGACGCCGCGAAGCCCGGCACGATCCACGGCGTCGGCCGGTGCAGGGCGCGGCCCATCGCGGACGTGAAATCCGCGTTGGTGACCGGTTCGGGCGCGCACAGGTCGACCGGGCCCCGCACGTCGTCGCCGGTGAGTACGAACCCGATCGCGGCCACCTCGTCGGGGAGGGAGATCCACGACAGGTACTGGCGCCCGCTGCCCAGGCGCCCGCCGAGACCGAGCGAGAACAGCGGACGCAGTTTGCCCAGCATGCCGCCCGTGGGGGAGAGCACGGTCGCGGTCCGCAGGTTCACGACGCGGGCGCCGGCCTCGCTCGCCCGCGCGGTGGCCGCTTCCCAGTCCCGGCACAGCGCAGCCAGGAACCCGGCGCCGGACGGCGAGCGCTCGTCGACGATCCGGTCACCGGTGTCGCCGTAGTAGCCGACAGCGCTGCCGTTCACGAGCACCGGGACGCCCGCCTCGGCGACCGCGTGGGCGAGGACGTCGGTCGTGGTGAGCCGGCTGTCCCGGAGCGCCTGCTTGTAGGCGCCCGACCAGCGTTTGTCGCCGATCCCGGCGCCGCACAGGTTCACGACTGCGTCGACGCCGCGCAGCACCCCGCCGTCGAGTTGCCCTCGGCCGGGATCCCACTGCGACTCGTCGGCGTTCGAGGGTCGTCTGCGCACCAGTCGGGTCACCTCGTGGCCGCCTGCCTGCAGTGATGTGACGAGCGCGTTCCCGATCAGTCCCGACGATCCGGCGACGACGATCCGCATGTGTTCTCCTCCTCCGACGACTCCTGCCGATACGCCGAGGGGCACCACTTCTCGTGGAAGTGGTGCCCCTCGGCGGTCATTCGTGTTGCGTTCGCGATCCGCGGGACCTTACAGGCCCAGGTCGGCCTCGAACGACGCGTCCTCGAGACGCTGCTTGATGGTGGTCAGGAAGCGACCCGCATCCGCACCGTCGACCAGACGGTGGTCGTAGGTGAGCGGCAGGTAGCACATCGAGCGGACGCCGATGGACTCGTTGCCGTTCTCGTCCTGGACCACGACCGGGCGCTTGACGATCGCGCCGGTGCCCAGCATCGCCGCCTGCGGCGGAACCAGGATCGGGGTGTCGAACAGGGCGCCCTGGCTGCCGATGTTGGTGATGGTGAAGGTGCCACCGGACAGCTCGTCCGGCTTGAGGCCACCGGTGCGGGCGCGCTTGGCGATGTCCGCGATCGCGCGGGCCAGGCCGGCCAGCGACAGGTCGCCGGCGTTGTGGATGACCGGCGAGAGCAGACCCTGCTCGGTGTCGACCGCGATGCCCAGGTGCTCGGCAGCGTGGTAGGTGATCTCCTTGGCGCCCTCGTTGTAGCTCGCGTTCACATTCGGGTGAACCTTGAGAGCCTCGACGACGGCCTTCGCGAAGAACGGCAGGAACGTCAGGTTGACGCCCTCACGCTCGGCGAAGTCGGCCTTGGCCTGTGCACGCAGCGCCGCGATCTTGGTGACGTCGACCTCGAAGGTCTGGGTCAGCTGCGCGGTGGTCTGCAGCGACTCGCGGGTCTTGACGGCCGTGATCTGACGGATCCGGTTGACCTTCTGCGTGGTGCCACGCAGGTGGGCCAGCTCGGGACGCACGCCGGCGGTGGCGGCGGCCGGTGCTGCAGCAGCGGGAGCGGCGGCGGCCGGAGCGGCAGCCGGTGCCTTCGCAGCGTCGGCGGCGGCGAGGACGTCCTGCTTGCGGATGCGGCCACCGACACCGGTGCCCGAGACCTTCGACAGGTCGACGTTGTTGTCCGCGGCGAGCTTGCGCACGAGCGGCGTCACGTACGGGGCGTTGTCGGCAGACGGAGCAGCAGCGGCCGGAGCCGGCGCAGGCGCGGGGGCAGCCGGTGCCGGGGCAGCAGCGGCCGGAGCCGGCGCGGGTGCGGGGGCCGCAGGAGCGGGAGCCGGGGCAGCGGGAGCCGGGGCAGCGGGGGCCGGGGCAGGTGCCGGAGCAGCCGGAGCCGCGGCGGCCGGAGCGCCGGAGCCGATGACTGCGAGCCGGCCGCCCACGTCGACGACGTCGTCCTCCTGTGCGCTGATCTCGAGCAGCACACCGGCGACGGGCGACGGGATCTCGGTGTCGACCTTGTCCGTCGAGACCTCGAGGAGCGGCTCGTCGACGGCGACCTCGTCACCGACGGCCTTGAGCCAGCGGGTGACGGTGCCCTCGGTGACGGACTCGCCGAGCTCGGGCATCGTGACCGGGGTGCCGGACGCGGAACCGGCGGGAGCGGCGGCAGGTGCAGCGGCGGGCGCGGGCGCGGCGGCCGGAGCCGGGGCAGCCTCGGCGGCGGGAGCCGGAGCCGGCTCGGCGGCAGCAGGCGCGGGAGCAGCGGCGGGGGCGGGAGCCTCGCCGGCCTCACCGATCACGGCCAGCTCGCCACCGATGTCGACGACATCGTCCTCCTGCGCGACGATCTTCGTCAGGACGCCGGCGGCGGGCGACGGGATCTCGGTGTCGACCTTGTCGGTGGAGACTTCGAGCAACGGCTCGTCTAGTTCGACCGTGTCCCCTTCCTGCTTGAGCCACCGCGTGACAGTTCCCTCGGTGACGGATTCACCCAGGGCTGGCATCTGGACGGAGAAGGCCATTTCTTTTGACTCCTCGACAGTTGTGTTCGGGTTGTTGAGTTTTGTCGACTTGTGGTCGAAAACCATTGTGCTCGAGAAGCACGGTTCCGGCGGCGTTGTACGACGTTTCCGAGGCGCCTCACTCCGGTGGTGTGCTGCGCTTCGGAACCGTCGTGCGGCGCCTTCCGCCCATCCTTTCATTGATGCCCAGAGCGCGTCGTGCGAGGGGCGTGTCATGTGAATTTCCTCGTCGCCGCCGCCTCCTCCTGGCAAAATCGGACAGATCGCTGCGGAGTCGTCCGCGTTGCGCCGGGAGGAGAGTTCACGTGGGGTTGTTCGACCGATTCACGCGCAGGGGTGGGGCGCGTCCGAGGGCGGGGGTCGAGTCCGACGCGCGTCAGCTGGCGGACTGGGCGGCTACGCACCGGGGCGTCGAGGCCTACATCGAGCCGGAGACCACCGTCACGGAGCTGACCGTGGTGCTCGTCGCGTACGACGGCGAATGGACCCGGCGCAAGGTCGGCGGCGAGCGCGGCGCCCGCAAGCTCGGCCAGGACCTGAAGATCCCCGTCTACGACGTGCGCAAGACCGGGTACCCGCAGCGAATGCGTGACTACGACAACCGCCGCCGGATCGAGCGCAAACGCGAACGTCAGCGCGAACTGCTCCAACGCGACCGGGACCTGTGACCCCGGCCTTGCCCGGGGATCCGTCGAACGTCGACGGATCCCCGGGCACGTGCTGCCTTGCGGTGGGCTAGCCGTTGGCGGCGATGTCCTCGATCACCGAGATCATCGTGCGGACCGGGACACCGGTGCCGCCCTTGCCGATGTACCCGAACGGGCCGCCGGTGTTGAACGCCGGGCCGGCGACGTCGAGGTGCGCCCACTGCACGTCGTCGGCGACGAACTCCTTGAGGAAGATCGCGGCCGCGAGCATGCCGCCCCAGCGGTGCGGGGTGACGTTCGCGAGGTCGGCGACCCGGGAGTTCAGGTCGGCGCGCAGCTCGGCCGGCATCGGCATCGGCCACGCGTTCTCGCCGATCTCCTGCGAGATCGTCGCGACCCGGTCACGGAAGTCGTCGGTACCCATGACGCCGGCGGTGCGGTTGCCGAGCGCCACCATCTGCGCGCCGGTCAGCGTCGCGGTGTCGATGAGGTAGTCGGGGTTGTCCTCGCACGCTCGGGCGATCGCGTCGGCCAGGATCAGGCGGCCCTCGGCGTCGGTGTTGATGACCTCGACGGTGGTGCCGCCGTACTGGGTGAGCACGTCGCCGGGACGCTGCGCCGTCGACGACGGCATGTTCTCCGCCATCGGCACCCACGCGGTGACGTCGACCGGCACGCCCAGCTTCGCGGCGAGCACGACGGTGGCGACGACGGCCGCCGCACCACCCATGTCGGAGGTCATGTTCTCCATGCCGGCGGCCGGCTTGATGGAGATGCCACCGGTGTCGAACGTGACGCCCTTGCCGACCAGCGCGACCTTCTTGACGCCGCGGCGCTTGCCGGACGAGTAGGTCATCTGCACCAGGCGCGGCGGGCGCGACGAGCCCTGGCCGACGCCGACGATGCCGCCGAATCCGGCCTTCGCGAGGGCCTTCTCGTCGAGGACCTTGACCGTGAGCCCGGCGGCGGTGCCGAGGGCCTTGGCGCGGGCGGCGAACTCGGCCGGGAACAGGTGACTCGGCGGGGTGTTGACGAGTTCGCGTGCGGTGGCGACGGCCTCGGCGATCGCGGTCGACCGGGCCAGGACGTCCTTCGTCACCTTCGTGCGCGGCGACTCGACGAGCAGTTCGACGCGGGCCAGCGGCCGCGCGCCGGCGCCCGGCGCCGACTTGGCCTTGAATTCGCTGTACGCGTAGGCGCCCAGGAAGAAGCCCTCCGCGGCGGCACCGAGATCGACGGCAGAGAGCGTGGTCGCGGCGGTCGCAACACCGGACAGCGCGCGGGCGGCAACACCGGCGGACTTGCGGACCTGCTCGCCGTCGATCTTGTCGGCGGCGCCGAGCCCGACGGCCAGCACGCTCGACACCGGCAGTGCGGCGGGGGCAGGTACCCGAGTGAGTTCCTCGGCCTTGCCGGTCGCGCCGACCGCCTGCAGGTCGTCGAGCAGCCCCGCGAGCACCGCCTCGTCCACGCCGGCGCCGACGAGCGCCTCGGGCCCGTCGGATCCGGTCGTGAGACCGATCACGAGCACGTCGGCCCGCTTTCCGATCGATCCGGCCAGTGCCAGTTCGGGGCCCAGGGGGCGAATGGGTGACGAGGTTGCGGGCACGGGCATCTCCTGCGGTGGGGAAGTCGGTAAAGGGGGTTACCGAAATCCGATGTTAGTGCCCGGATTGCGGTACGGAGGTGCGGGCGGCGTCGGCTAGCGTTGTCGCCCATGAGCGACGAGCAGCTGCTGCAGGGCCCCATCCATTCCGTTCACGTCGACCTCGGCGCCACCTTCGCCCCGTTCGGCGGGTGGGAGATGCCCGTCTCGTACGCCGGCACCGTCGCCGAGCACACCGCGGTCCGTGAGGCGGCGGGCCTGTTCGACGTCAGCCACCTCGGCAAGGCGCTCGTCAAGGGCGCCGGTGCCGCCGACTTCGTCAACGCGACGCTCACTGCCGACCTCGGCAAGATCGGCCCGGGCCAGGCCCAGTACACGCTGTGCTGCACCGAGACCGGCGGCGTCGTCGACGACCTCATCGCCTACTACGTCGCCGACGACGAGGTGTTCCTCGTCCCGAACGCCGCCAACACCGCCGACGTCGTCGCGCGCCTGCGGGCCGCGGCGCCCGCGGGACTCGAGATCACCGACCAGCACCGCGACTACGCCGTGTTCGCGGTGCAGGGTCCCAAGTCGGGCGAGGTCCTCGCCGCGCTGGGACTGCCGACCGACATCGAGTACATGGGCTTCGTCGACGCGGACTGGAATGGCGTGCCGGTGCGGGTGTGCCGCAGTGGCTACACCGGTGAGCGCGGCTTCGAACTGCTGCCGCGCTGGGCCGACGCGGAGGCGCTGTTCCGGGCGCTGATCGACGCGGTCCGCGCGCAGGGCGGCGAGGTGGCCGGTCTCGGAGCCCGCGACACACTTCGTACCGAGGCGGGCTACCCGCTGCACGGGCACGAACTCTCGCTCGACATCTCGCCGTTGCAGGCACGTTGCGGGTGGGCGATCGGCTGGGCCAAGCCGCAGTTCTGGGGCCGCGACGCGCTCACCGCGGAGAAGGCCGCCGGTCCGGCCCGCCGGATGTGGGGCATCAAGGCGCTCGACCGGGGTGTTCTGCGGCAGGGACAGACCGTGTCGAAGGACGGCGCGGCGATCGGGGAGACGACGTCGGGCACCTTCTCGCCGACGCTCAAGGTGGGGATCGCTCTGGCGTTGCTCGACACCGCGTCCGGGGTGGCGGCGGGCGACGAGATCACCGTCGACGTGCGCGGGCGTAGCCTCCGATGCGAGGTCGTCACGCCGCCGTTCGTGCCGGTCCACACCAAGTAACGCTCGGTACCAGGGAAAAAGCGGCGAAACTCCGTTAGATAGGATCACGGCTTATGACAGACGGCCTCGAATTCGCGCGCACCCAGCATCCTTCTCCCGCGACCGAAGAGGCGCGGCGTGAAATTCTGGAGGCGCCCGGGTTCGGTCGGTACTTCACCGATCACATGGTCTCGATCATGTACACCGAGGGCCGCGGCTGGCACGACGCCGAGGTGCTGCCCTACGGGCCGATCGAACTCGACCCGGCCGGCATGGTCCTGCACTACGGCCAGGCCATCTTCGAGGGCCTCAAGGCCTACCGTCAGCCGGGCGGCGGCATCTCGTCGTTCCGTCTGACCGCGAACGCCGAGCGGCTGCGCCAGTCGGCCCGCCGCCTCGCGATGCCGGAGCTTCCGGACGACCTGTTCGTCCGGTCGATCGACGCGCTGCTCGACGTCGACGAGGCGTGGGTTCCCGCCGCGGGAGGCGAGGACTCGCTGTACCTGCGCCCGTTCATGTTCTCCACCGAGGCGGGACTGGGCGTCCGCCCGGCCAAGGAGTACCGCTACCTGCTGATCGCGTCCCCGGCCGGCGCGTACTTCCCGCGCGGCGTCAAGCCGGTGAGCGTGTGGCTCTCGCGTGAGTACGTGCGGGCGGCACCGGGCGGCACCGGCGCCGCGAAGTTCGCCGGCAACTACGCCGCGTCGCTGCTCGCGCAGGCGCAGGCGTCCGACGAGGGCTGCGATCAGGTGGTGTGGCTCGACGCGATCGAGCGCAAGTACGTCGAGGAGATGGGCGGGATGAACCTGTTCTTCGTCTTCGGCTCGGGCCCCGACGCCCGCCTGGTGACCCCGTCGCTGTCGGGTTCGCTGCTGCCGGGCATCACCCGCGACTCGCTGCTGGCGCTGGCCGCCGACGCCGGCTTCTCCGTCGAGGAGCGCAAGATCAGCACCGACGAGTGGCGTGAGAAGGCTGCCTCGGGCGAGATCACCGAGGTGTTCGCGTGCGGCACCGCGGCTGTTATCACGCCGGTCGGCCGGGTCAAGTCCGCCGAGGGCGAGTTCACGATCGCCGACGGCGAGCCGGGCAAGATCACGATGGCGCTGCGCGACACCCTCACGGGCATCCAGCGCGGCACCTTCGCCGACACCCACGGCTGGATGACCAAACTGCGCTGAGTCGGCACAACGTTCGACATCGGGCCCTTCCGCTTCGGCGGGAGGGCCCGATCGCGTTCGCGCGCGGAAGCGGTGCGCCGCGAGCTAGCGTGACGGCATGTTCTGGCTCCAGGTGATCATTGCGGGTCTGCTCGTGGTCGGTGCCTACGTCGGGCTGGGTGTGCTGACCGCGATGGGTCAACTTCGTCGGGGAGGCGGTGTCCTCGCCGTGGCAACTGCGGTCCTGTTCTTCCCCGTGCACTGGGTGGCGTGGTACATGCGTGACGCACGGTCGTTCAGGCGCGCCTCGGAGCGAGGGTGATTATCGGGGAAAACACCTGACAGTCGGTTTTCGGGTGGCTACTCTGCGACCCATGCGCAGATCGAGGATCTTGGCGGCAATGGGGGCAATTTCAACTCTGGTGGCGGTGTGGGGTGGTGTTGTCACGCCTCCGGTGCTCGCGGGTGCCGCCCCGGTGCAGCCGAGTGTCGACGACTTCTACCGTGCGCCGGACGGATTCGAGTCGGCGGCGCCCGGCACCATCCTGCGCGACCGGCCCGTGCAACTGGCGTCGTACTCCGCGTTGCCGTTCAATGCGCAGGCATGGCAACTCCTTTATCGGACAACAGATCTCGCTGGCAATCCCCTGGCGAGCGTGACGACCGTGATACTGCCTGCCGGCGCACCGCCTGCCGGTGGACGCCCGTTGCTGTCGTATCAGATGGCAACGGACAGTATCGATCCCGGCTGCGCGGCCTCGGTCGCCATGCAGCCCGGATCCGGTCTCGAGGCGTTCACCACTCAGGGGCAGATGACCTTCGTCGGTCAGGCTCTGCAACAGGGCTGGGCGGTTTCGGTTCCCGATCACGAAGGTCCCACGCCGCGTGTGGGCACTCCACGAGAGCCTGGTTATATAACGCTCGACGGCATCCGCGCCGCGGAGCAGTTCGCTCCGCTCGGGCTCGCCGGGGCGCAGACTCCGGTCGGAGTGTGGGGCTACTCGGGCGGCGGACTCGCGTCCGCATGGGCCGCGCAGGTGCAGCCCACGTACGCGCCGGAGCTCAACATACGAGGATTCGCTGTGGGCTCGCTGTCGCCGGATCCTGGGGCGGTCGTCCACCGTCTCAGCGGAACGCCCTGGGCCGGGCTGCAGACAATGGTTCTCGCGTCGACACGGGAGATATTCCCCGACGCAGGACGTGAGATCGATGCACGCCTCACTCCGGAGGGCCGCGCGGCGTTGGCCGCTCCAGCTGATCAGTGCCTGGCATCGACGATCGCTACCAACCTCTTTCGCGACACCGCAGGCTACTGGACGGTCCCGTTGACGGAACTATTGCAGATGCCGGCAGTTGCCGCCGCCGTCGAGGAGACCAAGCTCGGTGGCACGGCACCTACGGCACCCGTGTATCTGTACAGCGGCGTGAACGACGAGATCGTTCCGATCGCCACCGTCGATCGCCTGGCTGAAACCTACTGTGCGGGCGGCACTCCGCTCACCTACCGCCGAGACGAGATCAGCCTGCACGCCACGCTCATCGTGACGGGCGCCGCGGACGCGCTGAACTGGCTGGGGGACAGGATCGATGGTGTGCCGAGCGCGTCGGGTTGCAACACTCAGACTCTGACCTCGACCCTGCAGGCGCCGGGTGCCGCGGAGACCTACGTGTCGACGACCCTGGGGATGGGCGACATCCTCATGGGCCGACCGATCGGGCCCCGGTAGATCGCCGGGTTCCTGCTCGGTTCAGCCGCCGAGCAGGAACCCGACAGCCGTCGCGGCGACCGTGAATTCGATCGAGGCGCCGAGGACGTCACCGTTGATGCCGGCGAAGCGGCGCACGCAGTGCCGGACCAGTAGTGCCGCCGCGGCCAGTACGACCACGATCACGACAGGTCCCTGCCACCACCGGCCGGGGACCGCCCACAGCGAGGCGACGGCCAGGATCAGTCCCCACAGCACCGCGACCCACAGCGGCTGCGAATCCGCCACCAACGCACCGAAACCGCGCGGGCTCGACGCGGGAATGCCGCGGCGACAGGCGAATACTGCGGACACCCGTCCGGCGGCGACTGCGACGGCCACCCCGATCCAGGCATCGCTCACGCCCAGCGATCCGAAGGCCAGGGCCTGCACGCCGAACGTGACGATCAACGCGGCCACGCCGAACGGCCCGGCGCCGCCGCTGCGCATCACCTCGCGGGCCCGCTCCGGCGGGCCGTAGCAGCCCAGGCCGTCGGCCGTGTCGGCGAGACCGTCGACGTGCATCCCCCGGGTGGCCAGGGCCAGTGCGCCGACCGTGAGCAGCCCCGCGAGCATTGGGTCGAGACCGGCCCACAGCAGAACCCACAGCACTCCCGCCGCGGCCGCGCCGAGCAGCGCCCCGACGACCGGCGCCGCGGCGATCGCTCGCCGGCCCTCGACGCGGGCGATGTCCTGTGGGCCGCGCACCGGCAGCACCGTCAGCCAGGACAGCGCCGTCGCCAGGCCGGTGACCGCGGCGCGCACGTTCAGTCCGATTCCGGTGCGGTGTCGGCGTCTTCGGTGTCGGATTCCGGATCGGTGTTGTTGCTCACACCGGCGGAATCGAAGGTGGCCATGTGCGCGAGCGTCGCGACTGCACCCTGGAGGATCGGCAGCGCGGCGACGGCGCCGGAGCCCTCGCCGAGACGCATGTCGAGGCCGAGGATCGGGTCGAGTCCCAGGTGCCGAAGTGCGATCGAGTGCGCCGGCTCGGTGGAGCGGTGCCCGGCCACCCACCACTCCCGCGCGCCGGGCGCGAGTGCCTCGGCGACGACGGCGGACGCGGTGACGACGAGGCCGTCGACGATCACCGGTGTCTTCCGCGCCGACGCCTGCGCCAGGAAACCGGCCATCGCGGCCAGGTCGGCGCCGGACACGGTGCGGAGCAGCCCCACCGCGTCGCGGACGTGCGGGCGGGCCCGGCGCAGGGCGTCACGGATCGCGGCGGTCTTGCGCATCCATCCGGCGTCGTCGACGCCGGTGCCGCGGCCGACGGCGGCGACGGGTTCGGTGTCGGTCATCGCGGCGATGAGGACCGTCGCGGGCGTGGTGTTCCCGATGCCCATCTCGCCGGCGATGAGCAGGTCCGCGCCCGAGTCGATCTCCTCGTCGGCGATCGCCCGACCCGCCGCGACCGCGCGCAGCGTCTCCTCGTGCGTGAGAGCGTCCTCACGGTCGATCGATCCCGACGAACGACGGATCTTGTAGGCCGAGACGACCGGATCGGTGTCGGCGTCGACGGACAGGTCGACGACCCGCACCGATGCGCCGGCGACGTCCGCGAGCACGTTCACGGCCGCGCCGCCGCCCTGGATGTTGGCGACCATCTGGGCGGTCACCTCGGGTGGGTACGCGGACACGCCGTTTCGGGCGATGCCGTGGTCCCCGGCGAACACCACCACGCGCGGACGGGCGAAGATCCGCGGCGGGCAGACGCCCTGGCAGGCCGACGCCCACACCGACAGTTCCTCGAGCCGGCCGAGCGCGCCGGTCGGCTTCGTCAGCATCGACTGGCGGGCCAGCGCCTGCTCCCGCACCCCGGCGTCCGGCGGGGTGAGTGGCTCGTAGAGGGGAGCGGACGGGCTCACGGGTTCGCTTGTCACGCTAAGCCTTTCATATCGGCACGGGTCGTTTTGAGGGTCAGGGGAAGGCCGGCGACCACGAGGATCACGTCGTCGCACACGTCGGCCAGGCGAGCGTTGAGGGCGCCGATCTCGTCGCGGAACAACCGGCCCGAGCGATGCTCGGGGATGACGCCCATGCCCACCTCGGGACTCACCAGCAGCAACCGATCCGGATACGACGCCACCGCGTCGACGAGTCCGTCGGTGCGGGCCGCGATCGTCCCGCGGGGCGCGTCCCAGGCGTCGGCGGCGTCGAGTTCCCCGGTGATCCACGTGCCCAGGTCGTCGACCAGTGTCGGGGGATGTGGGCCGGTGGCGCTCAGCAGGGCGACGAGGCTGCCGTCGTGTCCGGTCTCGACCGTCGACCACGCGTCGGGGCGTCGGCGCCGGTGCTGGTCGATGCGGGCGTCCCAGTCCCGGTCGTCCGGGTAGCGGCGCGCGGTGGCCACGTACCGGACGTGCGAGCCGGGGGCGAGGTCGTCGAGCAGGCCCTCGGCGTGCGCCGACTTGCCGGACCGGGCACCGCCGAGCACGAGGGTGCGGCGGGCGCGGGGCGAATCGGGGGAGAGCACGAGGGTAGACGCTACCAACCGCGTCGGGCCGGCCCCCGCAGTGCGAGGACCGGCCCGAGATGGCGGTGGGTCAGACGGCGTCGCCCGGCTTGACGCGGGGCGCGGGCGCGCGCATCTTGCGGATCTGCGATGCGCGGACGAAGGAATACCAGCCCAGCTTGAAGCCGCCGTCGATGCTGTCCGGGAAGCGCTCGCGCACCTTGTTGTTGATCATCCGGCCGAGGAAGTAGCCCTCGCCGGCCATGAACAGCATCATCACGAGCATCGCCAGCGTGACGTAGTTCTGGATGACCGGGCTCAGGAACATCGCCATGATCAGCACGAGGGCCAGGGGCATGAAGAGGCCGACGAGGTTGCGGCGGCTGTCGACGAGATCGCGCGTGTAGGCGCGGGCCGGGCCCTTGTCGCGCGGCAGCAGGTACTTCTCCTCGCCGGCGAGCATGCGGGCGCGGCGATCGGCGGACTCGGCGCGGCGCTCGGCGGCGGCGACCTTGCGTTCGGCCTTGTTGCCGCGATTGGCCTTGCGGCGGGCGCGGGCTTCCTTGGAGGTGAGCGGGGCGGGTGCCACGGGGCCGCGCTTCCGGGCCTCGGCCTCGCGACGCTTGGGGGTGGCGCGGCCCTTGCCCGGCGTGGATGCGCCGTTGCCGTCGGGTGTCCGGGACTCGTCAGTGGTGGTCTCCGCGGTCGACTCGATGACCTCGACGTCGCGCTTGTCGGAATTGTCGGAGTCGCCTCGGCGTAGCAGCTTCACGTCACCAGGCTATGGGATAACTGCCGTCCAGTCGAAACCGACCACCCGTCGAACCGCCAGGACGCGCCTCGAAATGCCGAGGTCGGGTGCTCGCCATACACTGCGCTGATGCGCGTGCTCATCGCCCCCGACTCGTTCGGTGAAACCCTCACTGCGGTACAGGCGGCCGAGGCGATGGCGGCCGGATGGGCGGCCGCGCGGCCCGACGACATCGTCGTGCTCGCACCGCAGTCCGATGGCGGACCAGGCTTCGCCGATGTGATTTCCGCGACTACCGGCGGGATGCGGTCCTCGAGCGTTGCGGGCCCGCTCGGGACGCCCACCGCGGCGCGCTGGGTGCTCGCCGACGGCACCGCGTACATCGAATCGGCGCAGGCGGTCGGCCTGGGACTGCTCGGCGGGCCGCCCAGCCGGGCCACGGCGCTCGCCGCGCACAGCCGCGGGGTCGGCGAACTGATCGCCGCGGCGGTCGACGCCGGTGCGCGCCGGATCGTCGTCGGCCTCGGTGGATCCTGCTGTACCGACGGCGGGCGCGGCGCAGTCGAGGCCCTCGGCGGCCTCGACCAGGCGCGGGAACGTCTCGAGGGTGTGACGCTCGTCGCCGCCACGGACGTGGAGCACCCGCTGCTCGGCGAGCACGGCGCCGCCCGCGTGTTCGGGCCGCAGAAGGGCGCCGACGAGTCGGCGATCGAACTCCTCGAGCAGCGCAACACCGCCTGGTCACGCGATTTGGAGCGCGTGTGCGGATCGGGCGTCGCCGACCGGCCCGGCGCCGGTGCAGCCGGTGGCCTCGGTGCCGCGCTGCTCGCGCTCGGCGCGGTCCGGAAGTCGGGCGCGGAGGTGGTCGCCGCCTGCACCGGTCAGGCCGACCAGCTCGCGGCGGCCGACCTCGTACTGACCGGCGAGGGCCGATTCGACCACCAGTCGTTGCGCGGCAAACTCGTCACCTCGCTCGCCGCCGCGGCCCGCCGCCTCGGGGTGCCGACCGTGGTCGTGGCCGGGCAGGTGGCGGTGGATCGCGACACCGTGCGCGGCGCGGGCATCGTCGCCGCCTTCTCGGTCGCGGAGTTCGCGGGATCCGTCGAGCGGGCCATGACCGAGGCCGCGGACCGGCTCGAGGCTCTGACGTCGTGCGTCGCCGATGGTTGGCGCGGCGCGGCGGGTGCTGCGCGGTGCGCCCCGATACATGAGGAATAGCGGAGCGCAGAGTACCGTTGAAGCGATCACGGGTTTGGCACGAGCGACAGGGAGAGCCCATGACTGTGCAGAACGAGACCGCCACTCACGGCGTCACGATGACCGAGACCGCTTCCGCGAAGGCGAAGGCGCTGCTCGACCAGGAGGGACGCGACGACCTCGCGCTGCGCATCGCCGTGCAGCCCGGTGGCTGTGCCGGCCTGCGTTACCAGCTGTTCTTCGACGACCGCAGCCTCGACGGTGACCTCGTCGTCGACTTCGGCGGCGTCAACCTCGCCGTCGATCGCATGAGCGCTCCCTACGTCGAGGGCGCTTCCATCGACTTCGTCGACACCATCGAGAAGCAGGGCTTCACGATCGACAACCCGAACGCCACCGGGTCCTGCGCCTGCGGCGACTCGTTCAACTGAGTCCCGTACAACCTTCTCGACGCACTCTGACGCGGAGTCTGCCTCACCGGCGGGCTCCGCGTCAGACTGCGTTGCGCCCCCGACTGGCGTCCTGACCGACGACGCCACCCGAGCTGAAAGGCACCCGCGTGACCATTGCGGTAACCGGTTCCATCGCCACCGACCATCTGATGCGGTTTCCGGGCCGCTTCGCCGAGCAGCTGCTCGCCGACCAGCTCGCGCACATCTCGCTGAGCTTCCTGGTCGACGACCTCGTGATCCGCCGCGGCGGCGTCGGCGGCAACATCGCATACGCGATGGGTGTGCTGGGCGGCTCGCCGCTGCTGGTCGGCGCGGCAGGTGCCGACTTCGCGGAGTACCGCACCTGGCTCGAGTCCAACGGTGTCGACTGCAGTGCGGTCCGGGTGTCGGACAGCGCGTACACCGCCCGCTTCGTCTGCACCACCGACGAGGACATGGCGCAGATCGCCTCGTTCTACCCCGGCGCGATGAGCGAGGCCCGCGAGATTGAGATCGCCGCGGTCGCCAAGGCGGCCGGCAACCTCGATCTGGTGCTGGTCGGCGCCAACGACCCCGACGCGATGCTCCGCCACACCGACGAGTGCCGCCTGCTCGGCATCCCGTTCGCCGCCGACCCGTCGCAGCAGCTCGCGCGCCTGTCCGGTGACGACGCCAAGAAGCTGATCCAGGGCGCGAAGTACCTGTTCACCAACGAGTACGAGTGGGGCCTGCTGCAGCAGAAGACGGGGCTGTCGGAGGAGGAGATCCGCGCCCAGGTCGGGCTGCGCGTCACCACGCTCGGCGCCAAGGGCGTCGAGATCGTCGACGCCGAGGGCAACTGGGTCCGCGTCGGCGTCGTGCCCGAGCGCGGCAAGGTCGACCCGACCGGTGTCGGCGACGCGTTCCGTGCCGGCTTCCTGCTGGCGCACTCGGCCGGGCTCAGCCTCGAACGGTCCGCCCAGCTCGGTTCGCTCGTCGCCGTCTACGTCCTCGAGACCGTCGGCACGCAGGAATGGACGTTCCAGCGCGACGACGCCCTCAAGCGGCTCACCGAGGCGTACGGCAAGGACGCCGCGGACGAGATCGCGGTGCTGCTGCCGTAAGGCTTCCCAGGCGACTCCGCCCGGGTTCCTCTTTCGAGGAGCCCGGGCGGAGTGCGTTTCGGGTGGAACGTGGCTAAAGGCTGACCGGGTACACCGGCTCCTGGATCTGCGGCACGATGCGCTTCTCGACGAAGATGCCGTGCCACACCATGAAGCACAGGACCGTCCACAGCCGACGGCTGTGATCGGACGCGCCCGCGCGGTGCTCGTTCAGCATCCGGGTGACGGCGGCCTTGTCGAAGATGTGGTCGGTGCCCGACTCGGCGATCTGCTGGTGCGCCCAGTCGAACAGTTCGGTGCCGGCCAGCCAGTGCCGCAGCGGCACCGGGAAGCCGAGCTTCGCGCGATGCAGCACATGCGGCGGCACGATGCCCTCGAGCGCCTGGCGCAGCGCGAACTTGGTGGTGTCCTTCGTGATCTTCTGATCCAGCGGTACGCGGGACGCGACGTCGAAGACCTCGGGGTCGAGGAACGGCACCCGCAGCTCGAGCGAGTTGGCCATCGTCATCTTGTCGGCCTTGACCAGGATGTCGCCGCGCAGCCACGTGAACAGGTCCAGGTGCTGCATGCGTGCCACCGGATCCCAGTCGCGGGACTGCGCGTAGATCGGCGCGGTGACGTCCTGATGCGTCCATTCCGGGCGGAAGTCGCGCAGCACGGCCCGCAGTTGCGCGTCGTTGAAGCTGCGGGCGTTGCCGTAGTAGCGCTCCTCGAGGGTCATCGATCCCCGGTTGAGCAGGCTCTTGCCGCGGGTGCCTTCCGGGATGCGCTCGGACAGCTTGCCGGCCGCGCGGCGCAGCGCCGCCGGAAGGTACTCGAACGGCTTGAGTGACAGCGGTTCCCGGTAGATGGTGTAACCGCCGAACAGCTCGTCCGCGCCCTCGCCGGAGAGCACCACCTTGACGTGCTTGCGGGCTTCCTTCGCCACGAACCACAGCGGCACCAGCGCCGGGTCGGCGACCGGATCGTCCAGGTACCAGATGATCTCGGGGATCGCGGCCGCGAACTCGGCGGGGGAGACGACCTTGACCACGTGCCGGGCACCGATCGCCGCCGCGGACTCGGCCGCGACGTCGACCTCGGAGTAGCCCTCACGCTCGAAACCGGTGGTGAAGGTGATCAGGTTCGGGTTGTGCCGCATCGCGAGCGCCGCGATGGCGGTGGAGTCGATGCCGCCGGACAGGAACGAGCCGACGGTGACGTCGGCGCGCATGTGCTTGGCGACCGAGTCCTCGAGGGCCTCCGCGATCTCCCGGTAGCGGGACGCCTCGCTGCCGGGCGTGAACGGCACCGCCGGGAACTTCGGCGTGAAGTAGCGCGTCATCTCGGGAGCCTTGCCCGGCATCAGGCGCGCGTAGCAGCCGGACTCGAGGCGGCGGATCTGCGCGTGCAGCGTCTCGGGCTCGGGGACGTACTGCAGCACCGTGTAGTGCTCGGTCGCGCGCGGATCGAGGTCGGTGTCGATGCCGATGACGTCGGCCAGTTCGAGCAGGCTCTTCTTCTCGCTGCCGAACGCGGTGCCGCCGGTGCCGGTCGCGATGAACAGCGGCTTGATGCCGAACGGGTCGCGCGCCACGAACAGCTCACGGGTCTCGGTGTCCCACACCGCGAACGCGAACATGCCGCGCAGCCGGCGGACGGCGTCGGCGCCCCAGTAGTGGTACGCCGCGACGATCGCCTCGCTGTCGCCCTCGGTGCGGAACTTTGCGCCGTGGTCCTTCGCGAGCTCCGCCCGGATCTCGAGGTAGTTGTAGATCTCACCGTTGAAGGTGAGGGCGTAGCGCTCGGGGTTCTCCGGCGGGCCCCACCGCAGCGGCTGGTGGGAGTGCTCGATGTCGATGATCGACAGCCGGTTGAAACCGAAGATCAGGTCGTCGTCGTGCCACGTGCCGTGCTCGTCCGGGCCGCGATGGCGCAGGCAGTGCATGGCCGCATCGACGCGGGCGACGGCGTCGTCGCTGGTGCCGTCGGTGGTGAGTAGTCCGAGCAGTCCGCACACAGCGTCCAGTACCTCGTTTCAGAGTCGGTTGTCGGGCGGAGACCGGTGGTCCGTGGGGGCTCGCCGATTTCCCAAGGAAGTATGCCGCAGTTTCCTGAGGGGCACCGTCGCCGGACCGGGAGTGCGCGCTGCGATCTCAGCTGAATCCCAGGTAGGGCGCGTACTGTGGAGGGCCATTGGTCCCGACTGCAACACGGGCGTCGACCCGACAGTGGAGGATCGGCGCGCTTGGTCTACGCTGCGTAGTAATTGGGCCTTCCCTTCGGGTGTGCCCTAGTGGAATTGCGGCGATCAGGAAGGCGTGAACGTGGCGCAAGGTCGGATCCTTCGGCGAGCCGGGCTGGCAGGCTCTTTGGGCATAGCTGCCATGCTGTTGTCGGGATGTTCAATCGACAACTCGGTACTTCGCTTCGGGTGGCCCTCGGGAGTTACCCCGCAGGCAGAACGTATGCGCGAACTGTGGACGTGGTCGGTCATCGCCGCCCTCGTCATGGGTGTCATCGTGTGGGGCCTCACCTTCTGGGTGGTTGTGTTCCACCGTAAGAAGAAGGACTCGCCCGAGTTCCCCCGTCAGACGGCATACAACGTGCCGTTGGAGCTGTTCTACACGGCAGTTCCGTTCGTGATCATCGCTGTCCTCTTCTACTTCACGGTCGTGGTGCAGAACTACGTCACCGAGAAGAAGGACAATCCGAACGTCGTCGTCGATGTGACGGCGTACCAGTGGAACTGGAAGTTCGGTTACCGCAGCATCGATCTCGGTAACGGCACCGCCAAGTACGAGGGCATCGACGAGGCCGCCACCGAAGCCGCGCTCGCTGCGTCGAAGCCCGAGGGCCTCGACGAGCACGGCAAGGAGAAGATCGGCGCGATCCACGGTAAGAACCCGCAGGATCTGTCCTACCTGGCATACGACAAGATCGAGACCGTCGGCACCAGCAACGAGGTTCCGATCCTCGTCCTGCCGACCGGCAAGCGTATCGAGTTCGTCCTGGCGTCCTCCGACGTCATCCACTCCTTCTGGGTTCCCGAGTTCCTGTTCAAGCGTGACGTGAACCCGAACCCGAAGGAGAACCACTCGGACAACGTCTTCCAGATCAGCGAGATCGAGAAGGAAGGCGCGTTCGTGGGCCGCTGCGCCGAGATGTGCGGCACCTTCCACGCGATGATGAACTTCGAGGTCCGCGCGGTGTCGCCGGAGAAGTTCGACCAGTACATCCAGGCCCGCAAGTCGGTCGAAGAGGGCGGCAAGGGCATGAACACCGGCGAGGCGCTGGCGTCGATCGGCGAGTCGCCCACCGCGACCTCGACCTCCCCGTTCAAGACCGATCGCACCGTGCGCGAGGCATCGGCCAACGGGAACTGACGCCCGAGAACCACTGACCAAGGACAAGAACTGATATGAAGATCGAAGCCAAGCTCTTCGAGATCCTGACGGTGTTCTTCATTCTCGTCGCGATCGTCTACGGTGTCTTCACCGCGATGTCGCGGACCGGAATCGAGTGGGCCGGCCTCACCGCGATCATCCTGTCGGCAGGCCTGAGCCTGATCGTCGGTACCTACTTCCGCTTCGTGGCGCGTCGTCTCGACACCCGCCCCGAGGACTACGAAGAGGCCGAAATCTCCGACGGCTCGGGCGACCTGGGCTTCTTCAGCCCCGGTAGCTTCTGGCCCATCCTGCTGGCCGGTGCGGCCGCCTTCGCGGCCATCTCGCTGGCATTCTTCCAGCCGTGGATGATCGTCGTGGCCGTGGTGCTCGTCCTGACCGCCGCTGCCGGCCTGGTCTTCGAGTACCACCTCGGACCCGAGAAGCACTAGCTCTCACCCAGATCGACGCCGAAGGCGCCGAACCCCTCACCGGGTTCGGCGCCTTCGCCGTTTCCGGATGACCCGAATCAGTGTGCCGAGTCCGAATCCGGTATCCAGTTGCCGTGGAAGCCGGCCGGGACGCGTTGCGGCAACGCGACCGCCGCCCGGTCCTCGAGAGTCCGGGCGTCCAGGATGCGCAGTTCCGTCGAGCTCTCCGCGAGGTCCGTCACCAGGCCCATCACGACGCCGTGGCCCTCCGGACTGTCCGGAGACTCCGGATGGAACACGAACTCGCCCACCGACGAGTGCGGACCGAAGTCGCGCATCGCGGCGACGCCGTCGGTGCGATCCGTGCGGATCAGCCGGTGCTCGCCGGACAGGTCGTCGGAACCCATCACGAGCCAGCAGTCGCGGTGGCGCGACGTGGCGTACCGCTCGTCGAATCGGGGAAACTCGACGTGCTCGTCGGCGAGCCGGGTCCGCCGGACGCGGCAGCTCACTCGCGGTTCCAGTTCCCAGCGCTCGAGACGGGGCCGGCCCTCCGACGGTCCCGTCCGGTCCGCGTCGAACACCCGCTCGTGCACGACGAGGTCGACGACGACCCGGCCGTCGGTGCTGGTCGCGTTCACCGGATGGAAGACGTAACTCGGCTCGACCTCCAGCCAGTGCGGCGTCGGATCACCGTGCCGGGGGATCAGCCCGACCCTGGCGGGATAGCGCTCGTTCCACCGGTACGGGAAGCTCCCGGCCCGGGTCGGCGGCAGGCGGTCCAGGAGCGGACGCGGAACACGGACCCGCCCGATGGTGGCACCGAGCGCAAGAGCGGCGAGGGGACGGAGCGGTCGTGCGACGTTCGCACTGACCGCGCTGCGGACGTCGAATGTCACCGGGAGGTCGTAGACCACGAGGTAGTCGCGGGTCAGGGAGAAGGCGTGCATCATCGGGCTGCCGCCGACCCGGATCGGCACCTTCCGGCGGAGCCGGCCGTCCGGGCCGATGACGGTGTACTGGACGGCGTTGCCGCGGCCGAAGTGGTACGAGACGGCGTGGAGCTCACCGGTTTCCGGGTCCACTATCGGGTGCGCGGTGTAGCCGCCGCGAACCGTGCCGTCGAAATCGCAGACGTCGACGGTTTCGAGTTCGTACGACAGCTCGGCACACGCCACACCCGCCTCGACCAAGGCCAGTGTCCGTCCCGCGAAACCGATGACGTTCGTGTTCGCCGACGGTCCGTGCAGCGGTGACCGCCCTCGTTCGGGAGGAGCCGTCCGATGCAGGGCCGCGGACGTGACGTCCGAGTCGACCCAGCGGTTGCGGTACCACAGGGCGCGTCCACCACTCAGTCGGACACCGTGCACCATGCCGTCGCCGGTGAACCAGTTGTACTCGTCCGGGCGCACGTCGGCGATCGGGTTGGGGCCGTTGCGGAGATACCGTCCGTCGAGCCACTCCGGGATCGTGCCGCGCACCGGCAGGTCGAACTCGGTGACCTCGGCGCGGACCGGCGCATAGCGTTCGTCGACGAAACTCGTGGACATCGGACGGACCCCTCCCGTTGCGGTGTTGCCCGCGACGGTAGAGGCTGTGGGCGCCGGCGGGGTGGTTTCCGCTGGAGTTCGGTGCGGGGGAGTGGCCGACAGAGCAAGAACGAGGAAGGCCCCCGAACCGATCGGTTCGGGGGCCTTCCTCTGCAGTCTCGGCGAACTAGTGCGCTTCGCCGTTGCCGGAGCCGTTTCCGCGGATGCGGTCCTGGTACTCCGTGAGCATCTTCAGCTGCTCGTGCTCAGCCTTGTGTTCGGCTGCCTCGAGCGCCTGGCTCTGCTCGACCGGGTCCGGGGTGACCCAGCTACCGGAGCCGGGCTTGCCGGCGGAGCCGAGCTTGTTCATCTTCTTCGGGATCGCAGCACCCTGGTACTCCAGCGGGAGCGGGTGACCGTGATCGTCGACCGGGCCGAGCGGCTGGTGGATCTCGACGTACTCACCGTGCGGCAGGCGCTTGATGATGCCCGTCTCGATGCCGTGCTCGAGCACCGCGCGGTCGCTGCGCTGCAGACCCAGGCAGAACCGGTAGGTGACGTAGTACGCGATCGGAGGCAGAACGACCATGCCGATGCGACCGATCCAGGTCATCGCGTTGAGCGAGATGTCCAGGTGGTACGCGATGATGTCGTTGATGCAGGAGATCGTCAGCACCAGGTAGAACGCGATGGACATCGCGCCGATGCCGGTGCGGACCGGGACGTCACGCGGACGCTGCAGCAGGTTGTGGTGCGCGTCGTCCTTCGTGAACTTCTTCTCGATCCACGGGTAGGCGATCAGCAGTGCGAACACCAGGCCCATGATCACCGCGACGGCGAACACCGCGGGGATCGTGTAACGGTCGAAGAGGTAGATCTCCCATGCCGGCCACAGACGTGCCAGGCCGTCGGTCCACATCATGTAGAAGTCGGGCTGCGAGCCTGCGGAGACCTGCGACGGGTTGTACGGGCCGATGTTCCAGATCGGGTTGATCTGCAGCAGGCCGCCCATGAGGGCCAGGACACCGAACGTGAACGCGAAGAACGCGCCGCCCTTGAGGGCGAACACCGGGAGGATGCGAACGCCGACGACGTTCTTCTCGGTGCGGCCGGGGCCGGGGAACTGCGTGTGCTTCTGGTACCAGACCAGCGCCAGGTGGGCGGCGATCAGGGCCAGGATGATGCCGGGCAGCAGCAGGACGTGCGCAACGTACAGACGCGGGATGATCAGGGTGCCGGGGAAGTCGCCACCGAAGATCAGCCAGTGCAGCCAGGTGCCGGCGACCGGAACACTCAGGGTGATACCGGAGAGCGCGGCGCGCAGGCCCGTGCCGGACAGCAGGTCGTCGGGCAGCGAGTAGCCGAAGAAGCCCTCGAACATCGCCAGGATCAGCAGCAGCGAGCCGATGACCCAGTTCGCCTCACGCGGGCGACGGAACGCGCCGGTGAAGAAGATGCGCAGCAGGTGCACGATGATCGACGCGGCGAACATCAGTGCGGCCCAGTGGTGGATCTGGCGGACGAACAGACCGCCGCGAACCTCGAACGAGATGTCGAGGGTCGTTGCGTAGGCGCGCGACATCTCGACGCCGCGGAGCGGCTCGTAGGCGCCGTTGTACGTGACCTCGGCGAGCGACGGGTCGAAGAACAGCGTCAGGTAGACACCCGAGATCAGCAGGATGACGAAGCTGTAGAGCGCGATCTCGCCGAGCATGAACGACCAGTGCGTCGGGAAGACCTTGTTGATCTGCCGCTTCATACCTGCCGCGAGGTGGTAGCGGGAGTCGACTCCCTCTGCCTGGGCGGCAACTCTGGATTGAGTGGTAGTGGTCACGGTCGACGCTCCCAAAATGCCGGGCCGAGGGCTTCGATGAAGTCACCGTTGGCGACGAGGTAGCCCTCTTCGTTCACTGTAATAGGCAGCTGCGGAAGAGCACGAGCGGCGGGACCGAAAAGCGGCTTGCCGTACTGCAGGGCGTCGAACTGCGACTGGTGGCAGGGGCACAGGATTCGGTTGGTCTGCTGCTCGTAGAGCGAGGTGGGGCAGCCGAGGTGGGTGCAGATCTTCGAGTACGCGAAGTAGTCGCCGTAGTTGAAGCTCTCCTGGCCCTTGCGCTTGATGGCCTTCTGGGTGTCCTCGGTGCGCAGACGGATCAGCATGACCGAGTTGCGGATGCCACGCAGAGCCTTGAACAGCTCCTCGTCGTTGCCGCGCTCGGACTCACGGAACGGGAAGACCGTCTCCATGGCGCCGGCGTCGAGATCCTCGGGGCGAACCAGCACGATGTCGTGCGGACGTCCGGTGTCGCGACGCAGGTAGATGGTCTCGCCCTCGTAGCGCGGGGTCCAGCCGGACACCCACAGCGGGGAGTCGTCGCCCTTGGCCCACGGGTTCTTGATCATGCCGCCGAGGGGCATGACCGACATGACGCCGATGGCGCCGCCACCGAAGATCAGGCTGCGCTTGATCATCTTGCGGCGACCGATCGTCGAGGAGTCCAGCGTGTCGCCGAGCTGTGCGACGAGGGTGCGCTTGTCGACCTCGGACGAACCGCCGTCGTGGCGGTCCTGGATCGAGACCTCTTCGGGGACGAACTTCTTGGTGAACTTCACCGCGCCGACGCCGACACCGAGGATCGCGAGACCCATGGTGAGACCGATCAGCGGGGTGTACAGGTTGTACGCCGAGTAGGTGTCCTCACCCGGACCGGCGTACTCCCACGGCCAGAACAGGAAGATCGCGATGAACGCGATCGCGGAGACGCCCGCAAGGATGAACCAGAAGGCCACCGAGCGCTCTGCGCGCTTCTCGGCCTTCGTGCCCTTGACCGCCCAGCGGTCCTTGCGGAACGCGACATCGACGCCGTCGAGGTTGGTACCGAGCGTGACGAGTTCGTCACGGCTCATACGGTCGAGTTCCTCGTCCGTGTACTTCTTCGGCGTATCGCCGCTGCCGGCGTCGCTCATGACCTTGCTCCGATCCACAGTGCTGCACCGACGACAGCGACGATGCCGACGACCCACATCGCGAGACCCTCGGAACCCGGTCCGATTCCACCGAGGCCGTAGCCGCCGGGGTTCTTGTTCTCGCTGGACTGCTTGACGTAGGCGATGATGTCCTTCTTCTCCTCGATCGTCAGCTGACGATCGGAGAACTTGGGCATGTTCTGCGGGCCCGTGACCATCGCGGCGTAGATCTGCTGCTCGCTGGCCGGGTCCAGAACGGGGGCGTACTTACCGGACGACAGCGCACCGCCGCGGCCCGTGAAGTTGTGGCACGACGCGCAGTTGAGACGGAACAGCTCGCTGCCGCGGGCGACGTCGCCGCCGCGCAGCGAGGACTGAGCGATCTCGCCGTTCTCGTCGCGGATTACGGTCGGGCCGCCACCCTGGGACTGAACGTAGGCGCCGATGGCGTCGGTCTGGCGGGCGTCGAACTTGGCCGGCTTACGAGAAGCCTGTGCCTCGTTGCGAGCGGCCGGCATACGACCGGACGACACCTGGAAGTAGACGGCTGCCTCGCCGACACCGATCAGGCTGGGGCCGCGATCCTGGACACCCTGCAGGTTCGCGCCGTGGCACGTGATGCAGGAGGTGTCGTAGAGCTGCTTGCCCTCGCGGATCAGCGCAGCGGAGTCGTCGCTCGCCGTGGCGACCTGCGGGGCAGGCGTCAGGGCGGAGGCGAGGAATCCGGCGCTCACGAGACCCAGCATGAGGATCAACGCGCCGGTCACGCGCCGGCGCAGCTTGCGCTGGCGGCGCGCCTTGGCGGCTGTGGTGCGGTCGGGCATGTCACCCTCGAATGCGGGAGGGGGGGATGAACTCATCTGTATCCCTTTGGTATGTCGGGACGACTGAAGCGTCAGGGGGCTGCCTGGTCGTTCAGCTGGCTAACGGATGAAATAAATCGTGGCGAACAGGCCGATCCACACAATGTCGACGAAGTGCCAGTAGTACGAAACGACGATCGCCGCAGTGGCCTGCGCAGGCGTGAACTTGCTGACCTTGGTGCGGACGATCAAGAAGACGAACGCGATCAGACCGCCGATGACGTGCAGTCCGTGGAAGCCGGTCGTCATGTAGAAGACCGATCCGTACACGCTGCTCGAAATCGTCGTGCCCTCGTGAACCAGGTGGTAGTACTCGTAACCCTGGCCGAGCACGAAGAACGTGCCCATGGCAAGAGTCACCAGGTACCACCGCCGGAGACCGAAAACGTCGCCCTTCTCTGCCGCGAAGACACCCATCTGGCAGGTGAAGGAAGATGCAATCAGCACCAGTGTCACCGGCACGGCCAACGTGAGGTTCAGCTCCGTCGGCTCCGGTGGCCAGTTCCCATTCGCCTGTGCTCGTGCAACGAAATACATGGCGAAGAGCCCTGCGAAGAACATGAGCTCGCTTGACAACCACACGATGGTGCCGACGCTGACCATGTTTGGCCGGTTCAGCGAGTGCACGCGCTGGGTGATTGCCGATCCTGAAGTCCCTACTGCGCTCGTCACGCTGAGAAGTATGACGCTTCGTCGTAAAGGAAAGCCACCCGGGTCCGGTCTCGGCGCGTCGGCCCACGTCAGAGGCTATTACGC
The DNA here is from genome assembly GCF_020171745.1 of Prescottella equi. GTDB lineage: Bacteria > Actinomycetota > Actinomycetes > Mycobacteriales > Mycobacteriaceae > Prescottella > Prescottella equi_A. The sequence continues at coordinate 49,413 of NZ_JAIVAH010000016.1, forward strand.
GGCCGTATCGGTGGTGGTCGGCGGACGTGACAAAGTAGGCACATGGAACTCAGGGGCGGTGTCGCTCGTTGGATCGGTGGTTTTCTGTCCAGGCGCTCTCCCGCGCCCCTCGATCGGACACGCGCGGACCTCGTCGTGGTGGTGTCCGGATTTGACGACGTCGAGGCCTGCTCGACGACCCTCGAACGGGGTGCCGCCGGCGAGCCGGGGTGGGTGCCGGACGCCGAGGCCGTGCTCCGGCACCACCTGAGACTGCCGTCCGATCGTGTGCAGGAGGCGGTGGATCTGGCCGGCCAGGACGACTACGTGCTCGCGGGTGCCCCCGTCGTCGGTGAGGACGATGTCGCGACGTTCCTTCTCGAGCGGGTCCAGGTTCTCGATTCCCTGCACTGCTCGCAGGAGCGCTCGCGGATGGCGGGTCTTGCTCAGCGGCTCGGGGGAACCGCGCTGGGCTGGGAGGGGCTCCAGCCGCCGTCCGCGGTGTGATCGGAGACGGGCGCACTAAGCTGCGGAGCGACAAATCTCCGCCCGACCGGTTGGTGGGCGTACAGCAGAAGGGGTCGTCATGGTGCGGCAGTCGGCAGCGCAGGCAGTGGATCGAGTGGCGGGCGCGGCCGATCGGACCTGGCCGGCGATCCTGGGCGCGCTCACCGACGGTAGGGACCTCACCGCCGACGACGCCGCGTGGGCGATGGACGAGATCATGTCCGACAATGCCACCGCCGCGCAGATCGCCGCGTTCGGTGTCGCGTTGAAGATGAAGGGTGCGACACCGCCCGAGCTGCGTGGGCTAGCGGACGCGATGCTCGGCCACGCGAAGAGCGTGCCGGTGTCCCCGGACGTCGTCGACGTCGTCGGAACCGGCGGTGACCGCTCGAACACCGTGAACATCTCCACGATGGCGTCGGTCGTCGTGGCGGCGGCGGGCGTGCGGGTCGTCAAACACGGCAACCGCGCCGCCTCGTCGAAGAGCGGTGGCGCCGACGTCCTCGAGGCGCTGGGCGTGCATATCAACCTCGGTGCCCAGGAGGTCGCGCGTTGCGTCGAGGAGGTGGGGATCGGGTTCTGCTTCGCGCCGGTGTTCCACCCGGCCCTGCGGTTCGCGGGAGCGCCCCGCAAGGAGATCGGCATCCCGACGGTGTTCAACGTCCTCGGACCGCTGACCAACCCCGCCCGCCCGCGCGCCGGACTCATCGGCTGCGCGTTCGAGGACCTCATCGAGGTGGTCGCCGGTGTGCTCGCGGAGCGCGGCAACTCGGCGCTGGTGGTGCGCGGCGACGACGGGCTCGACGAGCTGACCACGTCGACGACGTCGGTCGTGCACGTGGTGTCGGGTGGCACCGTGCGCACACAGAAGCTCGATCCGACGGATCTGGGGATCGCGCGGGTGCCGCTGGACGCGCTGCGCGGCGGCGACGCCGAGGCCAACGCGGCGGTCGCGCGGGGTGTGTTCGCGGGCGACGAGGGGCCGGTCCGCGACGCGGTGCTGCTCAACGCGGCCGGTGCGCTGGCGGCGTTCGACGGCGTCGGCGACAGCCTCGAGGAAGCGCTGGCCGCGGGTCTCGAGAAGGCCGCCCGGGCGATCGACTCGGGCGCGGCCGCGACGGTGCTCGAGCAGTGGGCGGCGCTCACCACGGAGCTGGCCGCCCACCGCTAGGCGTGCGGGGGCCGCCTACTCGCCGAGCGAGAAGGCGGCCTCGATGTCCGCGCTGGAGTACGACTGGAAGGCGATGTGTGTCGCCGTCTTGGTGACGCCGCGCACCTTGTTGATGCGCTCGGTCACGACCTCGGCGATCTGCGCGTGGTCGCGCACCTTGACGATCGCGATCAGATCGATGTCGCCGGCGCACGAGTAGACCTCGGAGACCCCACCCAGGTCGGCGACCGCCTGCGCGGTCTCGGGGATCCGGTCGGCCTCGGCGTGGATCATGACGATCGCGTTGATCATGGCGCTCCTTCAGCTGTGCTGTCGTTCGACAGACACAGTAGGCGCTCGGGCGGTGCGGGCGAGCGCGCACCAGTCCTCCCACGAGCCGGCGCCGTGGGCGGGCTCGCACCAGCCGTGGCTCGTCCGGACGATCCGTACGCCGTCGGCGTCGAGCCACCGCGCGATGACGGCCAGTTCCTCGGGGGAGGCGCCCCGCAGCGGAACGGCGTCGGGCAGGACCGTTTCCGCCGAGGCGACCAGTGCGTCGACGACCGGCATGGGGGCGACGCCGCGCCTCGAGACACCGGCGGATGCGAGCCGTCCGGCGCGGATGACGGCGAATTCCCACCCGCCCTCCACGGCCGGCCGGGCGGCGATCAGCTCGTCGATGGCGGCGAGGGCGGCGAGCCGCTGCATGCGGCGCAGGGCGAGACCGAGGGCGGCGACGCGGTCACGCAGCCGCGCCGCGCTCTCGAACAGTTCGCCGGCCGCAAGTTCCTCGATGCGTGAGCGCATGAGCCGGAGCGACGAGTCGTCCTCGCCGCGCATCAACGCGCGCGCGCGTTCGGGCGCGATGCGGTAGCCCTCCTCGTCGTCGGCGACGGCGGAGCAGCCGCCGATGTCCCGCGGTGGGCACTTGGGTCCGTGCGGCGTTCCCTTGGCGATCCGCGTCGTGCAGGTGCGCAGTCCGCAGAACTCGGCGACCGTCGCCGCGGCGTCGGCGGCGTCCGTCCGGGACCGGAAGGGGCCCATGCAGTCCGCCGTCGGCGTACGGACCACGGAGAGGCGCGGAAACGCCTCTGTGGTGAGCGTGACCCACCAGCCGCGCATCGGGAACTTGGAGCGGCGGTTGTAGGGCGGCACGTGGGCGCGCAGGAGGCGGAGCTCGCGCACGCCCGCCTCGAGTGGATGTGCGCACTCGACATGGTCGACCCGGGTGGCGAGGGCGACCATCTCCTTCATCCGCCCGCGGGTCTCGGATCCGGTGAAGTAGTTGCGCACACGCCGTCGGAGATCCGATGCGGTCCCCACGTAGAGCACCTCGTCGGACGGGCCGCGGAACAGGTACACGCCCGGGGAACGCGGAAGGTGGCTCGCGAGCGTGCGTTTGGCCCGTTGCTCCGGGGACACCCTCGGGATGTAGTCGAGCAGTTCGGGCAGGCTGTGGACGCCCTGATTCCCGACGCGTCCGATCAACGCGTGCAGGACGTCGACGGTGGCGCGCGCGTCGTCGAGGGCGCGGTGCGACGGCGTGGTGTCGGCGCCCAGCAGTGCCGCCAGCGCCGACAGCTTGACCGAGGGGGCCTCGTCCCGGCCCAGGACCCGCCGCGCGAGCTTGACGGTGCACACCACCTGGAACTTGGGCCACGGCAAGCCCTGCCGGGCCGCAGCCGCTTTGAGGAATCCGACGTCGAACCCCGCGTTGTGCGCGACGAGCACCGCGCCGCTCGCGAATTCGAGGAACGCAGGCAGCACCGCGTCGATCCGGGGTGCGCTGCGCACCATCGCCGTCGTGATTCCGGTGAGCTCGACGATGTACGGCGGGATCGCGCGACCGGGATCGACGAGCGTGCCCAGTTCGCCGAGTACCTCGCCGCCCCGCACCTTGACGGCGCCGATCTCGGTGATCGCGTCGTTCTCGGAGCTTCCGCCGGTGGTCTCGAGGTCGACGACCACGAAGGTGATGTCGCGCAGTGGGGTGTCGAGTTCGTCGAAGCTCAGTTGGTCGCCGTCGGCGGTTCGGGCGTTCGGCGGTCTGCTCACGACAGCAGACCTTAGAGAGCCCCTCCGACAGCGAGTCCGCGTAGCGCGTCGGACCCGGTTCCGGGCGCGGAGAGACGAGGATCACACCGCCTGTTTCGTGGCCCGGATCGAGTCGTGCGCGATCGGCGTTGGGGGAGTAGGGGTTCGAGTCGTCGCGATGTCGCCACGGCGGGCCCGGCTCGGTCTCCGGGTGGCTCGGGAGGCCGGCGGTCGATCTCGCGCTGACCAGTGGCGACCTGTGCGAGATGCGTTGCCGGACGCTTCCGCGGGCGGTGCTCCCGCATTTCGGGCCGAGCAGTCGGTTCCGCGACAACCGAACTGGTTGTTATCCATCCGTGACGTTGGCGCCGATCGGGGCGCGGCCGGACCCGCCAAACGGTTGAAAAGCATGGAATCGGCGCGTCCGAGTCGACACAAGGGATGCGCTTTCGTAATCTTCTCGAGACCTAGCGGAGTCTTGCCGTCCCACCCGGAACGGCATCGCTGGGCCCGCCTAATCGAAACCTCCTCGGAGGGGACGTGCCGGGAACCCAAGTTTCCTTTGGGGTGAATCCCGTCGAAGCCGCGATGTGCGGTGTCGACGGGTAGGGCTGATCTTCCCAGCCCGAACCCGTCAGCTAACTCGGTCGGCGGACGAACGGAAGAAACGGAGTTCCTTTCTCGTGGCGTCACCCAATCTCAAGCGTTCCGCGCAGCGCGCAGCCGTCGCCGGCGCACTTGCCATCGGAGCCGTCGCGGTCACCGCGGCACCGGCCATTGCCGATCCGATCAACGTCCCCGGCGTCGGCACGGTCGAGGTCCCCGGTGTGACCCAGGCGCAGGTCGATGCTGCGATCGCACAGATCGCTCCGATCGTCGCGCCCGCGCTGCCCACCGGCAGTGCCGATCTCGCTCCCGCCCCGCCCGCATCGGTCGCTCCGATCCTCAGCGCGGGCCAGAAGGCGCTCCAGGCGGCCGAGAGCAAGCTCGGCTCCCCCTACGTCTACGGTGCGGCCGGTCCGGACGCCTTCGACTGCTCGGGCCTCGTGCAGTGGGCCTACAAGCAGGCCGGCCTCAACCTCCCGCGCACCAGCTACGACCAGGCCGTCGCCGGCTGGTCCGTCGCGCGTGACGACCTGCAGGTCGGCGACGTCATCTCGTTCTACGGTGGCAGCCACTCGGGCATCTACGCCGGCAACGGCAACGTCATCCACGCGTCGACTTCCGGTCAGCCGGTCAAGCTCGCGCCGGTGTCGTCGATGCCGTTCGACGGCGCTCGTCGCTACGCCTAGTCGACACGACTGTTCTCGGTTCTCGGGGCGGGTCCGTAATCGGACCCGCCCCGAGTCGTTTGCAGGGGGGAGTCCGGACCGACCGTTCTGTGGCCTTGGTGACTGTATGGCGAATTGTCCTACTGTCGGGTAGACACGGACATATACCCTTCCGTAACCTATTCGAGACATTACGGAGCCCATCGCCTCGCGATGGAGACTGAATCCAGAAACGGAGTGTCGCGCAGCTGTGCCCGGTGACAAGTCCTCGCTGAAGATGAAGCGCTCGATGTGTACTGCTCTCGCGACGGGGGTGCTGTCCCTGACCCTCGTGGGGCTGCCCGCCGGTTCCGCGGGAGCCGACCCCGTGCTGAGCAACCCGACCGCGGCGCTCGACCGCCTCGCGGAGCTGTCCCGGGAGTCCGAGCGGACCACCGAGGCCCTCCACAACGCTCAGATCGATCTCGACGGCAAGCAGGCCGTGCAACGGGATGCGGAGGCGCGCCTCGCGGGCGATCGGGACGCCCTCGCGGCCGCCGAATCGCAGATCGACCAGTTCCGTCCCGCGGTCGGCAAGCTGGCGGCCGCCAGTTACCAAGGCGCGCGGACCAATCGGCTCTACGCGCTGATGCTGAGCGATTCGCCGCAGCAGATGCTGGACCAGATGGCGGCACTGGACGCGATTTCGAACGAGACCACCAAGGCTGTCGTGGGGTTCAAGCAGGCGTCGGCCGCCGCCGCGGCCGCCGCCGAGGCCTCCCGGGTGTCCGCCGACGAGGCGCGGTCGGCCACCGACCAGGCCAAGCTGGTCAGCGACGACCTGCAGAACAAGCAGAGCGAGCTGCAGAAGCAGATCGAGTCGGTGACCCAGGCGTTCGACCGTCTCACCGGCGCCGAGCGGGCCCAGCTCGCCGGCAGTTCCTTCCCGCCCGGGGTCGATGCGGGGCGAATCCTCGCGAACCTGGGGTCGGGCGCGGGGTCCGCGGCTCTGCAGGCCGGCATGACGCAGATAGGAAAGCCGTACAGCTGGGGTGCGACCGGGCCCGACGCCTACGACTGCTCCGGGCTGGTCGTGTGGGCCTACAAGCAGATCGGCAAGTCGCTGCCGCGCTCGAGCCAGGCGCAGGCGGGCGGTGGCGCTCCGGTTGACAAGAGCCAGTTGCAGCCGGGTGACGTCGTGCTGTTCTACGACGACGCATCGCACGTCGGGCTGTACGCGGGAGACGGCAACGTCCTGCACGCCTCGACCTACGGCACGCCCGTGAAGGTGGACTCGATGGCGTCGATGCCGTTCTACGGTGCGCGCCGGTACTGACCTGTAGAACGACCCGGTCGATACACGGCCCTCGAACGGACCCGATACCCAGGGGTATCGGGTCCGTTGTCGTCCGTGGCTCATACACTCTCGGACGTGCCCGCTGAAGATCATTCGTCCCCTGCCACGCCGCGGCGGCGTGTGCGTCGGTGGGAGTGGGCGGGGCTTGTGGGGCTCGGGGTGGCCGTTGCCCTGGTGTTGAGCCTGTCGGCGTTCGATCACGGCGACGACGAACCTGGAGCTCCGACGGGAGCCGCGCCGGTGGCCAACCCCTACGAGGATGGGCGACGGGCGGGCGCGCAGGCGCTGCTCGACGACTGGGCTGCCGCGGTGCGTACCGGTGACACCGATGCGCTGCCCGCCCTGTTCGATCCGAACGCCGATCCCGGATTCCTCGAGTCCGAGATCCGGCGTGCGAACAACGCTGCCGGCGTTCCCTTCGGCGAGTTCGCATACGACATCGGGGCGGAACCGGAGACGCCGGTGGCGTCCGCGACCGCCGACGAACTCGGGGCGTCGGACGTGTGGGCGCCGACGGTGTACCTGCGCTACTCGATCGCGGGAGCCGACACGCAGTCGACCCGCAAGCCGGTTGCGCTCCTTCTCGCCCGGCACGGCGACGAGTGGAAGCTTGTCAGCGATTCCGACGTTCCGGGATCCGATCGTGAGACATGGCGTGGCCCTTGGGATTTCGGTCCCGTGGCGGTTCGTCGGGTGGACGGCGAGGAGGGGCGGCCGTCGTTCGTGCTGGGTCCGACGACGCAGACGCCGATGATCGATCTCCTCGCGACCGAGGTCGGTGACGCCGTCGCGCACGTCACGGACGTCTGGGGCGAGGACTGGTCGCGGCGGGCCGTCGTGATGGTCGCAGGCTCGCATGAGGAGTTCTCGTCCCTCGTCGGCTCGGATCACAGTGGAGTCGACATCGCCGCGGTGGCGGTGTCCGACGCGGTCGATCGGCGTTCGCGGACGGCGTCCGGACAGCGGATCGTGTTCAGCCCGGAGTCGTCCGGTCGGCTCACCGATCTGACCAGGATCTCGGTGTTGCGTCACGAGCTCACACACGTCGCCGCGCGACCGGTGACCGAGGACGGGTCGCCGATGTGGATGCTCGAGGGGTACGCCGACTACGTCGGCTACCGGGGGATCGAGGCGCAGTTCGGGCAACTCGCCCCCACCCTCGCGGCCGAGGTCGCGAAGTCCGGCCCGCCGAGCAGGCTGCCCGCCGACCGCGACTTCCGTGGGGGTGGTGACACTGCCCGGCGGGCGTACGAATCCGCCTGGTCCGTAGCTACTTTCATCGCATCGCAGTACGGTGAGGACCAACTCGGCGTGCTGTACCGGGAGCTGGCCCGTGGGCCCGTGGCCGATGCGGAGCTCGACCGCACGATCCGCGGCGTGCTGGGGGTCGGCACCGCCGATCTGGTGAACTCGTGGGGTGTGTGGGTGAAGGAACAGTTGTCCTGACCCTGGTGGCCGCCGTGGCGGCGCTAAGACCTACGGTGGAAGCATGCGTCGAACCCTGTTGGTGACGAACGATTTTCCACCCCGCCCCGGTGGGATCCAGTCCTACCTGCACACTTTTGCCGCCCAGTTGCCCGCCGACGAATTGGTGGTCTACGCACCCCGCTGGCGGGGGGACAGCCACGTCCGATTCGACGCCGAGCAGCCCTACAAGGTGGTACGCCACCCCACGACGCTCATGGTGCCGACGCCGTTCGTCGCGCGCCGCGCCGCGAAGCTCGTGCAGGAGTACGAGTGCTCCAACGTCTGGTTCGGTGCGGCGGCACCGCTGGCGCTGCTGGCATCGACGGTGCGGCGGGCCGGCGCGGACCGGGTGATCGCGTCCACGCACGGCCACGAGGTGGGCTGGTCGATGCTTCCCGCTGCGCGGCAGGCGCTTCGCCGCATCGGTGACACCACCGACACCGTGACGTTCGTCAGCAAGTACACCCGCGGGCGGTTCGCGTCGGCGTTTGGGGCGCACGCCGCGCTCGAGCATCTGCCGCCCGGCGTGGACACCGACGTCTTCCGGCCCGACCCGGCCGCGCGCGCGGAACTGCGCGCCCGCTACGGACTGGGGGAGCGGCCGACGATCCTGTGCCTGTCCCGGCTGGTGCCGCGCAAGGGGCAGGATCAGCTCATCAGGGCTCTGCCGGCGGTGCGTCGCCGCATCGACGGCGCCGTGCTGGTGATCGTCGGCGGCGGCCCGTACGCCGAGCGGCTGCAGGCCCTCGCGCACGAGTGCGGTGTGGCCGAGCACGTCGTGTTCACCGGCGGTGTGCCCGCGTCGGAACTGGCCGCGCACCACACGATCGCCGACGTGTTCGCGATGCCGTGCCGGACCCGTGGCGCCGGACTGGACGTCGAGGGCCTGGGCATCGTCTACCTCGAGGCGTCGGCGAGCGGGGTGCCGGTGATCGCTGGACGCTCCGGTGGCGCCCCGGAGACGGTGTCCGAGAACGAGACCGGGCACGTCGTCGACGGCACGTCCGTCGACGACATCGCCGGCGCGCTGATCGGTGTCCTCGAGGACCGGGACCGCGCCGCGGCGATGGGGGCGGCGGGCCGGGAGTTCGTCCAGACGCACTGGCGCTGGGACGTGCTCGGCGCGAAGCTGCGCCACCTGCTGTCCTGAACGGCCCTGCACCGACAACCGAAAAACGCACGACGCCCGCGGTCCGGAAGGGGCCGCGGGCGTCGTGCGTCGTGGGACTACTTGCTGTAGATCTGCTCGATGTCCGACGCGAAGCTCTCGTGGACGACGTTGCGCTTGAGCTTCATCGTCGGGGTCAGCTCACCGGTCTCCTCGGTGAAGTCGACGGGCAGGATGCGGTACTTCTTGATCGCCTCCGCGTGCGAGACGAGCTTGTTGGCCTCGGCGATCGCGGCGTCGACCTCGGCGGTGAGATCGGGGTCCGACAGCAGTTCCGAAACGGTGGTACCGGCGGGCTTGCCGTTGCGCTCGTTCCAGGCGGGCAGCGCCTCCGCGTCGATCGTGATGAGCGCCCCGATGAACGGCTTCTGGTCGCCGACGACGATCGCCTGGCTGATCAGCGGATGCGCGCGCAGGTGGTCCTCGAGCTGGGCCGGGGCGACGTTCTTGCCGCCCGCCGTGACGATGATTTCCTTCTTGCGGCCAGTGATCGCGATGTAGCCGTCCGCGTCGACGGTGCCGAGGTCGCCGGTGTGGAACCAGCCGTCCTCGATCGCCTCCTTCGTGGCGGTCTCGTTGCGCCAGTACCCGGAGAACACGACCGGCCCGGACAGCATGATCTCGCCGTCCTCGGCGATGCGAACGGAGTTGCCCGCCAAGGGCTTTCCGACGGTGCCGACCTTCTGGTTGCCGATCGTGTTGACCGCGAACGCCGCCGTCGTCTCGGTGAGCCCGTAGCCCTCGTAGATGGTGACGCCGATGCCGCGGAAGAAGTGGCCGAGGCGGGCGCCGAGCGGCGCGCCGCCGGAGATCGCGAGCTTGCAGTTGCCGCCCAGTGCGGCACGCAGCTTCGAGTAGACGAGCTTGTCGAACACGGTGTGCTTGATGTTGAGGAACAGGCCGGGTCCGCCGTTGTCCTTCGCCTCACTCCACTCGATCGCGGTCGCCGCGGCCGCGTCGAAGATCTTGCCCTTGCCCTCGGAATGCGCCTTCTGCCGGGCGGTGTTGTACACCTTCTCGAACACGCGCGGCACCGAGAGGATGAAGTCCGGCTTGTACTCGGCGAAGGTCGGGACGAGGTTCGGGATGTCGCTGGTGTGGCCGACGGAGGCGCCGGCGTCGAACGCCGCGATGCTCACGGCGCGCGCGAGGACGTGCGCGAGCGGCAGGAACATCAGTGTGCTGACGCCGGGCGTGGTCAGCAGGTCGCCCAGGCTCGACGCGATGATGCCCTTGGACTCGGCGATCAGGTTGGAGTGGGTCAACTGGCAGCCCTTGGGGCGGCCCGTGGTGCCCGACGTGTAGATCAGCGTGGCCGGATCGCTCGCCTTCAGCGACGTCGCGCGGGCGCGGATCTCGTCGTCGGAGACGGCGGCGCCCTGTGTGGTGAGGACCTCGACGGCGCCGGCGTTCGCGCCGGACGGCTCGATCTGGAGGACCGCGCGCAGGTCGGGTGCGCCCTCGGCGGCCTCGGCGACGGTCTTCGAGTGCTGGTCTGTCTCGACGATGAGGCCGATCGCGCCGGAATCTTCGAGGATCCACTTCACCTGGTCGGCGGAGGACGTCTCGTAGATCGGCACCGTGACGCCGCCGGCGGACCAGATGGCGTAGTCGAGGAGCTGCCACTCGTAACGGGTCGCGGACATCAGGGCCACCCGGTCGCCCGGCTGGACGCCGCGGGCCACGAGCCCCTTCGCGACGGCGGTGACCTGCTCGGCGAACTCGCGGGCGGTCACGTCGACCCACGATCCGTTCACGAGCCGCCGGAAGACGATGTGGCCGGGCTTCGTCGCTGCGTACTCGTAGACCGAGTCGACCGCGGACGCGTCCTCCGGAATCGTGAAAGTGGCAGGAACGCTGAACTCGGGCACGACGACCTCCGACACTGAAGATACTGACGAGTAAGGCTTGCTGATCCTCACGATAGACGGCGGACGCGTGACGCGCGGCACTGCCACCTACCTGCGGTTGCTCGAATGGTCGTCCGTCCAGGTGTAGTCCAGATCACCGGACCGGAGGCCGGTGTGTGAAGCTGTGGGGGTGAGCAGCATTCAGGTCGCCGACCAGACGTTCGTCGCTGCAGCCCCGGAGAAGGTGGCTGCCCGCGTTTCCGTGCCCGCACGCTGGCGCGCGTGGTGGCCGGACCTCGTCCTCGACGTGCGCGAGGACCGCGCCGAGAAGGGCGTCCGCTGGACCGTCGCCGGGCCGCTCACCGGGACGATGGAAGTGTGGCTCGAGCCCGTGATGGACGGGACCGTGATGCACTACTTCCTGCATGCGGAGCCGACCGGGGTGTCGCCGCAGGGTGTCGCGTCGCTGGACCTGGCCGGGATGAATCACACCCGCCGCCTCGCGGGCAAGGCGATGACCTTCGAGATCAAGCAGCAGCTGGAAGCGGGACGCGCCGCCGGGGAGCCCCCCGCGTAGCGAATTGTGCGCGAGGTCGGCAATCGTGTGAGATGAACGGGCGGTACGCGCGCACCGCGTCGTTCTGAAAGGAAGCGTCCGAGGCATGGCCGAGAAGACCAAGAGGTCGATCACCATCGACGCACCCGCCGCCGAGGTGATGGGTGTGATCGCGGACTTCGGCGCCTACCCGACCTGGGTGGAGGCTGCCAAGTCGGTCGAGGTGCTCGTGCCGGGGCCGGGGGACCGCGCCGCGGAGGTGCGATTCGTCCTCGACGCCGGCATGGTCAAGGACACCTACGTGCTCCGCTACCGCTGGGCGCCGGACGGCATGTCGGTGAGCTGGGACCTGGTGTCCGGTGAGATCCAGAAGTCGCAGCACGGCTCGTACACGCTCGAGCCCGAGGCCGGCGGCGGCACCCGCGTGACGTACGAGCTCACCGTCGATCTCACGATCCCGATGATCGGTCTGTTCAAGCGCAAGGCCGAGAAGGTCATCACCGACACGGCACTCAAGGAACTCAAGAAGCGGGTGGAGGGCTGAGCGCCGCCGCCTCGGAGTCGGCTGCCACGGTCCGGCTCTTCGTCGGCAAGGGCGGTGCCGGGAAGACGACGATGGCGGCCGCGACGGCGGTCGGCGCGGCCGCGGCCGGTGAGCGCGTCCTGCTGATCTCGCTCGATCGGGCGCACGGTCTGGCCGACGTGCTCGACCGTCCGATCGCGCCGGGTGAACCGACACGCGTGGCAACCGGACTCGACGTCCTCGAGGTCGACACGCTCGCGCTGCTCGAAGAGCGCTACCGCGGCCTGGTCGCGCTGCTGGCGCTCGGCGGATCCCATGATCACGGTGCCGATCTCACCGACCTCGCGCCCGAGGAGCTGACCGGGCTGCCGGGCGTCGAGGACGTGCTCGGGCTCGGTGAGGTGGTGCGCCTGGCCGGCGAATCACGTTGGGACCTGGTCGTCGTCGACTGTCCCGCCACCTCCGATGCCCAGCGATTGCTGGCGCTTCCCGAGTCGGTCGCCGGGTGCATCGAGCGGGTGTGGCCCCAGCACCGCCGGATGGCCGCACTCACCTCGGGCGACACCGGGCTCGCCATGGTCGTCGCCGTGGTGGACCGGGTGCTGGAGGCGACGTCGGCGGTCACGGCGCTGTTGTCGGATCGCGGGCGCACCGCGATCCGGCTGGTGACGACGCCCGAACGGATGGCGTTCGCCGAGACCCGGCGACTGCTGTCCGGGCTCGCGCTGGGCGCCCTGCGGGTCGATGCCCTGATCGTCAACGGTCTTCTTCCACAACTCGATTCGGATGCGTTGACGTCGAATGTGGGCGACTGGTACCGGACTCGCCGCGCCGCGCAGGGCGAGGTCCTCGCGGAGTTGCGCGACGCTGCCGGCGACGTCACCGTGCTGACGTCCGGCCAGGTGGCGACCGAGCCGATAGGGTGGGAGGCTCTCGACGGCATGGCGCGGACGCTCTACGCGGGCGTCGCCGGTCCGTCGGCGATGCTCACCGCAGATGCGGCGCCGATCCGGGTGGCGCTCGAATCGGGATCGGGGGGTCTCGAATCGGTGTACGCGATGCGGATGCACCTGCCGCTCGCGAACCCGCGGGCATTGACGCTGGGACGAGTGGAGGACGACTTGGTGGTGGGGGCCGACGGGAAACGCCGTCGCGTCAGGTTGGCATCGGTACTCCGTCGTTGCACCGTGCGCGACGCGGACTTCGACGGCAGCGACCTGGTCGTGCGGTTCGTGCCAGACCCGGCGGTGTGGCCGCAATGACCGGTGAGCACGCCGAACTGGTCGCCGAGCTGCGGGCGCTGGCCGAGACGGTCCTCGAGCGGATCGAGCCCATCCTGCAGAAGGCGGCGCGGGGCGCCGAGACGGAGTCCGGCGAGTCCGATGGGTCGGGTCAGCCGGGCTGCAGCACGTGTTCGTGGTGTCCGCTGTGCGCCCTCGCCGCGCTGATGCGCGGCGAGCAGCACGACCTCGTCACTGCGGTGGCGGGCCACGCATCGGCCCTGCTCCTGGTGCTGCGCGAGGTTCTCGACGGACATCAGGATCCGTCCGCCGGCCGCGCGGCCGAGACGTCGGAGCACCCCGCCCCGGCCGCTGCCTTCGTCCCGATCGACATCACCATCAAGGACTGATCCGGGCCGCCCGGCGTATCGGGGTCCGCGCCGGTATGGGCACAATCTTGTGCGTGAACAGCGTCGAAGAGCTCACGGTCGGTGTGGACGTCGGGGGAACGAGTATCCGCGCGTCCGTGGTCGATGTCCGCGGTGAGGTCATCGACACCGCGCAGGCGCCCACGCCGCACTCGGCCGAGGCCCTCGAACAGGGAATCACCCGTGCCGTCCGGGAGCTCACCTCCCGGCATCCGATCGCCGCGGTCGGGCTCGCGGTGGCCGGGTTCGTCGACTACGACCGCACCACGATCCGGTTCGCGCCCCACCTGCCGTGGGTGGACGCCCCCGTCGCTCGCCGTCTCGGAGACCGGTTGGCACTGCCGGTCGTGCTCGAGCACGACGCGAACGCGGCGGCATGGGCCGAATCCCGGTTCGGGGCGGCCGGAGGCGGCCGGAACGTCGTCGTGGTGGCGATCGGGACCGGCATCGGCGCCGCGCTGCTGATCGACGGCCGGCTGTACCGGGGCAGTTTCGGCGTCGCACCGGAACTCGGACACCTGCAGGTGGTGCCCGACGGGCGGGTCTGCGCCTGCGGCAAGCGAGGCTGCTGGGAGCGGTACTGCAGCGGCACCGCGCTCGTGGACACCGCGCTCGAGCTGCTCGCGGCCGAGCCGTCCGGCTCGACGATCCTGGCGCGGGACGTCGCCGTGGACCCGGGCGCGCTGACCGGCCGTCGCATCGCGGCGGCCGCGCGGGAGGGTGACGCGGTGGCGCTCGCGACGTTCGCCGACTTCGCCCGGTGGCTCGGGGTGGGACTGGCGACGGTGTCGGACATCTTCGATCCGGACCTGGTCGTCATCTGCGGTGGTGTCGGAAGTTCGGCGTCGCTGTTCCTGGACGAGGCACGCGAGCACTACGCGCGACTGGTGACCGGCGCGGGCCACCGGCCGCTCGCCCGGATCCGGCACACCCAGCTGGGGGAGGCGGCCGGAATGATCGGGGCCGCCGACCTCGCACGCCAGGCGCTGCCGCAGGGGCCGCGCTGACGCATCGGAGCCCGGCAACACCGTGTGGCAGCCGTCCAGACTGCTGAGTACAGTCATTGCGTAGGTGGCCGCCCTGGCAGGCCTCGGGGGAATAGAGCTCGGACGGAAGGACGCCATGTGGTACTGGCTGTTTAAGTACGTGTTGTTGGGTCCTGTCATGTGGCTCCTCGGTCGGCCGAAACTGGAAGGCGCCGAGAATATTCCGACGGACGGCCCGGCGATTCTGGCCAGCAACCATCAGGCAGTGCTCGACTCGTTCTTCCTCCCGCTGCGCTGCCCGCGCCGGATCACGTTCCTGGCCAAGAGCGAGTACTTCACCGGCACCGGGTTCAAGGGCGCCTTCCAGAAGTGGTTCTTCTCCGCCGTGGGCCAGGTGCCGATCGATCGCACGGGCGCCGACGCCGCGAAGGATGCCCTCAACGCGGGCCTGCGCGTCCTCGGCGACGGCAAGCTCCTCGGGATCTACCCGGAGGGCACCCGCTCGCCCGACGGCCGCCTCTACAAGGGAAAGACGGGCATGGCCCGCCTTGCGCTCGAGTCGGGCGTCAAGGTCATCCCGGTCGCGATGATCGGCACCGCGAAGGTCAACCCGATCGGCTCGAAGATGTGGCGGCCCGCCAAGGTCACCGTCCGGATCGGCGAGCCCATCGACTTCTCCCGGTTCGAGGGGATGGGCGGCAACCGCTTCGTCGAGCGCGCCATCACCGACGAGGTGATGTACAAGCTGATGGTCCTGTCCGGCCAGGAGTACGTCGACATCTACGCCGCGACCCTCAAGGACCCGGCCCCCGCCGACGCGCGGCCGGCCGCAGACGTCGACCGCGTGCCCGACACGCGCGCCGGCTAGCGGGAGCCGGTGCCACTCGGCCGGCTCGGCCGTTCGGCCGCCGCCGCAGGACTCGCCGCCCTGGTCGGCCCCGCCGTGTGGATCGGGGTCGCCGCGGCCGGCCGGATGCACTCTCCTGCGCGATCGCCCGCCGCCCCCGTCGTGGTGGTGTTGGGCGCGCGAGTCCGCGACGGCCGCCCGATGAAGTTCCTGCAGGGCCGCCTCGACACGACGGCCCGTCTCGTGCGGGACGGCAAGGCCGCAGTCGTCCTGGTCTCCGGTGACGCCCACGGACGGTCGGGCGACGAAATCGCTGCAATGGTGGGGTATCTCGTCGAGGTCGGGGTGCCGCGCGCGTCGATCGTCGCCGACCCCTACGGACTCGACACCTACGACACGTGCGTTCGGGCCGCGCGGACCTTCGGAATCCGGCACGCGCTCTTCGTGACCCAGCCGTTCCATCTGCCGCGCACGGTCGCTCTGGCGCGGGCCGCCGGGATCGACGCAGGCGGCGTGTGCGCGGGCCGCGCCGGGGGCAGACGGTCCACACTGGTGAAGAACAGCGTGCGCGAGGTCCTCGCGTACCCGAAGGCCGCACGGGACGTAGTGCTCGGCCGGGGCCCGAAAATGTCCTCTCCGCCGAACGATTCGGTGACCGACGCACTGTCTGGCTAGCGTCGGGTTCGGCCACCGCGCCGGTATGTTCCGTGTCGTGCCCGCTGTCTCGTTCGCACGTACCCGGCCGCGCCTGTTCTGGTCGCTGGTCGCGGCCGTCGCCGCCGCGCTCTATGCGTTGTCGCTCGTGATCTACGCCCTGAGCGCCGACGGCGACGACGGATGGGAGACGGTGACGCCGGCCGAGGACGAGGTGCTCGTCGTCGTCTCGATCACCGGAGTGCACCCGACCACCACCCGCGTCGATGCCGAGGTCTTCGTCGCGCCTGGCGCGCGGTTCCGCGAACCCGGCGGTGAAGAGCTCACACAGGACGTCACGGTGGTCGTCTCACCGAGCATCGCGCGCACGAAACTCGTCCTCCCTGCGGGGACGTCCGCCACCACGTTCGACGTGGAGATCATCCTCGACGGTGTGCCCGGACGGTGGCCGTTCGATCGCTTCGACATCGACCCCCTAGTCGTGTCGGCTCACACCGGTTCCGGTGCCGACATCGAGTCGCACTCGACGCGGCTGTTCGTCAACGACGAAGCCGAGGGGTGGAGCGTCGGGGACGATGCGGTCGCCTCCGGGTCGGACACCGGGGAGATGCGACTGCAGGTGCACCGGTCCGGAGGGACCCTGGTGTACTCCGGGATGCTGCTCGCAATGATGGTGGTCCTCGCGGTCCTGGCGGCGTTCGTCTCGATCCAGACCGCGCGTCGGCGCCGCGTCGTGCACACCGACATGCTCGGCTGGATGGCGGCGATGG
Organism: Prescottella equi; assembly: GCF_020171745.1. GTDB lineage: Bacteria > Actinomycetota > Actinomycetes > Mycobacteriales > Mycobacteriaceae > Prescottella > Prescottella equi_A. Next base: position 66,159 of record NZ_JAIVAH010000016.1, read on the forward strand.
TCTTCGCCGTGGTGCCGATGCGGGGCATCCTGCCCGGTTCGCCGCCGATCGGGGCCTGGGTCGACATCACGATCACGGGATGGGTGATCGTGACGCTCGTGGTGTCGCTGGCGCTGTACGTCTACTGCTGGTGGCGTGACACCGCGGACGAGCCGCTGTCAGGCGGTGGGCGACAGTTGCTCGCGGGAATCGGCAACTCCGGCGCGGACGTGACCCCGCCGACCGAGCGACAGCGTCACCGCCACGATCACGGCGAGTGCCCACCACACGTAGGACGACACGAGGAACTGGTCCCACAGCGGCCAACCGGTGCCCTCCCAGCGGCCGACGCCGAGTTCCCAGTGCGGGGCGAGCACGAACAGCAGCCAACTCGCCGCGACGACCGCGCCGAGTGCGACACTGCGCCGTCGGTAGGCGGCCACCGCGAGGACCAGGAGCAGCGGCGCGACCCAGACCCAGTGGTGTGACCACGACACGGGCGACACCAGCAGGCCGAACAACGCGTTGACGAACAGGGCCACCACCGGGAGCCCGGCCGCGAACGCGCGGTGCATCGCGACGGCGGCCAACGCCAGCACCGCCAGGCTCAGTGCGAGCCACAGCGCCGTGCGCATCGACGGGTCGAGCCCGAGCCGGGCGAGCACGCCGGTGATGCTCTGGTTCGCGGGGTAGGCGGGTCCGCCGATGCGGCTCGAATCGAACAGCGTGTCGGTCCAGTACTCCCACGAGTCGGCGCGGGCGACGAGGAAGCCGATCGCGCCGAACAACACGAAACTCACACCGGTCGTGACCGCAGCGCGGAAGTCCTTGCGGAACAGGAAGTAGAGGATGAACACCGCCGGGGTCAGCTTCACGGCGGCGACGAAGCCGATGAGGACGCCGCGCGGCCACGGCGTCTTCTTCAGCAGGCAGTCGGCTGCCACGAACACCATCAGCAGGATGTTGACCTGGCCGTAGTCGAACGTCGAGCTGACAGGCTCCAGCGTCAGGGCGGCCGCGGCACCGGCCAGCGCCGTCCACACGAGCGTCGTGCGGGGTCGCACGCCGACCGATGCGAGCGCCAGGACGAGCGTCGCGACCAGTGCGGCCAGGGACAGCACGGTGAGTACGGCGCCGGCGGCCTGTAGCGAGATCCACGACATCGGCGCGAACACGACTGCGGCGAGCGGTGGGTACGTGAACGGCAGGTGCTGGCCGTAGAACATCGCCGGCAGTGCGCCGTCCTCGTACAGCGGATTTCCGGCCGCGAACACGGCGCCGCCGAGGCGGTACACGTCGAGATCGATGTGGTACTGGAAGCCCACGTCCCGCAGACCGGGGAAACCGACCAGGTAGAAGAGCGCCCCGATCGTGAACGCGGCGGCGATGACGACCCGGGCCGCGACCACGGCCGCAGGGTTCCACGTCGACTTCGGCGGCGTGCCGTCGTCCGCGGGGGAGGGGTCGGCGTAGTCGCTCGTGGGGTTGTGCACCACAACATCTTTCTACGAACACGGGGCACGGTGTCGAGTGACCCCGCGAGCGGGGCAGTGTCGAGTACCCGGGCGGGGCAGTGTCGAGCGCTCCGACGGAGAGGGCATAGGCTTCCCGACCGTGCGCTACTTCTACGACTGCGAGTTCATCGAGGATGGTCGCACAATCGAGCTCGTCTCGATCGGTGTGGTGTGCGAGGACGGGCGCGAGTTCTACGCCGTCTCCACCGAGTTCGATCCCGACCGCGCCGGCAAGTGGGTGCGCCGCAATGTGCTGCCGAAGCTGCCGTCGCCGTCGTCGCCCGTGTGGAAGAGCCGTGCACGGATCCGCGACGACCTCATGAAGTTCCTGGTGCCGCGACCCGGCATCGAACCCGAGCTGTGGGCGTGGGTGGCCGCCTACGACCACGTCGTGCTGTGTCAGCTGTGGGGTGCGATGACCGAGCTGCCGTCGTGCATGCCGCGCTACACGCGCGAACTGCGTCAGCACTGGGAAACGAACGGTTCCCCGCCGCTGCCGCCGGTCCCCGACGACGCCCACGACGCGCTCGCCGACGCCCGGCACAACCTCGCGAAGTTCGAGGCGATCGAGGCGTTCCGTTCGGTGCGGTGACGAGAATCACGGGCCCCGGCCGGGGCAACGATTCCGTGTGAATGGGGACCTTCGCTCACCCGGCACCGGCGAGGCGAATACCCTGTAGTTGTGAACTGGACTGTCGACGTTCCGATCGACCGCTTGCCCGAACTTCCGCCGCTGCCCGCAGCCATGCGAGATCAGCTGGACGCGGCGCTGGCCAAGCCGGCCGCACAGCAGCCGCAGTGGCCCGCCGACCAGGCTGCCGCGATGCGCACCGTCCTCGAGAGCGTGCCGCCGATCACGGTGGCCAGTGAGGTCGAGTCGCTGTCGCAGAAGCTGGCCGAGGTGGCACGCGGTGAGGCCTTCCTGCTGCAGGGCGGTGACTGCGCGGAGACCTTCGCGGACAACACCGAACCGCACATCAAGGGCAACATCCGCACGCTGCTCCAGATGGCCGTCGTGCTGACCTACGGCGCGAGCATGCCGGTGGTCAAGGTCGCGCGCATCGCCGGCCAGTACGCCAAGCCGCGTTCGTCGAACACCGACTCGCTGGGTCTGCAGTCGTACCGCGGCGACATGGTGAACTCGCTGGTCGCCGACGAGGCCGTCCGCGTCCACGACCCCTCCCGTCTGGTCCGCGCCTACGCCAACGCCAGCGCCGCGATGAACCTCGTGCGTGCACTCACCGGCTCCGGCATGGCCGACCTGCACAAGGTCCACGACTGGAACCGCGAGTTCGTCACGTCCTCGCCCGCCGGTGCCCGCTACGAGGCACTCGCCGCCGAGATCGACCGCGGACTGCGGTTCATGAACGCCTGCCGGGTCACCGACCCGAACCTGCAGTCGGCGCAGATCTACGCCAGCCACGAGGCCCTCGTGCTGGACTACGAGCGCGCCATGCTGCGCCTCGACAACACCGACGACCACCCCAAGCTGTACGACCTGTCGGCGCACTTCCTGTGGATCGGTGACCGCACCCGTCAGCTCGACGGCGCGCACGTCGCGTTCGCCGAGCTCGTCGCGAACCCGATCGGCCTCAAGATCGGCCCGTCGACCACGCCGGAGCAGGCCGTCGAGTATGTCGAGCGCCTCGACCCGACCAACAAGCCGGGTCGCCTGACCCTGATCTCCCGCATGGGCAACGGCAAGGTGCGGGACCTGCTGCCCCCGATCATCGAGAAGGTGCAGGCCACCGGTCACCAGGTGATCTGGCAGTGCGACCCGATGCACGGCAATACCCACGAGGCCACCACCGGCTACAAGACCCGCCACTTCGATCGCATCGTCGACGAGGTCCAGGGCTTCTTCGAGGTCCACAACGGTCTCGGCACACACCCGGGCGGCATCCACGTCGAGCTGACCGGTGAGAACGTCACCGAATGCCTCGGCGGTGCGCAGGACATCTCGGATCTCGACCTGTCCGGTCGCTACGAGACCGCGTGCGATCCGCGCCTGAACACGCAGCAGTCGCTCGAGCTGGCGTTCCTGGTCGCGGAGATGCTGCGCGACTAGTCCGAACAGCTGAAGGGTCCCTTCGTGCGCTCGCAGCGCACGAAGGGACCCTTCAGCCGTTTCGGGGGAGCGGGAAATCAGGTCAGAGCAGCGAGGTGATGGTGACGGTGCCGCCGGGGGCGACGCGGTCACCGGCGCCGGGGCTCTGCGAGATGATCAGCGACCGGTCCGAGTTGACGATCTGACGCACCTCGTACTGCAGTCCCAGCTTGTCCAGCTCGGACTTCGCGGCCGAGACCGAGCGGCCCAGCAACGCCGGCACCTTCACGGCGTTCGACACCTTCAGCACGACACTGGTGCCGGCCTTCACGGACGTGCCCACCGCGGGATCCGTGCCGACCGCGTCGCCGGCGTCGACCTTGTCGTCGAAGACCTGCTGGACCTCGCGGACGGTGATGCCGACCGAGTCGAGCGCCTTGCGCGCCGCGTCCTCAGACAGTCCCTCTACCCCGGGGACGTCGACGGGCGGCGCGCCCTTGCTGCGCAGCATCCGGACCTCGGAGCCCACCGCCAGCATCGTGCCCGGCGCCGGCTCGAGCGCCGCGATGCCGCCCACCGGCACCCGCGCGCTGAACGCCTCCCCGCCGTCGACGGGAACGAACGTGCGCTCCCGCAGGCTCGCCTCGACGGAGGCGACGTCGCCGCGACCGCCGACCTCGGGAACCGTCGGGCGGCCCAGCGACACGAGGAGCGCCACCGACGACCCGCGCGTCACGCGCTCGCCCGCCCCCGGTTCCGTGCCCACCGGTGTGTCCACCGCGACGGTGTCCGAATACGACCCGCGGGTCTCGACACTCAGCCCCGCCGCCTCGATCTGCGAGGTCGCGCCGGGCGTGTCGAGTCCGTCGACGGCCGGAATCGCGGAGTAGCGGCCCGATCCGAGCCACCACCCACCGAACCCGAGCGCGCCCGCGACCAACAGGATCACCAGCAGCCACACGAGAACTGTGCGCCGGGAGCCGTGCCCCGCCGCGCCAGGGGCGCCGAACGGTCTCGGGGCCGCCGGGATGTCGGTCGGCGGGACGTCGTCGGCCGGCGGCCGCGGCGTCACCGTCGTCACGACCTTGGTGTGCTGGACGCCGTCCTGGGGGACTCCCATCGGGGTGACGGTCGTCGGTGCGTCGGCGGCCGGCACCGGCCGATTTCCGGGCTCGGAGTGCTGGCCGGGCGCGCGCGTCGTGACGGCCGTGGGCGCCGCGGCCTGCTGCGCCGAGCGGCGTGGGGCCGGCACCCGGTAGTCCGGCAGTCCCAGTTGAGTGCTCACGGTGCGCAGTTGCGCCGCCATCGCCCCGGCGTCGGCGAAGCGCTGCTCCGGATCGCGTTCGGTCGCGCGGACCACGAGGTCGTCGAACTCCTGCGGCACGCCGTCGATGACGCTGCTCGGCTCCGGGACGTCGTTGTCGATGCGCTGGTACGCGATGGACAGCGACGTGTCGCCCGTGAACGGCGTGACGCCGGTCAGCATCTCGTAGAGCAGCACACCGGCCGCGTAGACGTCGCTGCGGGCGTCCGCGGTCCCGGTCGTGACCTGCTCGGGGGACAGGTAGGCGGCCGTTCCGAGAATCACGCTGCGCGACGTCGTCCCGGCCGCGGCGATCGCACGCACCAGGCCGAAGTCGGCGATCTTGACGTCGCCGGAGTGGGAGATGAGCACGTTCTCGGGCTTGATGTCGCGGTGGACCAGGCCGGCACGGTGGGCGACGGCGAGCGCCTCGAGCACCGGGCGCGCGACGGCTGCCGCGGCGTGCGGGGGCATGGGCCCGCGCTCGCGCAGCAGTTCGCGCAGCGTCCCGCCCTCGACGAGTTCCATCACCAGGAACGCATGCTCACCGTCGCTGCCCTGGTCGTGGACCCCGACCAGCCCCGGATGGGCGAGGCGGGCCACCGCGCGGGCCTCGAACTCGAATCGCGCCAGGAACTGCGGATCGGCGGCGAACTGCGGATCCATCACCTTGATCGCGACAGGGCGGTCCAGGCGCAGGTCCATGCCGCGGTAGACGGTGGACATGCCGCCCCGCGCAATCGGCGCATCGATTCGGTAGCGCCTGTCCAGCACCACACCGATCAACCGTCGATCTCCGGGATTCACGCTCGCGCCCCTCGCTTCCGTGCACAGATTCATCTCGATCGTAGTCAGCCGACGGCCTCGACCCGATTCCACGACGGGACCCTGGTCGAACCGTCGCGGCAGACCCGATAACGTTACGGGAGTGAGTGCTATCCCTTATTGCGATGACGTGTTGGACCGATCGATCTCGCTGCTGCAGTTGGCAGACGTGTCGAAGCAGATGGGACTGATCGTCACCCATGTGCACCAGCTCCTGCGTGACCACAAGCTGATCGCGGTACGCCGCGACACCGTCCTCGGCATCCCCGAAGCGTTCTTCGGCGACGACGGCCAGCCTCTCCGATTGCTGCCCGGCCTCATCGTCGTGCTGCGTGACGGCGGTTTCGAGGACGAGGAGATCATGCGCTGGCTCTTCACCGAGGACGAGTCGCTGTCCGCCACACCGATCGAGACGATGCACACCGACCAGGCGCGTGAGGTCGTCCGGCGCGCCCAGTCGATGGCGTTCTGACCCTCCGGCGTCCCTGAACGAGCGGTCCGGGCGTCGGGTCAGACCCGCCGCCCGGACACCGCGGAGTTCGCCCGCGCGGCGCGCACCAGCAGCGGCAGCGCGACTGCCAGGCGTCGGCGTCGGGGCACGGTGGCGCGCCGATCGAACACCCGGAACCCGTTACGTTCCACCTCGTCGAGAATTTCCGAGTAGAGCGTGAAGGCGGCCCGGATACCGGGCCGGGCGCGCGGATCGAGCATGTCCAGTCCGGGTTCGGCGTCGCGATACAGCGCTCGGGTGAGCGCGGCGACGTGCCCGAGCGCCCGTCGCACCCGCGGATCCACGGTCCCGGTGTCCCGGCAGTGCTGCAGCAGGTCCGCGTCCACACCGAACACCGCCAGTTCGTCGGCGGGCAGGTAGACGCGGCCGCGCGCGAGATCCTCGCCGACGTCGCGCACGAAGTTCGTCAACTGGAACGCCTCGCCGAGCGCCGCCGCATGCGGCGAGGCCTCGTCGAGGGATGTCGTGGTGCCGAGGATCGGCAGCATCTGCAGCCCGATCACCACCGCGGACCCGTACATGTAGCGCCGCAACGCGGCCATGTCCGGGTAGACGGCCTGGAAGTCCGGCGTGCCGGGGATGTCCATGCGCATCGAATCCAGGAACGCACGGAAGTACTCGATCGGTATCGCGTACCGGTCGATGGTGTCCGCGACCGCCGGTACGACCTCCCTTGCCCGGGGATCGGCCACCGGACGACCGGCGAGCGCGCAGTCCAGCGCGGCCTCGATCCGGTCGATGGCGGCTGCCCGTTCGGCGGCCGGATGCGGCGCATTGTCGGTGCTGTCGGTGCTCTCCACGTCCACGATGTCGTCGACGGTGCGGGCGAATCCGTACAGGGCATGGACCGCCGGTCGCCGATCTGCGGGCAGCAGTCGCGTGGCCAGGTAATACGTCCGACCGTGTTCGGCTGCCAGTTCTCGGCACACCCGATAGGCGGTGTCCAGGTCGGGGTCCCGGGGCGGTGTCACAGCGGCGACGTGTGCCGTTCGGCGTCGGTGGTCAGGGCATCCGAGACCGTAGACGTGTCCGACGATTCCGGCAGGCGAACCTCCGCGGCCGGCTCCGACACCGATCGCAGTCGCAACGGATCGACCGTCTTCAGGGACATCGCGGCGACGACCGCGACGAATGTCGCGAGGGCGACGTGCACGAAGGTGTAGAGGCCGATCGAACCGTCCGGCTGGAAGACGAGCATGAGCCACGTCGACAGGCCCACCAGGATCTGGAGGGTGCGCGTCGACATCGCGAAGCCCGCCGCGATCGCCAGGGGCCACGAGTAGTACCAGGGCAGCGCGGCCGGGGACAGGATCACGATCGCGACCAGGGCGATGAGGATGCCCAGCACGGCGTCACGCTCGGTGCGCCGGAATCGCCACCACACCCAGACGAGGGTCGCGACGAGGGCAACCGCGCAGATAGTGCGGGTCACCTCGAGGACCGGGGCGAGGGTCGCGCCGGTGAACCAGCCCGTGCCGACCGTCACCAGGTGCGCCATGATCGTCGGCAGCGACAGCCAGTTGATGATCTTCGCGGAGCCCTGCAGAGCGGTGAGCCAGCCGAGTCCGACACCTGCGACCGCGGACGCCGCGGTGAAGACCGCGACGAACACCGCCGCGCCGATGCCGGCCGTCTTGACGAACGACGCGAGCGGGGTCGCGGGCTCGTGTCCCTCGGCCTGCGCGCGCTCGCGCTCGTGGATCATCCAGATCCACACGATGAACGGAAGTGCGATGCCGGCCATCGCCTTGACGGCGACACCGATCGCGATGACCGCAACGGCCGGAACGTGCTTGCGGTCGAGGGCGAGCGTGATGCCCGCGACCATCAGACCGACCATGAGGAGTTCGTTGTGCACGCCGCCGACGAGGTGGATGAGGACGAGCGGATTGAGCACCGCGAGCCACAGCGCGATCGCCGGGTTGCCGCCCAGTTGCCGGGCGAGGCGGGGGAGCGCCCACATCATCAGTGCGAGGCCCGGCAGCATCGTCAGGCGCAGCATCATGGTGCCCGCGATGACGTTGTCGCCGGTGAGACTGGTGATGCCCTGGCCCAGCAGCAGCGAGATCGGCCCGTACGGGGCGGTCGTCGTGGTCCACACGTTGCTGACGTTGTCGAGCAGGATGCCGGGGTTGGCGACCGGTCCCACCGCGTACGGGTCGAACCCGTCCCGCAGCAGCGCGCCCTGCGCGAGGTACGAGTAGGCGTCGCGGCTGAACATCGGCACCGCGAGTAGCAGCGGGGCGGTCCAGATCGGAATCGTCCACATCAGGGCGCGCAGCCCGACCCGGCCCTTGATCGCGGAGCGACCGAGCCGCACCCACGCGGCGATCATCGCGAGGACACCGGCCCAGATGACGATCGTGGACAGGGCGTAGCCGTGCCCGAACCGGAGCCAGGAGAGATTGGCGTCCTCGAGCAGGGGGTCGTGCCGGCGCACGCTACCGGCGCCGAAGCCGCCGAACGTGATCATCAACGCCCCGAGGAGGCCGAGCACGGTGGCGTGTCCCTCGGGTGTGCGCAGGTAGTCGCCGGCGGCGCGCAGCCACGAACGATCGGACGCGGTGTCGAGAGGTCCGGAAGAGGCCGACATCGGTACAGATTCCTCCCCCGGATGAGGTGCTCGATCGCCGCCGGTCGACGCTGGACGGCCGCGCGGTACTGGACGGCTAGTCAGTTTAGTGTGTCCCACCGGAATGTTCGGCACGCAGTCCGGAACGCGGCTTCCGTCCGCGTCCGTCGATGCGTTCGGCAGCCAGTTTCCCCGACACGATCACGGTGGGGACGCCCACGCCGGGCGTGGTGCCGGAGCCGGCCAGAACGACGTTGACCGGGCGTCGGGCCAGGTTACGCCGCCGGAACGGGCCCGTCTGGCGGAAGATGTGCGCGGGAGCGAACGGGCTGCCCGCGGCCAGTCCCTGCGCGGCCCACGTCCCGGGCGAGTCGATGTGATCAACGACATAGCCGTCGGTGATGCCGTGGTATCCGCGCTGTTCCAGCGTCCGGAGCAGTTCGCGGGTGTACGGCCCGGTCAGTGCATCCCAGTCGAACGGGGCGCTGTCGAGGTTCGGGCAGGGTGCGAGCACCGACAGCGGTTCGTGCCGGATGCCGTCGCGCTCGACCAGCAGCCCCGGATCGGTGACCGCGGGGCGGGTGATCAGCAGCGACGGGTCGCTCATCAGCCGGCCGCGTCCTGGCCGCGCCGCGATCTCGGCGAACGTGCGCTCCCACTCGGCGCCGAAGTCGATCGTGTGATGGTGCGCCGCGCCCCAGCCCGCTGTGATGTCACAGGAGACGGTGCCGTGCAGCACTACCGCGGACGGTGAGATCCGGAACCGGCGCCGCGGGCGGGCGGGCAGCAACTCGTCGACGACCGGCAGATCCGGAGTCAGGACGACGGCATCGCACTCGAACGTGTCCCCGGTCGCGGTGCGGACCGAGCGCACCCGGTCACCCGACTGCTCGAGGTCCACCACCTCGGACCCGAACTCGATCCGCCCACCCGCGGAGGTGAACGCGTCGGTCATCGCCTCGGCGATGGTGCGCATGCCGCCCTCCGGGAACGAGACACCCATCGACGTGTCCATGTGCGCGATGGCGCCGTAGACCGCGAGCGCCTTCGCCGGGGCGACGCCCGCGTAGAGGGCCTGGAACGTGAAGATCCGGCGCAGTCGCGGGTCGCGGACCCGCCGGGCCACCTGACTGCCGAGTCGGCCGAACCCGCCCGCGGCGATCAGCCGGACCAGGTCCGTCGCCGACGCGCGAGAGGAGAACAGGTCCAGCGGGGAATCGAAGTTCGCGTCGATGAACGTGTCGAACTCGGCGTCGAACACCCGGGCCAGCCAGCGGCGCAGGTCCAGGTACCGGCGGGCCTCTTCCGCCCCGCAGGCGCGGGTCACCTCGGCGACCATCCGATCCGGGTCCGAGTGCACGTCGATCGCGGAACCGTCCGCGAACCGGGCGTGATACGCGGGCGACAGGTGGTGCAGGCGCAGGGGAGGCGTCGTCGACTCGAAGTCGGCGCCGACGGCGGCGAGCGCGTCACGTACCAGTTCCGGCATCGTCAGCACGGTCGCGCCGTTGTCGATCACGTGGTCGGCGAAGCGGTAGGTCCCCACCCGGCCGCCCGGGTGGTCGTCGCGCTCGAGGACGGTCACCTCGTGTCCGCTGCCACGCAGATGCAGGGCGGCAGCGAGGCCGGCCAGCCCGGCGCCCACCACCACGACCCGGTCCGCCCGGCCGGGCACGACGCGCACGCCCACCGCGATCAGGCGTCTCGTCGGGTGACGGCGATCGCCATCTCGCGCAGGAGCCGCTTGCCCTCGTCGGTGGCGGTGCTGCCGTCGAGGGCGGTGAGGGCGCTGTCGGTGAGCTCGGCGATGCGTCGTTCGGCGTCGTCGACGGCGCCGAGGTCGGTGATGACCGAGCGCAGCGTCGCGACCTGGGCGTCGGAGAGGTCGGTGCCGATCGACTCGCGCAGCAGCGTCGCGGCCGCCGGATCGGACGCGTCGGCGCGCTGCAGGGCCTCCGCGAACAGGACGGTGCGCTTGCCGGCACGGAGATCGTCGCCGGACGGCTTGCCGGTGACCTCGGGGTCGCCGAACACGCCGAGCAGGTCGTCGCGCAACTGGAAGGCGATCCCGATGTCGGTGCCGAACCGGCGGTAGGCGTCGACGAGTGCATCGTCCGCGCCGGCGATGGCCGCGCCCAGGTGCAGCGGGCGTTCGATGGTGTAGGCGGCGGTCTTGTACCGATTGACCCGCAGCGCCGCCTCGACGGTCTCGTCGCCCCGGACCTCGCCGCTGATGTCGAGGAACTGGCCGCCGAGCACCTCGGTGCGCATGGCCGACCACACCGGCGAGATCCGCAGCTGCGCCTCGGGTGACAGGCCGGCCTCGCGGATCATGTCGTCTGCCCACGCCAGCGCCAGATCGCCCAGAAGGATCGCCACGGCCCGGCCGAACTCGGCGGACCCACCGCTCCACTGCTGTGCGCTGTGCTGGTCGGCGAACTCGACGTGCACGGTGGGGAAGCCGCGTCGTGTGGTCGACGCGTCGATGATGTCGTCGTGGACCAGCGCGCACGCCTGGACGAGTTCGAGTGCGGACGCGGCCCGCAGTGCCGCCGGCGCGTTCGGGCCGGTGGCGTCACCGCCGGCGCCCAGCCAACCGGTCCACGCGAACACGGGCCGCACTCGCTTGCCGCCGCGCAACACGAAGCTCTCGAGGGCGGCAACTGCCTCGGTGTACCCGCCGCCGACGGACCGGACCATGTCGGCGCGCGATGCGAAGAACTCCCGCAGCGCAGCCTCGATCGAATCGGTGAGCGGCGGGACGGACGGCGAAGGGCGAGCGGACTCACCGGCTCCAGCGGACAGGACAGCCTCCAAGTTGAATCGCGAAAAGCCTCCCGACCAACCTTAGTGGTCGCGTCGGCGGCCGCGTCGGGCGCTGTCCGGGTCCCGGTACGTGAGACGGAGCGGTGACGCGATGCGGTCCGACCAGGGCGCTGAACCTATGCTTGACGGGTGACATTCGATGCCGTCCGGGGGCGCAACAGCGCGGGATTCGTGACTCAGACCCCCTCGATCGTGGACCGGATCCGCTCGGCCGAAGCTTCGAAGAGCGGTCGGATCCCCTTCTCCGTCGAGTTCTCGCCGCCCCGCGACGAGGCCGCCGAGGCGCGGCTGTGGCGTGCCGTACGCGAGTTCGAGCGGCTCGGCCCGGCGTTCGTGTCCATGACGTACGGTGCCGGCGGTTCGACGCGGGACCGCACCGTCCGGGTCACCGGGCAGCTGGCCGAGGACACGACGCTGCTGCCGGTCGCGCACCTGACCGCCGTCGGGCACAGCCTCGACGAACTGCGCGCGATGTGCGGGGCGTACGCCGACCGCGGCATCAGCAACATCCTGGTTCTGCGCGGCGACCCGCCGGGAGATCCACTCGGCGAGTGGGTCAAGCATCCCGACGGCGTCGAGTACGCCGAGGAACTGGTCCGGCTCGTGCGTGACATGGGCGACTTCCATGTGGGTGTCGCATCGTTCCCGGAGGGCCACTACCGCGCGCCCGACCTCGAGCACGACACCAAGTACCTCGTGCAGAAGCTGCGAGCGGGCGCCGAGTACTCGATCACCCAGATGTTCTTCGACGTCGAGGACTACCTGCGTCTGCGCGACCGGGTCGAGGCGTACGACGCCGAGCAGGCCGCGAAGCCGATCATTCCCGAGATCATGCCGATCACGTCGTTGCGGTCGGCCCGGCGCAGTCTGGAGCTGTCCGGTTCGAGCCTGCCCCCCGCCCTCGAGGAGCGTCTCACCCGCGCCGCCGGGGACGGGCCCGAGGAGAACCGGGCCGCGGTGCGTGAGATCGGCATCGAGGTCGCGACCGAGATGAGCGAGCGGCTCATCTCCGAGGGCGCGCCATGCCTGCACTTCATCACGCTCAACTTCGCCCGGGCCACCGGCGAGGTGCTCGCGAACCTGGGGATGTCGGCCTCGGCCGCGGTCTGACCGTCAGGCCAGCTCCCGGCCCTTCCAGTGCAGTCGTCGTCGACGGCGGTCGCGGTGCGACACCGCGACCAATCGCACGAAGGCTGCGATCGACAGCGGGTGCACGGCGGCGTCGGCCAGATCGCGGCCACGCGGCAGTGCACCGGATTCGACGGCGCGTGCGGTGACGCGTGACGCCGTCGCGGCCAGGTAGCCGACCGCGCCCCACGCGCGAGTGCGGCCCCGACCGAACAACATCGCGAGCGGCGACACCGCATAGGTCGCGGCGACCACCGTCGAAACGACGGCCGCGCCCGCAGGTGACCCGAACGCCGTCCAGAGCCACCGCGTGTATCCGTCACGCAGCGTCGTCGCGTCCGTGTACATCCGGCAGCGCGCCCGATCCTGCGCGACGGCGACGACGGTGCGGCCGCCGCGGCGACGCAGCGCGCGCGCGATGTCGAGATCCTCGGTGTGACTGGCGGCGACGGGCGCATGTCCGCCGAGCCGGTAGTAGGCGGCCGCGTCGAACACCAGGAACTGCCCGCACGCGACGACCGTCGACGGCCGGGTGCCGCGGTTGGCGACCGCCACCGGCAGCGTCGAGAACCACGACCAGCACAGCAGCGGCTGAACCAGTCGCTCCACAACCGTTTCGGCGTCCTGCCGTGGCCACGGCGACACCAGGTCGGCTCCGGAATCGCGTAGCTCGGTGACCCCCGCGGCGAGGGCGTCGGGCGCGAGGCGGACGTCGGCGTCGAGGAAGACCAGCACGCCGGGTCGGGCCGGGTCCATCAAGCGGGCGGCGTGGGTGGCGCCCTCGTGGCAGGCCGCGTTCTTCCCGAGCCATCCGGGTGGTGGGCCGTCGCTGCGGACGAGGGCGAACCGGCTGTCGCCCGCGAACGCCGACGTCGCGACCGCGGCGGTGCGGTCGGTGGAGGCGTCGTCGAGGACGATCACCCGCACGGTGTCGAGGTGGGTCTGCCCCCGGAGATCCGCGATCAGATCCCCGATCCGGCCCTCCTCGTTCCTGGCGGGCACGACCACCGTGACGGGCTCGGTGACTCGGCGTGCGTGGAGGCGGGGGATCGTGCAGGCATTGACGGCCGCGATCGCGGCCCCCGAGAGGGATACGACGGCCGCGGCCCGGGTGGCGTGCAGGGAAAGTCGGAGGGGAAATCTCATCGGTGTGGGGCAGGTTACCGCGTCGAGGTCTCCAGTGACCGGTCCCGCTGCGGTCGCGGGGGAGTGTTGCGGTTGCGGTGCAGCCACGCCATACCACCCACGATCAGCGCGACGCCGACCGCGACACCCGCCGACATGCCGGCCCAGCCGGCGAAGCTGCGGGTGCTGGGGTCGGCGTAGCGGACCTCGGCCCGCAGGGTGCTGACCTCGCCCGCGGGCAGCTTCCACGTGACGGTCGAGTCCCCGTCGCGGGTGCCGTTGGTGGTGGCCACACGGGCCGGGAAGGCGATCGTGAACTGGACGTCCGTGCCCTGCGCCGGAACGTCCTCGAGATCGATGCGGCCGTCGAGGCTCACCAGGTCACCGGCCCGCTGCAGCGACAGCTGGAGCACGCCGGACGTGTCGGCGGACATCGAGCCGAGATCCCGCACCTCGCCGAACGACAGTCCGCTGAAGAACACCTGGGTACCGACGTAGCCGTCCTTGTCGTACGCCTGCACCCGCATCCGGTCGGCGAGCGAGTCTGGCGGCGTCAGCTGCGGGCCCTTGTCGTTGTCGTCCTTCGGGACGGTGGCCGCCACGATCTGGCCGGACACCTTGTCGTCCGCCGAGACGCCCATCGACACCTGCACCCGCAGGCAGCCGGCCAGCAGCGGTACGAGCAGCAGCGCCAGGGCCGCGGCGCCGAACACGCGCGTACGGGTGCGTGGACGTCGGGAAGGTGTCGAGGTCACGGGGGAGGGCGGCTGCACACCGATCATCGTGCCAGGCACGGGGATACGTGTCAGGCGGTAGGGGTGTTGTGCAGTTCGGCTCGGCGTGTGCGGGTGAGGTTCACGACGAGCGGCACCCCGAGCACCCCCATCGCGACGGCCCCGTAGATCGCCGAGTAGCGCAACTCCGGAGGGTCGAGGAACACGGCGTGGGCCAACGCGGACCCCAGCCACGTCCACAGGAACAACGCAATGGGGACGGCATCTCGGGTTGATGTCGCCTTGCCGATCCTGCGATCGAGCAGATCGACCAGGACGGCCATCACCGCCGCGACGAGCAGCCAGCCCGCGTAGTTGGTGAGCGGAATGTGCGCGACACCGGGCAGGCCGGCGTCGGTGACACACCACTGCCACTGTCCGTCGGCGACCATCTGCGGGTCGAGGTACAGATCCCAGCCGACGACGCCGACTGTCGCGAGGGCGATCCGTGACAGCCGACGGTGCGTCAGCCGCGACGCGACGCACCACACCGGGTAGAAGCCCGCCGTCCACGCGAACGGCACGACGAGCGGCACGTCGGCGATCGACCAGCCCAGACGTCCGGTCGCGTACTCGTAGCAGCCGTACGGGATGCCGGTCGCGGTGCCGACCACCTCCGACAGCAGTCCGACGCCCGCGGTGGCCGCGACCATGCCCGCGGCCCAGAGCCTCCCGCGTGTGGCGACGGCGTGCAGGATCGACGCGGCCGCGAGCAGCGCCACCACGGCGACCGTGACGACGTCGCGGGGACGGCCGTCGACCAGCGGGTAGGTGATCTGGGCGCCGACCGCTGCGATCGCGACGACGGCCGACGCCCGACTCAGGGCGATGTTCACCGGAGTCTCTTGCGAAGTGCCTGTCGCAATCGCCCGCCGCGTGCGTCCGACAGGGCGATCCGGGCGGCGCTGCGGCCACTGGCCCCGGACACGCCGCCGCCGGGATGCGTCGACGCCCCCGTCAGGTAGAGGTTGTCGGCGTTCGGCACGCGCTGTCCGGCCAGTTCGGGGATCGGCCGCCAGAGCATCATCTGGTCCAGCGACATCTCCACGTGCATGACGTTGCCACCGAGCAAGCCCATCTCGCGTTCGATGTCCGCCGGTGTCTGCACGTGCCGGTGCCGGACGCTGTCGGCGAACCCCGGGGCGAGGGCGTCGACGCCCGCGACGATCCGGTCGGCCTCACTCTCGCCCAGGCTCGCCCAGTCCCGGCCACCCGACAGCCGGTACGGATGCCACTGCGACCACAGGGTCACCTGGTGTTCGCCGGCGGGGGAGATGGTGGGGTCGATGCTGCTGAAGCTCATCGCGAGGACCGCGGGCTCGGGCGGGAGTTCGCCGGCGAGCGCTGCGCCGTGCGCGCTCCGCAGTTGCGCGCGGTCGGAGACGAGCAGTTGGAGACCGGAGGTCGTGGTCGCCGCTGGTTCGCCGAGGGGTGCGCTCGGGTACGACGGCAGCGCGGCGGTGCCCAGCCGGAGCACCATCCCGATGCCGGGGCCGACCCGGATCCGCCGACGCCAGCCGTCGAGCGTCGTGCGGTCGTAGCCGCCGCGTTCGAGCAGGTCGAGGGTGGTCAGGATGTGACATCCGGCGACGACGTTCCGGGCACGCACGAGCCGGCCCGATTCGGTGACAACGGTCCAGCCGTCCGAAGTCCGGCGCAGTTCGGTGGCGCCGTCGCCGAGGCTCACCGCGCCGCCGTCCGCCGTCAGCCGTGCCGAGAGTGCCGCCGTCAGGGCGCCGCTGCCGCCGACCGCGCGACCGGGCGGCAGCGTGTGCATGAGCGCGGCGAAGCCGACCATCGGCGCGGTGCCGGGCTCGGACATCGGGGGACCGGACTGGGCACCGAACCAGGCCAGTGCGGCCTTGAGCGGTTCGCTGGCGAAGTACTCGTCGAGCAGCGCGTCGCCGGACGTGAGGAACTCGCGGGACAGGGCCGCACCACCGTCGCCGGTGTCGAGTCCCCAGAACGAGCGCAGCAGGTGCCCACCCGTGGGCGGAGCGGAGAACGCACGCATCACGCGTTCGGTGCGCGGTCCCCATGTTCCGACGAAGCGGCGGTAGGCGTCCGCGTCGGCACGGCCGCACGATTCCTCGATCGATCGGCACGTGCGGTCGAGACTGCGGTGGAAGACGATCCCGGGGCGGTCGGAACCGGGGGGAGCGGGCGCGAACGCCCACGGATCGCAGTCGATGTAGCGCAGCCCGTGGGTGGCGAGGTCGAGTTCCTCGATGATGCCGGTGTGCCGGATCATGATGTGCGCGGACGACCCCCGGTCCACCTTGTGCCCCGGGAAGCGTTCGACCGTCGAGACCGCGCCGCCGAGGACGGTGTCGCGCTCGAGCACCTCGACGGACCATCCGTCGCGTGCGAGGTAGCAGGCGGCGACGAGGGCGTTGTGCCCGGACCCGATCACGACGGTGTCGAGGACCGCGCCGGAACGACGGCGGTTCTGCTGCGGTTCCCGGGTCACAGCGGCAACCCCCTTCCGAGGACGGCGAACGGGCGGCGGTCGCCTGCGAAGGTGAAGTGCCGGACGACGTCCCGGAATCCGGTGCGCCGGTACAGACGCCACGCCCGGTTGTCCTCCTCGGACACTTCCGGCGTGGACAGCAGGACGCCCCGCTCCGGGCGGTCGGCGAGGAGTCGGCGCAGCAACTGTTCGCCGAGTCGATGCCCCTGGGCGCTCGGATGGACATGCAACTCGGTCAGTTCGAAGTAGTTGCCCAGGACGTATTCGATCTGGTCCCGGCTCCATCCGGTCGCCTGCATGCCGTGGCGGACCTGTTGCTGCCACCACTGATCGGGGGCGCCGCGATACCCGTAGGCGATCGCGACGAGCGGGCCGGGCCGATCGGGATGCGCCGGATCCGGTCGGACGGCGCCCACCGCTCGCCATCCGGGGCGTTGCGTGTGCTCGGTCCACAGCGGCGCGCGGTGGAACTCGGTGCCGCGGGGGTAGTTCATGGCCTCGACGTAGATCGACAGCGCTTCGGGTAGGCGGGCACGCATGTCGGAGACCGACAGGTCGATGACGACCGGCGCCGGGCCCGGGTCGATACCGGGACTCTCGCCGGGATTCGCATCCATGAGTGGGCTCACCCTTCTCTCTCTTGACGACGTGTCGGTGGGTCCAGCTATATTGAATAGGTCGAACGCATGTTCGATATTGGTGATCCGGTGATGCCGGTGATGTTCGAGGGAAGCGAACATCACCGGCTCGCCGGTCCCGAGGTTCGTACGGGTGGGAGGTGCGCGAATCGTGGTCGAGGTGCAGTCACGGACGCAGGGTCCGGGAGTGGGGGCGCGGACGGCGGCGTCGACGGGTCCCCGGGGTGGCGCGTCGGTGCGGGGGCCGCTGTCGGCGCCCGCGAAGGCGGTGAATCTGTTGCGTCGGGCCGATGCCTTGTTGTCGGAGGCTGCCGGCACGTCCGATCCCGCCGAGCGGTTCTGCTCCGCGTATGTCGGTGCGTTGCGTGGCGCGGCCGCCGTACTCGCGGCGGCCGAAGGGTCGGGCGGTGTGCGTCGGCCACGGTCGCGCAACGCGTGGGTGCTGATGGCGCGCGCGGAACCGGGTTTTGCGGCGTGGGCGGACTACTTTGCCGGGTACTCGGCGCTGCGTGCCGATCTCGAGGCGGGGATCTCACGCACGATCGCCTCGGTGGACGCGGACGGCTTCTACGCCGAGGTCGGGCGCTTCCTCTTCGACGTCGAGGACCGGCTCGGGCGTTGACGGTGACTGCTGTTCAACGTTGTCGCCGTTCGGATTCCCACACGCACGATCGGGTGATTCCGGACACCTCGGAGGTACTGTCGGTCGAGTCGCCCCCGGATAGTCACCTATTCGATGAGAACTCGTCGATGGAGTAGGTGGTGGGGGGCTGGTTCTACTCGTATTATTGAATCCAGGTAACCGCCAGTCTGTTACCCACCTCTCCGAACCACGGTGAGGTGCCAACTCTTAGTGCCGGGGGAGGTACCGTGCCACTCTCCGAGCACGAGCAGCGCATGCTCGACCAGATCGAGAGCGCTCTCTACGCCGAGGATCCCAAGTTCGCGTCCACAGTGAGAGGCGGACGTATTCGCGTCGCCTCCAGTAAGCGCCGATTGCAGGCGGCGGCCCTGTTCGTTCTGGGTCTCGTACTTCTCATCGTGGGTGTGGCCGTCGATGTGTTGAGGTTGGGCGATTTCCCGATCGTCAGTGTGATCGGATTCGTCGTGATGTTCGGTGCCGGTGTTCTCTTCCTCGTCGGCGGAGGAAAGAGTCATCTGGCGGCGGTTCCCGACGGAGACGCCTCCGGCTCCGGTGCGGCAGATACTCGCGGATCGCATCCGCGCAAGCCGCACGGAGGTAAGAAGTCTGGTGGATTCTCGTCGCGGATGGAAGATCGCTTCCGCAAGAGATTCGAGCAGGAGTAAGGGACAACAGCTCTGTCCGAACGGCGGCGGCGCGACCGATAGGTCG
>NZ_JAIVAH010000017.1 GCF_020171745.1 Prescottella equi
CCCCCCCCCCCCCCCCCCCCCCCGCCGCCGTTTTCTCTGTTTCCGCCCCGCTTCCGACCCGCGACGCCCCACTCTCACCCACCCGCATCCCCACGGTTCCCCACTCGGTGCGACGGACCGGCCGGCGGTGGATCTTTTCGCGGTGACTACGGGTTCCGACCTGCGGTTTTCACGAGTTCTCGACGGAGGAGTGCGACGGGACTCGCGGGCTGTGTCGGGTGTTTGCAGTCACGTTCGCAGGATCCCCCACTTTGGCCCATGTCTGTGAACTGCAGTTATCTCTCGAAACTTGTCAAATCGGCTCCTCGTTTGGAGTCGCGGTGGGGGAAAGTGGGGTACTGTGGTGCGCAGCGGATCGTGGGAGCGACCCGCAAGAATGCTGGGACGCACCAACCGGTGATGCCCCAACAGATTCGCCACAGGGGCTCCGGCAGGAGGTGACGAGATGTTTCTCGGTACCTACACGCCGAAGCTCGACGACAAGGGGCGGCTGACGTTGCCCGCGAAGTTTCGGGACGCGTTGGCTGGAGGGTTGATGGTCACGAAGGGTCAGGACCACAGCCTTGCGGTGTACCCCCGTGAGGAGTTCACTGCCGTCGCGCGTCGAGCTGCTGCCGCTTCCCGAACCAGTCCGCAGGCCCGCGCCTTCGTGCGTGGACTTGCATCGGGAACCGACGAGCAGCATCCCGATGGCCAGGGCCGGATCACACTGTCTGCCGATCACCGCCGCTACGCGGGGCTGTCGAAGGACTGTGTGGTGATCGGTCAGATCGAATTCCTCGAGATCTGGGACGCCCGAGCGTGGGAGTCCTACCTCGCGGAGCACGAAGAGAGCTACTCGCAAGCCAGAGACGAGGCGCTCGAAGGGATCTTCTAGCCCGGAGACGCCAACGGCGAGTGCCGCGAGGCCTCTGCCCGAAGGTGACCCTGACGCACTTCCCCAGCGCCAGGTTTGCCGCCGGGACCCTGACGCACTTCCCCAGCGCCAGGTCCCCGATCGGACAGGGACCCCGAGGCATTCGCCCACCCTGCACAGCAACACACCGCGGAAGAGTCGGAGGAATCATGGTCGACGGCGAGGACGGCAAGCAGTCGGTCCCCGGCGAGTTCGGTCATGTCCCGGTACTGCTGAATCGCGCAGACGAACTGCTGGGGCCCGCGATCACCGCTGACAACCCGCGCGGTGACGGTGCAGTGATGATCGACGCGACCCTCGGTCTCGGCGGGCATTCCGAGTACTTCCTGCGCACCTATCCCGGGTTGCATCTCATCGGCCTGGATCGCGATCCCGAGGCGTTGCGTATCGCTTCCGGCCGGCTCGCGGCCTACTCGGACCGCACCACGTTCGTGCACACCCGTTACGACGGCATCGTCGATGCCCTCGAACAGGCAGGGCTCGACCCCGTCGGCTCGGTGCACGCGATCCTGTTCGATCTCGGGGTGTCGTCGATGCAGCTCGACGAGGCCGACCGGGGCTTCGCTTACTCGATCGACGCGCCACTCGACATGCGGATGAACCCGACTACCGGCATCACGGCCGCCGAGGTCCTCAATACCTACAGCCACGGCGAACTGGCGCGGATCCTGAGCACGTACGGCGAGGAGCGGTTCGCGGGCCGCATCGCGTCCGAGATCGTGCGTCGCCGCCAGAAGCAGCCGTTCACCACCAGCGCCGCGCTGGTCGAACTCCTCTACGACGCCATCCCGGCCGCCACGCGCCGCACCGGGGGACACCCCGCCAAGCGGACGTTCCAGGCACTGCGGGTGGAGGTCAACGGCGAACTCGACTCGCTGCGGGACGCGATCCCCGCGGGGCTGGATGCGCTCGCGGTCGGTGGGCGTGTGGTGTTCATGTCGTACCAGTCGCTCGAGGATCGAGTCGTCAAGCTGGAACTCACTCCGCGGGCGAAATCGAAGACTCCCGAGGGGCTTCCGGTGGAGCTGCCGGGCATGGGTCCGGAGTTCAAGATCCTCACCCGTGGTGCGGAGCGGGCCTCCGAGGCCGAGATCGAAGACAACCCGAGGGCGGCACCGGTCCGCCTGCGGGCAGCGGAACGAATCGCGAGGAAGGCGTAGCGCATGACTGTGCAGATGACTCCCGTCGGTGTCGGGTCCGCGAGTCTTCGCCGGTCGGATGCCGCGCAGCGCGCCTACGAGCGTCGTCGGCAGCGTGCCACCGTGGCGGGTCACCCGTCTGCGTCGGACACGCGCTTCTCCTCCGTCACGACCATGCCGAAGGACGTCGTGGCCCGGATCCCGTTCGTGGCGTCCATCATCGGGCTGCTGTGCCTCGGGCTCGCGGCCACGCTCCTGCTCACGACGCGCTCGGCGGAGGATTCGTACGAGCTGGCGGCTGATCGGGCGCACAATCAGAGCCTCCGTGAGCAGGCCGTGGACCTCAAGCGCGAGGTGGAGGCCGGCAACTCGGCGCCGATCCTCGCGCAGAAGGCCGCCGAACAGGGTCTGATTCCCGCGAAGGATCCGGCTCGGCTGCTGCTGGCGCCGGACGGGTCCGTCCAGGTGGTCGGCACGCCGAAGCCGGCGGAGGGCAAGCCGGTCGCCCCGCTGGACCGCGAGCCGGCGCCGGTCGTCGCTCCCGAACGCACACAGCAGCAGACGCGCCCCACGCCTCCGTCCGCGGCAGCCCCGAGCACGGCCGCCGCGCCGCAGCCGGTCAATGACGGCCGCATCCAGGCGCAGGGTGAACAATTGACGCCTGTGACGGTCATCACGCAACCTCCGGTGGGCGCACGCCAGTGAGCGGCTCCGCTCCTGCTCCGCGGCGTCGCCGGCCGGCACCCCCGCCTCGACGTCCGAAGCGGGGGAGTAAGTCGCCCGCCCAACGCGGCGCTTCCTTCGAGTTCCGTCTCCGTGGCGGGCGCCTCGTCATGCTCGGCGCCCTGGCAATCGTTGCGGTCCAACTTCTCTGGGTCCAGGGGATCGCCGCCCCTCGGCTGTCCGCCGAGGCCGCCAATCAGCGCACCACGACGGTGACACTGCCCGCGGTGCGTGGCACGGTCGTCGACCGCAACGGCAACAAACTCGCCTACACGCTCGACGCGAAGGCGCTCACGTTCCAGCCCGTCGCCGAACGCAAGAGGCTCGAAGAGGAACGCACGAAGAACCCGGAGGCGCCCGAACCCGACGAGCGCCTGCGCGAGATCGCGAAGGGGATCCACAAGCGCCTCGGGGACACCGTTTCCGAGAGCGACCTGCTCGACAAGCTGAGCAGCGACGAGACCTTCGTCTATCTCGCGCGCAGCGTCGATCCCGCGATCGCCGCCGATATCGGCGACGAGTTCCAGGAGGTGGGACTCGAACGGCAGGACATCCGTGAGTATCCGGGTGGTTCGCTGGCCGCGAACATTGTGGGGGCGACCGGATGGGACGGACACGGACTGCTCGGTCTCGAGGCGTCGCTCGACTCGACGCTGGCCGGCAAGGACGGCTCGGAGACCCACGACCGGGGCTCCGACGGCGCCGTGATCCCGGGCAGCCGGCGCGATCTCCGGGAGGCCGTCGACGGGTCCACGGTGGAACTCACCATCGATTCGGATCTCCAGTACTACGTGCAGCAGCAGACGCAGCAGGCCAAGGATCTGTCGGGCGCCAAGAACGCGTCGGTCGTGGTGCTCGACACGAAGACCAGCGAAGTGCTCGCGATGACGAACGACGGCACGTTCAACCCGGCGATCGGGGTCGGCAACAATCCGCGCACGGCACAGATGGGCAACCTTCCCGTGAGCTCGCCGTTCGAACCGGGGTCGGTCAACAAGATCGTCACGGCCGCGGCGGCGATCGAGTACGGACTGACGACGCCCGACGAGGTCCTGCAGGTTCCGGGCACGATCCAGATGGCCGGCGTCTCGGTCAAGGACGCCTGGGCGCACGGGGTGGTGCCGTTCACCAGCACCGGAGTGTTCGGAAAGTCCTCCAACGTCGGCACGCTGATGCTCGCCGAACGTGTCGGCGAGGAACGCTTCGCCGACATGCTCCACCGTTTCGGGCTCGGCCAGGTCACCGATGTCGGGCTGCCGGGTGAGAGCGCCGGCAGCGTTCCGGCCCTGGAAGACTGGTCCGGCGGTACATTCGCGAACCTGCCGATCGGCCAGGGCCTTTCGATGACGCTGCTGCAGATGACCGGCATGTACCAGGCGATAGCGAACGACGGTGAGCGGATCGCGCCGCGGATCGTCAAGGCCGTCGTCGACGAGGACGGCACCCGCACCGAGACCGAACGACCGGAACCGGTCCGCGCCATCAGCGAGGAGACGGCCCGCACGGTGCGCGACATGTTCCGGTCGGTGACCCAGAAGGACCCGATGGGTTACCAGCAGGGCACCGGTCCGCAGGCGGCCGTGGAGGGCTACCAGATCACCGGCAAGACGGGAACGGCCCAGCAGGTCGATCCGGCGTGCCGGTGCTACTCCAACTCGAACTACTGGATCACCTTCGCCGGTATCGCCCCGGCGGATGATCCGCGGTACGTCATCGGCATCATGCTCGACGCCCCGTCGCGAGGCGTCGACGGCGGCGGCGGGCAGTCGGCCGCGCCGCTGTTCCACAACATCGCCTCGTGGCTGCTGCAACGCGACAGCGTTCCGATGTCACCGGATCCGGGTCGGCGGTTGGTGCTTCAGGCGGATTGACGAGGCCGGCAGCGTGACGATTCCCACGGACCGGTGGGTGCCGGGCACGCTGACTCGTGCAGCGGGAGTCGCCGCCGGTAATCTGACATGTCGATCATCACGCGGATCCTCGTACGAGGATCCGAGTGCGAAATCCATCGGACACCGATCCGAAGCGACCCGAGAGGACCTACTGCCTGTGCATCCGAGTCCGCAGCCGTCAACGCCGGACGCGTCGGCGGTGAGTGGTCTCCGGCCGGAGAATCCACCGTTCACTGCCCTGACCGACCTCGCGGTGCGCATCGGCGCCCGACTCGAGTGGATCGGGCCGGCCGGTGCCGATGCCGGCGGGGTGACGGGCGTCGAGTTGCGAGCGCAGGCCGTGCGCCGGGGTGACCTGTTCGCCGCACTGCCGGGAGCCCACACACACGGTGCAGAGTTCGTGCGCGCGGCCGTCGAGGCGGGTGCGCGCGGTGTGCTCACCGACGACGCGGGTGCGGCGGTGGTCGCCGGGCGGATGGCCGACGCCGACGTGTCGCTGCCGATGCTGGTGCACCCGGACCCGCGGCAGGTCCTCGGCGAGGCCTCGGCCACCATCTACGGGCACCCGTCCGAGCACATGCGCGTCATCGGGATCACCGGCACGTCCGGGAAGACCACGACGTCGTATCTGGTCGAATCGGGTCTCGCTGCGGCCGGGCACACGATCGGCCTGGTCGGCACGATCGAGACGCGGGTGGCCGGGCATCGGGTGCCGAGCGCCCTCACGACGCCGGAGGCCCCGCAGTTGCACGCGCTGTTCGCGGCGATGCGGGAACGCGGCATCGATACCGTCGTGATGGAGGTGTCGAGCCACGCGCTGGCGCTGGGCCGGGTGGACGGTGTCCGGTTCGCGATCGGGGCGTTCACCAACCTGTCGCAGGACCACCTGGACTTCCACAAGGACTTCGACGACTACTTCAACGCCAAGAGCCGGCTGTTCGCCGCCGACTCCGCGGTGTGCGCGCAGCGCGCGGTGATCTGCACCGACGACCAGTGGGGCGTCCGGATGGCGGACATCGCCCGGCAGGCGCACCCGGATACCCCGGACGCGGTCGAGACAGTGTCGACGCGCACGACCGCCGACTGGACCGCCACCGCGACGTCGGCGTCCGACACCGGAACCCAGGTCTTCACCCTCACCGGTCCCGACGCCACGTCGCGCACCGCGACGCTCCGTCTGCCCGGCCACTACAACGTCGCCAACGCGGCACTGGCCGCGGCGATCTGCTGCGCGGCGGGAGCCGACGTGGAGGCGGCACTGGCCGGGATCGCGGATGTCGACGTCCCGGGCCGGGTGGAGCGGGTCGAGCGCGGCCAGGACTTCCTGGCTGTCGTCGACTACGCCCACAAGCCGGCGGCGCTCGAGGCCGTCATCACGACGCTGCGCGGACAGACGAAGGGACGGATCGCCGTCGTCGTCGGTGCCGGCGGTGACCGCGACCGTGGCAAGCGTCCCCTGATGGGCGAGGCGGGTGCCCGCGGTGCCGATCTGCTGGTGGTCACCGACGACAATCCGCGCACCGAGGATCCGGCGGCCATCCGCGCGCAGATGCTCGCGGGAGCCGACGAGGTTCCGGAAGCAGAGCGCGGCGAGGTCCGCGAGATCGGTGACCGAGGGGAGGCCATCGCCGCGGCGGTCCGTTGGGCACGCGCCGGCGATGTTGTGCTCGTGGCCGGTAAGGGTCACGAGGCGGGCCAGGAGGTCCACGGGGTGAAGTACCCATTCGACGACCGCGAGGTCCTGGCAGAGGCGATCGCACGGATCGTCCCGGAGGATCGCGCACACGGAGGAAACGCATGATCCCGATGACGCTCGCCCAGATCGCTCAGGCGGTCGGCGGGACGCTCCACGACGTCGACGATCCGTCGGCCACGGTCTCGGGAACGGTGGAGTTCGATTCCCGCAAGATCACCCCGGGCGGCCTGTTCCTGGCGTTGCCGGGTGCACGGGTGGACGGTCACGACCACGCGGCCGGCGCGGTCGCCGCCGGAGCCGTCGCGGTGCTCGCGGCCCGGCCCGTCGGGGTCCCCGCGATCGTCGTCGAACCGCTCGGCCCGTCGGGCAGCGGCGCGCTGGCCCTCGAACACGACCGCGACGGCTCCGGTGCCGCGGTGCTCGCGGCGCTCGGCAAGCTGGCCCGTGCCAGCGTCGACCGGCTGACCACCGAGTCGGGGCTGACCGTGGTGGGTGTCACGGGATCGTCGGGCAAGACTTCGACGAAGGATCTGCTCGCGGCCGTGCTGTCGCCGCTCGGATCGGTCGTCGCCCCGCCGGGATCGTTCAACAACGAACTGGGTCATCCGTGGACCGCGCTGCGCGCCGACTCCGACACCCGGTTCCTGGTGCTCGAGATGTCCGCGCGCGGCCGCGGCCACATCGCGGCACTGGCCGAGACGGCGCCGCCGCGCATCGGCGTGGTCCTCAACGTCGGCACTGCGCACCTCGGCGAGTTCGGATCGCGTGAGGCGATCGCGGAGACCAAGGGTGAACTGCCCGCGTCGCTGCCGTCCGCTGCCGACGGCGGCGTCGCAGTGCTCAACGCCGACGACCCGCTGGTCGCGGCGATGGCGGCACGCACCGAGGCGCGTGTCGTGCTGGTCGGGCTGTCGGGCAACGCCGACGTCCGCGCCACCGATGTGCGCCTCGACGACCAGGCGCGCGCGAGCTTCACGCTGACGTGCTCGGCCGGAACGATCCCGGTCACCCTCGCGGTGCACGGTGAGCACCACGTCGGCAACGCGCTCGCGGCGGCGGCCGTCGCACTCGAATGCGGTGCCACGCTCGAGCAGATCGCTGCGGCGCTCGGCGGCGCGGCACCCGTGTCGGCGCGGCGGATGGAGGTCCGGGATCGCGCCGACGGTGTGACCGTCGTCAACGATTCCTACAACGCCAACCCCGATTCGATGCGTGCCGCGATCAAGGCACTGGTGTCTATGGCGAGGTCCGGGCGTGGTCCGGCACGCCGGACGTGGGCGGTCCTCGGTGAAATGGCGGAACTGGGTCCAGAATCAGTGGTCGAGCACGACGCGATCGGACGGTTCGCGGTGCGCTTGGACGTGACCAAGCTGATCCTCGTCGGACCGGGCCGTCCCGTCCGCGCGATGTACCAGGGAGCGGTGATGGAAGGTTCGTGGGGTGACGAGGCGATCCACGTGCCCGACGGTGCGAGCGCGATCGCACTGCTCGAGCAGGAACTGAGGGCCGGTGATCTGGTGCTGGTGAAGGCGTCGCAGTCGATCGGCCTGTGGGAGGTCGCGGACGCCGTGCTGGCCACCCAGGTGGCGGGTTCGGCGACCGGTGAGGGGGCGCCGCAGTGAGGCAGATTCTCTTCGCCGCGGGCATCGCGCTTGCGGTCTCGATCCTGCTGACGCCGGTCCTGATCAAGGTCTTCTCGCGGCAGGGCTTCGGGCAGGAGATCCGGGTCGAGGGCCCGGCCAGTCATCAGGCGAAGCGCGGCACGCCCACGATGGGCGGTGTCGCGATCCTCGCGGGTATCTGGGCCGGTTACTGGGGCTCGCATCTCATCGGAATCGGCTACGACGCGGAGGGTCCGACGGCGTCGGGTCTGCTGGTGCTCGGGCTGACGACCGCGCTCGGCGCGGTCGGCTTCCTCGACGACTTCATCAAGATCCGCAAGCAGCGCAACCTCGGCCTGAACAAGACTGCGAAGCTGGTCGGCCAGCTCGTCGCCGCCGTCGTGTTCGCGATCCTGGCGCTGCAGTTCCGGGGCGGCAACGGGCTGACCCCGGGCAGTGTGCACCTGTCGTACGTGCGCGACATCGCGACCGTGAGCATGGGCTCGATCGTCTTCATCCTGTTCGTCTATCTGCTGGTCAGCGCGTGGTCGAATGCGGTGAACCTCACCGACGGCCTCGACGGTCTCGCGGCCGGCTCGATGAGCCTGGTGCTCGGTGCCTACGTCATCATCACGTTCTGGCAGTACCGCAACGCGTGCAGTGGCGGACCGGGCAGCGCCGGACCCTCGAAGGGCTGCTACGACGTTCGCGATCCGCTCGACCTGGCGCTGCTGTGCGCGGCGGGTGCCGCCGCGTGCATCGGCTTCCTGTGGTGGAACGCGGCTCCGGCGAAGATCTTCATGGGCGATACCGGTTCGCTGGCCCTCGGCGGCATGCTCGCCGGCCTGTCCATCACGACCCGCACCGAGCTGCTGATGGTCGTCATCGGTGCGCTGTTCGTGGCCGAGGCCGCGTCGGTGGTCATCCAGGTGGCCGTGTTCCGGTCGAGTCGCCGACGCGTCTTCCGGATGGCCCCGTTCCATCACCACTTCGAACTCGGTGGCTGGGCGGAAACCCAGGTGATCATCAGATTCTGGCTGCTGGCGGCGATCGCGTCCGCGATCGGGCTGGCGTTGTTCTACAGCGAGTACCTCGCGGCGATCGGGGACTGATCCATGCCGATCGATCCTGCGAACCTGGACGGACTGCGCGGAGCCCGGGTCCTGGTGACCGGTGCCGGTATCTCCGGTCGTGCCGTGATCGCGCCGCTGCACGACCTCGGAGCCCACGTGACGGTCACCGACACCGCCGTCGACGCGCTCGCCCGCTGCGCCGAGGCGGGAGCGTCCACGGTCCCGGTCGACGACCTGGTCGCCGCGCCGCAGCGGCTGGCCGAGTTCGCGCTCGTCGTCACGAGTCCGGGCTTCCGCCCCGATGCGCCCGTGCTCGCGGCGGCCGCGGCCGCCGGGGTGCCGGTGTGGGGTGACATCGAGTTCACGTGGCACGTCGACCAGGCCGGGATCTACGGCCCGGCGCGGCAGTGGCTTGTGGTCACCGGGACCAACGGTAAGACGACGACGACGTCGATGCTGCACTCGATCCTCGAGGCCGCCGGGTTCGTGTCGGCGGCGTGCGGCAACATCGGTCTTCCGGTGCTCGACGCGCTGCGCGCACAGCCGCGGGCCGAGGTGCTGGCCGTCGAGTTGTCGTCCTTCCAGCTGCACTGGGCGCCGTCGGTGCGGCCTGCGGCCGGCGTCGTGCTGAACATCGCCGAGGACCATCTGGACTGGCACGGCGGCATGCCGGGGTACGTCGACGCGAAGGCGCAGGCGTTGACCGGTGCCGTCGCGGTCGTCGGGCTCGACGACGCGGTGGCGGCCTCGCTGGCGCCGCGCCCCCGGGACGGCCGCACCGTCGGGTTCCGGCTGGGCACGCCGGGCCACGACGAACTCGGCGTCGTCGACGGCACTCTCGTCGACCGGGCGTTCGGGGACGGTGCGTCGCTGGTTCCGGCGGACGAGATCAGCCCGCCGGGTCCGGCGGGAGTGTCCGACGCACTGGCGGCCGCCGCTCTGGCGCGCGCGATCGGTGTCTCCGCCGACGCGGTCGCCGCGGGGTTGCGAGCGCACCGGGTGGGTCCGCACCGCGCCCAGGTCGTCCGCACGCTCGCGGAGGTCACGTTCGTCGACGACTCGAAGGCGACCAACCCGCACGCGGCACGGTCGTCGATCGTCGCGCACGACTCGGTCGTGTGGATCGCCGGTGGCCTCCTCAAGGGTGCCCGCGTCGACGACCTCGTCGCCGAGGTCCGCGACCGGATCGCCGCCGCCGTCCTGATCGGGCGCGACGCCGGCGTGATCGCGGACGCGCTCGCACGACACGCGCCCGAGGTACCGGTCGTTCGCATCCACGCGGGCGACGATGGGGGCGTGGGCGAAGACAACGACACAGCCGCGGCCACCGCCGCTGCTGCGCAGGTGTTCGATCTCGATCTTCCCGCCGTCGACGCGGACACGGTGATGTCGGAGGCGGTGCGGTCCGCAGCCGCCCTGGCGGCGCCGGGCGACGTCGTCCTGCTCGCGCCCGCGGCGGCGTCCCTCGACATGTTCGACTCGTACGGTCACCGCGGCCGCAGCTTCGCTGCGGCCGCTGCCGCGCTCACCGCAGCCGACACCGGCCGGGGGATCGAGGGATGACCACGTCCGGCGAACGTGCGCCGCGCACCAGGATCGGTGCGTGGCTCGCGCGTCCGCTGGCGTCGTTCCATCTCGTCGTCACGATCGCGATACTGCTGACCGTGCTCGGTCTGGTGATGGTGCTGTCGTCGTCGAGTGTCGAATCGGTGGCCCGCGACGGATCTGCGTACGGCAAGTTCACCTCGCAGCTGATCTTCGCGTCGCTGGGCATGGTGATCTTCTACATGGCGCTGATGATTCCGATCCGGGTTATGCGCAAGTGGTCGTTGTGGGCGTTCGCGTTCACGGTCGCGATGCTCGTGCTGGTGCTCATCCCCGGCATCGGCACGAAGTCGTTGGGCACCCGCGGCTGGTTCGTGATCGGCCCGATCTCGCTGCAGCCGTCGGAGCTGGCGAAGATCGCGTTCGCGGTGTGGGGTGCACATATCCTTGCGACGCGCCGCCGCGAGAACCCATCGCTCAAGGAGATGCTGATTCCGCTGGTGCCGGCCGCACTGGTGGTGTTCGTGCTGATCGTCCTGCAGCCCGATTACGGCACGACCGTGTCGCTCGCGATCATCCTGCTGGCATTGCTGTGGTTCGCGGGACTGTCGCTGAAGATTTTCGTGAGCATGCTCGTGGCCGGAGGTACGGTCGCGGTCGTCCTCGCGCTGACCGCCGGTTACCGGTCCGCCCGCGTGCAGGCGTTCTTCAACCCCGGCAACGATCCCCAGGGAGACGGCTACCAGGCGCGACAGGCCAAGTACGCGCTTGCCGACGGCAGCCTGTTCGGCGAGGGGCTGGGACAGAGCCGCGCCAAGTGGAGTTATCTGCCGCACGCGCACAACGACTTCATCTTCGCGATCATCGGCGAGGAACTCGGGTTCATCGGCGCCGGCGCCGTGATCGGACTGTTCGCGCTGTTCGTCTACACCGGTCTGCGGATCGCCCGTCGATCAGCGGATCCGTTCCTCCAGCTGCTGACCGCAACGGCTACGGCGTGGGTCACCGGGCAGGCGTTCATCAACATCGGCTACGTCGTCGGCGTTCTCCCGGTCACGGGTCTGCAGCTGCCGCTCGTGTCGGCGGGCGGCACGTCGACCGCGACGACGCTGCTGATGTTCGGACTCGTCGCGAACGCGGCCCGGCACGAACCCGAGGCGGTGTCCGCGCTGCACAGCGGTCAGGACGGTCGCGTCGCCCGGCTGCTCCGGTTGCCCAAACCTGCGGCATACATTCCACCCCGGAAGCGGGGCGCCGCCGTCATCCGCGGCCAGGAGAACCGGAAGGTCCAGCCCGCCCGCGGCGAGCGCGCACCGGCTCGGACCGAGCGGGTGGGTGCCGGTAATCCGCATACCCGGGGACAAGGCCGCGGACACGACACCTCGCGGCGCATGCCGCCGGGCAGAGAGCGTCGGGCGGACGACAACGAGGGGCGAAGCCCCATGACGGAGCGGGGGCGCGCGACTCGTGCGCGTGACCCGCGTCCAGGAGAGCGAGGAACACGTAGGTGAGCGGCGAGAACGGTAGGAACACTGCCCTTTCGGTGGTGGTCGCCGGTGGCGGAACCGCCGGACACATCGAGCCGGCGATGGCCGTGGCGGACGCGATCCGTGCACTCGATCCGTCCGCTGTGGTGACCGCACTCGGCACCCAGCGCGGACTCGAGACCACGCTCGTGCCGGAGCGCGGCTACTCGCTCGAACTGATCCCGCCGGTGCCGTTGCCGCGCAAACCCACGATGGATCTGCTGCGCCTGCCGGGGCGGCTGCGGCGCTCGATCGCCGCCACCCGCGAGATCCTGGACCGCACCGACGCCGACGTGATCGTCGGCTTCGGTGGCTACGTGGCGCTGCCCGCCTATCTGGCGGCCGGTGCCGGACTGTCGCGCCGCCGCCGGAAGATCCCGATCGTCATTCACGAGGCCAACGCGAGTGCCGGCATCGCCAACAAGATAGGCGCCCGTCGGGCCCGACGCGTGCTCGCGGCGGTCCCCGGCTCGGGGGTCGCGGCGCGCGGCGCGTCGGAGGCCGAGATCGTGGGCATCCCGGTGCGCTCGTCCATCACGGGACTGGACCGGGCCGCGCTGCGGGCGAAGGCACGGGAGCATTTCGGCCTGCCCGCCGACGGACCGGTGCTGCTGGTCTTCGGCGGTTCGCAGGGGGCGCGGTCGCTCAACGAGGCCGTCGTCGGTGCCGCACCGCAGCTGGCCGACGCCGGCGTGTCGGTGCTGCACGCGTACGGGCCCAAGAACTCGGTGGACGTCGAGTCCCGGCCGGAGGCGCCGTACGTGGCGGTGCCGTACCTCAAGCAGATGGATCTCGCGTACTCGGCTGCGGATGCCGTGATCTGCCGTTCCGGTGCGATGACGGTCGCGGAGGTGTCCGCGGTGGGCCTGCCCGCCGTCTACGTGCCGTTGCCACATGGAAACGGCGAGCAGGAGCTCAACGCCCGGCCGGTCGTCGCGGCCGGCGGTGGGATGATCGTGGCAGACGCGGAGCTGACGCCGCAGTTCGTGGCGGACACCGTCGTACCGCTGCTCGGGGACCGAGCGCGACTCGACGAGATGGGTCGTTGCGCCGCAGGCGCCGGTCACCGCAGCGCAGCCGCTGCGGTCGCGCAGATCGTTGTCGACGTAGCAAGGGGAAACCGATGAGTGAGCAGCTACCCGTGGGTCTCGAGCGGGTGCACATGGTCGGAATCGGTGGTGCCGGCATGTCGGGCATCGCGCGGATCCTCCTCGCTCGCGGTGGCCAGGTATCCGGTTCCGATGCCAAGGAGAGCCGGGGTGTGCTGTCGCTGCGGGCGCGGGGCGCCGTGGTGCGCATCGGTCACGACGCGAGCGCGCTCGACCTGCTGCCGGGCGGACCGACCGCGGTCGTCACCACCCATGCCGCGATCCCGAAGGACAACCCCGAACTGGTGGAAGCCGCGGCCCGCGGAATCCCGGTCATCCTCCGGCCGGCGGTGCTCGCGTCACTGATGCAGGGACATCGCACACTCCTCGTGTCGGGCACGCACGGGAAGACGTCGACCACCTCGATGCTCGTGGTCGCATTGCAGCACTGTGGATTCGATCCGTCGTTCGCGGTCGGCGGAGAGCTGAACGAGGCGGGCACCAACGCGCACCACGGCACGGGTGACGTCTTCGTCGCCGAGGCCGACGAGAGCGACGGCTCGCTCCTGCAGTACGACCCCGACGTGGTCATCGTCACCAACGTCGAGGCCGACCATCTCGACTACTTCGGCACCAGCGAGGCCTACGTGCAGGTCTTCGACGACTTCGTCGCCCGGATCGCACCTGGCGGCCTGATGGTGGCGTGTCTCGACGACCCGGGATCGGCGGCGCTCGCGCGCCGCACGATCGAGTCGGGCCGCGACGACATCCGGGTCGTCGGCTACGGCACCGCGGACGGTGTGGCCGCCGCCGGTCCGGTGCCGGTCGGCGTCGAACTGGTGTCGTGGGAGGCCCGCGACACCGGGGGAGTGGCCCAGATCCGGTTCGCCGGTGAGGACACCGAGCGCACCCTGCGCCTCGGCGTACCCGGAAAGCACATGGCACTCAACGCGCTTGCCGCCCTGCTCGCCGGTCGCGGTGCGGGGGCATCGGTCGACGAACTGCTCGAAGGGCTCGCCGGGTTCGGCGGGGTCCATCGGAGGTTCCAGTTCACCGGGCGTGAGCGGGGTGTCCGACTGTTCGACGACTATGCGCACCACCCGACGGAGGTCCGCGCTGTGCTCGGCGCGGCAAGCGATCTCGTCGAGGACGACCGGCAGCCTGGCCGGGTCGTCGTGGTGTTCCAGCCGCACCTCTACTCGCGGACGGTCACGTTCGCTCAGGAGTTCGGCGAGGCCCTCGATCTGGCAGACGAGGTCGTGGTGCTCGACGTCTACGGCGCCCGGGAGGAGCCGCTGCCCGGGGTGAGTGGCGCGCTGGTCGCACAGGCGGTGACGAAACCCGTTCACTATCAGCCGGACCGGTCGCAGGTGCCGCGCCAGGTCGCGGGCCTGGCGGAACCGGGCGACGTCGTGATCACGATGGGTGCGGGTGACGTGACCATGCTCGGTGGTCAGATCCTCGATGCACTGCGTGCACGGCCCAACGGCAATCGTTCGGCGGCAGCGGGATCCGGCTCGGAGCAGTCGTGACCTCCGATCGTCGTCGGCGGTCCCGGGGTGGACGGCCCGACGCGAGGCGGGACCGTCGTGTCCGTACCCGTCCGGGCGAGCAGATCGAGTCGGACTCGTCGGTGCTGGTCGATTCACCGGAGTCGTCGGACCGCGCCGGCCGGGGATCCACCGATCGGGCGCGTGCCAGGTCGTTGCGCCGCAAGGTTTTCCTGATCGGCGGAACGGTGGCTGTGCTGATCGTCGCGCTGACGGCGACGCTGTGGTTCAGCCCACTGATGTCTGTGCGGACCGTCGAGTTCGTCGGTGACGGCGTGCTCTCCTCCGAGGAAGTGCTGGCGCAGGCCGGAATCCAGGAGGGCCGACCGTTGCTACGGGTCGACACGGCTGCGGCCGCGCAGCGGGTCGCGGGCATACCGCGGGTGGCAGAGGCGCGGGTGCGCCGGGAGTATCCGTCGACCGTCGTGGTTTCGGTGACCGAGCGGATTCCCGTGGTGTTCTTCGATTCCCCGGAAGGTACCCACCTGATGGACGACACCGGGGTGGACTTCGCGATCGAGCCACCGCCGTTCGGTGTGGTGCGCCTGGTGACACCGACGCCGGGTCGTGACGACCATGCGACGCAGGCCGCCCTCGAGGTGCTCGAGGCGTTGCCGGAGTCGGTGCGATTCCAGGTCTCCGAGGTTGCCGCGCCGACGATTTCGAGTGTCTCGGCTACTCTTGTGGATGGTCGTGTCGTGGTGTGGGGCAGTGCCGAAGGCTCCGAGAGGAAGTCGGCGGTGGTGTCCGTGCTGCTGACGCAGCCCGGCCGGATCTTCGATGTGTCGAGTCCCGAGTTGCCCACAGTAAAGTGATGGGCGATCCTGGGGCGCACACCGCGATCCGGGTCAGGGGCAACCATGTCCCGCAAACATGTCCCGCAAAAACTTGGCGCGTGTCGGCGCGCCTGCTGGCGGATCGCTATGGCACTGCATAGCGTTTCGCTCAACTGGAGTACTTGACATAACCTTGACCCTGTGGTTGAGGTTGAGGGTTTTCCGAAACTCATCCCGTTGCACGAGCGCGAATCCACTCACGGAAGGCGAGAGCCCATGACGCCCCCGCACAACTACCTCGCCGTAATCAAGGTCGTCGGTATCGGCGGCGGCGGCGTCAACGCGGTCAACCGCATGATCGAGCAGGGACTCAAGGGAGTCGAGTTCATCGCGGTCAACACCGACGCGCAGGCGCTGCTCATGAGTGATGCCGACGTCAAGCTCGACGTCGGACGCGAACTCACCCGCGGCCTCGGCGCCGGCGCCGATCCCGAGGTCGGTCGCAAGGCCGCGGAGGACCACAAGGACGAGATCGAAGAGGTCCTCAAGGGCGCCGACATGGTCTTCGTCACCGCCGGTGAGGGTGGCGGCACCGGAACCGGTGGCGCGCCCGTCGTCGCGAGCATCGCGCGCAAGCTCGGCGCTCTCACGATCGGTGTCGTGACGCGGCCCTTCTCGTTCGAGGGCAAGCGTCGCGGCGGTCAGGCCGAGTCCGGCATCTCCGCGCTGCGTGAGTCGTGCGACACCCTGATCGTCATCCCGAACGACCGCCTGCTTCAGCTCGGCGACGCCGCCGTCAGCCTGATGGATGCGTTCCGCAGCGCCGACGAGGTGCTCCTCAACGGTGTCCAGGGCATCACCGACCTGATCACCACGCCGGGTCTGATCAATGTCGACTTCGCGGACGTCAAGAGCGTCATGTCCGGCGCCGGTAGCGCGCTGATGGGCATCGGCTCGTCACGCGGTGAGGGCCGGTCGATCAAGGCCGCGGAGACGGCGATCAACTCGCCGCTGCTCGAGGCGTCGATGGAGGGTGCGCGGGGCGTGCTGCTGTCGATCGCGGGCGGCTCGGATCTCGGCCTGTTCGAGATCAACGAGGCAGCCTCGCTGGTTCAGGAAGCCGCACACATCGACGCCAACATCATCTTCGGAACGGTCATCGACGATTCGCTCGGCGACGAGGTGCGGGTCACCGTCATCGCCGCGGGCTTCGACGGTGGTGCTCCGGTGAAGCGTCCGCTCGAGGTCCAGTCCGCGATCGGCCGCGGCAACATCGGCGCCGGTCGTGCCGGTGAGGTCGGACAGTCCGAGCGTGCCGCCGCGCCCGCCGAGCCGGCTCCGGCCGCTCCTGCGGCACCGGTTGCACCTGCGGCTCCGCGTGAACCGGTCGGCGCGCCCACCGGTTCGAGCCTCCCGCCGCTCGGCTCCACCGGGTCGCGTGCAGTGCCGGTCGGCAACGAGGACGGCGAGGACGACGACGTCGACGTGCCTTCCTTCATGCGCCGTTGAGCGGGGCAGCTGTGACGGGTGTGCGGGTCCGTCGGGTCGTCACGAGTCGATCCGGCGGGGTATCCGCGGCGCCCTACGATTCGTTCAATCTCGGTGACCA
The DNA here is from genome assembly GCF_020171745.1 of Prescottella equi. Taxonomy (GTDB): domain Bacteria; phylum Actinomycetota; class Actinomycetes; order Mycobacteriales; family Mycobacteriaceae; genus Prescottella; species Prescottella equi_A. The sequence goes on from NZ_JAIVAH010000017.1 coordinate 17,135, forward strand.
CGTCGGTGACGATCCGGCGGCGGTCGAGGCCAATCGCCGTCGACTGGCGGACGGGATCGGGCTGCCGTTCGAGCGCCTGGTCTGGATGGAACAGATTCACAGTCGGAACGTGACCGTCGTCGACGGTCCTGTCGACGGCCCCGTACCGGCGACGGATGCGCTCGTGACGAAGGTGCCCGGCCTGGCGTTGGTCACGCTGAGCGCCGATTGTGTCCCGATCCTGCTGTCGGACGACGAAGCGGGCGTGATCGCGGCGGTGCACGCCGGACGCATCGGTGCCCGCATCGGGATCGTCCCCAAGGTGATCGGCGCGATGATCGAGCAGGGCGCGCGTCCCGAGCGGATCGGCGCCTTCCTCGGGCCCGCGGCCAGCGGGCGTCAGTACGAGGTGCCCGCCGCGATGCAGGCCGACGTGGAGAAGTTCCTCCCGGGCAGTGCGACGCGGACGGCGAAGGGCACTCCCGGGCTCGATCTACGTGCGGGGCTGCGCCGTCAGCTGCTCGCCGCGGGTATCTCGGGCGTCGCGGAGGACCCGCGCTGCACGATCGAGGATCCGACTCTGTTCAGCCACCGCCGGGGCGCACCGACCGGCCGACTGGCCGCCGTGATCTGGATGGATCCGTCCGGGCCCGAGTGACGGAGGAGAGTTGACTGTCGGGATGGGTAGGCACGAGGAAGTCGCGTCGGCCCTGACGCGCGTGCGCGCCAGGTTGGATGCAGCCTGTCGTGACGCCGGTCGGGATCCGTCCGAGGTCACCCTGTTGCCCGTGACGAAGTTCTTTCCGGCATCGGATGTTCGGATTCTCTACGACCTCGGGTGTCGGGCGTTCGGGGAGTCCCGCGAGCCGGAGGCGAGCACGAAGGTCGCCGACTTCTCCGCGGACCCGGGCGTCGCCGAACCCGTGCACTGGCACATGATCGGGCGGCTGCAGCGGAACAAGGTGAAGTCCGTGGTGCGCTGGGCCGACACGGTCCATTCTCTCGACAGTGACCGACTCGCGGAGGCGCTGTCGGGTGCCGTCGGTGCCGCGCTGGACGCGGGGGAGCGTTCGGGCCCGGTCGAGGTCCTGATCCAGGTGAGCCTGGACGGCGACCCGACCCGAGGCGGGGTCTCCGTCGCGGACCTCGAAGCCCTGGCGGATCGGGTAGCGTCCGCGCCCGGTCTCGAACTGGCCGGCTTGATGGCGGTGCCGCCGCTGGGGGCGGATCCCGACGCGGCGTTCGCGCAGCTGCACGAGGTACACGCCGACCTGATGCGGGTGCATCCGGGCGCGGGGACCCTGTCCGCCGGAATGACCGGGGATCTGGAGTCCGCGGTGCGCCACGGTTCGACGTGCGTGCGTGTCGGAACTGCGCTGCTCGGGTCTCGACCGATAGTCTCGAAATGATCACCAGTCACATATGGAACATCAGCCACACCCGGATCTCTGCGGTCGACCGCAGGATTAGCCAGTACCAGTCCGCCGCGCCCAGGAAGGTCGATCAATGAGCAGCCTGCACAAGTTCAAGGCTTACTTCGGCATGGTTCCCCTCGAGGACTTCGAGGACGACTACATCGACGAGCCCGGTCAGGGTCGACGCGAATACGCGGAACCGGGTTACGCATCGGCACGTCGAGACGACGTCGACAGCGATTTCGATCGCTACGAGCCCGCACCCCGTCCGTCCCATCAGCGTGTCGAGTCGATCGCCCCGCGTGGCGGCGCCCCGCGTCCGACCCGGGGTTCGCTTGCCGTGGACTCGCGACTCGACAGGGTCGAGAGCCGCCGCTCCGCCCTCGAGGAGAGCGGCCCGCTGTCCAAGATCACGACGCTTCGGCCCCGCGACTACGGCGAGGCGCGCACGATCGGTGAGCGTTTCCGTGACGGCACCCCGGTGATCATGGACCTGGTCGAGATGAGCAACGCCGACGCCAAGCGTCTGGTCGATTTCGCCGCCGGCCTCGCGTTCGCACTGCGTGGATCCTTCGACAAGGTGGCCACCAAGGTGTTCCTGCTCTCGCCCGCCGACATCGACGTTTCGGCGGAGGAGCGCCGCCGGATCGCAGAGACCGGCTTCTACAACCAGAAGTGACCCGGGCGCGGTCGGCCGGATCATGTGACCCGGCAGGCTGCCGCGCGTGACTGTGACGCGCGACTCGGCTTCCCGAATGGTTTTGATCGACTGGTTCCTGTCAGGCAGAGTGAAGGTGTGGCCGTGTTCTCGGTGATCTACGTGATCCTGTTCATCTTCTGGTTGTTGCTCATCGGGCGGATCATCGTCGAGTTCATCAGAGTCTTCGCTCGCGACTGGCGGCCGTCGGGTTTCGTCGTCGTCGTCCTCGAGACGATCTTCACGATCACGGACCCGCCGGTGAAACTTCTGCGCCGACTGATTCCGCCGATCTCGCTCGGTGGGGTCCGGCTCGATCTCTCGATCATGGTGCTGCTGTTCCTGCTCTTCATCCTCATGCAGGTGGTCGCAGGACTGGCTTCACCGGCAGGTTTCGTGTGACAGAATGGCCCGCAGTTACAGTGTGACTGGTAACGAAATGGTTAACGAGTACGCGCAACGCGCTAGAACCGAATGCGTGCTAGACCGCCAAAAGATGCGTGAAGGGATCCTTCCATGCCGCTGACTCCAGCTGATGTGCACAACGTCGCGTTCAGTAAGCCTCCGATCGGGAAGCGTGGCTACAACGAGGACGAGGTAGACGCCTTCCTCGACCTCGTCGAGCAGGAGCTGTCGCGCCTCATCGAGGAGAACGCAGATCTCCGTCAGCGAGTCGGCGAGCTCGACCAGGAGCTGGCCGAGGCGAAGAAGGCTCCGCGTCCCGCGGCCGCCGCCGCGCCTGCACCGGCGCCGGAGCCCGAGCCGGTTCGCGTCGTCGAGCCGCCGAAGCCCGCGCCCGCGCCCGCTCCCGCGCCGGCCCCTGCCGCCGCGCCGCGTGAGGACGCCAACATGCAGGCCGCGAAGGTGCTGGGTCTTGCTCAGGAGATGGCCGACCGCCTCACCGGCGACGCCAAGACCGAGGCCGAGCAGCTTCTCAGCGATGCGCGCACCAACTCCGAGCGACTGGTGACCGACGCGCGCACCAAGTCGGAGACGTTGGTCTCGGACGCGAAGCAGAAGTCCGAGACGATGGTCGCGGATGCCAAGCAGAAGTCCGAGTCCCTGCTGTCGGACGCGCAGACGCGTTCGGAGACCCAGCTGCGTCAGGCCAAGGAGAAGGCCGACGCGCTGCAGGCGGATGCCGAGAAGAAGCACACCGAGATCATGGCGACGATCAACCAGCAGCGGTCGGTCCTCGAGGGCCGCATCGAGCAGCTGAAGACGTTCGAGCGCGAGTACCGGGTGCGTCTCAAGTCCTACCTGGAGTCGCAGCTCGAGGAGCTCGAGCAGCGCGGTTCGGCCGTGCCGGTCGACGGCGGCCAGGACACGTTCGGTCCCGGTGCGCAGGCGGGCTTCACCCAGTCGTACGCCAAGGGAAGCAACTGACCCCGAGCCGATGCCCGGCCGGCTCCCGAGTAGAGGGTGAATCGTGCTGGTCATGACGTTGGTCCTCGCCGCGGCCGGGTTCGCGCTGCTGGTGATCGCCCTGATGACGGGTTCCGTCATCTGGGCGTGGGGTTGCATTCTGGTCTGTGTAGCAGGCGCCGTCCTCCTGCTCGTCAGTGCGCTGGCGAGCAGGAAGGCGGTGCCCGGCGAGGCCGGTCCGGCGAATCCGCCCGATGCGGCCGGGCCGGATGGTCTGCCGGACCACGGCGATTCCGGGAGCGATTCGACACAGGGTTAGACTGAACGAACATTCGGCGTCGATCCGGCCATCACCGGGGAGCCTTCGGAAGAACGGCCGATGCTCGGTGTGCCTCGTGCACCTCCGGGTCTCGGCTCACTAGAACCGAACGGGTGGGCCCGTCACAGCCTCGGATCGAGAGGTCCGCCGCGTGCGCGTGGCGGGCAAGCGGGGTGGTACCGCGGTCACGGCGCACAGGGCGCCGTCGTCGTCCCCGTGCCGGTAGTAGGGCACGAGGAGTCAAGCGGTGACCAGTAACGAATCCACCTCTCCCCAGACGAACGACGGGTATCCGCGCGTCGACATCGTCGGCGGACGCGCCACCGGTTCCGTCTCCTTCCCGGATCTCGAGCAGAAGGTGCTCGCGGCCTGGGAGGCGGACGACACCTTCCGCGCCAGCATCGAGAATCGCGACGGTGCCGAGGATTTCGTGTTCTACGACGGCCCGCCGTTCGCCAACGGCCTGCCGCACTACGGCCATCTGCTCACCGGCTACGTCAAGGACGTGGTTCCGCGATTCCAGACGATGCGCGGCAAGAAGGTCGACCGCCGATTCGGCTGGGACTGCCACGGCCTGCCCGCCGAACTCGAGGCGGAGAAGCAGCTCGGGATCAAGGACAAGTCGCAGATCGACGCGATGGGTCTCGCCGAGTTCAACGCCTACTGCAAGCAGTCGGTCCTGCGCTACACCGACGAGTGGCGCGACTACGTCACCCGTCAGGCCCGCTGGGTCGATTTCGACAACGACTACAAGACCCTGGATCTGGACTTCATGGAGTCCGTGATGTGGGCCTTCAAGGAGCTTCACGACAAGGGCCTGATCTACCAGGGCTTCCGCGTGCTGCCGTACAGCTGGTACGAGCAGACGCCGCTGTCGAACCAGGAGACCCGCCTCGACGACGCCTACAAGATGCGTCAGGACCCGGCGGTCACGGTCGACATGGTGATCGCTGCTCCGGGTAGCGCCCTCGACGGCGCGAACGCCCTGATCTGGACCACGACGCCGTGGACGCTGCCGTCCAACCTCGCGGTCGCCGTCCACCCGGACGTCGACTATGTGCACGTCGCCGGCGCCGACGGCAAGACCTACCTGCTCGCCGCGGCTCGGGTCGGGCACTACGCGCGTGAGCTGGGCGAGGCGCCCGAGGTGCTCGGCGAGTACAAGGGCTCCGATCTCGTCGGCCTGTCCTACGTGCCGCCGTTCGACTTCTTCCACGGCCCGGGCAAGGGCCACGAGAACGCGCACCGGGTGCTGTCGGCCGACTACGTCACCACCGATTCCGGTACCGGAATCGTCCACCTCGCACCGGCCTTCGGTGAGGAGGACATGGACGTCGCGACGGCTAACGGCATCGAGATCGTGCAGCCGCTGGATCCGGGCGGCAAGTTCACGTCGATGGTCCCGCCGTACGAGGGCCTGCAGGTTTTCGACGCGAACCCGGTCATCATCAAGGACCTCAAGGCCGCCGGAAAGCTGTTGCGGCACGAGACGATCGAGCACTCGTACCCGCACAGCTGGCGCTCGGGCCAGCCGCTGATCTACATGGCGGTGCCGTCGTGGTTCGTCGCGGTCACGAAGTTCCGCGACCGCATGGTCGAGCTCAACCAGGAGATCACCTGGGTGCCCGAGCACATCAAGGACGGCCAGTTCGGCAAGTGGCTCGAGGGTGCCCGCGACTGGAACATCAGCCGTAACCGCTACTGGGGCAGCCCGATCCCGGTGTGGGTGTCGGACGATCCGTCGTACCCGCGCGTGGACGTCTACGGCTCGCTGGACCAGCTCGAGGCGGACTTCGGGGTGCGTCCCACGGATCTGCACCGTCCGATGATCGACGAGTTGGTTCGCCCCAACCCGGACGACCCGACCGGCAAGTCTATGATGCGCCGTGTCCCCGAGGTGCTCGACTGCTGGTTCGAGTCGGGCTCGATGCCGTACGCGCAGGTGCACTACCCCTTCGAGAATCGCGACTGGTTCGACTCGCACTACCCGGGCGACTTCATCGTCGAGTACAACGGCCAGACCCGCGGCTGGTTCTACACGCTGCACGTGCTGGCGACCGCGCTGTTCGACCGTCCGGCGTTCAAATGCGTTGCGGCGCATGGCATCGTCCTCGGCGACGACGGCCTCAAGATGAGCAAGTCCAAGGGCAACTACCCGGATGTCAAGGAGGTGTTCGACCGCGACGGCTCGGACGCCATGCGGTGGTTCCTCATGTCGTCGCCGATCCTGCGCGGCGGCAACCTGATCGTCACCGAACAGGGCATCCGTGAGGGCGTGCGCCAGGCGCTGCTACCGCTGTGGAACGCGTGGAGCTTCCTGCAGCTGTACGCGTCGAAGCCCGGCCAGTGGCGGACCGATTCGCCGAACGTGCTCGACAAGTACATCCTCGCGAAGCTCGCGGCGACCCGGAACGCGATCACCGAGGCGCTCGAGGTCACCGACATCGCGGGGGCGTGCGACGAGCTGCGCACGTTCTGCGACGCGCTCACCAACTGGTACGTGCGCCGCTCGCGCAGCCGGTTCTGGGACGAGGACCGCGACGCGATCGACACGCTGCACACGGTGCTCGAGGTGGTCAGCCGTCTGGCGGCGCCGCTGCTGCCGATGGCGTCCGAGGTGATCTGGCGTGGCCTGACCGGTGGTCGGTCGGTGCACCTGACCGACTGGCCGTCCGAGGCCGAGCTGCCGGCCGACGCCGAACTCGTCGCCGCGATGGACGACGTCCGCAGCGTGTGCTCGACGGTGCTCGGCCTGCGCAAGGCGCAGAACTTGCGCGTGCGCCTGCCGCTGCCCGAGGTCACGGTCGCGGCGCCGGACGCCGAGAAGATGCGCCCGTACCTGGGCCTGATCGCCGACGAGGTCAACGTCAAGAAGGTCGACCTCACCGAGGACGTCGACGTGCACGGCCGCTTCGAGCTGGTCGTCAATGCGCGTGCCGCGGGCCCGCGTCTGGGCAAGAACGTGCAGACGGTCATCAAGGCGGTCAAGGCCGGCGACTGGACCGAGACCGACGGCGTGGTGAGCGCGGCGGGCATCGACCTGCTGCCGTCCGAGTACACCCAGCGTCTCGTCGCCGCCGAGCCCGAGTCGACGGCGGCCCTGCCGGACGGTGCCGGCCTGGTCGTGCTCGACTCGCAGGTCACCGAGGAGCTCGAGGCCGAAGGTTGGGCCAAGGACCGCATCCGTGAGCTGCAGGACGCCCGCCGGAACGCGGGACTCGATGTCTCCGACCGCATCTCGGTCACGCTGGAGGTTCCGGCCGACCGTCTCGAGTGGGCGTCCCGGCACCGGGAGCTGATCGCGGGGGAGATCCTCGCGACGACGCTCGAGATCGGCGACGTCAGCGGTGACGCCGTGGTCGAACTCGGCGAGGGCGTGCGCGTCGTGATCGTCAAGGCCTGATCGATCGGTAGCGCTTCGGGCGGACGACGGGGATTCCTGTCGTCCGCCCGGCGTAGTTTTCAGGCATGGTTTCCGCCGATCCGACCCGCAGCCGCCGGTGGGTCCTGCACCTCGACATGGATGCGTTCTTCGCGTCCGTCGAGCAGCTGACCCGTCCCACGCTGCGCGGCCGCCCGGTCCTCGTCGGTGGACTCGGGGGTCGCGGAGTGGTCGCGGGGGCCAGTTACGAGGCCCGGGCGTTCGGGGCGCACTCGGCGATGCCGATGCACCAGGCCAGACGGTTGGTGGGCCCGGCCGCTGTCGTGCTGCCGCCGCGCGGCGCCCTGTACGGGCACGTGAGCGGGCGGGTGTTCGACGCGCTGCGAGTGAAGATGCCCGTGCTGGAACAGCTTTCGATGGACGAGGCGTTCGGTGAGCCGGCCGAGCTGGCCGGGTGCGGCAAGGCCGATGTGGAGCGCTACTGCGAGGAGCTGCGGGCGCTCGTGCTGGCCGAGACCGGCCTGGTCGCGTCGATCGGCGCCGGTGCCGGCAAACAGGTGGCGAAGATCGCCTCGGGACTCGCCAAGCCGAACGGGATCACCGTCGTCTCCCCGGACATTCAGCAGCAGTTGATGAGTGCGCTGCCGGTGCGGAAGCTGTGGGGCGTCGGGCCCGTGGCGGAGGAGAAGCTCAAGCGGCTCGGTATCGACACGATCGGCGCGCTCGCCGCTCTCCCGGACGCCGAGGTCGTGTCGGTGCTGGGCGCGACGATCGGACCGAGCCTGCGCCGGCTCGCCCGCGGGATCGACGACCGTCCGGTCGCTGAGCGGGCCGACGCCAAGCAGGTGAGCGCGGAGACCACGTTCGCCGAGGACATCGTCACGCTGGCCGGGCTGCGTCGCGCGGTCGACGCGAGCGCCGCTTCCGCACACCGTCGGCTGGACCGCGACGGCCGGGCTGCGCGCACCGTCGTACTCAAGCTCCGCAAGTCCGACATGAGCATCGTCACGAGGTCGCTGACGTTGCCGTACGCAACGACCGATCTGCAAGTGCTGACGGCGACCGCGCAGCGGCAGGTGATCGACCCGCTCGAGCTCGGCCCGATCCGGCTCGTCGGGGTCGGATTCGGGGGCCTGTCGGCGGTGAGTCAGGGGTCGCTGTTCCCGGAACTCGACCAGGCGGCACCCGGTGAGGACGAGGAACCCGAGGAGGACGCGAATGCCCTCCACGGCCCGGACACGACGGTGCGCTGGCGGCCGGGACTGGACGTGTCGCATCCGGAGTACGGGCACGGTTGGGTGCAGGGGGCCGGCCACGGCGTGGTGACGGTGCGATTCGAGACGCGCAGCACGGGGCGCGGGCTGTCACGTACATTCGATGACGCCGATTGTGATCTGGTCGTCGCGGACGTGATCGACAGCCTGGCGTGAGGTCAGCCTCACCGCCGGTATTGTTGCTGTGAACGTGCGTGACAGCTGGGGGTGGGCGGTCACTGTGCCCGAGCCCCCGGCGAAGCCCGAACCGTATTCGACCGAATGTGTTCGACCGAGAATGTAAAGGACAAGCACTTGAAGCTCCGGAAGATGACCATCGCCGGTGTGGCGATCGCCGCCGCTCTGACCATGACGGCCTGCTCGGACGACAGCGGGAGCACCGAGCGCACCACGGCGCAGCAGACCACCACGACCGCGGCTGCCACGCCGACGCTCGCACCGCCGACGCCGGCCGAGCTCAACGCCGCGCTGGCCACGGCCTTCGACGAGAGCGTTCCGGTCGATCAGAAGGCGCAGCTGGTCCAGGGTGCCGAGGCCGATCCCGAGCTGATCAACCAGGTTGCCAAGGCCGCCAAGGACGCCGGCGCCACCATCAACGTCGTCGACGTGACCCCGACCGGTGACGACACCGTCACCGCCGGCGTCGAACTCGTCATCAACGGCCAGAACAACCCGGCCACGGTCGACTTCGTCGCCGAGGACGGTGTCTGGAAGATGTCGAAGTCGTACGCGTGCCAGCTCGTCACGATGGCTCAGCTGACCTCGCCGGCCTGCCCCGCGTAGTAGCTCGCTCTCGAAACGCCGATGCCGGCGTCACCACGAAGGTGACGCCGGCATCGGCGTTTTCGGTCTCAGTTGGATGGCGCGGCCGCGCGGATCCGCTCGGCGGACCCGCGGGCGAGCCCTTCCAGGACGCCGGCGTCGACCGGTTCGGGTCCGGTCGCGACCACCTGCACGACGGTCGAGTCCACGACCGCGACCACGGCGTCGGACACCAGGGAGAAGCCGTCGCTGGTGGTCACGAGGCGGATCGCGGTGGAGGCGTCACCGATTGTGGGCGTCGCGAGCGGTTCGATGCGGTAGTCGACCACGACGCCCTCTCCGTCGGTTCCGGTGTAGGCGGTGCACTGACGCATCGTCGTCTGGACGGTCGAGAACGCCTCGGCCGCACCGGTTCCCGGGAAGCTCGCGGCGTCGACGTCGATGCTGGTGAATCCGGGGCCGGAGAAGTTCGACTCGGCGGCGGCGACCGCGCCGCGCGCCTGGCGGGCGATCGTGTCGAGCACGTTCGCGCACCGGGTGGGGTTGGTCGTCGGCTGCGGGCCCGAGCCGTCGTCGGCTGACCCGTCGGCCGAGTCCTCGGCCGAACGCTCGGCGCCGGGCAGGGCGACGAACCCGACGGGCAGGTCGGCCGCGGTGAGGAGCGCGGTGCGCAGCGCGGCCGGGTCTGTGATCGGACCCGCCGCAGGCTGGGTGGGCGCGGTCACGACCGGGCCGAGATCGGAAGGTGTGGACGTCGACGAGTTCCCGCTCGCAGACTCGGATTCCGGGTCGGTCGATCCGCACGCCACCAGCCCGCCGGCCAGCGCGATTGCGGCGGTCGCGACGACCGCCCGCGTCAGCCTGCCCACTCGACCCGCTCGCTCGTGGTCTGACGCAGGTGCATCGTGTCCGACGGGTCGCTGAACGACTGGCTGCCCTCGGTGGTGATCGATCCGGCGACCGGCAGCGGCACGCTCAGGTCGACCACGACGTTGCCGGCTCCACGGAGGGCGAAGGAGTCGACGTCGAGGGCGCCGGCGCCGTTGGGCAGTTGGAAGACGGCGGAGGTGGGCGTCTGTTCCACCTGCACGTCGATGGTGAGGCGGTCGCCGTCGCGGGCGACCAGCTTCGCGGTCGTCACCTGGTCGACAGCGATCGCGCCCATCACCTGCTGGCGGAACTTCCACTCGGCGCCGACGCCGATCGGCTGCTCGGGGAACGCGACGGTGCGGTAGACGGCCTGATAGAACGCCTGCTCGATCATTGCCCGGGCCTTGTTCTGGGCGTCGGGGTCGGGGCGGAGCCGCAGGGCGGTGATCGCGCCCGACAGATTCATCGTGAACCCGGCGTGCGAACCGGTGGCAGGCTCGAGGAGCTCGTTGACGGACTCGTCGGGTGTGCTGAGGTCACCGAGTGTCAGGTCGATCGTCGTGGCCGGGGTGCCGGCGGATGCGCCCTGCGTGACGAGTGCCGTCAGCGGCATGGTGAGGGCAGGCGTGGAGACGTCCTGGACGGCCTGCTCGTCGATCTGCTGCAGCACCGTCGCGGTCGTGACCAGTTGCGCTTCCTGGCGGGTGCCCTGCGCGGGCCGGAACTGGACCACCGAGCGGGGTTCGGCCCCGGCGTCGACGATCTCGGCCGTGGCGGCCGTCACGGGCACGGTGACCTCGTCGGAGGCGGCGCCGACAGCGTCGGGGCTGACGGGTGCGGCTTCACCGCCGTTGCCGCACCCGGCGAGGAGGGCGAGGGAGAGGGTTGCCGCGACGACCGCGGTTCCCGAACGGAAGACTTTCGACGCAACTGGCACGCCAACAGGTTAGTCGGCGCGGGTGGCATGACCGGTCTGTCTCCCGCGTAAGGGATGATGGCGGGGTGAGTGACGACCGCACCGACAGCGACGACGGCGCCGTGAAAGGTGAACCGATTCCCGAACCACCCGTCCCGGACCCCGGCGACGCCTCCGTACCGCCCACCGATTCCGGCAGCGGCACAGCGGCGGCGCGGCCGCGACGCATGCGGATGCTCGTGGTCATCGCGATCGTGGTGCTCGCGCTGGACCTGTTGACGAAGGTGCTGGCGGTCGCGCTGATCGATCCGAAGGATCCGGTCCGCATCATCGGCGACACGGTCACGCTGACCCTGATCCGCAATCCCGGCGCCGCGTTCTCGATGGCGACGGGGATGACCTGGCTGCTGACACTGGTCGCGGTCGGCGTCGTGATCGGCGTCATCAGGATCGGGCGGACGCTGCGTTCACCGTGGTGGGCCCTTGGCCTCGGCCTGGTGCTCGGCGGTGCGCTCGGTAACCTGATCGACCGGATCTTCCGGTCTCCCGGTCCGTTGCAGGGCCACGTCGTGGACTTCGTCTCGGTCGGCTGGTGGCCGGTCTTCAACGTCGCGGACTCGTCGATCGTCTGCGGCGCCATCCTGTTGGTTGCACTCACGTTGTTCGGCATCGAGCCCAGCGGCGACAAGGTCTCGCGGAAGGGAGATGCGGAATGAGGGAGACACGTTCCATGCCGGTGCCCGACGGGCTCGACGGTATGCGGGTCGACGCCGGCCTCGCCCGACTCCTCGGGCTCTCACGGACCGCAGTGGCCACGCTCACCGAGGAGGGCGCGGTCCTCGTCGACGGCGCCGCCGTCGGCAAGTCCGATCGGCTCGCGGGCGGCACATGGCTCGAGGTGGAGTTGCCCGAGCCGCCCCGCCCGCTCACGATCGAGGCCGAGCCGGTCGAGGGCATGGAGATCCTCTACGCCGACGACGACATCGTCGCGGTCGACAAGCCGGTGGGTGTCGCGGCGCACGCCAGCGTCGGCTGGACCGGGCCGACGGTGATCGGTGGTCTCGCGGCCGCCGGGTTCCGGATCTCGACGTCGGGCGCGCACGAGCGTCAGGGCATCGTGCACCGCCTCGACGTCGGTACGTCCGGCGTGATGGTCGTCGCGACGTCGGAGCGCGCCTACACCGTGCTCAAGCGCGCGTTCAAGCAGCGCACCATCGACAAGCGCTATCACGCACTGGTGCAGGGTCACCCGGACCCGAGCAGCGGCACGATCGACGCGCCCATCGGCCGGCATCGCAGCAACGACTGGAAGTTCGCGGTGACCGCGGACGGCAAGCCCAGCGTCACGCACTACGACACCGTCGAGGCCTTCCAGGCGGCCAGCCTGCTCGACATCCACCTCGAGACGGGTCGCACCCACCAGATCCGCGTCCACTTCTCGGCGCTGCGGCACCCGTGTTGCGGTGATCTCACGTACGGTGCCGACCCGCGCCTTGCGGAGCGTCTCGGCCTCGAGCGGCAGTGGCTGCACGCCCGCTCGCTCGGGTTCGCGCATCCGGCCGACGGGCACTGGGTCGAGATCACGAGCGACTACCCGAAGGATCTGCAGCACGCGCTCGGAGTCCTGCGGGGCGCGTGAGATGAGTTCGCGCACGTGGCCGGCCGTCGCCGCGACGGTCGCGCTGGCGGCCGTGGTGGTGTCCCTCGGGGCGGCGAACCCGCCGCAGCCGGGGCGCGTGGGCACCGACGCCCTCGGCCCGGAATCGGGTGAGCTGGTCGCGTCGTACCTGGAACGGGCCGACGCCTCACTCGTCGACGCCTCTCTCACCGACGCCGGCGAGGCGGAACCCCGGTGGGCGCTGGTGTCCTTCGAGGCCCCGGTGACGACGTCCGGTCTGCTGGACGTCGCCGGGGACGTGCGGGTGTCCCAGGTGTTGTTCCGGGTTCCGGTCGAGCGCGTGCAGACGCCGATCGTCGCGGTCCCGGTGCCCGACAACGACGTCGCGGTGCGCCGGGCGCCGTCGGTGGCCGCGGCACGCCTGCAGGCCGGGATCGTCGGGCACGACCGCAGTTCGCGGGTTGCCGCCTACTCGGCGGACCGGTTGTCCGCGGACTGCGCGTGCGTCGTGGGCGCGACCGTCCGAGGTTCGCTGGACCAGTTGCGTGCGCTGGCGGCAGTTCCGGGCGTTCGCACGGTGGAGGCGTTGCCGGCCGACGCGGTCGCCGGGGCGTTCTCGGTCAATCCGCTGTTGCCGACGCAGACGACCGCGGTCGTTCCGGGACCGGACGACGGGCCGGTGCCCGCCCTCGGCTGACGCGCCGGTCCGGACTTCCTCCGTCCTGCCGTGCGTGAGCGGCGGCACAATGTCGAGCGTGCCGCGAAAAGCCGTTCCGAGCAGAGCCTCGATCCTCCTTCTCACCGCGTGTGCCGCGGTATCGACGATGGTTTCGGCGGGGACCGCGACCGCGGGGACCGAGTCGTCGACGGTCCCGTCCACCGAACTGGGTCCGTTGGTCAGGGCCGTCTCCGAACGCCTGTCCACCGCCGACGCCGTCGCGGCCGCCAAATGGGGGACCGGCAAGCCGATCGACGACCCGGCCCGCGAGGCGGATGTGCTCCGGGCCGTCGCCGAGCAGGCGCGGCGCGAGAACCTGGATCCGGCGCGTGTCGAGCAGGTGTTCCGCGATCAGATCGAAGCCAGCAAGGACGTACAGCGCGGCCTGTTCGCGGTCTGGGACGTCGTGCCGCACGCGGTGCCCGATCCGCGGCCCGATCTCGCGACGGTGCGGCCGGTGCTGGATCGCCTGAACGTCGATATCGTCACCGCGATGAGCGAGCAGCGGGACGTTCTGGCCGGCCCGCGGTGCCTGCCGGACCTACTCGCGGGCGCGGGCGACGTCGTCGGGTCGGAGCGACGGGACGTGCTGCACCAGGCGGGCCTGGTGCGGGCGCTGCGTTCGATGTGCGGCACGGTGTCCGGCTGACCGGTCGTCAGTTCGAGGCGCGGTCCACGGTGTGCTCGCGCAGGAACTCGATCGTCCGGTCCAGTGCGTTGCGGCCGTCGGCGGTGTCGAGATCGAACTGGTACTCGTGTGCCAGCGGCGGCTCGTGGTCGTCGGGATAGAAGACGGTCGTCACGGCCACGCCGAGTTCGGTCAGCCTCGACGCAAGAGCCTTGGACTGCTTCTCGGTGAGCCCGTCGGCGTTGCCGCCCGAGATGTAGGTGGGCGGGAACCCCTCGGTGACGTGGTGCAACGTCGACATCTGCGCCACCGACTCCGAGTTCGCGATGTCCCTGGTGCCGGTGTAGGCCCAGATCGACTCGGTGGTGCCCCACCCGATGATGCCGGGTCCGCCGACCATGTTCGGCACGTCGTAGATGCCGCAGTTCAGCACGACGCCACGCAGTTGCTCGGGGCGCAGCGCCGTCTCGATCCCGATCGCACGGGCGTAGTCGGGGCTGGTGGCGATCGTCGCGAGCTGGCTCGACAGCTGCGCCCCCGCCGAATCTCCGGCCAGGACGATCCGGTTCGGGTCGACGTGGAGGCGTGCGGCGTTCGCGAGGACGTAAGCGTGGGCGTCGCGCAGTTGCTCGACGGCGGTCGGGTACCGGTGTTCGGGACCGAGCGAGTAGTCGAGCGAGACGACGGTGAAGCCCGCGTCGGCGATCAGTTCGTAGTAGGTCGCACAGTTCGCCCGGTCACCCGAGATCCAGGCCCCGCCGTGGGTCCAGATCACCGTCGGCAGGGTCTCTCTGGTGCCCGACAGTTCGGCGGGGAAGTACACGTCGAGGTGTGCGTCGTCGTCGCCGTCCCGGTACTGCTGCGCGGTGATCGACGCGACTCCGCCGGGAGCGTGCTTGCGGAGGGCGCCCGTCGTCCTCCGAGCTTCACGGCCGAACACCGCGCGCACGACGAGTGCGCCGGGCCGCGGGCTCGTGACGAATGCGACGACACCACCACCGGCGAGCAGGACTAGCGGCATCAGGATCCGTCGCAGTCGCTGGGTGCGGGTCGGCACGGGGCAGTCTCCTGGATTCGAGTGGGTTCGACGTGTGACGAGTCACAGTAGCCCGGAGGCTATCGTCGGAGAACGTGACACCGCAGGCTCGAACCGAGGATTCCACCGGACTGGCGGCCGGGTTCGGCGCGTACCTGATCTGGGGAATGTTCCCGATCTTCTTCGGCCTCCTTGCGCCCGCCGGTTCGCTCGAGGTGCTGGCGCACCGGATGGTGTGGACGGTCCTGCTGATGCTTGCCGTCCTGCTCATCCTGGGCCGGCTCGGTTCGCTCCGGGGCCTGTCGGCGCGGACGTGGGCGCTGGTGACGGCGGCGACGGTCGCGATCGCGATCAACTGGGGTGTCTACATCTACGCGGTCGTCTCCGGCAACGTCGTCGAGGCCGCGCTCGGCTACTTCGTCAATCCGCTCGTCAGCGTGCTGATCGGGGTGCTCGTCTTCCGCGAGCGGATCAGTGCCGCGCAGATCGCGGCGCTGGTGCTGGCCACTATCGCGGTGGTGATCATCACCGTCGACTACGGGCGTCCGCCGGTCGTGGCGCTGACGCTGGCGCTGTCGTTCGCGCTGTACGGGGTGATCAAGAAGGTGGTCCCGCTCGACCCGCGCACCAGCCTGACCGCCGAGGGGCTCGTGGCCGCGCCCTTCGCGATCGTCTATCTCGTCGTGCTCGTGGTCTCCGGCACCGGATCGTTCATCGGCAACGGCGTCGGCCACAGCCTGCTGCTGATGGCGGCCGGACCGGTCACCGCGCTGCCGCTGTTGCTGTTCGGCGTCGCCGCGCAGCGCATTCCGCTCACGACGCTGGGGCTCTTGCAGTACCTGACCCCGGCGCTGCAGATGGTGTGGGGCGTGGTCGTCATGCACGAGGTGATGCCGCCGTCGAGGTGGGTCGGATTCGCCCTGATCTGGGTCGCACTGGTGGTCTTCACCACCGACGCCCTGGCCCGTGCACGGCGGACGCGCAGGGCGGCGTCACGGGTGCCCGAGACCGTCGGTACTAGGGCATAGAATCTCAGCTTGCCTGGATCTACCGAATTACAGAGAGGCACGCGTGGCTGACTCGTTCGTTCACCTGCACAATCACACCGAGTACTCGATGCTCGACGGTGCGGCAAAGGTCGGCCCGCTGTTCAAGGAGGCCGAGCGCCTCGGCATGACCGCGGTCGGCATGACCGACCACGGCAACATGTACGGCGCCAGCGAGTTCTACAACTCCGCCAAGAAGCACGGCATCAAGCCGATCATCGGTATCGAGGCGTACGTCGCGCCGGAGTCGCGGTTCAACACCAAGCGCGTGCTGTGGGGCGATCCGAGCCAGAAGTCGGACGACGTCTCGGGTAGCGGTGCGTACACCCACATGACGATGGTCGCCGAGAACTCGACCGGGCTGCGGAACCTGTTCAAGCTGTCCTCTCTCGCGTCCATCGAGGGCCAGCTCGGCAAGTGGCCGCGCATGGACGAGGAACTCATCGCCACGCACCACGAGGGCATCATCGCCACGACGGGCTGCCCGTCGGGTGAGATCCAGACCCGGCTCCGGCTCGGGCACGATCGCGAGGCACTCGAGGCCGCCGCGAAGTGGCAGGAGATCTGGGGCAAGGACAACTTCTTCCTCGAGCTGATGGATCACGGACTGTCGATCGAACGACGGGTCCGTGAGGGCCTGATCGACATCGGCAAGCAGCTCGGCATCCCGCCGATCGCCACCAACGACTGCCATTACGTCACCAAGGACGCCGCCGAGAACCACGAGGCGCTGCTGTGCATCCAGACCGGCAAGACGCTGTCGGATCCCACGCGCTTCAAGTTCGACGGCGACGGCTACTACCTCAAGTCCGCCGCCGAGATGCGGGCCATCTGGGATGCCGAGGTCCCCGACGCGTGTGACAACACGATGCTCATCGGCGAGCGGGTCCAGCCGTACGAGGACGTGTGGCAGCACCGCGACCGGATGCCGATCTTCCCCGTCCCGGACGGGCACACGCAGCAGACCTTCCTCCGCCACGAGGTGCTGCGCGGCCTCGACCGCCGTTTCCCGAGCGGTCCGCCGCAGGAGTACCTCGAGCGCGCCGACTACGAGATCGGCGTCATCAACGAGATGGGCTTCCCCGCCTACTTCCTCGTCGTCGGTGACCTCATCAACCACGCCCGCGAGGTCGGCATCCGTGTCGGACCCGGACGAGGCTCGGCCGCCGGTTCGCTCGTCGCGTACGCGATGGGCATCACCAACATCGACCCCATCCCGCACGGCCTGCTGTTCGAGCGGTTCCTCAACCCCGAGCGCGTCTCGATGCCCGATATCGATATCGACTTCGACGATCGCCGCCGCGGCGAGATGGTCCGCTACGCCACCGAGAAGTGGGGCAGCGAGAAGGTCGCACAGGTCATCACGTTCGGCACCATCAAGACCAAGGCCGCGATCAAGGACTCCGCGCGAGTCCAGTTCGGCCAGCCCGGGTTCGCGATCGCCGATCAGATCACCAAGGCGCTGCCACCGCCGATCATGGCGAAGGACATCTCGGTGTCGGGCATCACCGACCCCGAGCACGAGCGGTACAAGGAAGCCGTCGAGGTCCGCGCCCTCATCGACTCCAACCCGGATGTCGCGAAGATCTACCAGACCGCGAAGGGTCTCGAGGGCCTGATCCGCAACGCCGGCGTCCACGCCTGCGCGGTGATCATGTCGTCGGAGCCGCTGACCGACGCGATCCCCGTGTGGAAGCGCGCCCAGGACGGCGCCATCATCACCGGCTGGGACTACCCGTCGTGCGAGGCCATCGGCCTGCTGAAGATGGATTTCCTCGGTCTGCGCAACCTCACCGTCATCGGTGACGCGATCGAGAACATCAAGGCCAACCGCGGCGTCGACATCGATCTGGACACCCTGCCGATCGAGGATCCGGCCACCTACGAGCTGCTCGCCCGCGGCGACACCCTCGGTGTGTTCCAGCTCGACGGCAGCGCGATGCGCGACCTGCTGCGGCGCATGCAGCCCACCGGCTTCGAGGACATCGTCGCCGTCCTCGCGCTGTACCGGCCCGGTCCGATGGGCATGAACGCCCACAACGACTACGCCGACCGCAAGAACGGCCGTCAGGAAGTCAAGCCGATCCACCCCGAGCTCGAGGAACCGCTCAAGGAGATCCTCAAGGACACCTTCGGCCTGATCGTCTACCAGGAGCAGATCATGCAGATCGCTCAGAAGGTGGCGGGCTACTCGCTCGGACAGGCCGACCTGCTGCGTCGAGCGATGGGTAAGAAGAAGAAGGAGATCCTCGACGAGGCCTACGACGGCTTCGCCGAGGGCATGAAGGAGAACGGCTTCTCCCAGCCTGCGATCACCGCGCTGTGGGACACGGTCCTGCCGTTCGCCGGCTACGCGTTCAACAAGTCGCACGCCGCCGGCTACGGCCTGGTCTCGTTCTGGACCGCGTACCTCAAGGCGAACTACCCGTCCGAGTACATGGCGGGCCTGCTCACTTCGGTCGGCGACGACAAGGACAAGGCCGCGGTCTACCTGTCCGACTGCCGGAAGATGGGCATCACCGTGCTGCCGCCGGACGTCAACGCGTCCCGTGTGGACTTCGCGTCCGTCGGCGAGGACATCCGGTTCGGTCTCGGTGCGGTGCGCAACGTCGGCGCCAACGTGGTGGGCTCGATCATCGCGGCGCGGGAGGAGAAGGGCAGCTTCACCGACTTCTCCGACTACCTCAACAAGATCGACGCGCTGGCCTGCTCCAAGAAGGTCACCGAATCCCTCATCAAGGCAGGCGGATTCGACTCGCTCGAGCATCCGCGC
This sequence comes from Prescottella equi, assembly GCF_020171745.1. GTDB lineage: Bacteria > Actinomycetota > Actinomycetes > Mycobacteriales > Mycobacteriaceae > Prescottella > Prescottella equi_A. The sequence goes on from NZ_JAIVAH010000017.1 coordinate 35,933, forward strand.
AAGGGTCTGATGCTGGTGCACGCCGACGCGATCGACGCGGTGATGGGCACCAAGAAGGCCGAGGCGATGGGCCAGTTCGATCTGTTCGGCGGCGACGACGCCGACGAGTCGATCGCGGCCGTCTTCAACGTCAAGGTGCCCGACGAGGAATGGGATGCCAAGCACAAGCTGGCCCTGGAGCGGGAGATGCTGGGGCTGTACGTGTCCGGCCATCCGCTCAACGGCATCGAGCACGTGCTGGCGGCGCAGTCCGACACCTCGATCCCGGTGATCCTCGAGGGCGACATCAAGGACGGCACCCAGGTCACCGTCGGCGGCATCCTGGCGTCGGTGAACCGGCGGATCAACAAGAACGGCCTGACGTGGGCGTCAGCCCAGCTCGAGGACCTCTCCGGTGGCATCGAGGTGCTGTTCTTCCCGCAGGCCTACTCGGTGTACGGCATGGACGTCGTCGAGGACTCGGTGGTGCTGGTCAAGGCCCGGGTGTCGATTCGCGACGACCGGGTTTCCCTGATCGCCAACGACCTTGCCGTTCCGGACCTTTCGGCGATCGGTGTCGCCAAGCCGGTGGCCGTCAGCCTACCGGTGCGGCAGTGCACCAAGGAGAAGCTCAGTGCGCTCCGGCAGGTGCTGTCGAAGCATCCCGGCACGGCGGACGTGCACGTCAAGCTCATCGGATCCCGCGGCACCTCGCTGTGGAAGGTGGACGAGGTGCTCCGGGTGGAGCCGTCGTCGTCGTTGATGGGCGACCTCAAGGCGCTGCTCGGGCCGAGCTGTCTGGCGGGCTGACGTCGTGATGCGCGGCTGCCCGGGCCGGGAGGCGGTCCGGGCAGTCTGAGTGCCGCGACGATGCGGTCACTGATGGTGGTGATGGCACATCCAGTGCCAGTTCCCCTGCTGATCGCGCTGCATGCACCCGCACCCCATGTGGTGTCCGTGGTGGTGGTGGTGAACCTGGGTCACGGCGACCACGGCCGGACTCGCTGCCGGCGTGGCGGTGTCTGCGAGTGCCGGTGCTGCGGCCAACCCGAGCGGGACGGCCACGAGCGACAGCGTGACGAGGATTTTTGCGAGCGCGCCCCGCATCGTGCGCACTCGTGGTGTTTCGAACTCCTGCTCCATGCGAGATCCTCTCCGCACGGCCGACCACCGGAGGACGTCTGCCGCCGGCGGTTGCCGCCGGGAAATGCTCCGGCGGTCGGGGGCCGTCGCCATGCGTCGAGTGGCACTGTCGCGACACTCGGCGCATCGCTGCTCTTCTTACAATCCCCATGCTATTGCCGTTTTTGCCGGATTAATCCGGTGTTCGAAACTCGGAGGAGATTCACAGGAAGCCGGTGCGCGGCCGTGTCACTCAGAGTCCACCGAGGTCGGACAGCGTCTGCAGGGCGCTGTCCGTCACTCGCCACAGGCCGTCGATCTCCTGTTCGGCGGACGGTCGCACCTGCGGGTTCTGCAGCGCGAACCCGTTCGTGAGGGTGACGGTGTTGTAGCCGCTGTCGGCGGCACGCAGCAATGTCCTCGACGGCTGGTCGTTGCCGGCCAGGCGGTCGAGGCCCTCGCCCACGAAGTAGAACCGCCACAGCGGTCCGAGGTCGGCGTGATACAGGTCCTTGGTGCGAGTCACGATCGAATCGCCCTTGACCGCAATCGAATCGACGATCCGATAGAAGTCGGGGATGCGCTCGGGTCGGGTGCCGCTGGTGTCGACCGCGTGCGCGAGGTCGACGGTGAGGTGGGCGTTGTAGCCGGCCATGGCGACGCGCGCCGGGCTCGCCGTGCATTGCCGGGCCAGGGCGAAGTAGTGGGACCACGCGGAATCGACCGGGGCGCCGGTGAACTCGGCGTGGAGGTTGCGTAGATAGCGGGCCAGCAGGTCGTAGCTGATGGCGGGAGACCACGTGCGGTCCGGCAGCGCCGCCGGGTCGCGCTGCAGCGGCAGGACGGCGTCGTATTCCACCGCGTCCAGTCCGATCGAGAACAGTCCGCGCCAGTCCCGGTGGGCGACGAGGATCTCGGTGATCCGGCGGTGCCGGCCGATCGCGGACTCCAGTCGCGGCAGGCCGGTGCCGGACAACGTGGACGTATCGCTCAGGGCGAGGATCTCTCCGATCTCGCTCGCGCCCAACGGTGTTCCGCACGCGGTCGCCACCGGGGTGTCGGCGGCGGCGGGGGCGGGGGAGAGGAGCGCAAACGCGGCTCCGGCGGCGATGAGCGGTGCGAACAGGCGGCGTGGGCGCATCGCCCGAGCCTAATGGGCGGCACGGTCTCGCATCTGCTGAGCGACCTCTCGGACAGGTCGCTCGAGGGCTTGGTTGTAGAGCCGTGGTCCCGTCTCGCCCCGTGGATTCTGTCGACTTGTCACGATCGGGTAGTGGGCGCTCCGTCGAGGGTGGCGGCAATCCTCTCCGCGAGAGCCTCGGGATCGATCGCGGGGTCGATGCAGAGCCGGACGACGTAGCCCTGGATCGCTGCGAGGAGCGCGTCGGCGACGGGGCCGACGACCTCGTCGTGATTTCCGCCGATCTCCTGCGCACGTGATCGCGCCCACGGCAGTAGAGCGGTGACGAGCAGTTGATGCAGCCGATCGAGATTGTGGGCGGAGACCGCGGCAATCTCCTCGTCGCGGGGAATGTCCGCCCAGATCTGCACCAAGATCGCCGCTTGGGACCGGTCGACCAGTTCCGTGACCATCCGGGTGAATACCTGACCGGGGGTCATATCGGTCTGCCCGGCGGCGATGTCCGCGGTGAACTTCCGCGTCCGCGCTTCGAGCAGGCTCGTTGCGGTGAACCTGACGAGTTCGGACTTGTTCGCGAAGTGGGAGTAGATCGCTCCGTTGGACAGGCCCGACTCCGTGATGATGTCCGCCATCGACGTGTTCGCGAAACCGTCCCGGGCGAAGCACCGCAGTGCGGCCGAGGCGATCTGTTCGCGCCGGCTGCGACTAGTGGCTTCGCTCAACCGTGGCATACAAACAGAGTACATGCTCTGTTATCGTACGGTCGTAAAAAGATCGCTCACTCCTTTTGTAGCCGAGGTGCCCGTGTCCCCACAGCCCGCGAAACCGCACACCAAGTGGCCGATGGCCGCCCTGTTCGGGGTGCTCGGGTCCCTGGCAGTCACGCTCGTCGTTCTTGCCTTTCTCTGGCCGACCAAGACTGCGGAACTACGGGACCTTCCCGTGAGCATCACCGGGCCTGCGGCCGCTGTCGCCGCATTCAAGGCGCACGCGCCAGACGCGTTCGACTTCGTCACGGCCGACGATCGCGCCGAGGCGATCGCACAGATCGAGACGCGCGAAACCTACGGCGCGATCGTCCTCGCGGACGCACCCGGGCGGCCGCCCGAGGTGCTCACCGCACCCGCGGGAAGCGCCGTGGCGACCCAGATGCTCACCGGGGTGGCCACCGGCCTGCAAGCTCAACTCACACAACAGATCACGGTGTCGGGCGGGGATGCGAGCACGGCGGTGGTCCCGGTGACGGCGGTCGTACCGTTCGCCGACGGTGATACCGCGGGATCGGGCCTTGCCGCGGCATCCTTTCCCCTGACGATGGGCGGAATGATCGGCGGCATCCTGGTCTCGCTGCTCGTCGTCGGCGTCATTCGCCGCCTCGTGGCGCTCGCCGGTTTCGCGGTATCCGCAGGCATCCTGCTCACCCTCGTGCTGCAGACCTGGTTCGAGTACCTGCAGGGGGATTTCTGGGTCAACGCACTGGTTATCGGCCTGTCGGTCCTCGCCACGTCGGCGTTCCTCGTCGGGTGTACCTCGCTGCTCGGACCGCGGGGTATCGGACTCGGCGCGATCGTCACCATGCTCGTCGCGAATCCACTGTCCGGAGCGGCGATTCCGTGGCAGTTCATCGCCACGCCGTGGGGGATCATCGGCCAGTACATGGTGCCGGGCGCATCGAACGCTCTTATCCGGTCGGCGAGCTACTTCCCCGACGCGGACGCCGCGCGGCAGTGGTGGGTCCTCGGCGCCTGGACCGCCTTCGGTGTTGCACTGGCACTCGTCGGCCACTATCGGGACCGCGCGACCATGCGCGTCTCCGCAAGCACGCTGGAGTAGCCGGCGTCAGGTCCGGTCGAGCTGTCCCGCAGCGCAGCGACACCGGCCATTTCGAACAGCCCAGAGGATTGGGGTGGGCCGGTCTACGGCATCACGTGGACGGGACCACGTTGTCGATGCCGCAGGGGTTGTCACCGCTGATCTGGAAGGTCGCCCTCGGCGTTCCGGACTGGTCGATCGCGGTGTACTCGTCGAAGGTGTATACGAACTGGTAGTCGCCACCGGGGCCGCACCGGTGACCTGGGTCGGTAGTGGCGGGAAGCGCCAGAATGATTTGCTGGACCTCCACGCCGTCGGTGATGATTGATGACGGCGGAACGAGATCGATTCGATCCTTCGCGCGCTGCTCGTAATGGCAGCGGCGAAGGGTCACACCCGAGACCGGATCGCGCTTGTAGGCGACCAGCCATTGGTTCCCGGACAGCTCGTCGGGCTGCTGAGGCGTCACCGCGCATCCTTCTGCCGCGACCATCGTCTCAGCCGAGGTCGGTGCTGCCGCGCCGGTGGAGGGTGTCGTGGTCGGGGTGTCCGACGAGCAACCAGCAAGTGCCAGTGGGACGGTCACTGCCGCGGCTGCCAGAAGCGCCCGGGCGGTGGTCCAATCCCGCGTTGCCAATGTCGACCTCAACGGCCGTTCCCCTCGTCGATGACTCATACTTCGCGACAGTAAGGGGTTGAAGGTGGCTTCCGTCGACTTTCGACCCGAGTCTGTGGTCCGACTTTCGGTCAAATACTTTGCACTGCAGTGCAACTATCGATGTTGCGAGTCGCCTGGCACACTTTCGCGTCGCGTAGTTCGAGCGGGGATGGGTCGGTGCCTGCAGTCGTCGTCCTGGGAGCAGCGGCCCTGCTTACCGGCTGCTCGAGCGACACAAAGCGCTGCGCGTGTTGAAACCTCGGACCCCGGCCGCGAGGGCGCGCCCGACCGACGCTGCGCACGCGACCCCGAATCCGTGGGGCATCCGTTTCGTCAGCGGGGGCGCACCGAGTCTCGGCAAACGTCGCTGATTGATCCCATCTCCGGACGGAGGTCGCGTCGTGTGAGTGACACACTGGCGGTCATGCTGGGTTGGGATATAGCCGTCATCAGACCACGGAAGCCGCTCGTCGGACCGGACGATCCGCGTCTGGACCTGGAACCGACCAGCGAGGAGTTCGGCTCCCTGCGCTCCGCGCCGCTTCTGGGAGGCGACACCCTGGCCAGCTGGTCGGCGAACCTTGGTGGACTCGACTGGCTCGACGAGGCGGCGCCCTGCCGGCAGCTCCGCGACGGCGGCTATCCGAGCGTCTACGCCGTGCCGCCGACGTCGTCCGCACCAGAGTGGATCTGAGCTTCGTCCACGCTCGCTACCCGGAAACCGTTCCATCACTGGACCTGTCGGCTGTCATCGCGGTTCCGTCGGACGAGTGGCTTCTGGTCGAAGCGTGGGACCAGTCGTAAGCGACGGGCCCTGTCATGGCGTTGTTCTGTGGTCAGGGCGCAAGGAACGAGCGGCCGAGACCGCCCGGCGGTCCGGTCGTGGACCCGCTCACAGCCCCTTCGGTAATGCCCTCAGGACCCCAACGCTTAGGCTGAGATCGCGATCAAGCCGGGGGAGAATGTGATTGGTTGCGCTCCCGCGTCCACAGCAGGACATAGGAGGGGACCATCATGGGCAAATCAGCAAAGCAGGCACTCGCGGGGGACACCGCCGCAGTCAGCCCCAAGGGCTACTGGGTCAGTGTCTACCGCACCATTTCAGATCCTGAAAAGCTGGCTGCCTACGACAAGCTGGCCCGCCCGGCCGTCCAGCTCGGAGGCGGGCGGATCCTCTCTCGTGGCGTTCAGGTCGTCGCCCACGATGCCGGCATCGCCGAGCGCACCATCCTGATCGAGTTCGACAGTTTCGAACAGGCCGTCGCGGCGCGCGAAAGTGAGGCCTACCAGGAGGCGCTGGCTGTCCTCGCCGACGGCGTCGAGCGTGACTTCCGCATTATCGAAGGTCTTGCCTGATCGGAGACCTGCCGGATCCGGCGCGCCGCCCGAACAGGGCCTGGCCGTGGTCCGGTTCTTCGGTTGGAGCCGCCGGGGGAGCGATGTCGAGGACGAGCGGTAGGCCTCGGGCGACGAGCATCAACGCGCGCTCGTCCTTACCGTGCTTGCACGGGTACCGCACCCCGCGCGCGTCCGGCGTGCCGACCAGGACGTCGGTGCACCTGATCCGGGATTCCCTGTGGTCGCGCCAGGTGAACGTGCAATGCTCGCGAGACGAGACGGTCCCCTCGAGGATGGGTAGGTCACTCCCATGCCAATCGACAACGACGTGTACAACCGGGTGGGCGCGAGTTGGTGGGACGAGGACAATCCACTCAACATGCTGCACGGGAGTCTGACGCCAGGGCGCTTCGCGTACTTCCGGGAGATACTTGCGGACCGGTTGGGCCACCACTACTCGGGCCTGTGCGCGCTCGACATCGGCTCGGGTGGAGGGTTTCTCGCCGAGGAGTTCGCGAAGATCGGTTTCCGGGTGGTCGGGGTCGATCCGTCCGCGGTGTCGCTGGCCGCGGCACGTGCACACGCAGGCAAGGGTGAACTCGACATCGACTACCGCCTCGGTGTGGGCGAGAAGCTCCCGGTGCGGGACGCCGAGTTCGATGTCGTGTACTGCTGTGACGTGCTCGAACACGTGACCGATCTGGACACGGTGATCGGTGAGACCGCCCGGGTGCTCAAACCCGGAGGGCTGTTCATGTTCGACACCATCAACCGGACCAGGACCAGCCGGATCGTTGCCATCAAGATCATGCAGGAGTGGCGATGGACGCGGCTGTTCGATACCGCCGTCCACGACTGGTCGATGTGCATCAGGCCCGGCGAGCTCGTCGAGGTCATGGAGCGGCGCGGATTGCGGGGCGGCGACATTGTGGGCCTTGGGCCGCGGTCGAAGAACCCGCTGCGGGTACTCGACATGGTGCGCGCGGCACGCGGCCGCCTGCCGTGGGGAGAAGTCAGTCGCCGGCTCGACTTCGGGCAAACGAGGACCACCGCGATTTCCTACATGGGCTATGCGGTCAGGGTGTGAGACGAACTCCCGGAATGGATGGTGGCCTAGCCGACACCCGGGCCGTCGCACGCGTCCGCGCCGGCAAACCGACCACCACAGCTGCCACGGAACTCGGCATCAGCGTCGGCGACCTGCACAACTGAGTCCGCAGGACCGTCGTAATTCACGAAAGCGCTGCGTTGGCGAAGGCCAACCAGCAATGCCGCGGCTTGGGTATTTGCGGAAGCCGCACGGATCCATCTGGCATGGATCTGCCACCCGCGGCTCACAGTGGTTTCCCGCTCGAAGCGCGCCCAGTGCCTCGGCTCAGTCCAGGACCTCGTCGAGCATCCGCCGGAGGAGCTCTTCGCCGAACGACCGTCTGCTATGCGGCCACCGTCACCCCACGCGCATGCCGCTCGGAAGTTTGCCGATCGGGGTCCGCAGTCGCCGGTGCCCGGCCGCGAGCATGACAGCGGCCATAGCCGCCTGAATGCCCACACCGAGCGGCCAGATGGGCCCCGGTCGAGTCGTCGTCACCGTCGATTCGGTCAGGCACGGCACGTCTCCGAGGCCGCCGCGCTGCGCATCGCGGACACTCTCGCTGAGCGAGCCCATCACGCCGACGGAGTCCTCCGGCGGTTCGGGAACGGCGTCGGAGACGATGACGAACGGATTGGCCGAGAGCAGCCAGGCGGTCCGTTCGGTGTGCAGGATGGTGCGTTTGGTGGTCTCGGTCTCGCTGCACACGTATCGCCCGCCGTGATCGTCGGGCTCCCACCCCACGACGCTGGGGACGCGCAGTTCCTCCCGGGCCAGAGCCGAACTCAGCCCGAACGCGATCGGGGTCCCCACCGTGAAGGCGGCGACCAGCAGGTAGGTTGCGGCCACCGCGAACAGCGGGCGGTGCGATCGGGCGGAGATCCCGATTCCGATCGCGCACATGAGGCCGAGTTCGAGGGCCACCATGACGACGAACACCGGCAGGCTCGCAACCTGGACGCCACCGCTGAGGACCGCCCACACCAGGGCCGGCACCGCTGCCGCGAGAAACGCGAGCGATGCGACCCAGGCGGCCAACCACTTGCCCCACAGCAACTGGCCGGGGCTCAGGAGGGTGCCCTGCAGGATCGCGAGGGTTCCCGCCGCGCGGTCACCGCTGATCGAGTTCGCCGACATGGCCGGAACCACCAGCAAGGCAAACAGCAGAACGAACCCGACGACGAGTTCGAACAGGAACTGGCCGGCCATGCCGGCGGAGTTGTCCGCGGCCTGCCCCAGCGCGGTGACCCCGCAGATCAGGGCGAACCACACGACGAGCAGCACGTACCAGCCGCGGGTGCGGAGCCGCTGCCGGAACTCGAGCCCGAACACCGTCAGGACGCCGTCGACGTACCCGAGCGTCGGTCGTATGGTCGTCGGTTGCGTGGTTGTCACAGTGCGTTCTCCCGCATGCTCAGGTAGGTCTGTTCCCACGTGCCGGTCGCCGGGGCGAACTCGGTCACCGCAACACCTTCCGCGATCAGGGTCCGCAGGGCTTCGGCCGCGTCGGATTCGTTCTCCACCAGGATCACCCGGTCCCCGGGTCGGCGGTCGGCGGAGGTGTCGAGTCGGCGTCCGGCGCGCAGCAAGGAGGCGTCGAGCGCGGACGGATCGAGTGCGCGCACGACGAACCGGCGGGCCTGGGCACCCGCCTCTGCGATTGTCTGCATCCGCACGGTCCGGCCGTCCGCAACGAAGACGGCACGATCGGCGGTCTCGTCGAGATCGGACAGCACGTGCGAACTCACGACGACGGTGCGGCCCTCGGCCGCCAAGCGGCGCAGCAGGATTCGCAGGTCGATTCGCGCGCCCGGGTCGAGGCCGGACGCCGGTTCGTCGAGCAGCAGCACTTGCGGGTCGTTGACGAGCGCGCGGGCGAGGGACAGCCGCTGCTGCTGTCCCCGGGAGAGCGCGCGGGCCGGGGCGTCGGCGAGGTCGGCAAGCTTGACCGTCTCGAGCAGATCGGCAGCGCGCCGACGGGCGTCGGCCGGTCGGATCCCGTAGAGCCGTCCCACCGCGACCAGGATCTCGCGCGCGGTCAGCGATTCCCACACCCCGAGGGTGTCCGGCATCCACCCGAGCAGCGCGCGAACCGCCCGGGTCTCCGTGAGCGGGTCGTGTCCGCAGATGTCGATCGATCCGGCGTCGGGGCGTAGCAGTGACGCGAGCATCAGCAGCAGGGTCGTCTTGCCGGATCCGTTCGGTCCGATGAGGGCGGTCACCTCGCCCGGGTGTGCAACGAAGTCCATCGAGCGGACGGCGTGCACCTTGCCGAACGCGCGGGCCAAGCCTTCGGCGCGGATACCGGCCGCGGCAGCGGAGGTCGTCATCGACCGAACGCTACGCGGTTCGGACAATTGCGACGCGGATTTCGGGAGCGGGTCTCAGTCCGTCGGCAGTGTCGGGCGCTTCGCGAGCATGATGCGCCGCCCCCACCACACGACGACGGCAACGCCGGCCGCGGTCAGCACGGCGGTCTGCAGCACCTGCGTCACGGTGAGTACGAGGAGAAAGATGACGAGCCCGGCGGCGAGTGCCTCGAGCTTGTAGAGCGGCCAGGCTGTGCCGGCCAGGTCGACGGTGACGCCCGGGCGTCCGTGTGCGCGTCGGGGGAGTGCAGCGGTGGTCATGCGTGCACCTCGTTTCGCGCGTAGTTCGGAAGATCCCGTCGGTGTGTTCAGCGTACCGGCATTCCCAAGTTCGGGGCAACGAACATTTTGCGTCGTGTGACGGAAATCCCGTCGTCCGGTCGATCGGGTGGTCAAGATCAAGTGCGGGGTGTTCACTTGAGTGCATGCCTCTTACCGGTGAATACGAACCCAGTCCTTCGTCCTGGGCCGCGGACCAGGTCGACCTCTACGAACGCTCCGGTGGTACCGAGGGAACGGTGATGGAGGGCAAGCCCGTCGTCATCCTCACCACCGTCGGCGCCAAGTCCGGCAAGCTGCGCAAGACGCCGCTGATGCGCGTCGAGCACGACGGTGAGTACGCCGTCGTCGCGTCGCTCGGCGGCGCCCCCAAGAACCCGGTCTGGTACTACAACGTCGTCGCCGATCCGCACGTCGAACTGCAGGACGGTACCGTCAAGCAGGACATGACGGCTCGTGAGGTCACCGGCGACGAGAAGGCCGTCTGGTGGGAGCGTGCGGTGGAGGCGTGGCCCGACTACGCCAAGTACCAGAAGGGCACCGAGCGTCAGATTCCGGTCTTCGTCCTGACGCCGCAGAAGTAGCGACGACCGCCGTCTCCCAGCCGTCCGGCCCGGTTCCGAGTAGCCTGCGATAAGCAGGAACAACCAATTCGGAACCGTGGTCGGAGGCTCGACGTGGCGGCGAAAACTGTTGCAGATCAATTGGTTTCCCAGCTGGTCCAGGCTGGGGTACGGCGCATCTACGGGATCGTCGGAGACAGTCTCAATCCGGTGGTGGACGCGGTCCGCAGGACCGGGGGGGCGTCGGCCGGCGGCATCGACTGGATCCACGTCCGGCACGAGGAGGCCGCCGCGTTCGCGGCCGCGGCGGAGGCGCAGATCACCGGCGAACTCGCGGTGTGTGCCGGATCGTGCGGGCCCGGCAACCTTCACCTGATCAACGGGCTGTACGACGCGAACAGATCCGGCGCGCCCGTGCTCGCGATCGCCTCGCATATCCCGAGCACCCAGATCGGTATGGGGTACTTCCAAGAGACCCACCCGGACCGGCTGTTCGTCGAATGCTCGCGCTACACCGAGATGATCAGCACGCCGGCGCAGTCGCCTCGCGTGGTCCAGAGCGCGATGCAGCACGCCATCGCCCAGTCGGGTGTCGCGGTGATCACGCTGCCCGGTGACGTTGCCGAGGAGCCCGCGGAGGGCGCCCCGCCACCGCTGGCGCGGACCGGTGCGGCGTCGCTGGTGCCGGCGGACGCGGACGTGCGGGCCCTCGCCGACGCGATCAACGAGGCGTCCGCGGTCGCGATCTTCGCCGGTGCCGGGGTGCGCGGCGCCCGCGACGAACTGCTCGCGCTCGCCGACACGATCGGGGCGCCGATCGGCCACACCCTGCGCGGCAAGGAGTGGATCCAGTACGACAACCCGTTCGATGTCGGGATGACCGGACTGCTCGGCTACGGCGCCGCGCACGACGGCATCCACGACGCGGACCTGCTGATCCTGGTCGGCACCGACTTCCCGTACGACCAGTTCCTGCCCGGCGACGTCCGCACCGCGCAGATCGACGTCGCGGCCGAGACCCTCGGCCGCCGCACCGGCGTCGACCTCCCGGTCCACGGCGACACCCGCTCCGTACTGCGGGCCCTCGAGCCGCTGGTGCACCGCAAGACGAGCCGCACGTTCCTCGAGAAGTCCCTCGACCGGCACGAGAAGCTCATGACCAAGGTCGTCGGCGCCTACACCGAACCCGCGAAACAGCGGACCCCGATCCATCCCGAATATGCGGCGTCGATCCTCGACGACGTCGCAGCCGAGGACGCGATCTTCACCGCCGACACCGGTATGTGCAACGTGTGGACCGCGCGCTACCTGAATCCGAACGGCCGCCGCCGCTTCCTGTCGTCGGCGCTGCACGGGTCGATGGCGAACGCGTTGCCGCACGCGATCGGTGCGCAGTTCGCCGAACAGGGGCGTCAGGTGGTCGCGATGGCCGGCGACGGCGGGCTGTCGATGCTGTTGGGCGAGTTGATCACCGTCGCGATGTACAAGCTGCCGATCAAGATCGTCGTGTTCGACAACTCGACGCTCGGCATGGTCAAGCTCGAGATGCTGGTCGACGGCCTGCCCGATTTCGGGGTGGATGTCCCTTCTGTCGACTATGCCGCTGTCGCAACGTCTTTGGGCCTCTACGGCCGCCGGATCGAGGATCCGGCGGACCTCGAGCCCGGGCTCAGGGAAGCATTCGAGCACGACGGTCCGGCCCTCGTCGACATCGTGACCGACCCCAACGCGCTGTCGCTGCCGCCCTCGATCACCGGTGGTCAGGTCCGCGGTTTCGCGCTGGCCATGTCGAAGATGGTGATGAACGGCGGTGTGGCGGAAGCGGTTCAGATGGCGAAGTCGAATCTGCGCAACGTGCCGCGGCCGTCGCAGTTCTGACCGTGAGGCGGACGGTATCGGGCGTCGAGTCGGGCGATCGGTGGGGCGGTTGCGCGCACGCCCGCCTGTAGTGGGAAAATGCATGGGTGTCTAATTCGCCGGAACTCGCAGATCTGAAGGTAACCTCGCCCGCGCTCACCGCGGACGAGATCGACGCCGCTGCGGAGCGAATTGCGCACATTATCGATGCGACGCCGCTGCAGTTGAGCGAGCGGTTGTCGGCGCTGACCGGAGCCCGGGTCTACCTCAAGCGTGAGGACCTGCAGGTGGTCCGCTCGTACAAGCTGCGCGGCGCCTACAACCTGATCATGCAGCTCAGCGACGCCGAGCGCGCTGCCGGGGTGGTCGCTGCCAGCGCGGGTAACCATGCGCAGGGCGTTGCGTTCGCGTGCCGGGCGATGGAGATCAGCGGCCGGATCTACGTGCCGGCGAACACGCCCAAGCAGAAGCGCGACCGGATCATGGTCCACGGTGGTGGATTCGTCGAACTGATCCCGACGGGTGAAACCTACGACGCCGCGGCCGCCGCCGCAGCAGCGGATGTCGAGCGCACCGGCGCCACGATGGTGCCGCCGTTCGACGACGCGCGCACCGCGGCCGGTCAGGGCACCATCGCCGCCGAGATCCTCGAGCAGTTGGGGGAGGCGCCCGACAGTGTCGTCGTCCCGGTCGGTGGTGGCGGCTGCATCGCCGGCATCGCCACCTACCTGCACGAGCGTGCGCCCGAGACGACGATCGTCGGTGTCGAGCCGGTCGGCGCGGCGTCGATGACCGCGGCCCTCGTCGCCGGCGGCCCGGTCACCCTGCCCGACGTCGACCCGTTCGTCGACGGTGCGGCGGTCAAGCGCGTCGGTGATCTTCCGTACGCGGTGGTTTCCGCGCTCGGGGCGAGCGTCGTCTCGCACGCGTCGTTGCCGCTGGTGACGGGCACCCGCACGGGTCACGGTCCGGAACGCTTCGCGATGACGCAGGTCGACGAGGGTGCGATCTGCACGGCGATGCTGCAGCTGTATCAGAACGAGGGCATCATCGCCGAGCCCGCCGGGGCGCTGTCGGTGACGGCGCTCGGTCAGCTCGACGTCGAGCCGGGCAGCACCGTGGTGTGCCTGATCTCCGGTGGCAACAACGACGTGTCCCGCTACGGCGAGATCCTCGAGCGGTCGCTGGTCCACCTGGGGCTCAAGCACTACTTCCTCGTCGACTTCCCGCAGGAGCCGGGCGCGCTGCGCCGCTTCCTCGACGAGGTCCTGGGACCGGACGACGACATCACGCTGTTCGAGTACGTCAAGCGCAACAACCGCGAGACCGGCGCCGCGCTCGTCGGTGTCGAACTGGGGTCGGCCGACGGACTGTCCGATCTGCTCGACCGCATGCGTACCTCGCGGATCGTCGTCGAGCAGCTCGAGCCGGGCTCGCCGGCGTACCGCTACCTCACGTAGCGGGGTTCTCGCCCGAACGATCCTTGCCCGCCGGGTCGGTGCCGAGCAGTCGGTCCACCACCCGGCGGTGCAGGTCCGGATCGGACTCGGGGAGCCCGAGCAGCGCCGCCAGATAGATGCCGTCGCCGACGAGACGGACGATCTCGGCCTGGACCGGGTCGTCGATCTCGGCGAGCAGTCCGTCGTCCCACGACCGCATCACGTCGGCAAGCGCCTGCTGCACCTCGTCGTGCCGGCCGTCGGCGGTGCGCATCGCGGCGAGCATCGAGCGGTACAGCGTCATCTCGTCGGCCGACTCGGCGGGTGGGTACTGCAGGTAGATCTCGGACACCGTCCGTCCGCGGGCGACGGCGTCGGCCAGTTGCCGGTCCGAGCGGTCGCCGAGGCGTCGCACCATCCCGGCCAGTAGCGCCTCCTTGCTGGGGAAGTGGTAGAGCAGGCCGCCCTTGGACACCCCGGCGTCGGCCGCCACCGCCTCGAGCGTGACCTGTGCCGGTCCCTGCGTGAGCAGCAGGCTCTCGAGGGCGTCGAGGATGCGATCACTTGTGTCGGATGCCATGAAAATCACTGTACCGGCTGGACGGTTGACTGCTATTCTGGAGTCGCTACTGTACCGGCTGGACGGTTAACTCCCCGGTCGGTTCCTGTTCATCAACCAGTTCGTGTGGGAGTGGAAGCATGTCTGTGGGCACCGTGCGGGATTCGCACGACGTGACGGCGAGCCGGAAGGACTGGCTCGGGCTGGTCGTGCTCGCCTTCGCCGTCCTGCTCATCTCGGTCGACGCGACGGTCCTCGACCTCGCGCTGCCGTTCATCAGTGAGGACCTCGAGCCGAGCAGCACGCAGCTGCTGTGGATCATCGACGTCTACTCGTTCGTGCTGGCGGGCCTGCTGGTCACCATGGGCACCCTCGGCGACCGGATCGGCCGCCGCCGCCTGCTGCTGATCGGTGCGGTCGGGTTCGGTCTGGCATCGCTGATAGCGGCGTGGTCGTCGAGCCCGGAGATGCTGATCGCGGCGCGCGTGCTGCAGGGTGTCTCGGGAGCGACGCTCATGCCCGCGACGCTCGGCCTCATCCGCACCATGTTCGTGAACCCGCGTCAGCGCACCACCGCGATCGGCGTGTGGGGTGCGATGGCGGGCGGTGGCGCCGCGGCCGGCCCGCTCGTCGGCGGCTGGCTGCTCGAGCACTTCTGGTGGGGCTCGGTCTTCCTGATCAACATCCCGGTGATGGTGGGCCTCATCGTTCTCGGCCCGCTGGTGATTCCGGAGTCGAAGGACCCGAACCCGGGACGCTTCGACCTGACCAGCGCCGGGTTGTCGATTGTCGCGATGATTCCGATGGTGTATGCGATCAAGGAGTCCGTGGTGCACGGCCCGACGTGGATCCTCACGGCGATCGGCCTGGTGGGTGCGCTCGCCGCGTGGGTGTTCATTCGCCGGCAGCGGTCCCTGGCCCACCCGATGATCGACCTGTCGCTGTTCGCGCGGCCGGCGTTCTCCACTGCGGTGCTGACCAACCTGTTGTCGATCTTCGCGCTCGCCGGTGTGCTGTTCTTCGGTTCGCAGTACCTGCAGTTGGTACTCGGCTACCGGCCCCTCGAGGCCGGACTGTTGATGTTGCCGGGCACGCTGGTCAGCGCGTTCGCGTCGTTGGGCGCGGCGTGGCTGGTGCGCCGCTGGGAGCCGAGCCGGGTGCTCAGTGTCGGGCTCGTGGTCGCCGCATTCGGTGCCGCGGCGATGATCGCGTTGCGTGCGGACAGCGGTCCTCAGGCGTTCATCATCGGCTTCGTCCTCATCGGTGCGGGCGTCGGTGTGGCGCTCACCCTGACGTCGGATCTGGTCGTCAGCTCGGTCGAGCCGGAGCGGGCCGGCGCCGCGTCGGCGGTGTCGGAGACGGCGTACGAACTCGGTGTCGCCCTGGGCGTCGCGGTGCTCGGCAGCGTCGTGCTGGCAATCTTCCGCCGCGGACTCGACGTCTCGGCCCTCACTGCCGATCAGGCGCATGTCGCGCAGGGCACGCTCGGCGGCGCGGTCGAGGTGTCGCACGGGATGCCGGCCGGTCAGGCCGAGGCCTTCGTCGACGGGGCGCAGGCCGCGTTCGTCGACGGCATGCACATCGCGGCCGGAGCAACGTCGATCATTCTCCTGGCAACGGCAATCCTCGTGGCGCGCATGCTTCGTCGCATCTGACGTGTAACACCGCAGCGGCCCGCTCGATTCACTATCGAGCGGGCCGTTCGCGTATGTGCGCCACGTCACATCGTTAGCGAGAATCGTCAAGCGTCGCAGCCCAGTACGGCGCCGCTCCACACTTCGGGCGAGTTGGTTCGAGCTGCGCTCGGCGAATGATTCTGGTGCGCAGCGAGTTTGGACTGCAGTCCAAAGGGATGAATCTGCGGGTGAAATGGTTGAATCTTTCGCTATCACCCTGACCTTTCACCCTCTGCATTCGGGATTGTCGAGTTCCGTTGAAGCGCAGTGGATTTCGCGTGGGTGAAAGCTGGGGTGAAGCTCTGTGGATGGGTTCTTCGGGCGCAGGACATGTACTACCGATTGTGTTTGTATGTCCCGCGTCGGGGTGATTGTCCATGTCATCCATCGCTCGCTGCCGAATCCGGCCGGGCGTCCATAAGAAGGGCCTCAAATGGTGAGGTTGAGCGGCGCCCTGCGCAGGGGCGTCATCCGAACTGTGGTCATGGCCATGTTGGCCGCCATGGTTACGATTACGACCGCGACGGTCGGCGCAGGGACCGCGGCAGCGGCGGAGGCGCTGAGTTGCGATGTGCTCTACGCGGTCAACAACAACGATTCGAATGCGTATCGAATCAATCAGGCCGACGGCAAGGCTACGGCCGATTTCAAGTTGAAGACGAGCAGCCCTAACCAGTTGGGAATCGGGGTCGGGGGCGCGTACGCGGTCTACACGGATCAGAACAAGATCTACAAGTACAACGCAAGCACCGGAGAAACGTCGGAAACCAATCGTCCGAGCGGCTATCAGACGTTTCAGGGTGCCGTGAACCCGAAGAACGGTTTGTACTATTTCGGCGGATACGTCGATAACGGCGGATTCAAGTACGGCGTCTACGACCCTGGCACCAATTCCGTCGTGCCCGGCGACGTGAAGGTGAATGTCACTACGTCGCGGCCTGGCACCAACGGAGACATCGCGTTCGATGCGGCCGGCAACCTCTACATCGTGTCGTCGGGAAGCGGTGAGGGCCTGGTCTACTCGGTTCCCGGGCCGATCAACGCGAACTCGACGGTGACGGCAACGGCAACCACGGGCAAGTCGAAGGCGTTCGCAAGCGCAACCTCGATCGCCTTCGGTTCCGACGGATACCTGTACGTCGGCAGGACCGGAAGCAAAGATTTGACTCGCGTCGACCCGGCGACCGGTGCGACCGTCAAGACCTTGAGCAGCATGGAAATGTACGACCTCGGCTCGTGCAGCGACCCGTACTCGATCGAGTTGCGTAAGGACCTTCCGGCGGGGCGTGTCGCGGACGGTGACCAGTTCTTACTCGAGGTAACCGGCGGCGGAGTCAGCACTGGCAATACCGCAACGACCACGGGAAGCGCCACGGGTGTCCAGCCGGTCAAGGTGGGACCGCTCTTGGGGCTTCCCGGTACCGAGTACACCATCAAGGAGACGGCGAAGAACGGTGCGGATCTCGCCAACTACAACGTGACCTGGCAGTGTCTCGACGCGAAGACCAACGCGAAGCTGTCGAACGGCGCCGGCGCATCCGGCAAGGTGTCGCTTCCCAGCACGAAGGGTGGTGCGAGTGTCATCTGCACCTTCACCAACGGGTCCCTGAAGTCCGGTCTCGCCCTGGAGAAGACGGCCGCGCCGAACGCTCCGGCAGATTTCAAGGTCGGCAAGACGATCACCTACAGCTTCAAGATGACCAACACCGGCGATGTGACGCTCAAAGACGTCAAGCCGGTCGAGAAGGCGTTCTCCGGCAAGGCGCAGATGT
The DNA here is from genome assembly GCF_020171745.1 of Prescottella equi. Taxonomy (GTDB): domain Bacteria; phylum Actinomycetota; class Actinomycetes; order Mycobacteriales; family Mycobacteriaceae; genus Prescottella; species Prescottella equi_A. Next base: position 53,587 of record NZ_JAIVAH010000017.1, read on the forward strand.
CGGACTTCTCCTGCCCCGATGGCGCGAAGTCGTTGGCGGCCAAGGCTTCCGTGACCTGTACCGCGACCTATGTCCTCCAGCAGGAGGACATCGACCGCGGGACTCTCGACAACACCGCGACCGCGACCGGCACGGATCCGGGTGGCAAGCCGGTGAACTCGGACGAGTCGAAGGTCCCGCTCAAGGGTGGTCCGACCACGCCCGGTATCTCGATCGAGAAGACCGCGTCGCCCAAGTCTGCCGAGAGCTACAAGCTGGGCCAGACGATCAAGTACAGCTTCAAGGTCACCAACACCGGTGACGTGACGTTGCGGAACATCAAGGTGAACGAGGGATCGTTCACGGGTGCCGGCCCGCTGTCGGCGGTCGAGTGCCCCGCGACGGCAGCGTCTCTCGCACCGAAGACGTCGGTGACGTGCACGGCGGAGTACACGCTGACGCAGAAGGACATCGACAACGGAAAGATCGAGAACTCGGCGACCGCCACGGGCACACCGCCGGGCACCGACACGCCGATCGTCTCCCCTCCGGGCAAGGAGATCGTCGAGGGAAATCCCGCCAAGTCGCTGTCACTGGTGAAGGACGCGTCGCCGTCGACCACCGCGGATTACAAGGTGGACCAGGAGATCTCGTACTCGTTCCTGATCAAGAACACCGGTGACGTGACACTGACCGACGTGCATCCGAACGAGACGAACTTCTCGGGTTCGGGCGACATGTCGGCGTTCGACTGCCCGGCGGGCGCGGCGTCGCTGGCGCCGGGTGCGTCGGTGACCTGCACGGCGAAGTACACGCTGACGCAGGCCGACATCGATGCCGGCAAGTTGGAGAACACCGCCACCGCGACGGGCACCCCGCCGTCGGGCGGGCCGGTCACGTCGAATCCGTCGGACAAGACGCTCTCGGGCGAGCCGAAGCCGGCGATCAGCCTGGAGAAGACTGCGTCACCTGCTGATCCCGACGAGTTCCAGGTGGGCAAGACCGTCACCTACACGTTCACGATGACGAACACCGGCAACGTGACGCTGACGAACGTCGTGCCCAACGAGGTGTCGTTCACGGGCGACAAGTCCAAGTTGAGTGCCTTCGATTGCCCGGACAAGTCGAAGCCGTTGGCTCCCAACGCCTCCGTGAAGTGCACCGCCACGTACACGCTGACCCAGGCGGACGTGGACCGGGGCAAGCTCGACAACGTCGCGACGGCGACGGGCACTCCGCCGTCGGGTGGTCCGGTCACGTCCGAAGAGGACGACGCGAAGCTGACTGGCAACCAGAAGCCGAACCTCGAGATCGTCAAGACCGCGTCGCCCAACGGCGTCTCGGACTTCAAGGTCGGCCAGAAGGTCACCTACACCTTCGACATCACCAACACGGGCAACCAGACCCTGACGAACGTCAAGGTCGTCGAAGGCGCGTTCACCGGCAGCGGTGAGCTCTCCGACGTGTCCTGCCCGGACGGTGCCAAGTCCATGGCGCCGGGTGCCAAGGTGCAGTGCACGGCGACGTACGAGCTGACGCAGGCCGACATCAACGCGGGCAAGCTCGACAACGCCGCGACCGCGACCGGCACGCCCCCGGGGACCGACGAGCCGATCGAGTCCCCGCAGGACGAGGAGAACCTCGCCGGCGATCCCAAGTCGGCGCTGAAGCTCGAGAAGACCGCGGAGCCGCGGGAGAACGTCAAGGTGAACGACACCGTCACCTACAAGTTCACGATCACCAACACCGGTGATCAGACCCTGAAGGACGTCGGCGTCAAGGAGAACGAGTTCTCCGGCAAGGGAACGCTGTCCGCGATCACCTGCCCGGACGATGCCAAGAAGCTGGATCCCGGCAAGTCGGTGACCTGTGAGGCCACCTACACGTTCACCGTCGACGACATGAACGTCGGCACGGTCGAGAACACCGCCACGGCGACCGGAACCCCGCCGTCGGGAACGCCGATCGAGTCCGATCCGTCGAACGTCGACGTCACCGGTAAGCAGGCGCCTCAGCTCGAGGTCGTCAAGTCTGCGTCGCTGACGAGCCTGGACGGCTTCAAGGCCGGCGCGAAGGTGAAGTACTCCTTCGCGGTCACCAACACCGGCAACGTCACGATGGCGAACGTCACGATCAAGGAGGGTGACTTCTCCGGTACCGGCACGATCACCGAGATGACGTGCCCGGACGAGGCGAAGTCGCTGGCGCCGAACGAGCAGGTGACCTGCACGGCGCTGTACGAGCTGACCCAGGCCGACGTCGATGCCGGCAAGGTGGACAACACTGCGACCGCGACCGGCACGCCGCCGGGCACCGACACGCCGATCGAGTCGCCGCCGTCGGACGGTGGGATCGAGGGCACTCCGAACCCGGACCTGTCGATCGTGAAGACCGCGTCGATCTCCGATTCGTCGGAGTTCAAGGTGGGCAAGGAGATCACCTACTCGTTCGTGATCACGAACACCGGTGACGTGACGCTCACCGACGTTCGCCCGAACGAGAAGTCCTTCACCGGTTCCGGCCCGATGTCGGATCCGATCTGTGAGGCGGGCGCGAGCTCGTTGGCGCCGAACGATTCGGTGAACTGCACGGCGACATACACGCTCACGCAGGCCGACATCGACAACGGCAAGCTCGACAACGTCGCGACCGCGACCGGCACCACGCCGGGCAAGGAACCGATCGAGTCGCCGGAGTCGCAGGTGTCGCTGCCGGGTCATCCGCATCCGGGCATCAGCATTGTCAAGAAGGCGAACCCGCGCGAGAAGGTGAAGCTGGGGCAGGAGGTCACCTACCGGTTCGTGATCACCAACGTCGGTGACGTCACGCTGAAGGACGTCAAGGTGAACGAGGGCGAGTTCACCGGCACCGGGACCATGTCGGCGATCACCTGCCCCGATGGTGCGAAGTCGCTGGCACCGAAGGATTCGGTGGCCTGCACCGCGACGTACGTCGTGACCAGGGCCGACGTCAAGGCCGGTCGCATCGACAACGTTGCGACCGCGACGGGCACGAACCCGAAGGGTGACGACGTCGTGTCGGAGCCGTCGAACGAGACGGTGACGCCGGACAAGTCGAGCTTCCCGGGTCTGATCATCATTCCGATCATTCCGGGGCTCCTGACGGGCTCGCTCGGCTCGACCGGGTCGACGGGATCTGCGGGTGAGCCGGCGGGGACCGATACTCCGGTCATCGATGGCAACCCCACCGGTGAGGGCAACCAGCCGGGACAGGGCCCGGGCACGGGCACGGACGCCGAGAACCAGGCGTCGAATCCCAAGGGCGGACTGATCGATTCCGGTCTGGGCGCCGACGGTGACGGCGGACTGAACGCCGGTCTCGTCGCCGGGGGACTGGCGCTGCTGGTCGCCGCGGGCGGTGTGCTGGTCCTGGCACTGCGCAGGCGCAAGGCCGAGGAAGGTGATGTCACGGATCTGTGATGATCACTGACGATTGACAGGGTGGCCCGAGACGATGTTCGTCTCGGGCCACCCTGCTTCTGTCGGGAGTCTTCGTCGGATCGGTTCACGGCCTCGCCGGCTTTTGCGCGATCGGTCGCCGGACCCGCTGCGACGCAGTGTCGTACGACACATTCCGCGCGCTCCGACCGGGTCCGGTGCGAGGCGGTCGAAGAATCTGCAGCGGAGTGTCGTGGATCACTTTCCGTCGGGCGGGTGGATGAATTAGAGGGTGAGATTCCGGTTGGCCCTCGGGCGCTGTGGCATGCCGGTCGATCTGCGGCCCGGTTCTGAATTCCGCAGTGGCGCATTGCGTTATTCGTCCGACCGGTTGCGTTGACGGTGGTGTTGTGCCGTCGCCGACACTTTTTTGTATCACCTTTCGTGTCGCCATCTCGTGTATATGAGGTGTTTGTCCTTTTCTCCGTAGTCGCCGAACTCTCCTCAGGCGTGCGGCAAATCGGGTGTGTCGAACGAAAGGTGTCCTTCATGCGTAAACGTGTCTTCCTGCGGCGTGCCGGAGGGGAGGTGGTGTCTAGGTGGGCGGCGCTGGGGATGATCTTTGCGGTCATGGCGTTGGTCTTGACTTCGTTCTCGATCGCCCCGGTTGCCTCGGCGAACCCGAGCGCGACCTCGACCACCCCTGCTCCGACGCAGACTGCCGAGAGTTCGCCCTCGACAACGGAACGGAGCTCCGCTCCGGCAGCACCCACGACCACGACCACGACCACGACGAAGGCGCCGGCGGTGACCACGTCGGAGTCGCCCGCAACCACGACGAAGGCGCCGGCCGAGTCGAAGGCGCCCGCGACCACGACGAGCGTGGCCCCCACGACGGCGCAGCGAAGCGCGGCGCGTGGACTCAACCCCGGCATCGAGGTCGCGATCACCGAGGTCAAGGTCGTGGGAACTCCCGGCCCGCAGATCAAGGTCGGGGACTCCGTCGAGGTGAGCGGCACGTGGGACGCGTCGAAGACCACTCCCAAAAAGGGTGACGAGTTCACGATCAAGTTCCCCGACGAGCTGAAGTTCCCGGCCAACCAGCCGATCGCTCTCGAGGGGACCGACAACGGCAGTCCGATCATCTGGGGCAACTGCGAGCTGGTGGCCGCCACCAATCTCATGACCTGTGTGCTCACCGACGCCGTGGACGGCCGCGAACTGGACGTGTTCGGCACCTTCACGGTCTACACGAAGGCAGTCGAGCGCACCACGTCCGAGACGGTGAACTTCACGATCAACAATGAGGTCGTGGCGGTCGATCTGCCCGGTACGGGCGGCATCAGCGACGGCGTCACCATCGGCGAGGCCAAGAAGTCCGGCAAGCTCCAGGACAACAAGCAGTCCGTGCGTTGGACGATCGATATCCCCGGCGCAGATCTGGCCGCTCTGGACACCGGCAACGGTTCGGTGAACCTGACCGATGCGCTCTCGGGCAACATGAAGCTGTGCGCGGGCACCCTGCCCAACGCCAAGCTGCTGGTCGGCCGGGACAAATTCGATGAGGTCTCGGGCGGTGTCACCGTCAGCCAGGCTGCTGCGGGCGCTCCCGTCTCCATCGCGATCACCAACGGTGCGGCTTTCAAGAGCGACATGGTCTACCGCGTCGAGTACACCTCGTGCACGGTCAGCGGTGAGGCAGACGCTGCCGGGACTGTTTACGACAACTCCGTGCAGATCGGCGGCAAGACTGTGAGCGCGCTTGGCGTCGGGCAGGACTTTGTCCCGAAGACCGCGCCGTCCAAGTCTGGAAGTCTGGACAAGGGTAAGCGCTACATGGAGGCCGACTGGTCGATCCTGGTCCCGGGCAGCTACATTGCCGGCATCACCACCCCGGACAAGAAGGTCACCATTGTGGAGACTCTCGGTACCGGGCACGCCGTCTGCAAGTCGGGCCTCGATCTGAGGATCGAGCGCGCCAACCGACTGCCTGCATTGGATGGCTCGGGTTACGGACGCACCACCGTCACCGGCGATTTCGACGTCGCCGTCACAGGTGCCACGGAGGGCGCCACGACCTTCACCGTGACAATCACGCCGAAGGATGCCGGCACGATCGACCCGAAGCAGTACTACTACGTCACCTACCGGAGCTGCCTCACCGGGAGCGAGGTGCCGGACAACACGGTGGAGTTCACCAACTCGGCGACGGTGAACACTGATCCGGTCACCGCTACGGCGAAGGGTCCCGCATTCGAGGGCAGCAAGAGCGGCGCGCTCAACAAGACGCCGCGGATGGTCGCCGGAGAGGCGCAGCCGGCCGGCACGACCCTCGACTGGAAGGTGGAGATCCCCGGACGCCACCTCGAGACGCTCACGGAACGTGCGGTCGTCACGGACACCTTCTCGGACACCCTGACCGTGTGTGAGGTCGGCAACGATCTCAAGGCGAACCTCAATCTCAAGGTCGTTGCGAAGGACTTCCTCGGCACCAACAGTGTCAACCCGGAGCGCGACCTCACCGCCGCCACCACGGTCGAGCGAACCGCCGACGGGATCAAGTTCACCCTCCCGAAGGACGAGGACGCCGGCGACTACAACCGTGAGATCCGGTACTTCATCGACTACACCCTGTGCACCGCCAGCGGTGGGCTGGATCAGTTCGGCACGGAGTACCGAAACTCGCTTGCCTACACGGGCAACATCATCAACTCGAAGAGCGTCGAGCAGACCTGGGGCGGTGGCGGCACCGGTACCGGTGTGACGCGCGGCTCGTTCTCGCTCCAGAAGGAGGCCGCACCGCTCTCCAAGGAGTTCCCGGAGGACACCGAGTTCACCGTGAAGGTCGAGGAGTTCGCCCCCGGGAACGATCCGGCGAACAACAAGCCGACCAGCACCTACAACATCAAGGTGAAGGCCGACGGAACGCCGGTCAACGGGCACAACCCCCGCGGCACCGGCTGGCAGATCCGCCTGTCCGAGATCGACCTGCCCACCGTCGGCGGCGTCTACTTCGAACAGGGCAAGTTCCGCCCGGCAGCGGGCGTGACCCTCAACGCGGACCAGACCCAGGCGCTGGTGACCATCACGCCGAAGGCCAACATCGGTGTCACCCTGCTGAACAAGGCCGTCCTGGGCAAGGCGACGATCACCAAGACCGTCATCGGTGACGGGCTCGGTGACCTCTCCGGCAACGAGTCGTTCGTCATCAACGCGCGCATCGACGACAATGACGACGCCACCGGCACCGAGGTGCGCCAGTTCACCCTGAAGAGCGGTCAGCACTTCGAGCTGAAGGACCTGCCCATCGGAGCGAAGGTCACCTTCGACGAGGTCCTGCCGCTGAACACCGACCGCGTGACGTGGGCGGCGCCGGTGATCGTGCCGAACACGCTCACCATCGGTACCAACGCCGCGGCGAACACGGTCTCCATCACCAACGAGGCCAAGATCACCTACGGCTCGTTCGACGTGAGGAAGGCGCTCACCGGACCGGAGGCGTTCAACAAGAACGTGCCGGCCACCTTCGACGTGACCGCCACTTGGACGGGCACGGACGGAGTCGAGCAGACCAAGACGCTGAAGCTCCCGAAGGACGGCAGCACGGTTTCGTTCGGTGAGAACCTGCCCGGTGGCACCAAGGTGACGCTGACCGAGACGGTTCCGGCGAACGGTAGCGGTCTCGCCTGGAGCGTGCCCGCATACGCCGGGAACGTCACCGCCGGCGCACCCGGCTCGGCCGTGGTGACCATCGGCAAGGACCGGGGCCAGGTCGAGGTGAAGAACTACGTCGACACCAACGACGGCACCCTGCGCATCACCAAGCAGGTCAGCGGCGAGGCCGCCGAGGCCGTCGGAGACGAGGCGTTCACGGTCGAGGCGCGCTGGCAGGACGGCACGGAGTTCCGCTTCAAGGAACTGACCGTCAAGCAGGGCGAGAGCACGCCGCTCGGCGTCGACATCCCTGTCGGTACCCAGGTGACCTTCACCGAGAAGGGGCGTCCCGGCATCGACCGAGTCGAGTGGGGCACGACCTCGTGGGGCACTGACCCGACCGGGGGCTCCTGGCTCATCTCGAACGCCGACGGCACCGCGACGGGCATCGTCTCGGACGCCCCGATCGACGGTCGATTGATCACCCTGTCGAACGAGGCGCTGTGGAAGTTCGGCTCGGTCGAGTTCACGAAGTTCATCCTCGACGGGGATGACCTCATCCGCGCCACCGAGGCTGACCTGCCCGAGGGTGCTGAGTTCAAGGTCAAGATCGATGGCATCACGCCGGCGCTGCCCGAGGGAACCGAGTTCCCGGCAGTGAACGAGACCATCACCCTCAATGCCGAGAACGACTGGAGCTGGACGTCCGGCGAGGTGCTGCCGCGGGACACCGTGATCACCTTCGCCGAGGTCGATCCCGCTGCCCTGCCCGGAATCTCCTGGGCGCGGCCGTACTACAACGTGGCTGCGGACGCCGGTGAACCCGGCCACCGCAATACCGTCGAGGTCGTGGCGGGTGACAAGGCAGTGGTGGAGATCCACAACCGCCCGATCCCGACCACGGACGTGGACATCGACAAGATCGTGACCGGCCCCAAGGGCAAGCAGGTGACGGAGCACGAGTCCACGACCTTCCAGGTCACGGCCACGTGGACGGACGTCGACGGTGAGGATCGCACCTGCGTCCTCGACGTCAAGCCGGGCGGCTCGGTCAGCCCGACCGCCGGGTGTGACGCGGCCGTCGTCGACGGCCGGGTCTACTTCCCGCGCGACACGGAGATCACCTTCGCCGAGACCGGCGCACTCACCGACGTGACCAACGTCAAGTGGGGCGAGGTCGTGTGGGGCGTCAACGAGGGCGAGGCGGAGGTTGCCACGATCGACGGCAAGTCGACCGCTGTCTCCGTCACCCTCACCGGTGACGCGAACGAGTCGGTGGTGCTGGGTCTCGAGAACAAGACCAGCAGCAACGGTCTGATCATCATCCCGCTCCCGATCCCGCTGCCGCCGTGGGGTGGATCGCTGACCCCGCCGGGGACCGGATCCGACGGGCCGACCCCGCCGGTCTCCGGCCAGCCGGAGCAGCCGGGCCAGCCGGGCCAGCCGGGTTCGCCGGAACAGCCGGGTAACTCCGGCCACAACGGTGCTCCGGGCCAGCCGGCTCCGGGCAAACCTGCTCCGGACCAGTCGTCGTCGCTGCCCGTGACGGGTGCGAACGTCGTCTGGCTCGCCGGTGCGGCGCTCGTGCTGATCGCCGGTGGCGGATGGCTCACGCTGCGTAACCGCAGGCGGGTGACCGGCGAGGGCTAGTCCCTCGGCCGACACACGGTAACGGGGCGGGCGCGATCTACCGGGTCGCGCCCGCCCCGGACCGGTGCCACACCGAATTCCGCTGACCAGCGGATCAGAAATGTCGCGGCCGATTGTTCGGCCGCCCTCGAAAGGAGAATCTTCCGTGCTCGTCCTCCCGCTCTCTCTCACCTTCGATGTCCAGACCACCGGTTCCGCCGTGATCGACGGTCTCGGTCGGTTGTCCGTCCTTCTCTATGATCTGCTCGGTGGCGGCGGAAGCGCCGCGATCAACCTGGGCAGCTAGCCGGTTCGACACCTGTGGAGGGGGCTCCGGCCCATGCGTGACACCAAAGTTCCTGGGCCGCAGCGGACCCGGCCGAATGTGGGCCGGGTCATCGGCGAACTGCTCCTCACCGCGGGGGTCGTCGTCCTGCTGTACGTCTTCTACGAGGCGTACTGGACGAATATCGTCTCGGGGCGGCTGCAGGACGAGGTCGACAACAACCTGACGGAATCCTGGGGTAGAGGGGCGGCCGGCGGCGAGCCGGTCGCCCCGCCGTCCCCGGCTCTCGGCGAAGGTTTTGCGCGCGTGCATATTCCCGTCCTTGATGCGGCCTACGCGGTCGTGGAGGGCACACGCAACGAGGACCTGCGGGCCGGTCCCGGCCACTATGTCGACTCGCAGATGCCCGGCGAGCCCGGAAATTTCGCGCTCGCCGGGCATCGCATCGGTACCGGTGCGGTGTTCCAGCACCTGGATCGGCTCGACACCTGTGATGCCGTGGTCGTGGAGACCGAATTTCAATGGGTCACTTACCGAGTGCTCCCGCTCGACGCCACTGCGCCCGAACGCCGCGCTGCGGCGTCAGCCTGCCTGAGTCCGGAGCAGGTCGATCGGGTCGCCGACGGCGACTACGCCCACCTCCAGGGACGGCACATCACTACGCCCGACGACATCGAGGTCGTCAACCCACTGCCCGGCGCCCCGTGGGTCGAGCCGCACCCGGGGCTGGAAAGCATCCTCACGCTCACCACGTGTCATCCACTGTTCTCGAACTCCGAACGCATGATCGTGCATGCCGTTCGCGTCGAGACCGTCTCGAAGTCGTCGGGCAACCTGCCTGCGGCGTTGCAGGAGTAGACAGATGTACGGCTATCTCTGGCGCATGCTCCCGGGTCCTCGACCGGTGAAGGCGCTACTGGCGATCGCCCTCGCGGTCGCGTTCGTGCTGCTGCTCATGGAAGTCGTATTCCCGTGGGTGTCCGAGCAGATGCCCTACTCTGACGTCACCGTATAGGGGAGGACGGCAGGCATGGGTAGGCACGAGGCCAGGCGACGAGCCGGTCGGGGCGGGACGATCCTGATGGTCGTCGTCGCGCTGATCCTGCTCGCGGGGGGTGGAGTCCTCGTCTTCCGCGGGTTGCAGCCCGAGCCTGCGGCGGCTGCGCCGGTGCCTCGGTCGACGTTCGATCTGTCGCCCGACGGCGTCGCGGATCCGGTCGACGGCGCTGTGCCGGGGATCGGCGCGGGTGGGAAGGCGCGCAAGCCCGGGCCGGCGGCGGAGAACCCGGCGGATCGGCCGCAGGTGCCGTTCGGGCCGCTGCCCGACAACAGTGTGGTGATCCCGGCGATCGGGGTGGAGACCACGCTTGATCCGCTCGGATTGGCGGCGGATCAGAGCCTGTTGTTGCCGCGGGACGTGAGTCAGGTGACGTACTGGACGGGCTCGGCGCCGATCGATGCCCCGGACGGGGGAATCCTGGTGGCCGGTCACGTGGACAACGCGAATCAGGGTGAGGGCGCGTTGTATTGGATGCACACGCTGTATCCGGGGGATGCGGTGTACGTGACGAAGGACGGCGTCGTGACCCGATGGAAGATCACGAAGATGGAGCGGTTCGTCAAGCAGGCGCTGCCGGACTGGGCGTTCCAGGGGCCCGGTGGTCCGCGAGAACTGCACATCGTCACGTGTGGCGGGGAGATCGTGAAGGACGCGCAGGGCCGGGGCACCTACCTCGAGAACGTGGTGGTCACCGCCGTCCCGTTCTGATCCTGGCAGCCGGATCGGCATCCAGGACCGCGAACGAGTGACCCGGCAGGACCACCGCGGACGCGGTCTCGTCGACGGTGGGCTCGTCCCACCACAGCAGCGGGATCCCGCCGACCGGCACGGTCACCGCGGCGGTGCCCAGGTTGCACACGACGCGCAGTGACCCGCGGATCATCGCGATCCACTTTGCGTCTTCGTCGTACTCGATGCCCAGATGCTCGAGCCACGGGTCGCTGATCTCGGAGCGGCTGCGCCGCAGGTCGATCAGCGCGCGATAGCACTCCAGCAGGCGGCCGTGTGCCGGAACCGACGGCTCGTCCCAGTCGAGTTTCGAGCGCTGGAACGTGGCAGGTTCCTGCGGATCCGGAACGGAGTCGTAATCCCATCCGTGCTCGGCGAACTCGCGCCGACGTCCCTCCGCGGTGGCCGCGCCGAGCGCGGCCTCGGGATGGGAGGTGAAGTACTGGAACGGCGTTCGGGCGCCCCACTCCTCGCCCATGAACAGCATCGGCGTGTACGGCGAACACAGCACCAGGGCGGCCTTGACGGCGAGTTGGCCGTCGGACAGATACGTGCCCGGGCGGTCGCCGGTGGCGCGGTTGCCGATCTGGTCGTGGGTGCAGGTGTAGGCCAGCAGGGCGTCGGCGGGGATCCGGCGAACGTCGATGGGCCGACCGTGGATTCGCCCCCGGAACGACGAGTACGTGCCGTTGTGGAAGTAGCCCTGGGTGAGGGTGCGGGCGAGGGCCTGCAGCGAGCCGAAGTCGCCGTAGTAGCCCTGCCGTTCGCCGGACACCGCGGCGTGGATCGCGTGATGGATGTCGTCGTCCCACTGCGCGTCGAGACCGAATCCGCCGGCGGCCCGCGAGGTGATGATGCGCGGGTCGTTGAGATCGCTCTCGGCGATCAGCGTGAGCGGTCGACGCAGGTGCGTCGACAGTCGGTGCACCTCGATCGACAGTTCCTCGAGCAGATGCGTCGCCGAGTTGTCCGCGAGTGCGTGCACGGCGTCCAGTCGGAGGGCGTCGATGTGGAAGTCGCGGAACCAGCGCAGCGCGTTGTCGACGATGTAGCGGCGCACCTCGGTGGACTCCGGACCCGCCAGGTTCACCTCCCGACCCCACGAGTTGGCGCCGTCGGCAAGGTAGGGCCCGAACCGGTCGAGGTAGTTGCCCGACGGCCCGAGATGGTTGTAGACGACGTCCAGCACCACCGCGAGCCCGCGCCGATGGCACGCGTCGACGAACCGCTGGAGGCCGTCCGGGCCGCCGTACCGCTCGTGGACCGCGTACCAGAGCACGCCGTCGTAGCCCCAGTTGTGGGTGCCGTTGAAGGCCGCCACCGGCATCAGCTCGACGAAGCCGACGCCCAGGTCGACGAGGTGGTCGAGGCGTCCGATCGCGGCGTCGAACGTGCCCTCGGGCGTGAACGTGCCCACGTGCAGTTCGTAGACGACGCTGCCGGCGAGCTGACGGCCCGTCCACGCCGTGTCCGTCCACCGCGCGGCGTCGAGCTCGTGCAGCTGCGACGGCACGTGCACGCCCTCCGGCTGGCGGGGTGATCGCGGGTCGGGCAGGACGACGGGGGAGTCGTCGAGCACGTACCCGTACCGCGCGCCCGGTTCGGCGTCGACGTCGGCGCGCCACCATCCGTCGGCGGAGCGGGTCATCTCGTGCTCGGTCCCGTCCACGTGGACGCGGACCGAGCGCGGGATCGGGGCCCAGACCTCGAAGGTGTGCACGTGATCAGCATGCCCCGATCGCGTGCACACCGCAGCCGACCCGTGCCGAACCCGGCAGATCAGCGGATGAGGGTGCCCAGGTCGACGGGCAACTGGATGCCGGTGACGTGCCGGGCCTCGTCCGACGCCAGCCATGCGACGGCGTTGGCGATGTCCTCGGGCTGGCTGATCTGGTCGGGCAGGCTGCCCATGAAGATCGGGGCCAGGGTCGTCGCGTACTCCTGGACCAGGGCGTGCATGTCGTTGACCTGCATGCCCGTCTCGACACCGTTGGGGTGAACGGTGTTGACCCGGATGTTGTGCGCGCCGAGCTCGACGGCGAGCGTCTTCGCGAGTCCGGTGACGCCGTGCTTGCTGGCCACATAGTGGCCGAGGAACGGCAGGCCCCGCAGGCCGGCGACGGAGCTGGTGATGACGATCGAACCGCCCTCGCCCTGCTCGATCAGGTGCGGGATCGCGGCCTTGCAGGTGTAGAAGACGCCGGTGAGGTTGACGTCGAGGGTCTCCTGCCACTGCTCGGGGGTGATCTCCCACGACATCGCGCCGGAACAGATGCCTGCGTTGGCGACGACGACGTCGAGGCGGCCGAGTGCGGCGATACCGTTCGCGAGAGCCTCGGAGACGGCGGCGAAGTCGCGCACGTCGGTCTTGGTGGCGACGATCTTCCGGCCCTGCGCCTCGACCAGCGCGACCGTCTCGGCGAGATCCGCCTCGGTGGCGCCGTCGTAGGCGGTGGAGTCGAACTCGGCGCACGCGTCGATCGCGATGATGTCGGCGCCCTCGGTCGCCAGGCGCACCGCCTCGGCGCGGCCCTGTCCACGCGCTGCTCCGGTGATGAATGCGACCTTGCCGACGAAACGGTTCGCGCTCATGGGTACTGCCTCCAGTCTTCGACGATCATGTGACCTGGACCATATGAAGTGGCGACGGCTCGGGGCGGCGCGGTCCCGGTCACCGGGAGGACAATCGACGGTGAACCAGGGCTGCCCCAGGAGGTGCCGACATGAATCAGCCTCGCGGCGTGGGTGTGACGGCGGTGTTCGTCGCAGCGGCACGAGCACTCGAGACCGAGCGCGACGACCGACTGCTCGACGACCCGTGGGCCGGTGAGTTCGTCCGGCGGTCCGGCTGGGATCCACCCACCGAGCGGATGGACGACGCCACGCGAGAGATGTTGACCGCCTGGGTTGCCGCGCGGACGAAGTTCCTCGACGACTTCGTGCTGGACGCCGTCGACCGGGGGTGCCGGCAGGTGGTGCTGCTCGGGGCCGGTCTCGACACCCGCGCCTTCCGCTTGCCGTGGCACAGTCCGGTCACCGTGTACGAACTCGACACCCCGGACATGATCGGCTTCAAGGCCGAGGTGCTCGGTGACGCCGCGCCCGCGTCGGCCGCGCGCGTCGTCGTGCCGATCGACCTGCGCGACGACTGGCCCGCGGCACTGCGCGATGCCGGTTTTCTGCCGGACGTCCCGACCGCATGGATCCTCGAGGGCCTGCTGATGTACCTGCCCGACGACGCCGTCGACGCACTGATGGCCCGCATCGGAGAGTTGTCTGCGCCTGGCAGCGCGGTCGGGGCGACCATCACCAACGCCGACGCGGCGGCCGCGCTCAACGACTCGCCGCTGTTCCACGACAGCCCGATCAGCCGCGAGGACTGGCTGGCCATGTTGCGTTCGAACGGTCCGGCCGATCCGGTGGCGTGGTTCGACTCCTACGGATGGCGCGCCACGGCGGTTTCGATCGACGACCTCGCAGAACGGTACGGGCGCACAGTGCAGGGAGGGCCCGGGGTGTGGCAGGCGCGACCCGGAAACCGGTGGTTGGTCGCGGCCGACCGCACCTGAGACGGATTCTGTTTGTGAGGTGCACGAATTCGGCGAATACGCCCACGCTGGTGAGCACAGAGGATCGCCGTCCGCGCTGCGGGCGTTGCGGCGGTACGTAACCGGCTTGCGGCAGGCGCGACGCGGTCACACTGTCGTGAACGGACCTGGCGTCCTACGATGTCGGTATGGGCGCCGGAGATCGGGAGCTCGCTCATCTCCCTCGGTCCGCCGATGACATGACGGCCGAGTGGTTGTCGTCGGCGCTGGGGCGCGGTGCGGTGTCGGATGTGCGCATCGAACCGTTGAAGAGCAGCGCAGGCCTTACCGGTCAGGTCGTCCGTCTGGCGCTGCACGGCGGCCCGGACATTCCCGCGACACTGATCGCAAAACTCCCCAATGCCGATGCGGGACGCCGCGCGCTGTTCCATCGGCTCGGTTATGCCGCACGTGAGCTGGCGTTTTACCGGTCGATCGCCCCGGACTCCGGATTGCGCGTTCCGGACCTGTATTTCGGCGAAGTCGATACCGACACCGGTGATTCGGTGCTGCTCCTCGAGGACCTCGGGGCGCAGCGATGTCTCGGGTCGCCGCGCAGCGAGTGTTCTTTCGACGACGCTGCGTCCGTGGTGGCGGCCCTCGCCCGGTTCCACGCCGATTGGTGGTCGAACACCGACGCCGTCGAGTGGGTGCCCGATGTCCGATTGGGCGCGGAGAAGACCCGGGCGGCGGTGGCAGGTCCCTGGCGTGTGGTTTTCGACGAACGCGTTCGTGCCCACGCGCCAGAACTGCTGGCCGACGGCGGTCCGGTAGCCGGGATACTGGACGTACTCGGTGATCGGCTGGCTGACGTCAGGGAGGCGCTCGCGAGCGGTCCAACTACCGTTGTGCACTCTGATTTCAGGCTCGACAACATCTTTCGCATGTCCGATGACGGTGAGATTGCCGTAATAGATTGGGAGAACATCGCCCGCGCCCGCGGAGGCATGGACCTGGGTCTGTTCGCGATCGCCGGCCTGTCGGTGCAGTCTCGACGCGAGCACGAACCTGTGCTGCTGCGCACCTACGTAGACACAGTCACCGGTCGTGGAATAGCGGATTACGGGATCGCTGAATGCCTTCGCGACTACCGCCTCGGTATCGCCAATTCTGTTGTGGTGATGGTGCTCGGCGTTGTCGTACTCGATACGTTGGCCCAACGCGATCCCTCGTGGACGGTAGAGATGCTTCGGCGTGTGGAGGCTGCGGCACTTGACCACGAGTTGGTCTCGTGGGTGTCGGGAGGAGAGTTTCTCGATGCCTGACGAACCGAACTGCACTTTGGGATACGGCGATCGACTGTCGGGCGGTGCGAAACGGCGGCGCGCGAGGTGCCTTCGACGCTCCAGCTGCGCGAGCGCTGCGATTGCCCTTGCTTCCGTGGGCGGTGAGGAGTCGATACGTGCGCCCGTCCGAACCTGGTTGTGCTGCGGGGCGTCACGGCCGGTCCAGCCGGACCAAAAGGGCGACGGGAAGACGGCCGAACACCTTCGTCAGCGGGATGGAGCCCGCGTAGACCTCGCCGGTGAGCCGGTCGAACCAGCTTCCGGTCGGTAGCGCGATGCCCGAACTGCCCCAGCCGTTCTCGGCGATCAACACGCTGTGCCGAGTCGCCAGCGCGATGACGTCGGAGGCTGCGCCGACCGGTCCCCTGGCGAAGCCGATGAGGTGGTCCCGGGTCGGGCCGACCCCGAACACGGGACGGTAGTGCCCGCCGACGAAACTGTTCGGGCGTTCTCGCCGCAGCCGCAGCGCGATCCGTGTCACGTGCAGTTTCGCCGCTCCCGACGCGTCGATCGGCGGGGTCTCCACGCCGGGGGTGTCCATCGACTTCAGGAGGGCGCGTCGGACGGTGTAGTCGACGGGACGCCGGTTGTCGGGGTCGACCAGCGAGTCCTCCCACAGTTCGGTGCCCTGGTACACGTCGGGGATGCCGGGCCCGCACAGTTGCAGCAGCTTCTGGCCCAGCGCGTCCGACCATCCGTGCGGTGCCAGGTGCTGGGCGATCCGGCCGATGCTGCGGCCCACCGGGCCGTCGACGACCCGGTCGATCCAGTCGTGCAGCGCACCCTCGAACTTCGCATCGACCTCGGTCCACGACGTGCGCACGCCGGCCTCGCGGGCGGCTTTCTCTGCGTAGCGGTGGAGGCGTGGCCGCAGGTCGACCGCGTCGGGAGACGGTCCGTCGACGGGCCACACACCGAACATGTTCTGCCACAGCATCAGTCCCAGGACGCCGTCCGGACTGGGGGCCGACATCTCCCAGTCGGCGACGCACCGTGCCCACAGTTCCGGGACCTGCGAGAGCACCCCGATGCGGGCGCGGACGTCCTCGCCGCGTTTGGTGTCGTGTGTCGACAGGGTGGTCATCGTGCGGGGCCAGAGGCGGGAGCGTTCGTGGGCGCGCAGATGGAACTCGGCGGGGGAGCAGCCGACGACTGCGGGGTTGCCGCCGACCTCGAGGAGCGACACGAGCCGGGGGGTGCGATAGAACAGGCAGTCCTCCACGGCCTTCGCGGTGACGGCCCCGCACACCTGGTGGAACCGGGTCCGGGACTCGGTACCGTCGACGAGGGCGCTCGCGAGCGTCGTCAGTGCCGTCTGCCATTCAGGATGCCGGTCGACGGTGTCGCCGATGACCCGTGGCAGGACACCCGCCAGGGGCGCGTAGTCGGACCGGTACACCGGCATGTGCGCGAGCACCTCGATCAGTGCCTCGCGCAGTTGCTCCGGATTGCAGAACGTCGGCGAGTCCCGCAGCACCGCCCGCGTCAGTCGGCGCACCTCGGGGGCGAGATCGCCGCGAGCGACGCTGCGGCGCAGCTCCGTTCCCTTCTCGTCCAACCAGTCACGGTCCCCGGGCGCGCCGGCCCGGGCCGCCAGTTCGGTCAGCGCCGCGGCCCCGGCCGGGTCGAGAAACACGCCGCCGTACTCGGCGAGGGCGTCGTAGCCGGTGGTGCCGTCGATCGGCAGCGTGGGATCGAGGGGTTCCCCGGCCGCGAGGACCTTCTCGGCCACCAGCCAGCGCTCGGGGCCGATCAACTCGCGCAGGTTGCGCAGGTAGCCGGCGGGATCGCTCAACCCGTCGGGGTGATCGACCCGGACACCGTCCACCATGTCGTCGCGCACCCACGATGCGAACTGGTGATGGGTGGTGTCGAACACCCGTGGATCCTCCTGCCGGAGCGCGGCCAGATCGTTGATCGCGAAGAAGCGCCGATAGCCGACCCGCCCCTCCCGCCACGGCACCAGCCGATACGGCTGCCGGGCGTGGATCTCCCGCGGGTCCCCGTCGTCGGTGCCGGGGGCGATCGGGAAGCGCTGGTCGCCGAGCGCCAGCAGGGGAGTGCCGCCCGTGCGGTCGACCGTCAGGCCGAGGAGATCACCCTCCTCGGCCAGCACGGGCAGCGCGATCCGTCCGTCGGTGCCGTTGTCGTCGCGCCAGTCGATGTCGAAGAACCGCGCGAACGGCGACCGGTGGCCGTTCGTCAGCACGTCCCACCACCAGCGGTTCTGCTGTGGCCGGCCGATTCCGGCATGGTTGGGCACCAGGTCGACGATCAGACCCATGCCCCGCTCGGTCAGTTCCGCGGACAGTGCGACCAGCGCGGGGCGCCCGCCCAGTTCGGACGACACCGACGTGGGATCGGTGACGTCGTAGCCGTGGGTGGATCCGGGCATCGCCGTCAGGATCGGCGAGAGGTAGACGTGCGAGACGCCGAGACGATCGAGATAGTCGGCGAGTCGGCGCGCGTCGTCGAGGGTGAACACGTCGCCCCGAAGTTGCAGGCGGTAGGTCGCGGTGATCGGTTTCATGAGTGGCCGTCCCGCCGCAGTACGAGCAGGGATCGGGACGGAACCTCGAGCGTGTCCCCGGAGTGTGCGACGAGATCCGTTGCACCCGTTGAAGCTGCGGTGTCCAGCTCGCCGACCCATCGGATGTCGGACGGTCCCCCCGGAACCGCGAACTCGAGGTCCGCGTCGTGGGCGTTGAAGAACAACAGGAACGAGTCGTCGACCACACGCCGGCCCCGGTGATCGGGTTCGGGGATCGCGTCACCGCCGAGATAGACGACCAGTCCCTTGCCGAAGCCGCTGTCCCAGTCCTCGGTGGTCATCTCCCGTCCGGTCGGGGTCAGCCACGCGATGTCGGGGCGGTGCTGGTCGCGGACCGGGCGGCCGGCGAGGAATCGGCGCCGCCGGAACACCGGGTGCGCAGCCCGCAGTGTCGTCGCGCGCCGGGCGAACGCGAGCAGGTCCGCGTTCGCGTCGGCCAGCGACCAGTCCATCCACGACAGCGGCGAGTCCTGGCAGTAGACGTTGTTGTTGCCGTGCTGGGTGCGGCCGATCTCGTCGCCGTGCGCGAGCATCGGGGTGCCCTGGCTGAGTAGCAGCGTCGCGAGGATGTTCCGGCGTTGGCGGGCCCGCAGGGCGAGGATCTCCGGGTCGTCGGTAGGCCCCTCCACGCCGCAGTTCCAGGAGCGGTTGTGGCTCTCGCCGTCCCGATTGTCCTCGCCGTTGGCCTCGTTGTGCTTCTCGTCGTACGACACCAGGTCGGCGAGGGTGAAGCCGTCGTGCGCGGTGACGAAGTTGATGCTCGCGCTGGGGCGTCGCCCGGTGGCCTCGTACAGGTCCGACGACCCGGTCAGCCGGGACGCGAACTCGCCCAGGGTGGCCGGCCGGCCCCGCCAGTAGTCGCGGACGGTGTCGCGGTACTTGCCGTTCCACTCGGTCCACAGCCCGGGGAAGTTGCCGACCTGGTAGCCGCCCTCGCCGACGTCCCAGGGCTCGGCGATCAGCTTCACCTGGCTCACCACCGGGTCCTGTTGCACCAGGTCGAAGAACGCGGAAAGCCGGTCCACGTCGTGCAGTTCGCGGGCGAGGGTCGACGCCAGATCGAAGCGGAACCCGTCGACGTGCATTTCGGTGACCCAGTACCGCAGCGAGTCCATGATGAGCTGGAGGGTGTGCGGGTGCCGGGCATTGAGACTGTTGCCGGTGCCCGTGTAGTCCGTGTAGCGCGACCGATCGTCGTCGTCCAGTCGGTAGTAGGCGGCGTTGTCGATGCCGCGGAAGACGACGGTCGGACCGCGATGGTCGCCCTCGGCGGTGTGGTTGTAGACGACGTCGAGGATCACCTCGATCCCGGCGTCGTGGAACGCGCGGACCATCGTCTTGAACTCGGTCACCACGCCGCTCGGTTTGGTGGCCGACGAGTACTCGGTGTGCGGTGCCAGGAATCCGAAGCTGTTGTAGCCCCAGTAGTTTCGCAGCCCCTGATCGAGCAGGACCTGGTCGTGCATGAACTGGTGCACCGGCATCAGCTCGATCGCGGTGACCCCGAGCGCGCGGAGGTGGTCGATCACCGCGGGATGCGCGAGCCCGGCGTAGGTGCCGCGCAGCTCCGCCGGGATCTCGGGATGCGTCGCGGTCATGCCCTTGACGTGCGCCTCGTAGATGAGGGTCTCGTGGTAGGGCGTGCGGGGCGCGCGGTCGGCGCCCCAATCGAAGAAGGGATTGATGACGACCGTCGTCATGGTGTGGCCGAGCGAGTCCTCTCCGTAGGTGTGCAGTGAGGGATGTCCGTCGAAGGCGCCGTCGAACGCCTTGCCGTAGGGATCGAGCAGCAACTTGGACGGATCGCACCGCAGCCCGGCTTCCGGGTCGAACGGGCCGTGGACCCGGAAGCCGTACCGCTGCCCGGGCCCGACCGACGG
Source organism: Prescottella equi (assembly GCF_020171745.1). GTDB lineage: Bacteria > Actinomycetota > Actinomycetes > Mycobacteriales > Mycobacteriaceae > Prescottella > Prescottella equi_A. The sequence goes on from NZ_JAIVAH010000017.1 coordinate 73,626, forward strand.
CAGGTAGGCGTGCCACACGTGGCCGTCGACCTCGTCGAGCGGGACGCGGGTCTCGGTGCCGTCCTTGGCGACCAGGCACAGGTCCACGGCCTCGGCAGCCTCGGAGAACAGGGAGAAGTTGGTACCGCCGCCGTCGTACGTGGCACCGAGCGGATACGCGGCCCCCGGCCACATCTCGACCGGCGGTGTTCCACCGGCCCCGTCGCTCCGCTCCATGCTGCTGAACCCTAGCCGGAAGCGGTCGGGTGCACCCGGGCTGCGGTGCGCGATTCACGGGCCTGTCGCTCGTGCGGGATTCCGGTCTAGCGTGGAACGAGATCGAGTCACCGGGAGAGGTGAGGTCCCATGTTCTTCCAGTCGCGCGCAGCGAGGGTGGCCGCCGTGGTGATCGGCTCGGCCGTCGTCGGATCCGGAGCACTCGTGGTCGGTGCCGGCCAGGCCGCAGCGCAGGAGGCGCCGCCGGGACCCGCGATCCTGGGCATCGAACTCGACGAGGAGGACGGCCGGCCCACCGTCGAGATCGACTACGTGAACCTTCAGGGTGAGCGGCGTGAGATCGACGTCGATCTGCAGACCGGCCGCATCATCGAGAGTGAACCCGAGGACGAGGCGACGATGCCCGCCGCGACCTCCCAACGCTGACCGCCCGCCCGACCGACTGCGGATTCGGGGGCTTACCGCCGCACGATCACCGCTCTAGACTGAGGGTCCGACGACCCTCCATTGCGGCTGCGTCGTTTGAACGGTTTGTCCCGCAACCTGATCCGTGACATCGGGGCGACCGGAGCTGTCCCTCCGGAGGTGTTTTCCGTGACCGTTTCGAATCCCATGGACGGCGGCGACACCGCCTGGGTGCTGGTCTGCGCCGCGCTGGTGCTGTTCATGGTTCCAGGTCTGGCGTTCTTCTACGCCGGAATGGTGAAGAGCCGCAACACGTTGGTGATGATCCAGCAGAACTTCGTCCCGCTCGGTGTGGTGACGGTGGTGTGGATCCTGATCGGACACAGCATCGCCTTCAGCGACGACGCCGCGGGGGGACTGTTCGGTGACCTGAAGCTGTTCGCCCTGCAGAATCTGGACGAAGCACCCAGTCCGGCACTGCATGTCGTGGTGCCGGGAGTCGCGATACCGGCGTTGGCCTTCGTGGCGTACCAGATGATGTTCGCGATCATCACGCCCGCCTTGATCACCGGGGCGACGGCAAACCGGTTGAAGATCGCGGGATGGGTGACGATCCTCGCGGTGTGGCCGGTGATCGTGTACGCACCGATCGCGCACTGGCTGTTCAACCCTGAGGGTTGGCTCGCGAGCCGAGGCGCGCAGGACTGGGCGGGCGGCATGGTGGTCCACGCGTCGGCGGGGGCTGCTGCGCTGGCGATCCTTCTGGTCGTCGGCCGGCGGACCGGCTGGCCCGACACCGAGACGGTCCCGCACTCGGTGCCGCTCACGATGATCGGCGCCGGCATCCTGTGGTTCGGCTGGTTCGGGTTCAATGCGGGAGATGGTCTGCAGGCGAACGGTATTGCCGCGCAAGCCCTGCTCAACACCCACGTCGCGGCGGCCGCGGGCATGGTGATCTGGCTGATCATGGAGCGCTTCCGGCAAGGGCGGTCCACCGTGGTGGGTGCGGCGACCGGCGCGGTGGCGGGGCTGGCGACGATCACGCCGTGCGCCGGATACGTCGACACCGCGTCCGCGCTGCTGATCGGCGCGATCGCCGGATTCGCCTGTCAGTTCGCGCTGCGCCTGAAGGTGCTGTTCAGGTTCGACGACGCGCTCGATGTGATCGCCGTGCACTTCGTCGGCGGCGTGCTCGGCTCGCTCCTGCTGGGCTTCTTCGGGAAGAAGGCGATCAATGTGATCGGGGCCGACGGACTCTTCTTCGGTGGGGGCTTCTCGCTGCTCGGGAACCAGGCGCTCGCGCTCGTCGTCGTGATCGCGTTCTCGTTCGTCGTCACGTTCGCGATCGCGATCACCACGGACAAGACCGTGGGCCTGCGGCTGCCGGCCGACGAGGAGTTCGGTCTGGACCGCCGTCGGCAGGGGATGGACGCCTACCAGTTCGCGCCGTCGTTCGTCGCCGGAGCCGGGCTGGCGTCGGGTGCGGTCGACGAGCCGCCGGTGACTTCGACCCGGATTGCACAGTCGCCACCGGGAGTGCAGTATCGCCTGGTCACGGTGCTCGTCCGGGCGGTCGACGCGGGCAAGCTGGAACTCGCCCTCCGCGAGGCCGGCGCCCGATCGATAGTGGTGACCGAGGTGCACGCCCCCTCGACCCATCGCGACACGGTGGTGATGCGCGATCAGCGCAGCGAGCTCGTGCTCGCCTTGCGTCTCAAGGTGGAGGTCCTGGTGCGCGATGCGGATGTCGAGGCTGTGCTCGATGCGCTGGACCGCAACACGATCGGCGGCCACGAGGGTTACGTGCAGCAAGCAGCGGAACCACTGACGGCGCAGGCCCGCTCGGACGACTCCGTCAGCTGACGTGTTTCTCGAGTGGCACCGTGTTGGGGCCGACGACCAACTGGCCGCTGTGAACCGTGAGCAGCCAGACCGGTAGGACCGCGATACACAGCACCGGCACCACCCCGAAGGACGCCACCATCGTCGCCCCGATGAACAGGCCCAGCCAGCAGCTGCGTACCGCGACGACGAGGGCACCGAGCACCGCGCACGACACCGTCAGGGCGAGCGGAACCGTGTCGAACAGCGCGTGCACCAGCAGCCCGACGTCGAGCCCGACGAACACGGAGGCGAACGTCCGGCCGCCCCGGAACCCGCAGCTCGACGCGACGAGCAGCGCCACCAGGTTGATCAGCGCGAAGATCGCGAGCCGGCCCGCCGACTGGTTTCCGGCGTCGGCGGTGACCCGCCCCATGTTCTCGGCGTCCTTGAAGAGCGTCGCGGGTCCACCGATCGCGCCGAGGACGCCGAGGATCGCGCCGCCGAGCCCGATCGCCAGGACCGGGTTCGGCAGTGCGTGGAACAGCGCGTGCATCCGGTGGAAGGCGGGGACGCCCAGCAGGAAGAAGGCGGCGGTGCCGACCGCGATGAGTGTCCCGATCAGGACGTGCCCGATCGTGGGCCATCGGTATTCGGGGACGTCGATGATGAGCATCGGCCGGTCGAGGAGGAACATCGTCGCGGTGCCCGCGCCGGCCGCGACGAGCGGCGCGAACATGTTCTCCCACAGTTCGCCTTTCGGGCGGCGTCCGGCGAGTTCGACGAACGCCAGCGGTCCGGCGAGCGGGGTACCGAACAGGACGCCGATCGTCGCGGACGTCGTCAGCCAGACGACGCGTTTGGTCGGCATGGTCGGCCACAGCCGGCCCAGGATCCACGCCGCGACCGCGACGTTGATCGCGATCAGCGGGTTCTCCGGGCCGAGGCTCACACCGGCACCCAGCGCGAGCGCCACGACGAGCGCCAGCGACGGCAACGAGCCGAGCGGGATCGGCGGACCCACCAGTCCGGCGGTCGCGGGGTCGGGTCCGCCGTGCCCCGGCAGCTTCCACACCAGCAGGCCCACCAACAGACCGATTCCGGTGAGTACCGCGAAGATCCACCACCGGGCATAGCCGTCGAACCCGATCAGATCGGGGATCCAGGCGTAGAGCAGGTCGGTGACCCGGTCGGTGACGAGCACCATCACGATCGGGATGACCGCGGCCGCCACACCCACGAGAACGGAGGGGACGGCCTCGCGGGCGATCGTCCGGGTGCTCGGGAACACGACGTCCAACGCTGCCTCCGGTGTCTCCCTGTTCGACGGGTCGGAGTGCTCGTCCTCCACGCTACGACGCCCGGGCGGGCAGGCGCAGGTACTCCGGCACCGCGCAGCGGGATGACGGGTCGGCGTCCGGTAACAGAATCCCGTTCGTCGGGGATATCCGGACAGGAGTGGGTCGACATGATCGAAATCGGGGGAGTTCTCGTGAAGACACGCATGTTTCAGCGTCTGTTCTCTGCTGCGGTCGTTTCCGCGGCGCTGTCCGCAGTAGTGGTCACGGGGGCGGCCGGGCCCGCGGCCGCGTTGCCCGGCACCGACCCGTTGACGTCGATCGTCGGATCGGTGGAGGGAGGTTCGTCCGGTGGGGTCGGTTCGTCGGAGCACCTCGGCGTCGACGCGCTCGTCGCGGCCCGCAACGCGGGCGTCCCGGTCTACGAGGTCGGTCGGACCGTGATCGTCTCGGCAACGAAGATGGGCACGGTCTACGCCACCGAGTACCGGCGGGTGCACGAGGTCGACGCCCTCGAGTCTCCGACGACGAAGTTCGTTGCCGTCGGTGCCGCCGCGCCGGACAACTTCTACGTCGTCGCCGGATACGACAACAGGAACTGGATCGTGGTGAACATGCGCCCGAGCGGAAACCCTGTCTTCGGCGGCTATCTCTACGACACGACACCGCAGTCGTGGTGGAACAGCCCGACGATCCCGACCGCGGATGCCGGTCCACGGGTCGGCGTCGCCTTCATCGGCTAGAAGGGCATGGGCGACGATGCCAACTCGTTGAGGTAGGAGGCGCCGACGGCCGGCCGAGCGGACCACTGACACTTCGCCGCGGCGCGCTCATCCACCGACGCGCGTGCTGTGCGGGTGAGGAGGGTGTAGCCGCCGCGTCATGTCTGAGAAGTCGGCGCCACCAGCGTTCCACGTCGCGGGGATCCCATCATTGCGCCGGGACCCAGGACGTCATTCCTGGCCATGCAGGACCGCGCGGACCAGGGCGCCACGAACGAGTGGATCGACCTCGCGGAGGACCCGCGGACACCTCCGACGCCACTACGTGGCGGGTTCGTCCTGCGGACAGGATCGGAAGCGTTGCTCGAAATCATCGACCGTTATCGCAGAATAGGTGTCAACCACATGGCATTCGGCGTCCAGCACGGAGCCCGTCCCGCCGCGGAGGTGGTGCAACAGCTCATCGAAGAGGTCGCCCCCCACTTCCCGGCGCTCGAGGGCGCTGAGCCTCGGCCGGCGGCATGGTGACCCGCGCCGTTGCGGGTGCTCCATAGAGGTTTCGGAGCCCGCGGATCAGCCAGGAAATTGTCAGCTATCCGTGTAACAGTTCCGTGCTCGCCACCACGATTCAATGGCTCCGGCGACGAGATCCACAACCGGCGCCGAGAAGTCGACGGTGATCGCATCTTCATCTGGTTGGAGCGGCTCCAACGTCGCCAGTTGCGAGTCGAGCAGCGACGTCGGCATGAAATGTCCGGGACGTGATCGCATTCGATCGGCCAGCACGTCGGGCGGGCCGTGGAGATGCATGAACGTCACGGTGGAGTCGTGGTTGCGGATGACGTCGCGGTACGCGCGAGTGAGGGCACTGCAGGCGACGACGAGGTCGTGGCCCGTTCCCGCGAAACGCTCACCCACCTCGGCGAGCCAGGGGAGCCGGTCGTCGTCGGTCAGGGGTATCCCGGCCGACATCTTGTCGATGTTCACCCGCGGATGAAGCGTATCTGCGTCGAGGAACTCTGCGCCGACGGCCGCGGCAAGAGCACTGCCGACAGTGCTCTTGCCGCAGCCCGAGACCCCCATCACCACGACATGGCGTGTGCGCCGCGGCATCATCGGCAGCATCGCTCACCAGTCATGAACGGTACCGTCCGCCAGGCGGTTGTACGGTAGGTACGCCTGTTCGTACGGAAAGGATTCGGCGGCTTCGACATTGAACTCGACGCCCAGGCCCGGCCGTGCACCCGGATGGAGGTAGCCGTCGACGAAGGTCATCGACTGTTCGAACACGGCGTTCGTCGCGTCCGAGTGCTGCATGTACTCCTGGATCCCGAAGTTGTGGATCGCAAGACCCACGTGCAGTTGCGCGGCGAATCCGACGGGGGAGATGTCGGTGGGACCGTGGAAGCCCGATTTCACCTGGTACTGCGCGGCGTAGTCCATGACCTTCTTCAGTGGTGAGATCCCGCCGAAGTGGGTGGATGCCGCCCGGACGTAGTCGATCAGTTGTTCCCGGATCAACGTCTGGAAGTCGTACACCGTGTTGAACACCTCCCCGATCGCCAGTGGCGTGGTGGTGTGCTGCCGTACCACCCGCAGTGCCTCCTGATTCTCGGCGGGCGTGCAGTCCTCCAGCCAGTAAAGGTCGTAGGGCTCGAGGGCCTTACCGAGCTGTGCCGCCTGGATCGGTGTCATCCGGTGATGTCCGTCGTGCAGGAGCGGGAGTTCCGGCCCGAACTCGTTGCGTACCGCCTCGAAGATCGTCGGAACGTGACGGAGATAGGCACGGGTGTCCCAGTCCTCCTCTTGTGGGAACGAACCTCTGCCGGCCGGCTCGTAGTCGTACCGCTCGCCGGTTGCCTGCGACTGCGCCGCGACGCCGTACACGGACCGGAGTCCCGGAACAGCCGTCTGGATCCGAATCGACTTGTAGCCGAGTTCGAGGTGCTCGCGAATCGAGTCGAACAGCGACTCGGTGTCGAGCCCCGACGCGTGACCGTACGCGCGCAGCCCCCTGCGGGACGCGCCGCCGAGCAGCTGATAGACCGGCAGACCCGCCACCTTGCCCTTGATGTCCCACAACGCCATGTCGACGGCCGCGATCGCCGCCATCGTCACCGGCCCGCGACGCCAGTAGGAACCACGGTAGAGGAACTGCCAGGTGTCCTCGATGCGGTGCGGATCCATCCCGAGGAGCAACTGGGCGACATGCTCGCGCAGATACGTCGCGACCGCCAGTTCCCGCCCATTCAGCGTGGCGTCGCCGATACCGACGACACCGTCGTCGGTGGTGAGGCGGAGGGTGACGAAGTTGCGCGTCGGACTGGTCACGAAGACGTCTGCCGCAATGATTTTCACGACTCTTCCTTTCGGAGATGGTTCCGGTCCGGAGCGACGTAGCCGGACAGGTTCTGTACCAGGGCAACCACGTCGTCGTCGGCGCCGAGTTCGGGGTCGAGGAGTTCGAGAAGGTACTGCAGTCGGGCACGACGGCCCAGCAGGTTCGCGGCTCGGATGGCGGAGATCGCCGAGTCCTGCGGATCACCGACTGCGAGGAAGTCGGCCCACGCGGCGATGACGAACGCGGCGCCGGCACCGCCACGACCGGCGGCTCGCTCGGCCTTCAGCACCGGCACGATGCGCATGCGGAGTTTGGTGCTTCCGTCGATCGCAATCTGTGCGAGCGCGTGGGCGATGCGGCGATTGCCGAAACGTTCCAGCAGCGCCGCGCGGTAGTCCCCGAGCCGTAGGTCGGCCTCCGGAAGGTGCCTGGACGCCTCCTCCCACAGGGCCTCCATCGCGTCACCACACAGGTCGTCGGTGAGGGCCTCGGCCACCGTCCGGTGGCCGCGGAGCGATCCGACGTATGCCAGCAGGGAGTGGGCGCCGTTGAGGAGCCACAACTTCCGGCGCTCGTACGGGCCGAGGTCGTCCACGAACTCGGCGCCGGCCTCGTCCCAGCGAGGCCTGCCCTCGGGGAAGGTGCCACTGAGCACCCAGTTGTGGAACGGTTCCGCCACCACGGCGGAGTCGTCGCGATACCCGCACGCCCGGGTGACCGCCGCCAGATCGGACTCCGTCGTGCGCGGAGTGATGCGGTCCACGGACGTGCCGACGAAGCTCACGTTCTGGTCGATCCACCATGCCAAGTCTGTGTCGACGGTTGCCGCAAGCGCGGTCACCGCCTCGCGGGCCACTGAACCGTTGTCGGTCACATTGTCACAGCTCACGATGGCGAGGGGGCCCGCGTCGGCACGCCGGCGGGCGGCGAGCGCCGACACCAGGCGGCCCAATGGCGTTGCAGGAGCGGCGCGGTGGTCCTGCAGCAGAGCGATCTCGCGGGCGACGTCCGGGGCCGAGTAGTCGAGACGCCCGTCCACGCCCACCCCGTAGGCGGCCTCCGTGATCGTCAACGTGACCACCGCCGTGTGCGGGGTGGCCATGAGAGAGCGGAGGCGTTGGACGTCGGCCCCGTCGACGGCCTCGACGATGCTACCGACCACCTCGAAGGTGTCGCAGGCATCGGAGCGTTCGACCACGGTGTACAGGCCACCCTGCACCGTCAGGCGCGTCGCGGCGTCCGGACGTCGACCGGTGAACGCGGCGATTCCCCAGTCGTCGGCCTCCCCGCAGCGGTGCGTGTACCAGGCTTGGTGTGATCGATGAAATGCTCCCAGGCCCAGGTGGACGATCCGCGGTGGAGCCGCCGGCAGGCCCGTGCGGGCTCGCGCCAATCGCGGAACCGTTGTGCGACTAGAGGATAGGCTGACGGTGCTCACAGCTTGAACACCCGACGCGGCGCGGTATCGACGATGTCGACGATGATCTCGTGTGCGCGTTCCTCGCTGATCCGGTGCTCGGCTACGAGCCGGGACAGGAATGCTGCCTCGATGCGGCGGGCCATGTCGTGGCGCGCCGGAATCGAACAGAAGGCACGGGTGTCGTCGATGAAGCCCGAGGATCGTGAGAAGCCCGCAGTCTCGGTCACGGCCGCCCGGAATCGGAGGATTGCATCGGGTGCGTCCAGGAACCACCAGGGCGCGCCGAGATACACCGAAGGGTAGAAGCCCGCGAGCGGGGCGAGTTCGCGTGAGTAGACCGTCTCGTCCATCGTGAACAACACGAGGTGGAACCCCTTGGCTGTGCCGAAGTCCTGCAACAACGGCCTGAGTGCCGCGGTGTAGTCGATCGCGACCGGGATGTCGTGCCCGGTATCGGAGCCGAAGGCGTCGTACGTCGGTCTGTGATGGTTGCGGAGCGAGCCGGGATGGATGGTCATCACCAGTCCGTCCTCCACCGACATCCTCGCCATCTGATACAGCATGTGTGCCTCGAACGAGTTCCGGTCCTGCGGAGATGCCCGGCCGGCCCGTGCACGGTCGAAAATGGCTGCGGCATCGGCTTCGTCGAGCGCGAGCGTGGCCGGGGTCCGGACCCCATGGTCGGCCGACACGGCACCGCGTTCGATGAAGTAGTGGCGGCGATTCTCCAGGGCGGCGATGTACCCGCGGTACCCGGTGGCACCGTTGCCGGCGGTGGCGATGAGCCGGTCGACGTTGTCCCGCCACGCCGGATGGGCAAGATCGATGTACGCGTCGGGCCGAAAAGTGGGGAGCACACGCCCGTGGAAATCGGGATCCGTGGCCAGTGCTTCGTGGCTCGAGAGCGAGTCCAGAGGATCGTCCGTGGTCGCGAGGACCTCGATCCCGAAATCGTGGAACAGCTTGCGCGGCCGGAAGTCCGGCCTTTCCAGCTGATGTGAGATAGCGTCGTACGTTGCGTCCGCGGTCTCCGGGCCGAGTTCCTCGGCGAGACCGAAAACCTCCCGCAACTGGGTGTCCAGCCAGTACCCGGACGCCGTTCCGGCGAACAGTGGCCAGGCCTCGCAGAACGTGCGCCAGATTGCTCGGGAATCAGGGGCAGGAGTGGCCGACATGCCGGCCCGGCCCACACCGAGGCGCTCGAGCCGGACTCCGTCGGAATGGAGGAGTCGGGTGACGTAGTGGTCCGGGCGCACGAGCAGCGTCGCGGGGTCGGGGAACGGCTCGTTTCGTTCGAGGAGGGCCGCGTCGACGTGGCCGTGCGGCGAGATGATGGGCAGGTCGTCGACTCGCTGCAGGAGCGAGCGCGCTATTGCACGCGTGCCCGGGTCCGCGGGAAGGAGTCGGTCGGGGTTTGCTGCGATCGACTGTGGCATAGGGCAATCTTCGGTGGATCGACCTACATTGTCAACCGGTTGCCAAAAATTGCCGGACTGTTGCAACCGCACCCCCCGATGCGGTTGTCACCGAGCAGGACCGATCGAGCCTCTGACCACGAGCTCCGTTGCCAGCGAATGTCTTTGATGTATATCGGAGCCACCGATCCCGTCCAGGTCATCCAGTACGAGGCCGACCGCGGTGGCGCCGGCGTCCTCGGGTTGGGACTTGATCGTCGACAGCGGGGGAGTGGTGAAGTCCGAGCCGAAGATGTTGTCGAACCCGAGGATGCTGAGGTCCTCGGGGATCCTGACACCGGCCAGCTGGAGTTCCTGCATGAGGCCGATGGCCATGAGGTCGTTGTAGCAGATCGCGGCGGTGCAACCGGTGTTTCGGACCGCGGCGGCCGCCTGGCGGCCACCGGTGACGGTGGGCACACCCGACGCGACCTCGACCGCGGTCAGGCCGGACCAGTCGCAGCGCGACCGGATGCTCTCCCAGCGCGACCGGGACATCCAGGACAACTCCGGGCCGGTGACGTACGCGACCGACGTGTGCCCGAGGCTGGCCAGGTGCCGGATCGCGTCGGTGACGCCGGGCTCGATCGCTGCCACGACGGACGGTGCACCATCCACGATCCGGTTGACGACCGCGAGCGGCTTCTGCGCGGCGAGGTCGAGAATCTGCTGGTCGGAAAGGCGAGAGCTCGCCAGCACGATTCCGTCCACCGTGGCCGACATGCGCTGGACGACGGTGAGTTCGGTGTCTGCCGACTCGGCGGATTCCGCGAGGACCAGCGTGCAGTCCCGCTTCGAAGCCACGCTCGCTGCACCGCGGACGATGTTGAAGTAGGCGGGATTGGTGATGTCGGAGACGATGACCCCGACGGTTCCGGTCCGCCCTGTCGGAAGTGCGCGCGCGGCACGATTGACCTGGTAGTTGAGTTCGGCCGCGGCGTCTTCGATCTTCTTCTGGGTCTTCGCGCTCACTCGGCCCGGCTTGCTCAGCGCGCGCGAGACGGTGGACGGGCTGACCCCGGCCGATCGGGCGATGTCGTAGATCGTCGCCTTCTCGCCGCGGACCCGATTGCTGCTCGGTTTCGTTGCCGGCACTCGGCGATTCGAGGGATCTGTCACGGATTCATTCTAATGGGGTGGCAACCGTGGCGGCGCCGGTTGCCAAAGTCGTTCGGACGATGACGACCGGCGCCGCGGGGGCCTGCTCGATCAGCCGCGTACCGTGAACTTGCCCTCGTCGGCGATGCGCTTGTTGAGCTCGACGAGGTAGTCGGCGTCGTCGAAGTCCAGCGAGACCTCCCGGCCGGTCCAGCTGGAAAGGTGGATCGCGTTCGCGAGGCGCACGCTGTTGATGCCTTCCGCGCCCGGCGCGAGCAGCGGCGTGCCGTCGAGGACGTTGGCGGCGAAGTTCTCCAGCACCTCCGAATGCTGTCCGCCCCAAGCCGACTCGAACTCGAGTACCTCCTCGGAGTACAGGGTCGACGCGTCGAGCTGGCCCATGAACAGCTTCCGCACGTCGTCCAGGTTCATACCGGCGCTCAATTCGCGCTCGGGAGCACGCAGCCTGGTCACCGTGGCGACCCGACTGTTCTCGACGACGATCTTGCCCTGATCTCCCAGGATCTCGAATCGGTCGGTCCCGGTGAGATCGTGCGTGGCAGTGACGAAGGTGCCGGTGGCACCGTCGCCGTAGTCCACGACCGCGGTGACCTCGTCCTCGACCGCGATGTCGCGGCAGAACCCGTAGGCCACCTTCGCGTAGACCGACTTCGGGCTCCCGCAGATCCACTGCCACAGATCAAGTTGGTGCGGCGCCTGGTTGACCAGCACGCCACCGCCCTCTCCGCCCCAGGTCGCTCGCCAGTCGCTCTGGTCGTAGTAGCCCTGCGGTCGCCACCAGGTGGTGATGATCCAGTTCGTTCGTCGGATTCGGCCGATCTCGCCGTTGTCGACGATCTCCTTGATCCGCTTGTACAGCGGGTTGATCCGCTGATTGAACATGACGCCGAAGGAGAGCTCGGGTTTGCCGGCGGCGACCTCGTTCAGTTCGGCAACCTGCGCGGTGTAGACGCCGGCGGGCTTCTCCACGAGAGCGTGGATGTTCCGGCGCAGGGCCTCGATGCCCATTTCCGGATGCAGGTAGTGCGGTACGCAGGTGACGATCGCGTCGACGTCACCGCTGTCGAGCATCGCGATGTAGTCGTCGTGGAACGGAACATCGGGGTACCGATCCTCGGCGACCCACTTCTTGTCCGTGTCGATATCGCAGATGGCGCCGATGGTCATTTTCGGGACCCGGCCGTCCTCGATGAGCTTGGCATACGTGGTGCCCTGAGCGCCGAGTCCGACGATCCCGAGGCGAACTGTCTCGGTCATGGGTGGGTTCTCCAATTCTGACTGCGGAAAGGATGGGGGAGTGGGGCGGATCCGGCGGGCCTAGAAGAGATTCGCGTAGCCCATGGCGACGAGGTTGTCGTAGGAGGTTTGCAGGGCCTCCCACACTGTGCGTCCGTACAGTTCGTCCTGTTCCACGAGCAGATACCGGGCGTGCACTGCGCGCGAGTGCTCGATGATCGCGGGGAAGTCGAGGTTTCCTTCGCCGACTTCGGCGAACTGAACGACGTTCTTGAATTCGTTCATGAAGCCGGGGATGTCCCCGCGCTCGAGCAGTTCGAACGAGTTCTGCGGCAACTGTCCGATCCGGTAGTCCTTGAGGTGCACCATCGAGATTCGTTCGGCGTACTTGTCGATGGTGCGAACCGGGTCGAGTCCGCCGCGTTGCACCCAGTGGACATCCAGTTCGAGCCCCATGGCGGGGGAGTTCTCCGCGATGACGTCCAGCATGTACTTGCCATCGAACTTCGCGAATTCTACGTGGTGGTTGTGGTAGTAGAGGCCGATCCCGTGTTCCCGGAGACGGTCTGCCTGCTCGTTGGCCTGCTTCGCGAAGTCCACGACCCGGTCGATGGACGTCATGGCGGAGAAGGGGAGCATCCCGATCCGGAGCATCTTGGTGTCCAAGCGCTTCGCGTCGTCGACAATCTTGTCGAAGTCCCGGACGAGGGTGTCGCCGGGGATGCCCTCCGGCAGGCTGATCGCCGCGGAGAGCGCGCCGATATCCATCCCGAGTTCGGTGCGGGCGCGCTCGAGTTCGGCGACGTTCTCGGGGGTCATGGCGATCTGGGAGATCTCGACGGCGTTGTAGCCGATCGCACTGACCTTGCGGAGCGTTTCGAACGCTCCGACTTCGTCGAAGCTGCGCTTCAACATCATTGCCTGTACGCCGATTCTGGTCATGACAGTTCCTCTGTTCGTAAGTGGTCCGGCTGGTTCGTTGGTTGCCCGCGGCCGAGTCAGCTGGTCAGGAGGGCACGGCGCTCGGCCCGGCGAATCGCCTGGCGGTCCGGGTCCGGGACGGGCGAGGCCAGCAGGAGTCGTCTGGTGTAGGCATGTTCCGGGCTCCGGGTGACCTGGTCCGCGACTCCCTGCTCGACGATCTCCCCGTGGTACATCACGGCCACGCGGTGGCTGACATGCCGCACGACATCGAGGTCGTGCGACACGAAGAGATAGGAGACACCGGTCTCCCGCTGGATCTGGAGGAAGAGGTCGAGAACGTGCGCCTGGGTGGACAGGTCCAGTGCGCTCACCGGCTCGTCGCACACGATCAGTTTCGGGGCGAGTGCCAGGGCTCGTGCGATTGCCACGCGTTGACGTTGTCCGCCGCTGAACTCGCTGGGCAGGCGACGGATCGCATCAGCCGGTAATCGGACCTGGTCGAGTAGTTCGCGCACCCGCGCCGTCGAGTCTCGACGTGATCGACCGCGGAGACGGAGAGGTTCGGCGAGGATGTCCCCGATCTCCATCGCGGGATTGAGCGAGGTGTACGGATCCTGGAACACGACCTGTAGGTCGCTGCTCAGTGCCCGCCGCTGCCTGCGGGAAGCGTGGCTGATGTCTTTGTCGCCGAAGACGATGCACCCGCTGGTGACCGGCGCGAGCCCCAGGACGGCGCGGCCCAGGGTCGTCTTGCCCGACCCGGATTCCCCGACCAGCCCGAGCGTCTCGCCCTCGCGAATCGAGATGCTGACGTCCTTCAGAGCGCGAAACGGCCTGGCCCGGAATCCCTTACCTGGATACTCCACCATCAGGTCGGTCACGGTCAGGAGTGCGTCCGGGGTTCGGGTGGTGCCGGTCGTGATCGTGTTCGCGGTCATGCCGCGTCCTCCTCGGCTCCGGGGGTGACGAGCATGGTCATCGGTTCCTTGCCCTCGAGCGTCGATGCCAGCAGGAGCTGGGTGTAGCGCTGGGACGGGTCCCTCAGGATGTCGCGGACCGGCCCCTCCTCGACGACACGTCCGTTCTTCATCACGATCACGCGGTCGCACAGGTCGGCGACGACTCCGAAGTTGTGGGTGACGAGCACGACCCCCATCCGTAGCCGCCCCTGGAGATCGCGGAGCAGGTCCAGGATCTCGGCCTGAACGGTGACGTCGAGGGCGGTGGTGGGCTCGTCCGCGATGATCAGGTCGGGGTCGCAGCTGATCGCCCCGGCGATGAGGACGCGCTGCGCCATGCCGCCGGAGATCTCGTGCGGGTAGGAATCGAAAGCCCGCTGTGGATTCGTGATGTGGACGTCCGCGAGCAGCTGCAGGGCACGTCGCCTGGCTTCGGCCTTCGAGATTCCGAGAAGGCGGATCATCGGAGTCGTCAATTGGTAACCGATGGTGAACGCCGGGTCCAGGTTGCTCATCGGCTCCTGCGGGATGTACGCGATGCGCCGGCCACGGAGCTTCGTGAGCTGGTCCTGTCGGACCTGATCCTCGCCGGGGACGACCGTGTATTGCCCGTCGAACTGGATGGAGCCGGCGACGACGAGTGCGTTGCTCGGTAGCAGTCCCAGGATGGAGAAGGCAGTCTGCGACTTGCCGGATCCGGACTCGCCCACGATCCCGAGGATCTCCCCGCGGTCGACGTGGAAGGAGACGTCGTCGACGACTCGCTTGATCGAACCGTCGGCCTGGGGGTATCCGACGCCGAGGCCGGTCACCTTGACCAGGTGATGCTCCGTGCCCGCCGGGACGGGCGGAACCTCGCCGTCCCGTCGTCGAGAGCCGTTGGCCACCTGTGGTTCCGGGCGACGTGCGCGCTTCCCGTGGCGGGTGGGCTTGTCGCCGTCCTCGAGCGCGTCCCGGAGAGCGTTCCCGAGCAGGACCAGTGCCCCGATCGTCAGCGCCAGCGCGAGCGCCGGCCACACCAGGAGCATGGGTGCGAGGTAGACGTTCTTGAATCCGTCGCTGAGCATGACGCCCCACGTGGATTTCGTCGGGTCTCCCAGCCCCAGGAACTCCAGCCCGGACTGGATGCCGATGGCCACGCCGCACACGGCGGACGTCTGGATGATGATCGGTGCCCGGACCGCGGCGAGGATGTGGCGAGCGATGATTCGCGGATCGGACAGTCCGGATACCCGGGCAGCGTCGACGTAGAGTTCGTTGCGCACGGCCTGGACGGCGGTTCGGGTGAGTCGAAAGTAGCTCGGGCTGATCAGCACACCGAAGGCGATCATCGAGATCCAGATGGACGGCCCGAACGCCGCTCGGATCGTCATCAGCACGATCAGCCCCGGCAGGCTCATGAGGATTCCGACGGCCCAGTTGGACACGGCATCGAACTTGCCGTCGAAGTACCCGGCGACGAGGCCTGCGGGCAGGCCGATTCCGATGGCGACACCGGCGCAGAGTGCGGCCGAGAGCAACGTCATCCGCGCGCCGTACAGCAGGCGGCTCCAGGTGTCGCGGCCGGCGCTGTCGGTTCCCAGGATGTTGACGCCGTCCGGGCCGGCGAGTGTCTTGCCGATGTTGGCGGCGTCTTCGTCGAACGGTGCGAGGACGCCGGCGAAGAGGGCCAGGAGTGCGATCGTGGTGAGGACACCGACAGCGATGACGCCCAACGGATTCGTGAGCAGGCGTTTCACGACCGTGGAGCGGACGACGGTACCGGACTGTCCGATCCGAGCCGAGGTCACCGATACGGATTCGGTCATGAGACACGCACCTTCGGGTTGAGCCAGCCGTTGAGGATGTCCACAGCGAGGTTGACCACGATGACGACCGCGACCGTGTACATGACGATTCCCATCACGATGGGCAGGTCACTCTGACTCGTCGCGGTGACGGCGAGCGGGCCGATCCCCGGAAGCGCGAAGATCTGCTCGATGATGACGACTCCGCCCAGCATCCCGATCAGCTGCAGGCTGAGGACGGTGAGACCTGTCGGCGCCGCGCTGCGCAGGACGTGGCGGAACAGGATCTCGCGCTCGTCGAGACCACGACTGCGAAGCGTGCGGACGTAGTCCTTCTCGAGTTGCTTGATGACCGCGCTCCGGATCTGCTGCGCACCCGCGGTGACTCCACTCAGGAGCAGGGCGAGGACCGGGAGCGTCATCGACATGGCCCAAGCCTGAATCCCTGCACCGGGAACGATCGTGCTGGTGGCCGGGAACCAGCCCAGCCGGATCGCGAGGAAGGTGACCAGGACGACTGCGACGACGAAGCCCGGGACGGAGTTTCCGGCGACCGCGCCCACCTGGACGATGCGGTCGACCCATCCGCGCTTCACCGCGGCCGTGACCCCCAGCAGTGTCGAGCAGATCGCGATCAGGATCATCGCCACGACAACCATGACCATGGTGACCGGAACCCGGTTCGCCATCGCGGCGGTCACCGGCTCCGACGTGAACCACGAGCTGCCGAGGTCACCGCGGAACGCTCCGGTCAGCCAGTCGACGTACCGGCCGAGGATCGGTTGGTCGAGACCCAGCTCGGCTTCCTTGGCCGTGACCTGCTCCGGAGTGGCCTGGTCGCCGAGGATGTTCCGGGCGATGCTGCCGCTCGAGACGTACAGCAGCGCGAAGGTCAGTGCCGAGACCGCGAGCAGTACGACGAGTCCGCTGCCGAGCCGCCGGAGGACGAATCCCGTCATCGGCCGTCCCGCGGCTGGTAGTTGTAGATCGACGGCACGGCCTGCTGGATCTGCGGTGTCACGTCGACCTTGTCGTTGTGGTAGTACATCTGGTTCACCCGGTACAGAGGAGCGAACCAGGCCTGTTCCACCACGTATTCGTTGACGGCCCGTGCCGGCGTCGCCGAGTCCGACCCGCCGTTGCGGACCGCCTCGATCAGCCCCTCCAACTCCGGGGACCTCGTCTCGAACGGGTTGTACAGCGCCGTCGGCGCCACGAGTTGATTGATCGCCACCCACGGTTCCCCCTGGAACAGCGAGAAGTAGAGGGAGGTGTACTTCTGCGCCGCGATGTCGGCGGAGATTGTGTTCGCGATCGCGGCCCCGACCTCGAGCCGGATACCCACGTCCGCGAGTTGTT
This sequence comes from Prescottella equi, assembly GCF_020171745.1. Classification (GTDB taxonomy): domain Bacteria; phylum Actinomycetota; class Actinomycetes; order Mycobacteriales; family Mycobacteriaceae; genus Prescottella; species Prescottella equi_A. Next base: position 90,687 of record NZ_JAIVAH010000017.1, read on the forward strand.
GCTTGACGACCGAGATCTCGGTCTCGAACTGGGAGATGGCCGGAACCTCGATGGTCAGGCCCGATGCGTAGCCGGCTTCCGCCAGCAGCGCCTTCGCCTTGGCCGGATCGTAGGGGTACCGGTTCTCGAGCGCCTCCACCCAGGCGCCGCTCTCCTTGCCGAACGGCTGCGAGGTGGGTGTGCCTTCGCCCAGCACCACCTGGTCGAGAATCGTCTGCCGGTCGAACGCGTGGTTGATCGCCTGACGCACGCGGACGTCCTTCAGCGCCGGGTTGCGGGTGCCGTCACGGTCCAGCAGGAGCAGGCCCTGCCAGTCGACCTGATTGATCGCAGCTTCCAGGCCGGCGCCCTCGGCCTGCTTGCTGGCCTTGGGGGACAGCAGGGTTGCGTCGACCTGCCCGGAGACGAGGGCGTTCGTGCGGGCCGTGATGTCCGGCAGCACTTTGAGGGTGATCTTCTCGTAGTGCTGCAGGTCCTCGTTCCAGTAATCCTGGCGGGCGGAGAACACGACCTGCGCGCCCTTCACCGATCCGCCCTTGTCCAGGGTGTACGGGCCGGTTCCTACCGGATCGGTCTGGATCCCTTCGTTCTCCAGTGCCTTCGGGCTGCCCATCAGCCCGGCCGCCTGGCTGAGGTAGTACGTCAGCGCCGGGTCGGGAGCTCGGAGGGTGATGGCGATCGTGTCCGTGTCCACCACCGTGATCTGTTCGACGGCCCCGAGCTGGGCCGTCTGGGGGCCGTTGGCGGCCCGGAAGCGGTCGAGGTTCGCCTTGGCCGCGGCAGCATCGAACACGGTTCCGTCGCTGAAGGTGACCGCGGAACGGAGATCGACGGTCAGCACCGTGCCGTCCGCATTGTAGTTCCAGTCGGTCGCCAGCATCGGCGTGAGCGTGCCGTCGGGTTCGCGCAGGATCAGGGTGTCGTAGACGGCCTGGAACGGCACCAGGGCGTTGCCGACGCCGGCCTGAGCCGGATCCCACGAACGGACGTCGTTCAAGGCGCCCACTGTGAGTGCGGTGGAACCTGTCTGGGTGGCTCCCGCGCCCGCACCGCAGGCACTCGACGCGAGTGCTGCGCTGACGAGCAGCACGGCTGCCGCAAGCCGGGGACTCTTCATTCTGGCTCCTAGGAGTTTTCGGGAACCTCGAGGCGATGGGAGGGCGCATGCGCCCACTGGGGTGTGCTGTGCGCCACACCCTGTCGTATGCATGGGAGATTACGTTCGATTGGCAAGATTGGCAACCGGTTGTCAACATTTGTTGCACCAAAGAGGGCGATTTCGAAACTGACTCTGTCAGTGAAGTTTTGATCGGCGAGCGGTACCTGTCCCGGCTGTTGCCGGCCGGTCGGAGCGGGGGTCAGGACACCTCGCCCAGGGCATCCGGGTAACTCATCCGGTAGAGGTCCTTGACTATGCGCAGGGACTTCTCTGCTTCGTCCGCGCCGATCCAGAAGGGTTCGGCGTCGTCCAGGCGATCGTAGAAGTCCCGGATGAGCAGTTGATGGGACGCACCCCAGTAGGTGCGGCCGTCGGCCGCGGGTGCTCGGTCGGAGACGACCTCCCTCTTGCCGTCTCGATACGTCACCGTGAGATCGTCCCCGAGGTGCAGGCTCGCCTTCTCGGTCTCGATGTCCAGTGTCACCGGGGCGTTCGTGGCGTTCGCGAGCGTCGCGAAGAAGACGCTGCGGATGCCGCCGGTGTGCTCTGCCACGAACTCCGCTGTGTCCTCGACGGCGATGACATCCGCCAGGCGCCGGGTCGAGGTTCGCCCGTCGACCGAGACGATGTCCCCGACCAGCCATTGGAGCAGATCCACGGTGTGGATCGCCTGGTTCATCATCAGTCCGCCGCCACCCTCGGCCCAGGTGCCGCGCCACGGCCGGTTGCGGTAGTACTCCGGTGTGCGGCTCCACATCACGGTTGCGGAGGCGCCCAGTATCGCGCCGAGCTCGCCGCCGTCGAGCAGGCCGCGCATGGCCTCGACGGTCGTGTTGTACCGGTTCTGGAAGCAGACCGCGATCCGCGCCGAGCTCCGCTGTGCTGCGGCCACCACCCGAGCGCCCTCGGCGCGGGTGTGCGCCAGGGGTTTCTCGACCAGCACGTGGATGCCGCGGTCCAGACAGTCCACTGTCATCGATGCGTGCAGATGGTGTGGTGTGCAGATGTGAACGACGCCGGGGTGAACCGTGTCGAGCATCGTCCGGTAGTCCGAGAACGCTTGCACACCATGCCTTTCGGATGCGGCGTGAAGACGTCTCGGGTCGGTGTCGCAGACCGCGACCAATTGGGTGTCCGGGGTGGAGGCCAGGGCCTCGAAGTGGACGCTCGAGACGTCCCCGCATCCGATGACTGCGACTGTCGGCATTTTCGCTCCCTGTGACGATTCGTTCTGTTCGATCGAGATGTTCCGGCCGGCGCTCATGCGAGAGTGACGCCGCGGGCCGTCGCGAGGGTGGCGAAGGCGCGGGCAGCGTCGCCGAACGCGGCCGGGCCGGAGAACCCGCCGAGCTCGTGGGCGCTGGCGAGATGCGGTTCGAGGGAGGCGAAGCCGCGGTAGCCGTCCGCGGCGAGCGCGGCGATCGTCGCGTCCAGTTCGCCGTCCCCCGCACCCGCCGGCACGACGTCACCGGTGGTCGCCAGCGCGTCCTTCACCTGGAAGTAGGCGAGGTACGGACGAAGGAGGTGGTATCCGTCGGTGTAGGGCTTGACGCCGACCTGTACGAAATTCGCGTTGTCCCAAGCGACTCGGAGTGCGGGGGAGTCGACGGCCGTCATGATGTCGAGGACCCGTTCGGGGGTGTCGCCGTAGATACCCTTCTCGTTCTCGTGCAGCAACACGACGCCTGCATCCGCGGCAACGGCGGCGAGGGCGTGCATGCGTTCGAGGACCGCATCGCGAACGTCGCAGTGGCTCCGGTTGGGGCCGCGGTAGAAGGAGAAGATCCGGATGCTTTCGGAGTGCAACGCCTTCGCGACGGCGATGACCCGGCGAAGGCGTTCGACCTCGCTGCCTACGGGCAGCTCGACATCTACCTTGCCGATCGGGCTCGCAATGGCGGAGACCGTGAGTCCCTTGTCGTCCAGGATCTTCCGCAGCCGAGCCACGTGGTCTGGCGACATCTCCGCGACGTTGACACCCCAGGCGCTGCGTACCTCGATGTGGGAGGCTCCCAGTGCGAGGAGAACGGCGGCCTGGACAGCTGGATCCGGATCGATTTCGTCACCGAACCCGGACAGCTTCCACGACGTACCCTGATCCATTATGGGTGCCCTTTCAGTGGCAGGGAGCATCTCCGCTCATGGCGGCCGCATGACCCAGGTCACACGTATGCGATTTCAGGAACGGTAACGGTAGACCGCATTCGTGGCAACCGGTTGCCTCAATCTTTCACGGAGATTCCTCGGCGTCCACCTCGAATGTGAGCGGCTCGCGACCGGCTGGCTGGTTGCGAGTGGTTGGCATGCAATCCGACGCCGAATGTGCGGTAGTGGCAGGCCGGCACCAGATCACGATCACGCCGAGCGCGATCGTGCTGGGGACCGCCCATCGGGTGTGTTGCAATGGGTGCCCTTCGGCGACGGTCTGAGTCGGCGAGGCAACGGGCACCATTGTGGAACGCCTGCACGGGGGCGCCAGGAGGTGACCCTGCCGTCCAGATGATGCACTCCTGCAATTAGTTCGGAGCATCGACCGATCGGCCGGGTGGAGGGAGATGGGGCCGGCCACCTCGGGCCTCGAGTGGGCGCCCCCTCCGGCGGAACCGGAGGTATGACGGGTCGCTACACCATGCCGATACGGTGACAGTCGCATCGTCGAGTTCGGTACATGAGTTCGTACTCGGCAATCGGGAGGCGACGGTGTCCCGCCGAGGGATCGTTGTGTCGTGCGGTGGCGAGGGCGTGGCAGATCGGTACGGAGGTCGCCCTTGTCGGGGATGCGCATGTCGGTGCGGCGGTCAGCAGGTCGCGGCCGGTCTCTGCTCTCGAAGCAAATACCCGAGCAGCACCAGCATCGGCACACTCCAGATCCAGTAGCCCCAGCCGAACAGCATGAGGGCCACGTGGAAGGCGATTGCACCGATCAGTCCGATCCGGGTCCAGCGACCACCCGCTAGGACCAGAACGCCGATCGCGAGCTCGCCGGCCGCGACGACGAGGCCCCAGGCCGCCGGGTGCGCCATGAAGACGTCCCGCCACGCCGTCCGGACGAACGGCAGGTACGACTGGTCGGCGAAGGGGCGGTACAGCTCGGCGTCGGCGGCGACGATGCCGACGTGGATGCCGGCGGTGAACACGAACAGCCCACCGACGAGTCGGCGGAGCAGGTCCGCGGTCCGGCTCACGGCACGATGACGGCCCGGCCGCGCAGCGTTCCCGCCGCGAGCCGGCGGTACGCTTCGATGCCGTCGTCGAGTGCGAACCGCTCGACCGCGATGTCCAGGACACCCTGGTGCGCGAGGTCGATCAACTCGATGAGTTCGCTGCGCGAACCCCAGTACGGGGATGCGACGTTCGTCTCGTAGGCCCCGGTGAAGAAGCCGACCCGGGCCGCGGACTTCCCGTCGCCGAGACCGACGATCGTGACGTCGGACCCGACACCGGCGACGGCGGTCGCGACGTCCAGCGTCGGCTGGATGCCCACGAAATCGAGGACCAGCGCGGCACCGGCCCGGCCGGTGATCTTCCGGACGTTCGCGGCGGCGTCGGCGTTCGACAGCACGGTCTCGTGGGCGCCGACCTCGCGCGCGAACGCCAGCTTCTCGTCGGTTACGTCGAGGGCGATGATTCGGGCGGGCGACAGGTGTCGGAGCAGTTGGATGCCGACGTGTCCGAGCCCGCCGGTGCCGATCACGACGGCGTAGGAGCCCGCGCGGAGCTTGCCGAGCGACCGTTTGATCGCGTGGTAGGGGGTGAGACCGGCATCGGTCAACGGCACGGTGGTGACGGGGTCGAGATCACCGATCGGGACCAGGTGGCGGGGCGAGTCGACGATCATGTACTCGGCAATCGCACCCGGTGCGCCGAGCCCGGGTGGGGCGATGCCGAGTTCCCTTGCGCGGGAACAGTAGTTCTCGAGGCCCTGGGCGCAGTGCCAGCAGCGTCCGCACCCCCACGGCCCGTACACGACGACGTTGGTTCCGATCTCGAGGTCCGTGACCCCGGCGCCGACGGCGGCCACTCGGCCGGCGCCCTCGTGCCCGAGCGTCATCGGCAGGTCGTAGCCGAACTGCTCGGCGGGGAGGCTCATGACGAACTCGTCCGAGTGACACACGCCCGCCGCGGTGATTTCGAGTAGCACCTCGCCCGGTTTCGGCTCCGGCGTCGGAATCTCGACGAGTTCGGGTTCCGCCCCGATTCGGGTGTACTGGATCGCCTTCACGCTGGACTCCTTCGATGGGCACTCGCGGTCGAGGACGTGTCGCGTCTCGAGCATCGCACGGATCCACCGACTCGGGGGACAGGTGCCGTCCTCCGGCGTTAGGTTGCAGTGCATGGGGGACTCGACATCGGATCCCGAACGCCTCTACGGCCGTCTGTCGGAGCGGGCGCGACTCGCGCTGCTGCGCAATCCGCAGGGCTTCGTACCGCCGGAGTTCATCGGCCAGGTCATGAGCGTCTGCGGTGACGACAGCGTCTGCTACGTGACTTCCGACGACGAGGTCCCTCACTTCGCGATCTTCCAGGGCGCCGTGTCGGACTACCTGTTCGCCCGCCGTCAGGATCTCGACTGCTGGTGGGACGCGCTGGAACCAGGCCTACGCCGCGCGCTGGCCCGGGGACAGACGGTGTTCGACTCGTCCCTCGTCGACAGTGACTATGTCACCCTGCGTCTGGCCGGCGCGGACCTGAGGTAGTTCCCGGCGATTCATCGGCCTTTCCCGCGCTCTCCGCGTCTACGGTGAAGGCGCGGATCGTCGGCGGCGAGCACGATCCGGAAAGGTGTGATGGCGGGTGGACGCGCGGGAACCGGCGGATCGGTGGCTGCGGAGCTACCTCACGACGACGCTGACGCAGGACGCACTGAACCTCTTCCTGTCCGGTCTCGAGGAGTCGTTCACCGCGGATGTTCCCGAGCTTGCCGCGGACGCAGAGCTGCAGCGAGACCTGCGGGCCGCCGTGCGCAGTCAGCTCGGTGCCTTCCTGGGGGCAGCCGGACCGTCCGCCGACGGACCGGCCGAGGCCCCGGTCTCGCTGGAGGCCCACGCACTCGCCCGCACCGTCGCGCAGCGAGGACTGGAGCTGCGGGTCCTGACGCAGCTCTACCACGCCGGGCATCGCGCCATGCTCTCGTTCGCGACCGCGTTCCTCCAACAGGAGGAGCTCGACCCTCAGTTCAAGCTCGAGGTCCTGACCACGATGTGGTCGCAGACCAGTGAGTTGCTCAACGCGATGCTCGACGAGCTCGCCGTCACCTACGCGGACGAACGAGAACGGTTGCTGCAGGGCGCTTTCGCATCCCGTGTGACGACGGTGCGCGAAATACTCGACGGTGGTGGGGGCGTCGCGCAGTCGTCCGGACTGCTCGGCTATCCGTTGCGGCTCACGCACACCGCCGTCGTCGCGTGGGTCGACGACTCGACTCTGTTCGCCGGCTCCCTCGACAAGGTGATGACCCGAATTGCCGGCGGCAGGCGAACGCTGTCGGTGCCGTCCGGGGCGCACGGCGTGTGGTCGTGGATCGCGCACGACGGCGCCGCCGCGTGGGTGATCGACCGGAGTCTCGTGCCTGACGGCGTGCGACTCGCGGTCGGTGATCCCGGACTCGGGATCGAGGGATTTCGCACCAGTCATCGCGCGGCGCTGGCGGCGCAGCGGATCGCCGAGGTCGGCAGGCGTCGGGAGGTCGTGACCGGCTACGCGGACGTCGAGCTGGCGTCGATGCTGTCGACCGACCCCGATGCGATGCGCGCGCTCGTCACGCGGGAGCTCGCCGGTCTCCTGGGCGCCGACGCTGCATCCGAGCGGCTCCGGGACACCCTGCGCGCCGTGATGGGCTGCAACGGCAACCTCGAGGCCGCCGCCCGCCGTCTGGGCATTCACAAGAACACGGTCCGGTACCGCATGCAGCGGGCGGAGGAGATCCTCGGCGGGGACATCCCGGCGAGACGGCTGAAACTCGAACTCGCGTTGGAGTGTTTCGACACTTTCGGAGGGTGAGTACTTCTACGGCATCCCCGTTGGAGGCCTGATGAAGGAATCAGGCTTCACCAGGCCCAACCGGGTTGCCTGGGAGATGGCTTCCTGTCGGGAGTGCACGCCCAACTTCCGGTACAGCGATCTGACTTGTGTCTTCACCGTATTGATACTGACGTAATGGTGTCTCGCGATTTCCGCGAGCGTTCTGCCGGCGACCAACGAGGCGAGGACGGCATGTTCCTGTCTCGTGAGTCCGACGTCGGGCGTAATCGGCCGGAACACTGCAAGGTTCGCGGTCAGGGGATCTGCATCCACAGGCAGATCGACACCGAGATCGGCGATGCGCCGCACCATGGACGGATCGAGCAGTGCGAACGGGCGCACCAGGTTGTGGCGGCGGGAGAGGGCAACCGCGCGGTCCAGGTGTCGTGCGGCGCCCACCGGGTTCTTGTTGGTGGCGGCTGCGGCGGCGCCGATCACTGACAACTCCGTGGACTCCCGGACGGAGCAGCGGACATCTGCCCAGTGCTGGTCGGCCAGTCGCTCGGCGGCGTGTGGTTCTGCCGCGAGGAGGTGTATCCGGGCACGGGCTGCGGCAGTTCGTGGGTGACTCGATCGATCGACCAGTTCTCGTGCCGAATCGATCTGGCCGATGGCCAGATAGAGGTCCGCACGGACGGCGTCGAGGATCGGCCCGGCCGCAGAGCCCTCCCCGTGTAGGTCGGGGTATCGCTCGAGGTGATGGAGGATCGAGCGCAGCCCGTCGGCTGGTGTACCGGCGATCAGCGCGTGCTGCCCGACGGCATACAGCACGTGGGCCCAGTACTCCTCACGATCGCTCGGGGATCCCAGATCCGTCAGGACGGCGAGGGCGGCCGTCGGGTCGAGTCGATCGAGCGCGACGAGCGCTGCCGCCACCATCCCGGCGGTCCGCACGAGGTGCTCGCTCTCCGCCGGCAGCGGCGGATGACGTTGCTCCTCGTCCAACCACCGCTGGGCGTCGGAGGCCGCACCGTCCAGCGCGTAGCTGAGAGCAAGCTTGCCCGCGGCGTCTCGTTCGACGAAAGTGCCCGCCCCCGCACGGTGAGCTCGGCGGAACATCGTGGTCGCGTCGTCGATCCGGTCGACCAATTGATACGTGATCCCGATATGGAGGTAGAGAAACGCGTACGCGTGTCGCTGGGAGTCGTTCAGCTCGTCCAGGATCGGCACGGGTGCGGACGCGAGCTCGTCGCACAGGCCGGCCGCTTCGACGAGGCCGCCCTCGATGCGCAACGTCATCACACGCATCATCACCTCGGCGGGCCCGGCGGACGCCTCGAGTGGCGGTTCGTGCCGGGCCGCGACGACCGGGACGTCGCGGGGCGCTGCGAACTGGCGATGCATGCGGCGAATCGCGATGACGGTGGGGTGATCGCGCGCGATCTCCTCAGGGATGCGCTCGACGAACGCCTCGTCGAGCGTCGCGAGGAACCCGCCGGTGTACAGCGCTGTCCAGTGCTCGCTGACGATGTCGAGTACCCGGTGCCAGTCCTCACCGTCGATGGCGATTGTCAGTGCGTTGTGAGGATCGCCTCGGTCGAGCCAGTGTTCGACGAATGTGGCTCGGGCGCGTCGTAATTCGTCTCCATGGTGCAGGGCGGTGATGCGTAGTAGGGACTTGCGAACCGGCTCGGGGAACCGGCACGCCGGGGCGTCGGAAGTCGGCTGCTCGACGACTCCGAGTGTTTCGAGCGCGAGAATGGCATCCGCTCCGTCTGTCACGCCGGGAAGCGTTGCCACAAGCTCGGGGCCCAGGGGGACCGCCGCGGCGGCGAGGCCGGCGAAGGATCTCGACGCGGCGAAGGCGTTGTCGGCGAGGATGATTCCTTCGATCGATCGATCCACCGCTCCGGCGACGATGTCGTCGGGATGCGTACCGGCTTCTGCGCTGTTCTCGGCGTCCGCTCCGAGCCCGTCGACCAGTGCGGCCAGGCCGCCGGTCTGCCTGGTCATCCATTGCGTCCACCGCAGTTCGCGCGCGATCCCGCGTCGGTGGAAGTACGCGGACGTCTCGTCCTCGGTGAAAGCCAGCTCATCGGGGCCGATCACCGTGGGGCGGTGGTGCCCGTCGAACTCCTCGAGCCGTGACCCGCTGTTGCGAGTCGTCATGATGATCCGCAACTCGGCGTTGCCGGACAGGAGGGCGCGAGCGCCCGTCTTCACGCCGTCGCGCAGTGGGACCCCGTCGAGCACGAGCAGTACCGGGTGGTCGAGGCCGGCGACATGCGTGCTCACGGATTCGAAGCTCGCCCCGTCGTCCCCGGCACGGTCCGTGCGTCGTATTCCGAGGTCGGTCGCGACATGTTGCCAGTAGGCATCGGAACTGATGTCGGCGCTCGGGGCGCTGACGGAGACGACCTTCCTCTCGGGCGCTGGATCGGTCGCCAGCCACGAACGAACCAGCGACGTCTTTCCCGCGAACCGGGATCCATGGACGACGGTCAGGCGCCTCGAATTCGCCAACAAGGAGAAGAGTCGAGGTCTCGGCAGAAGCGGATCTGGCTGATCGTGAGGCGGAAGCACTCGACTCTCCGACGGTCATTGCGGTACTGGATGGCCCACAGGGAAGTAGCTGCTCGGCGCGAGCAACCTTGAGGCTAACAGCCTTGTTGATCTTGATTGTGGGGGCGTGGCAACGGCTGCGAGAGCTGCCGCTTGTCGGCTTGCCCGTATCGTGCCCACGCATGACCAGCGCCCATTGGTAACAGCGCGCCGAGCCCAGTGGATCGTCTTCCACCTCCACGAAGTGGCCATGGTCGTGCTGCCCATGCTGCGCCCCCTTCGCCTGCTGCGACTCGTCACGCTCCTCTGGGTCCTCCAGCGATCCATCGGAACCGCATTGCGAGGAAGAGCCGTCACCTACGCTGCTGGTGCGAGCTTGTCCTCATCCTGATCGGGTCGCTCGCGATACTCGACGCCGAACGACCGGGCCCCGACTCGGTCATCACTACGTTCCACGACGCATTGTGTTGGGCCACTGCCGCCTTCACGACCGTTGCATACTCCGACTACGCCCCGTCACACCCCGGGGTGACTCATCGCTGCGGCCCTGATGCTGGAGGGGACCGCACGTCTCGGTGTCGCCACCGCAACCCGCGCATCGTGGTGGGCTCAGCGAATCGGTGAGGAAGGAGAAATCAGCCAAGCCGCAAAATGAGTCGAGATCGCAACGCTCAATGAAGAACTCGTGCAGCTCCGGACTCAACTTCGAGTCAGGCGCGTCACGGACGCGGAACCAATCGGAACGCGGCGCTGGGTGTACGGGCGAGTTGTCGTTCGGCGACAATCCGGTCCGCGGGTGCCGGTCACTCGAAGTATCTGGCGTGCAACCTCTTCGAACCCGGTCGCGCTCGCTTCCCTCTCTGGAACTGAGGGTTTGGGTGCACTTCCGGCCATCTGCCGGGGTGATCATCTGTCATCTGGAGACGTCGAAACGGCCTTCGGGAATCGGTTTGGAGACGCAGAGGTGTGGTGATTCGGCTGCTTACACGGGCGGCATGGTCTGGCTGCCCGTGACGATCCAGCGCAGGGCCGTGTCGATTGCGTCCCCGAGCGGGCCGAGGGTTCTGCCGTAGAAACCGTAGTCGAGTCCCATGATTGCCTCCTACAGCGTGTTGTACCAGGTGAAGATGGCGCGCAGTGCCGCCCCGAGTGCTGGTCCGAACCAGACGTCGTACGTCATCTCACATTCCGCCTTTCAGCCTGGCTACCAGGGGAGCCTTCCTCCCGTGGCGATCCAGTAGACGACCAGATCGATCGCCTCCCCGAGGGGGCCAAGAGTCCTGCCGAAGAATCCGTAGTCGAGCATCTTCGCCTCCTCCTATTTACAGTTCTGGACGCTACTCAGCCGGCAGGGCGCCTTAACCCGAGCCCACCGTCGTTGCTCGTCATTGAAGAACGGCGGCCACATCAGCCAGAAGAACCAAGGGAAATCCAATATCAGCATCTATCTACCGGCAGGTGGCCGTCAGCCAGCAAGGCGCGTTGTCGGTGGCCCACTGCCAATCCCACTCAGTGAAGAACGGCGCTGGCATCAGCCACACGAACCACGGCCAATCTCCGCCCATGTCGATCACCTCCTATCAGTGCAGCGGGGTGCCAACCATCACAGCACCCGATCCACGCGAGAAACGCGTTCGTCATCATGCCTAGCCATGCCCAATCCATCTCAGGTCATCTCTGATCCATCACGAACCCGACAACCCGCCCAGGGATCCACGCCTTTCGCCTCCATCTAGACGGGCCAGTCGTACGGACAAGTCGAGAGTCCCTAGGGTTGGCACGGTGTGATTGCGCGTAGCCGTTCCCTCGATGCTGGGGGCCAGTTCATCGTCCACCTCCATGACTGCAGGTTGACTACGTTCGTCTCCTTCGATACCTAGCGGCAATCTTCGGCCCAGCTGAGGAGTCGGCACCGAGTGTTCGATGAGCATCCGTGTGAAGTGCGACGTCTCTAGCGCCGGTCGGGCGGCACGACGAGGCGTGCCGCGAGGGTGTGGGATTGAGTGTCGGGCGAGAGCCATCCCGCGATGGCCGGCACCCAGTTCGGGTGCCGGCTGCAGGGTCATGCGGCTTGTGGTCCTGCCCGATTGTGGGCCGGGATGGGTTTCTTGTAGGGATCCACCGTCGATGGTGGGGTGAACCACGGGTGTCGGTCGACGCCTATCTTCACTTCCCAGTGGGAGTGGTGCAGCAGCGTGTGGTGGTAGCGGCACAAGAGCACGAGGTTGTCGAGGTCTGTCGGTCCGCCGTCGGCCCAATGTGTGACGTGGTGGCCTTCGCAGTGGGCGGGTACTGCTCCGCACCCGGGGAACGCGCAGCCGTGATCGCGGGCGATCAACGCTCTCCGCTGCTTCTTCGACACGGTCCTGCTGGTGCGGCCCAAATCGATCGGGACCCCATCGTCCATGACGATCGGCGTGAGGTGACAATCGCAGGCGAGCCGGCGGGCGGTCGCGATCGACAGCGGTCCCATGTGTGGCATGCGCGCGATGTCTTTGTCGCCGAACAGGTCCGGATTGCCGGACAGATCACCGTCTGAGCCCGTCCACTCGTGATCCGCGTCGCTGCGGGCGAGATCGCTGGCGTTCACGTGCAGGGATAGGTGGGGTCGCTCGCCGCCCTCGATGGGGGCGTCCCCGGAGTCGAGATATCGGCGCAGAATCTCTGCGAACGCGTCCGCGCGCTGCCGCGCCGGAGGGCGGGAACCGGCGGGGTCATCCATCGGGTTCCGTGGCTTGGTCAACGACGACAGGGCCGTCAGCAGCATCTCGCCCGTCACTGCGTCGAGATCACCCTTCACCGCAACCCGCCCGTTCAACGTCTTCGAGGCGTGGAACTCGTTGCGCTCGGTGTCCTCGCTCGGTGGCAGTTCGTCGGATTCGAAGATCCGCTCGAGCTTGCTGATGCAGGTCTGGACGGTCGTGGTGGTTGCGGTGGGTCCGGTGGCACTGTCGAGCAGCACCTTCCGGCACGCATCGAGTGCCTCGTTCGGCATCCCGCGGGGTGGGGTCTCGCAGAACTTCCCGATCAACGCAGCGTGCTCGGCCGAGATGTTGCCCGCGTTGTAGGCGTCGGCGATCTCGGGTTGCCGGCTCAGCATCCGCCCCAAGGCGAGGATTCGTCCCGCGGTCGATACTTCCATCAGGGTGTTCGCCGCCAGCCACATCTTCACACTCCGAAAACCGAGGGTGTCGAACGAGACTGCCCGCTCATCGATTTGGGCAACGGCAGCGGCACGAAGGGCTTCGAGTTGTTCCATTGCGTGGCAGATGTCGAGCGCGGTCTGCAGCAGCGAGATTTCGGGCAGCGTGCCCATGTCTTCGGGCCGCAGTGTGGTGACTGCGATGCTCGAATTGTTGAGTCCCCCCGGATTCATGACTCGAGTTTAGTTCGAACTGATGTTCGAGTCAATGGTGGGATTGTTCGGCGCTGGATGCGCAGAGTGCGCCGACCACTGGGATGAGCCAGGCTGCAATCGCCCAGGTCCACGGCCGTCGTTGAACCAGGGTGAGGGTTGGGGCGACGATCGTCACTACGGCCGGAAGAGCAAGCAGGACGACGGCGCCCGCCGCTGCGACCACCGTCGCTGCGATGTCGATCCATGCAACCCGGCCGAGCGAGGATCGCTCGGGGGCGGGACTCGCCTTGTAAGCCACCTGCGGACAGTACGGCGAAAGGAAGCTCAGTCAGCAGTAGTGCGGCGGCTCCGTGTCGGGGTCGTCGACCACGACGTCGATACGCGGGTTCGCCACGAGCCGATCGATCGCGCCGGCGTCGGCTCCGATCGACGCGAAATTCGGGTCGACGTCGCAGGTCACGCACCACGCGTGATCCGCCGGCCACACGAATGCGGGGGTCGGCGCCGCGATGTCGTGGAGCAGCGCCGTGACCTGCGAATCCCAGGCCGCGACGTCCGCGAGTGATCCGTGGAACAGGAAGTAGCACCGGTTAGGGATCTGAACCTTCGGCATCGGATCGCAGCTGCGGAAGCTGGGCCACCCCTCCCAGATGCAGAAGTAGCAGTTGTCCGGGGTGCTCGTGTGGCGGGCCAGCTCGGCCAGGGCCACGCTGATTTGTTCGTTGTCGGACAGCGCATTTGGGGTGACCCGGACCTCGGCTTCGCGCTGCCTCGGAAAGCCCGGGTCCGGGATCAGCCGCAGGCGTGCGTACTTCTCGAAACCGCGCGGACCGCGTACGGTCAGCCGTCTCCAGTCTTCGTCGGACTGCTCGAGCCAACGCGCAGCCGTCAGATCGGCACACCGTGTGATGCTCATCCGAGCATTATGACGGCGCCAACCGGGACGCGGGTAGCGCTCAGGGGATTCGGAATCCGCGGAACGTCACTTCCCGACGTGGCCGGAACCCGAGGCGCGTGTAGACGCTGATCGCCTGCGTGTTGGTGCCGGCGACGTGTAGGAACGCCCGCTCGCCGCGGGCCGCGATCCGGTCGGTGAGTGCCTGGACCAGGCGGGCGGCAAGGCCGTGACCACGGGCCTCCGGCGCGGTGCAGACGGCACTGATCTCGGTCCACCCCGGGGGCCGAAGTCGCTCGCCCGCCATCGCGACCAGCGCGCCGTGCTGCCGGATCCCGAGGTAGGTGCCGAATTCCGGGGTGCGGGGCCAGAACGGACCCGGACGCGTTTCGGACACGAGCTCGAGCATCTCCGGCAGGTCCGCGTCCCCGAGTTCGACGAGCACGAAGCCCGCGGGAAGGGCGTCCGTCTTCGTGGCCGGGCGCGCGTCCGTGGCCGGCGGCGCGATCATCTGCAGTCCGTCGAGTGTGAAGACCGGCTCCCAGTGCGCGGGTGGCAGTTCCGGGCAGCTGAACAGATCGGCGAAGCCGCCGGTCCCGAGCAGTCGGGCGAGGTCGTCCCAGTCCTCGGGTGCCGGGTCGGCGGGCACCGAGCAGAACGTCGACACCCCGTCGGCGTAGGTGCCCGCTCCGCCGACGGTGCGGGACAGATGGGCGTGCGCGCCGGTCAGGGAGTAGTGGACCGGGTGGTCGAGTGCGAGGTCGTCGATCACCGCCCAGTCATCCTCGAGGAGCGCGCCGGAGTCGGGATGACCGGCCGGGAGGGATTCCGAACGAGGATCTGACGCCATGCGTCCCAGCCTCGCATTCGAGGAGGTGGTCGACGAAATCCGTCGGGTTCGCTCCGGCGGTCCAGGACCCGATCGCCGACTGTCGAGTTTGTGCGTGCGGCACAACTCGCGCCCGCCGAGCTGTGCCAAATGCCCAAGCGGGAGCCCTCGCATGCGTGTGATCATGGTCACGCGGATCGCCGAACGGTCTGCATCGGTCCCGAGAGAAGGTGTTCAGCGTGACAGTTTCCGGTGTCCCCGAAGGTTTCGATTTCACCGATCCCGACGTCTACGAGCAGCGGTTGCCGATCGCCGAATTCGCGGCACTGCGCAAGTCGGCCCCGGTCCACTGGGTGGAGCAGCCGCCCACCAAGGGCGGGTACGCGGACGAGGGCTACTGGGCGGTGACCCGGCACGAGGACGTCAAGGAGGTCTCGCGCAACAGCGAGGTCTTCTCGACTTGGGAGAACACCGCGATCGCGCGCTTCTCGGACGACATGCCCCGCGAGACCGTCGAGCTGATGCGGCACCTGCTGATCAACAAGGACGCCCCCGAGCACACCAAGCTCCGTAAGGTCATCGCCCGGGGCTTCACGCCGCGCGCCGTGCAGAGTCTGCGTCCGGCTCTGAAAGAGCGCGCGGAGAAGATCGTGCAGGACGCCGTGGCCGCCGGATCCGGCGACTTCGTCGAGCAGGTGGCCTGTGAGCTGCCGCTGCAGGCCATCGCCGAGCTGATCGGTGTGCCGCAGGAGGATCGGCACAAGATCTTCGACTGGTCGAACCAGATGATGGGCTACGACGATCCCGAGTTCGCCGAGGAATCGGCCACCGCGTCCGCCGAGATCCTCGCGTACTCGTACGCGATGGCCGAGGAGCGTCGGAAGTGCCCCGCGCAGGACATCGTCACCACGCTCGTGGAGGCGGACGTCGACGGCGACGGGCTCGCGTCCGAGGAGTTCGGCTTCTTCGTGCTGCTGCTCGCGGTCGCCGGCAACGAGACCACCCGCAACGCGATCACGCACGGCGTCATGGCGTTCATGGACAACCCCGACCAGTGGGAGCTGTACAAGCGGGAGCGTCCGACGACCGCGGTCGACGAGATCATCCGCTGGGCCACACCGGTCGTCGGATTCCAGCGAACCGCTCTGGTGGACACCGAACTCGGCGGTCAGACGATCCGCAAGGGCGACCGCGTGGTGATGTTCTACTCGTCGGCGAACTTCGACGAGGACGTGTTCGAGGATCCCAAGCGATTCGACATCACCCGCGCCGAGAACGACCACCTCGCCTTCGGCGGCACCGGTGCGCACTTCTGCATCGGCGCGAACCTCGCCCGGATGGAGATCGAGTTGATGTTCAACGCGATCGCCGACCACATGCCCGACATCACCAAGCTCGGCGACCCGCGCCGGCTACGGTCGGGCTGGATCAACGGGATCAAGGAACTGCAGGTGGATTACGCCGGCAAGTGCCCGGTGGCGCACTGACCGGACTGCTGCGACGCCCCGACGCCGACGTGCGCGAGTGAAAGGCTCACCCACGCCGGCGTCGGCGTATCGCTGACGTCTACGAAACGCGAGAGGTGTTGTCGGGACGCCGAGCCGAACCGATGTGGAACACGCCTGCACTCACCCTCGAACTGGCACTCGGCCGTTGGGCGCCGGCCTCACCGCGTTCGACGGGTTCGTCCTCGGCGCGTCTATCGGACTCGGCTTTCAGATCCTCGAAGACATCCAGTACGCGCTGACCTCGAGCGCCGCCCGGTTCGGCGCAAACCCGGTGGGCAACGCGATGCTCACCATCGTCATGCGGATAACGGTGGTCGTCGCCGCGCACATCCTCTACAGTGCGGTCTTCTGTGCGGCCGGGTCTACTTCCTCGGTGGACCCACCGAACCACGCCGACGCGGCCGAGGCCTCGCACTGACGGCGACCGACATGCTCCTCTCCTCTACGGGATCTGGGACACCATCGGCGTAATCGCCGGCGGAAAACCGCGCTGATGTTCCTGCTCTGGATCGGTGTCCTCGCCCCTGAGGCCGCCAACGGAACAGTCACCGCGGAAGAGGTCACACGCTCGCCGGCAACCGCACCACCCTGTTGGAAAGTATGTTCGAGATGTTCTTGACGCATGACAACCGAACAACGAGCGACGGGGCCGACACACCGACTGCAGGTGAGCCGCATGGGGCCGAACCCGAACTCTTGTGCTGCGTACGCCATGCGCTGGAACAGCGCCGGCAGCCAGATGGGGCCGGTCACCCCGATACGATTGCCGGCGATGAACTGGCCGTATCTCGGTCACACAACCGCTGACCGGAGGAAGCAACAACGTGCTGCATCTGCGCGTCATCTCGCCGAGTGACCGGTCCTCAGAAGTGCTACGCATACTGGCTGCAGAACCCGGCGCCACCCACGTCAGGCTCGCAGTCGGTGCCGCCATCGATCCGCCTGGCGACGTGATCGAGGCGGATGTGGCGCGTGCCTGCGCCAATGATGTGCTCGCGGCGTTGACCGCTCTGGATCTGGTGCGCACGGGCGGAATTTCGTTCGAGCCGACGGGAACCGTGCTTTCTCTCGCCGGAGAACGGGCGGACGCCGCGTCGCCTAGACGACCGGACCAAACGGTGGTGTGGGCCCAGTTGCTCGACCAGGTACGCGAAGGGGCCCGACTGACACCCACGTTCCTGGTGTTTCTGTCGATCGCCTTCCTCCTGTCGGCGGTAGGTGTGGCGACGGCCTCTCCACTCACCCTGGTCGGCGCGATGGTGGTCGGGCCCGAATTCCGGCCGCTGGCAGCGCTTTCGGTGGGTCTGGTCCGGCGAGATGTCGGGCTCATACGGAGTTCGGCGCGAACCCTGGCTATTTCGTTTCCGGTCGCGATGGTGGTCACGGCGCTGGCCACACTGCTGTGGATTCGTCTCGGGTGGATCGGGACCGGTGACGTCGAGAACGCTCGTGTTTTCGACTTCATCTACGAGGTGGGGCCGTTCTCGCTGGTGGTAGCGCTCCTGGCGGGGGCGGCAGGCATGCTGGCACTGGTCACCTACGCCTCCACGGTCCTAGTGGGCGTGTTCATCTCGGTCACGACGGTGCCGGCTGCCGGATTGGCGGTCGTCGCGGTGTTCGCGGGGAAGTGGAATGTCGTGCTGAGCTCGCTCGGGCAACTCGGCGTCAATCTGATCGGCATTGTGGCCGCCGGGGTGGCCGTCCTGCTGGTGTTGCAACGTGTCGACCGCACGAGCAGGTCCGGTATAGGGCGTAGCTCGTCAGGTCGGCCAGCGCCACGCGAAAGCTGAATTCGGCCACCGGCCAGTGGGCCTGTTCGGGTTCTAGGTCACGTTCGCTACGTCGACGCTCAGGCGCCGACCTCGATGTCGGTTGCAGCGGTCCACCGTCGGCGGCATGAAGCAATACAGGCTCGACCGGCGGCGCCGTCTCGCCTTACACGCCGGCGCCACCGCGGGCGGATCCTGAACTCGCCTGTCCGCGACACCCATCGACAAGTCGCAGGCACCTCTACTGCGCGATGGGGACCACCCGCAGAGGGTGATGCGGGCTGGCACCGTGTTTGCCAGAGTCGCAGGTGCTGAGCAGCGACACGTGGATGGAGCGGGGATGGTTACACAGCAGGACATGGCCGTATCGACAGTCGAGGGTGCGTCACGGATGCACCCGGACTATGCCGCGAGCCTCGCTCGGTTCGCCTACATTTGGGCCTATCCGATGGTGAACATGGTCAACCGGCGCGACCGGTTGAGTGCCGCACCCGTACCCGGTCGGCTCGGTGGTGTGCTCCCTGCCGCCCCGACCGGGCAGATCGCGATGCTCAACGACTACATCGATCCCGGCCAGACGTTTATCGCGTGCCCGAACCAGGACGTGGTCTACGGACTGGGTTACTTCTCCCTGGACGAGCAGCCCGTTGTCGTCCAGGTCCCGGACTTCGGTGGCCGGTTCTTCGTTTACGCGTTCTACGACGCCCGCACGGACCAATTCGGCCACGTCGGCTCGATGTACGCCAGCGCGCCGGGGCACTACCTGCTGGCCGGGCCCGGCTGGCACGGTGAGGTTCCGCAGGGAATCGTCGATGTGCTGCGCAGTCCCACAACCCTTGGCAACGCCATCCCGCGGGTCTTCATGGACGACACCGACGACGACCGCGCCGCTATCCAGCCACTGCTCAACCAGATCATGGTCTACCCGCTCACCGAGTTCACCGGAGAAATGAAGACCGCCAACTGGTCCGACGTCCCCACGTTCCCCGCCGAATCCAGCAGCACCGGCGAGGAAACCAAATGGGTACGCCCTGAAACCTTCTTCGACCAGCTCCCCGAGATCCTGGCCACAGTGCCACCACAGCCCGGCGAACAGTCCCTCTACTCGCAGTTCTCCGAGCTTCTCGACGCCGCGGCGAGGTTCCCCGAGATACGTCAGGCCATCGAGACGGCTGTTGCCGACACTGACATCGGACTGATCAAGGACCTCATGCGCTGGGGATACAACGGCGCGCCCGACGAGAACGGATGGAACCGCTCGATTCACAACTCCGAGTGGGGCGTCGACTACTACAACCGCGCCGCGACATCACGCTCGAACATGTTCGAGAACCGGCCACCGGAAACCCAGTACTTCTACACCGACCACGACAGCGACGGCTACGAACTGCGCGGCGACAGCACCTACGAGATTGTCTTCCCCGCTGGTCAGCTCCCACCGGTCGATGGGTTCTGGTCGCTGACCCTCTACAACGAGCATCACTTCTTTTTCCCCAACGACCTGCACCGGTACTCCCTGGGCACCAAGAACAAGACGCTGACCTATGGCACTGACGGGTCGCTCACCCTTTACGCCGGTGCGATCAGCCCCGGTCGTGGGCGAGACACCAACTGGCTTCCGGCCCCGGGCGGGCGGTTCTCCCTCTACTTGCGTGCCTACGGCGGTCAGGACGCAGTTCGGGACGGCACCTGGAAACCGCCCCGGATCACGCTGGCGCAGAACTGATCCGACATCGACACCGACTGAACAGACATCCGGCCAGGCTCCATCTGCGCTTCCACATCTTACGTATCAGCCGACGGTATCTGCTCAACTTCGCCGATCGCATAGGCTGTGTCACAGCTCCGGGCACGGATCCGTCTCAGCGTTGGCGCGCACAGGCCTGCGAGAACTGTCGGCGGCGGAACCTGTCGCCGACAGCATGACCACCACGGAGCCGGCGAGCGAAGAGGTTGCCGAGGCCACGGCTGACCTCGTGCACCTTTGGCACACGCGCGCGCAGATCAACCCCGACCGCTACCACGATGCGGTGCCGCCGACGCGAATTGCTCGGGGGTGGCATCGCCTGGGATCGGTCGGCGAGATCAGGACGGCGGGCTGCCGGAGATGGTGCAGCGCTTCGAAATCGAGCTCGATACCACTCGTCCCGTCCAGGCGTGGAAGGCTCAGGTCGCGGAGAATCTCGAGCGAAAGTCCGCTGCCGGAGCGGCGATTCGGTAACGCGGTCGAGTGCTCGGTCCGTCGGGGGTGTTCGAAGCTCCGGCGGGCCGAGTCACCACCAGCCCGTGAGCGGGCCGAGACGGTCGCCCAGCACCGGGGTAAGGGTCTTCACGTACGACGCGGTGAGGTGGTTCGAGTCCCGGTAGATCTGCACGTTGCCCTCGATCACCCGGCAGCGATCCTCCCGGCACACCGCATCGGAGAGGTCGAAGGGGAGGACCGTCGGGAACGGTTCCGCGGCGGCCTGCGCGGGGTCGATCGGGTCGAGCACCTGCGCGCGGTCGATGCCGCACGTGTCGGCGTCGCCGCCGCGTCGGGCCAGGCAGTCCGAGGCGCGGTAGGCGACCCCGTCCGATTCCAGCCACGGAGTGTCGCGAACCACGATCGTCGGCAGACCCAGATCCGTCAGGGCCTGCCAGAACGCGATGTAGGTGTCGGGGGTGTAGTCGCCGGCGGTGCCCGGTCGGGGCCGAGTGGAGGTGCTGAACACGATGTCGGGGCGGGCGGCGGCCATCGCGTCGACAGCATCGAACGTCCACTCCTCGCATTCGCCGACCGGGGAGTCCGGCCCCGGCGGCAGGACCGCCGGGCACCCCACCTTCACGTACGTTTCCACTCGGAAACGGTGTTCGTGGCCGAGCGCGTCGAGCGCGGGCAGCCAGTGTTCGGCATGTGAACCGCCGATCAGCGCGATGCTGCGGTCCGCTTCGGCGTCGCCGTAGGTGCACGTGAGCGCGTCGGTCTGGCCGGGCTGGGACATGCACCCGTCGAGCGTCGTCGCGGGCAGGTCCGATTGCGCCACGAAGCGCGACGGCTGCTCCCGCGCGTAGTCGACGTCGAAGCCGGACAGGAGCGCGGCGGCTCCGGGATAGGTCGTCGAGTCGAGAGTGGTCTGCTGCGCCCACTGCTCGGTTCGCCGGTCGATGAACCCGGTCCACGTCACCGAGGCCGCCGCGAGCGCGACCGTGGTCAAGGTGACCACCGTGATCAGCGCGGCGCGCACGGCGCGCGGACTCGACGGCCGCCGGATGGGCGTCTCGATCAATCGCGTGGTGAGTTCCGCGAGGAGCAGGGAAACGGCGATGACGGCGACCCCGCCGGCCCACCCGACCGCCGGTTGGTCGCGCCACACGAGGTACGCGATGAGGATCGGCCAGTGCCACAGGTACAGCGCGTACGCGATCGAGCCGAGCCGAACCATCGGGCGCCAGGCGAGCAGCCGAGTGGGGGAGCGGTCGCCCTCGTCGTCCTGTGATCCGGCGACGATGATCGCGAGCGCGGCACCGACGGGAACCAGCGCCCACGGTCCCGGGAACAGGTTCCGCCCGTCGAGCAGCATGCCGCACCCGACCACGATCGCGAGGCCGGCGACCGCGAGGAGCACGCGCCACGCCCGTCGCACCCGCAGGCTCGGTGCGACACAGGCCACGAGGCCGCCGACGAGCAGTTCCCACATGCGGGCGCCGGTGTCGTAGTAGAGCCATGTCTGCGGCAGGTCGCTGGTCGTCGCGTACGCCAGGGACACGAGCGAGAGGACGCCGAGTAGCAGCGCGAGCGGTCCCCGGACCGGAACGCCGCGGGTGCGGAGCAGCCACGCGAGCCCGAACACGAGGACCAGCGCCGCCAGATAGAACTGGCCCTGCACGGAGATCGACCACAGATGCTGAAGTGGGCTGACCGACGGGTCGGCGGCGAGATAGTCGCTCGCGGTGTCGGCCAGGTGCCAGTTCTGCAGGAACGTCAACGACGCCGTGATCTGCCGTGAGGTGTCGAACCACTGGGTGGCCGGATGCATCACGACGGTGAACACCGCCACCGCCGCCAGCACGAGAGCGAGCGGTGGCACCAGGCGTCTCACGATGCGCCGGACCACGGGGACCGGATCGAGTCGGCCACCGGACTCGGCGGCCCGCAGCAGCGACCCGACGAAGAAGAACCCGGACAGCGTCAGGAAGATGTCGACGCCGCCGGACACCCGCCCGAACCAGACGTGGTAGACGACGACGAGGCCGATCGCGAGACCGCGCAGTCCGTCGAGATCGTGGCGGTACGCGGGACGGCCGCGAGTTGCCGAGCCCGACGGCCGGCCGATGGTTCGGTCGGTGGAGCGGACGGACAACGCGAATCTCTCCGGGCAGGCAATAGGGGAGTTGACCGCGGCGGATTCCGCCGGCGGGGACCAGTCCAACGTACCTGCCGACCCGCCCGTGATGCTTGACACCTACAGTCGAGCGCCGTGAACTCCCTGCACCTGACGGCCGAACGGATCGTCGAAATCGACACGACCCACCTGTGGCACCCGTACGGTGCCTTTCCCGCGTCGACGGCGTCGCTCGTCGTCGAGTCCGCGCAGGGCGCGCGGCTCACCCTGGCGGACGGGACCGAACTGGTCGACGGGATGAGTTCGTGGTGGTCCGCCGTGCACGGATACCGCAATCCGGTGCTGGACCAGGCCGTTGTCGACCAGCTCGGCCGGATGAGTCACGTGATGTTCGGCGGTCTCACGCACGCGCCCGCCGCACGGCTCGCCGAGCTTCTGGTCGAGATCACCCCGGACGGCCTCGACAAGGTGTTCCTCGCCGACTCCGGTTCGGTGTCGGTGGAGGTCGCGGTGAAGATGTGCCTGCAGTACTGGCGCAGCCGTGGACGTTCCGAGAAGCACCGGCTGCTCACGTGGCGTGGCGGATATCACGGCGATACGTTCGCGCCGATGAGCGTCTGCGACCCGGACGGCGGCATGCACGCGATGTGGACCGACGTGCTCGCCCGGCAACTGTTCGCGCCGGCGCCGCCGCGCGAGTTCGATCCGGAGTACGTCGCCGAGTTCGAGCGACTGGTCGTCGAGCATCGCGACGAACTCGCCGCGATCATCGTCGAACCCGTCGTCCAGGGCGCCGGCGGCATGCGTTTCCACCACCCCGACTACCTGCGGGAGCTGCGCCGAATGTGCGACGAGCACGAACTGCTGCTGGTGTTCGACGAGATCGCCACGGGCTTCGGGCGCACCGGTGAACTGTTCGCGGCGGACCACGCCGGGCTCGCGCCGGACGTGATGTGTGTCGGCAAGGCGCTCACCGGCGGGTATCTCACACTGGCCGCGACGCTGTGCACGACAGAGGTGGCCGAGGTCATCAGCGCCGGTGAGGGCGGCGCCATCATGCACGGACCCACATTCATGGGGAACCCGATGGCGTGCGCGGTGGCGGTAGCCGCGGTGGAGTTGTTGCTCTCGCGCGACTGGCGCGCCGAGATCGCGGCACTGAACGCGGGACTCGAGCGCGGCCTGGCCCCGGCATGGGACGTGCCGGGTGTCGTGGACGTACGGATCCTCGGCGGCATCGGCGTGATCGAACTCGCCGACCCGGTCGACATGCCGACGGTCACCGCCGCCGCCGTCGAGGCGGGTGTCTGGCTGCGGCCGTTCCGGAACCTGATCTACGCGATGCCGCCGTATGTGTGCAGCGCGAACGAGATCGACCGCATCGCCGCCGGAATGGTTGCGGCGGCGCGCAGTCAGTCCCGGAGTCCCGCCGAAATGTGATCTGCGTCGCTACAGTCCCGGTGTGGACAGCGACGGTGTGCCCCGGGCCCGCCCCGTGACCGGTCTGCTCGTGCTCGTCGGACTGCTCGCGGGGCTGACTGCGGCGCTCGTGTGGCACTTCGCGACGCCGCAGCCGGCTGCATGGTGGCCCGGCCTGCCGCTCCTGGCGATCCTCGGGATGTTCGTCGGCTGGTTCGTCGGGGCGTGCGCGAACGCCGAGGGGTGGCGGATCCTGCGTGTGCCGGCAGCCCCGCGACGCCCGTTGGTCGCCCTCGTGTGTGGCACCGCGCTGGTCGCGGGCCTGTGCTTCGCGTGGGCGTGGACCCTGGCGCCGCCCGTTCCGGACGGCTCTGCTGCGGAATCGTCGCCCGTTCCGATCAGCACTGCGGCGGCCGAGGGGGATGCGGTCGAGTTCGCGGGTCTCGGGACTCCGTTCTGTGGTGAGGTCGGGGTGATGTGCGTGTACGCCGATGCTGATGTCGTCGAGTTGGAGTCGGTCGAGGTTGAGGCCGATTCGGTCGGTCTCGGGGTGGGATCGCCCTGGCTCACGTTCCCGATCCTGTCCGGGGTGACGGCGTCGGCTGCCGCCGCCGGAGCGCTCGCCGGCGGAGTCCGGGTGGTGCGGTGGGGGGCGCGCGCCGCTGAGTAGCGTCGATACAAGCCCACTTGAACGCCGTTCAAGTGGGCTTGTATCGTGCTGCGGGTGGGAACCGATGGCAGTGCTCTGAGTTGGCTCGACGACGTCGAACGCGCCCGGCGCGCGGCGGGTCTGCGCCGTGAACTGCGGGCGCGCGGCGACCAGGATCGGGTGATCGACCTCGCCTCCAACGACTACCTGGGCCTCGTCCGGCATCCCGAGGTGATCGACGGCGCCGTCGACGCCGTCCGGCGCTGGGGTGGGGGAGCGACCGGATCCCGCCTGGTCACCGGCACGACGTCCGACCACGAACTCCTCGAGCGCGAGCTCGCGGGCTTCGTCGGCGCCGAGTCGGGTCTGGTGTTCGCGAGCGGCTACGCCGCCAACCTCGGTGCGGTGACGGCACTTTCGGGCAAGGGCGCGCTGATCGTCTCGGACGCCGGCTGTCACGCCTCGCTCGTCGACGCGTGCCGCCTGTCGCGGTCCCGCGTCGTCGTCGCGCCGCACGCCGACGTCGAATTCCTGCGCCGCGCGCTCGCCGAGCGCGCCGAGGAGCGCGCCCTCGTGCTCACCGACTCGGTGTTCAGCGCCGACGGCGACCTCGCCCCGCTCGCCGAGATGCACCGGGTGTGCCGGGAACACGGTGCGGTCCTGCTCGTCGACGAGGCACACGGCATCGGGGTGCGTGGTCGCGGTGGCCGCGGACTGGTCCACGAGGCGGGCCTGGCCGGGGAGCCGGACGTCGTCGTCACGGCGACGCTCTCGAAGTCCCTCGCGAGCCAGGGTGGCGCGGTGCTGGCCGCCGAGCAGGTGCGCGCACATCTCGTCGATGCGGCCCGCACCTTCATCTTCGACACCGGCCTGGCGCCCGCAGCGGTCGGCGCCGCCCGCGCCGCGCTGTCGGTGCTGATCCGGGAACCGCAGCGGGCGGCCGCCGTCCTGGATCGCGCCCGCGACCTCGCCCGCATCACCGGTGCCGCCGACCCCGAATCGGCGGTGGTGTCGGTGGTGCTCGGCGATCCGGCGGTGGCGTTCTCCGCCGCGGCAGCGTGCCGTGACCTCGGGTTGCACGTGGGCTGTTTCCGTCCGCCGTCCGTCCCGGAGGGCACGTCGCGTCTGCGTCTGACGGCGCGGGCGACGATCGATGCCGGCGAGATGGCAGTCATCGAATCCGTTCTGACCGAGGTGCTTTCGGATCGTCGCGTGGGAGTCCCGGCATGAGCATTCTCGTGGTGTCCGGAACGTCCACCGACGTCGGTAAGACCGTCGTCACCGCCGCGCTCGCGGCTGCGTTGCGTGCCGCGGGGCAGTCGGTTGCGGTGTGCAAGCCTGCTCAGACCGGCGTCGCGATCGACGAACCCGGTGATCTCGCCGAGGTGACCCGGCTCAGTGGCGTGACTGCCACCGTCGAACTGGCCCGGTATCCCGAACCGCTGGCTCCCGACACCGCCGCGCGCCGCGCGGCCATGCCGATGCTGACCCGGCCCCAAGTCGTCGCCGCGGTGCGCAATCTGAACTCGGCGCACGACGTGACCCTGCTGGAAGGCGCCGGTGGGCTGCTGGTCCGACTCGGTGCCGACGGATTCACGGTGCGTGACGTCGCGGCCGAGCTCGGTGCCCCCGTCGTCGTGGTGGCCGCCGCCGGCCTCGGCACCCTCAATCACTGTGCGCTCACGGCGGAGGCGCTCGCCTCGGCGGGCGTGAAGTGCAGTGGCTTCGTCGTCGGATCCTGGCCCGAGCAGCCGGATCTCGCGGCGCGCTGCAACCTCGACGATCTGCCGGCGGTCACCGGTTCGGCGTTGGTCGGCCGCGTGCCCGAGGGTGTCGCGGGCCCGGATGCGGCCGGATTCGCCGCAGCCGCAGCCGCCTGGTTCGACCCCGACTGGCTCGCGTCGCTTCAGCTCAGACGATGACGCGGCAGTAGAGACGCTCTCCGCGGGACACGGCGGTGGTAGCCAGTTCGGCCAGTGCCACGACGAACGGGACGGATTCCTCGGAGGGCTCGGCGGCCTCGTCGAAGATCCATTCGCCGGCCGCGGCGATCAGTGCGCTCGGATCGGCGCCGGCCAGCGCATCGCGTAGTTCGTCGGCGACGGACAGGACGAAGGAGCCGCCGAACTCGCTGTCCGCCACCATCGATCCGCGGCGCGGACCGGCCTTGATGTCGGCGTAGCTGCGACCGGTGAGCACCGCTTCCAGTCGCCCGAGCGAGACGGTCGGGTCGATGCCCTTCGCCTGGAGAACCGGTGTGCCGCTCGTGGCGGTCCGCACGCGTGGGCGGGCGGCCTCGTCCGGGGAGGTGCGGTACAGCTCCTCGGCCGCCGTGAGGTCGTCCGGATCGAGATCGATCAGGCCGTGCAGAGCGGTTGCCGCGGCATCGTCCGAGGGCGCGGAGAAGTAGTCGGTGATCGCGGACATGACGGCATCGTTGCACAGTCGGCGGGCTTGGTGGGGGGAGACAATCTTCCGTGGAACTTCGGATGCGACGGAACAGATGGATTTCCGGAGTTGTGGATCGCGTGAGCAGAAACCCGGTGGACAACAGCCGGCCCGTGGCGTTCCCATGGACGGCGCCGAGGACGATCGTCTCGAGGCGGCCCTCGACGCGGCTGTCGCGCGGGGCCTCGGCAGGTAGTTCCTACCGCCGAAGGACGAAGGTTCCGTGCGGGTCGTCCGGGAACGGCTCGACGTCGACGACCAGCGACGTCTCGATCGCCTCCGGCTCGGGCTCGGGCGCCGAGTCCCATGTCCGGCCGGTCAGGTACAGCGAGCTGACGTTCTGGAAAGCCCGCCCCGCAGTGTCCGCCACGAATTCACCTCCACCCGATTCCTGTTCGACCCCACGCTACGCCAGGACGACCCCGGGTCCGGTGCCATTCGGCGCCGGACCCGGGGTCGTCGTAGAAGGGAGCGTCAGCCGACCGCTGCTGCCGATTCCTCTTCCGGAGCGCTGGTGCGGATCAGGTGGTCGAACGCGGACAGCGCGGCCGTCGCGCCGGCACCGGCGGCGATCACGATCTGCTTGAACGGCACCGTCGTGCAGTCGCCCGCGGCGAACACGCCGGGGACCGACGTCTGACCGCGATCATCGATGACGATCTCGCCGCGCGGCGAGAGGTCGACACTGCCCGCCAGCCACTCGGTGTTGGGCAGCAAGCCGATCTGGACGAAGATGCCCTCGAGATCGACGGTGTGCGACTCGTCGGTGGTGCGGTCGGTGTAGGTGAGGCCGGTGACCTTGCTGCCGTCGCCGCGAACCTCGGTGGTGAGGGTGCTCAGCAGGATGGTCACGTTCGGCAAGCTGCGCAGCTTGCGCTGCAGCACCTCGTCGGCGCGCAGCACCGAGTCGAACTCGATGAGCGTGACGTGCGCGACGATGCCGGCGAGGTCGATCGCCGCCTCGACACCGGAGTTGCCGCCACCGATGACCGCGACGCGCTTGCCCTTGAACAGCGGGCCGTCGCAGTGCGGGCAGTAGGTGACACCCTTGTTCCGGTACTCGGTCTCGCCGGGCACGTTCATCGAACGCCAGCGCGCACCCGTCGACAGGATCACCGTGCGGGCGAGAAGCGAAGCGCCGCTCTCCAGTTCGACCTCGACGAGGCCGTTCTCGGTGGCCGCCGGCACGAGCTTGGCGGCCCGCTGGGTGTTCATGAGGTCGACGTCGTACTGGCGCACGTGGTTCTCGAGCGCCGCGCCGAACTTCGGTCCCTCGGTGTAGGGAACGGAGATGTAGTTCTCGATCGCCATCGTGTCGAGCACCTGGCCGCCGAAGCGCTCGGCGGCGATCCCGGTGCGAATTCCCTTGCGGGCGGCGTAGATCGCGGCCGCGGCGCCGGCCGGGCCGCCACCGACGACGAGCACGTCGAACGGATCCTTCTCCGCTATCGCGGCGGCAGCACGGTCCGCGGCGCCGTCGTCGAGCTTGTTGACGATCTCGGCGAGGCTCATCCGGCCGGAGCCGAACAGTTCACCGTTGAGGTACACCGTCGGCACCGCCATGATCTGACGGCCGTCGACCTCGTCCTGGTACAGCGCACCGTCGATCGCGACGTGGCTGACACCCGGGTTGAGCACGGCCATCAGGTTGAGGGCCTGCACGACGTCGGGGCAGTTCTGGCACGACAGCGAGAAGTAGGTCTCGAAGTGGAACTCGCCCTCGAGCCCCTGGACCTGCTCGAGCAGCTCGGGCGCTTCCTTCGACGGGTAACCGCCGACCTGGAGCAGTGCGAGTGCGAGCGAGGTGAATTCGTGACCGAGGGGGATGCCTGCGAAGCGGACCTCGATGTCGGTGCCGGTGCGGCGGATGGCGAACGACGGACGTCGCGCGTCGTCGTCGCGGCGCTCGTAGGTGATCTTGTCCGACATCGCGGCGATCTCGGTGAGCAGTTCGGCGAGTTCGGCCGACTTGGCGCCGTCGTCGAGGGAGGACACGAGCTCGATCGGCAGGGTCAACCGCTCGAGGAGGGACTTCAGTTGGCCGGCGAGGGGGGCGTCGAGCATGCGGATCTACTCCATCCGTGGGGAAGGCTGTGATCGGGAATCGGACCTTGGTTCTCCTGCGGTCCGGGCAGGTGTGGGGCGGTGCAGGTCGACGGAAGTGGGGGTGGGGCGCGGGCCCGGAGTGTCCGGGCCCGCGCCGCCCGAAGCGACTTACGTCAGCCGATTCGACTTACGTCAGATCTTGCCGACGAGGTCCAGCGACGGAGCGAGGGTCTCTTCGCCTTCTTCCCACTTGGCCGGGCAGACCTCGCCCGGGTGCGAGCGGACGTACTGAGCGGCCTTGACCTTGCGCAGCAGCTCGGCAGCGTTGCGGCCGATGCCCTCCGCGGTGATCTCCATGAACTGGATGACACCGTCGGGATCGACGAGGAAGGTGCCGCGGTCGGCCAGGCCCTGGTTCTCGCGAAGCACCTCGAAGTTGGTGCTGATCTCGAGGGTCGGGTCGCCGATCATCGCGTACTGGATCTTGCCGATGGTCTCGGAGGAGTCGTGCCACGCCTTGTGCGTGAAGTGGGTGTCGGTGGACACCGAGAAGACCTCGACGCCGAGGCGCTGCAGCTCCTCGTAGTGATCGGCGAGATCACCGAGCTCCGTCGGGCAGACGAAGGTGAAGTCGGCCGGGTAGAAGAAGAAGATCGCCCACTTGCCCTTGATGTCCTCGTCGGACACGTCGACGAATGCGCCGTTCTTGTAGGCGGTCGCGGAGAAGGGCTTGATCTGCTTGTTGATCAGGGCCATTTGAACCTCTGTTCGGTCGAAGGTGGATACCAGACATCTCAGAGGTTAGCCAAGAATCATAAATAGTTCCAATCTATGAGGTCTATTTCATAGATACCCTTTACCTATCAATGCTGGGCGGGAGGTTTCGGGCAAATCCGGCGCGCTGACGTCGATCCTCGTCGCCCGGTGTGCGGGCGACGAGAGTCGACGGTCCCGCCTCGTCAGAGCACCTTGGCGATCACCGATTCCGCGTAACCCTCCAGGTTTGCGATCTTCTGCTCGAGCGGCTCGGTGTCGGGCGCGGCGTCGTAGGAGTTGCGGAAGCCGACGATCACGTCGGTGACGCCCTTGTCCTCGAGGCGCTTGATCCCGTCTACCGTGTAGGCCTCGGCCGAGGCGACGTGGATCTCGAACGGCGCGTCCGCCTTGCCCTCCGCGGCGCGGATCTTCTGCAGCCGATCCAGCATCCGGTCGAGTTCCTCGGGGTCGCCGCCGGCGTGCGTCCAGCCGTCGCCGCGTACAACCGCCCGGCGCAGCGCCGCGTCGCTGTGGCCGCCGATCAGGATCGGGATCGGCTGCGTCGGAACCGGATTGATCTTGATCGACGGGACGTCGAAGATCTCGCCGTGGTACTCGAAGTATCCGCCGTTCGTCAGTCCCCGCACGATGTCGATCGCCTCGTCGGTTCGCCGGCCGCGCCGTTCCCACGGCACGTCCATGACCTGGAAGTCGTCGGGCCACGGGCTGACGCCCACGCCCAGCCGCAGTCGGTTGCCGGTCAGATAGGCGACGGAGGCGGCCTGCTTGGCGACGAGTACCGGTGGGCGGACGGGGAGCTTGAGCACGAAGGTCGTGAACCGCAGTGTGCTCGTCGCCGCACCCAGGGCCATCGCAAGGATCATCGCCTCGATGAACGGCTTGTTCTCGAGGAACTCGCGGCTCCCGTCCGGCGTGTACGGGTAGACGGAGTCGGACTCCTCCGGGTAGCAGATGCTGTCCGCGATGGTCATGGAGTCGAAGCCGACGCGTTCGGCTGCCTGCGCGAGCGGAACGTAGAAGTCGGGGTCGGTCATGGACTCGGCATAGGTGAATCGCACGGACGGGCTCCTTCGGTCGTGTGGCGGGCGAGGTCCGTCCCGCCCGCACCATCTTGAAGTGGGCTGCGTCACATGTCAGTGCATCTCCCGCTGCGCGGGAAGTTGCTCGCGGGCAGGCTCGGCCGATCTCGATCGATCGACGGCGTCGGCGCGACACCTGACGTACTGTGAGTGGCATCACACCGTGTAGGCAGATCGGGCGCGACCGGCAGCCCTGCCGCCGTCCGATCCGACCGACGTTTGTGCGGAGGTACGGATGACCACCACCGAAGTGATGGATTTGCAGCGCACGATCGGGCATCTGCGTCAGTGCATCGGATCGCTGCGCGAGGTGTACGGCGACGCGTCCGCCGTGCGCCGGCTGGCCAACGACGTCGACCGGCTCGACATCGACGCCCACGACCTGAGCGACTCGCCGCCGCGTCCGACGGCCGGCGCCACCGCCGAGCGGGTACAGGTGCCGGACACCCCTTACGACCGCTCGCTGTGGCAGGGCGCGGACGACGAGGGACTCGGCGGCAACCCGCACGAGAACGCGTGAGGGCCCCGCGGGTGACCGAGATCGGCGCGCCGCCGCCGGCTCGGGCGGATATCCGTGCGCGCACCCTGCGCACCGACCGATGGTGGCTCGCGCCGCTGCTCACCACGCTCGGGCTGGCGGTGTTCGTCGTGTACGCCACCGTCCGGTCGTTCGTACGCACCGCGTACTGGGTCGACGACTACCACTACCTGACGCCGTTCTACTCGCCGTGCATCAGCGAGTCGTGCGTGCCCGGAGCCAGCCACTTCGGCACGTGGGTGGGCGAGCTGCCGATGTGGATCCCGCTCGGATTCCTCGTCCTGCCATTCCTGCTGGGCTTCCGGCTCACCTGCTACTACTACCGCAAGGCCTACTACCGGTCGATCTGGCTGGCGCCGCCGGCGTGCGCGGTGGCGGAACCGCATTCCAGCTACTCGGGTGAGACGCGGTTCCCGCTGATTGTGCAGAACGTCCACCGCTACTTCTTCTATGTCGCGCTGGTGGTTTCACTCGTCAACACGTACGACGCGGTGCGCGCCTACGAGGGGCCGAACGGCAGTTTCGGGCTCGGGTTGGGCAGCCTGATCATCACGGCCAACGTGGTCCTGCTCTGGGCGTACACGCTCTCGTGCCACTCGTGCCGCCATGTCACCGGCGGCCGGCTCAAACACTTCTCGGCTCACCCGGTCCGCTACCGGCTCTGGACGTGGGTGAGCAAGCTCAACACCCGGCACATGCAGTTGGCGTGGACCACGCTCGGGACGCTGATCCTCACGGACTTCTACATCATGCTGGTCGCGAGCGGCACGATCTCCGACCTGCGACTGATCAACTGAGTTCCACCGATTCCGGCGTCACCGACGGATGCACCGAGAGGGGGAGTGCGCATGGCCGAGGTCGAGCGGCACAGATACGACGTGGTGGTAATCGGCGCCGGCGGTGCCGGACTGCGTGCGGTCATCGAGGCCCGGGAACGGGGGCTCTCGGTCGCGGTCGTGTGCAAGTCGTTGTTCGGCAAGGCCCACACCGTCATGGCCGAGGGCGGCTGCGCGGCCGCGATGGGCAACGTCAACTCGAAGGACAGCTGGCAGGTCCACTTCGGCGACACGATGCGCGGTGGCAAGTTCCTCAACAACTGGCGCATGGCCGAGCTGCACGCACGCGAGGCGCCCGACCGGGTGTGGGAGCTCGAGACGTACGGCGCGCTGTTCGACCGCACCGAGGACGGCCGGATCAGCCAGCGCAACTTCGGCGGTCACACGTATCCCAGGCTCGCGCACGTCGGCGACCGCACCGGCCTCGAGTTGATCCGCACGATGCAGCAGAAGATTGTCTCGCTCCAGCAGGAGGACTTCGCCGAGACCGGCGACTACGAGGCCCGGGTGAAGGTGTTCGCCGAATGCACCGTCACCGAACTGCTCAAGGACGGCGACCGGATCGCCGGCGCCTTCGGCTACTGGCGCGAGTCGGGACGGTTCGTGCTGTTCGAGGCGCCCGCGGTGGTGATGGCGACGGGCGGCATCGGCAAGTCGTTCAAGGTCACCTCCAACTCGTGGGAGTACACCGGTGACGGGCACGCGCTCGCGCTGCGGGCCGGCGCGAACCTGATCAACATGGAGTTCGTGCAGTTCCATCCGACGGGGATGGTGTGGCCGCCGAGCGTGAAGGGCATCCTCGTCACCGAGGGCGTCCGCGGAGACGGTGGCGTGCTCAAGAACTCCGACGGCGAGCGCTTCATGTTCTCGTACATTCCGGCGGTGTTCAAAGGCCAGTACGCGGAGACCGCGGAGGAGGCCGACAAGTGGTACGAGGACCCCGACAACAACCGCCGCACCCCGGACCTGTTGCCGCGTGACGAGGTGGCCCGCGCCATCAACTCCGAGGTCAAGGCCGGTCGTTCCACCCCGCACGGCGGCGTCTACCTCGACATCGCGTCGCGCATGCCCGCCGAGGAGATCGTCCGGCGGCTGCCCTCGATGCACCACCAGTTCAAGGAACTCGCCGACGTCGACATCACGAAGGAACAGATGGAGGTCGGCCCCACCTGCCACTACGTGATGGGCGGCATCGAGGTCGATCCGGACACCGGGTCGTCCACGGTGGCAGGGCTTTTCGCGGCGGGTGAGTGTTCGGGTGGGATGCACGGGTCGAATCGCCTGGGCGGCAATTCGCTGTCGGATCTGCTGGTGTTCGGTCGCCGGGCCGGGCTCGGCGCGGCCGACTACGTCCAGTCTCTCGAGGCGCGTCCGACAGTGGCCGAGGCCGACGTCGCGACCGCCGCGCGGGCCGCGCTGGTCCCGTTCGATCCACCGGCTGCGGGCACGGGGGAGAACCCCTACACGCTGCACACCCAACTGCAGCAGACGATGAACGACCTGGTGGGAATCATCCGCACCGAGTCGGAGATCGAACAGGCCATCGCGACGCTCGACGACGTCAAGTCCCGGCTTCCGGGGGTGACCGTCGAGGGGCATCGACAGTTCAATCCCGGATGGCATCTGGCGCTGGACCTGCGGAACATGGTCCTGGTCAGCGAGTGTGTCGCCCGCGCGGCGCTGATGCGGACCGAGAGCCGCGGCGGGCACACCCGCGACGACTTCCCGTCGATGGATCCGCAGTGGCGGTCGACGTTGCTGGTGTGCAGCACGGTGGCCGGGGACCCGGCCGCGGAGGACGGCACGTCCGTGCCCGACGTGATCGTCACCCGCGAGCGGCAGGTGCCGATGCGTCCGGACCTGTTGGCGCTGTTCGAGATCGACGAGCTCGGCAAGTACTACACCGACGCCGAACTCGATGCTCATCCTGGGAGGGCGACCTGACATGGGATACGACGCGAAGTTCCGGATCTGGCGCGGTGACGCGTCGGGCGGTGACCTGCGGGACTATGCGGTGGAGGTGAACGAGGGCGAGGTGGTCCTCGACATCATCCACCGGATACAGGCGACGCAGTCCGCCGATCTGGCGGTGCGGTGGAACTGCAAGGCGGGCAAGTGCGGATCGTGTTCCGCGGAGATCAACGGCCGGCCCCGGCTGATGTGCATGACTCGGATGTCGACGTTCGCCGAGGACGAGATCGTCACCGTCACGCCCATGCGCACGTTCCCCGTGATCCGCGACCTCGTCACCGACGTCTCGTTCAACTACACCAAGGCGCGGGAGATCCCGTCGTTCACTCCGCCGCCCGGGCTGGCGCCGGGGGAGTACCGGATGAAGCAGGTCGACGTGGAGCGCTCGCAGGAGTTCCGCAAGTGCATCGAGTGCTTCCTCTGTCAGAACACGTGCCACGTGGTGCGTGACCACGAGGAGAACAAGGAGGCGTTCTCGGGTCCGCGCTACCTGATGCGCGTCGCCGAGCTCGAGATGCACCCGTTGGACGTGGCCGACCGGCGGGACGCCGCCCAGGACGACTTTGGGCTCGGGCTGTGCAACATCACGAAGTGCTGCACCGACGTGTGCCCGGAGAACATCCACATCACCGACAACGCCCTGATCCCGATGAAGGAACGGGTCGCGGACAAGCGGTACGACCCGGTCGTCTGGTTGGGCAACAAGCTCTTCCGCCGGGATCGGAGCTGAGTGCCGCACCGTCTCGGTGCGCTTGCGCGCCAGTCGGATTCGGAAGGTCGCCCAGAGCGAACATACCGGGGCCCCGGTTGGCGCTCCTGCCGGGCGAGTGCTAATTTCTGGGGTGAGTGGTCGATAGGTTCCCGTCGGGCCGCGAGTGCCTGCGAAACATTCGGCTGATCCGAACCGAAAGACCTCAGTGGCGGATCCGTCCGCCGCGCCCACGCGTCAATCAGTAGTTTGTTCGAGAAAGCATCAGGATGTCCGTCGTCGCCGACCGCCCCACCCCGGATCCCGACCCCTCCACCGACAAGCCGCGGTCCCTCGCGCCGTTTCTGGAATGGCTGCGCCGTTCCGGGAGCGACACCTCGATCGCGTTGGGGGCGCTGTCGGTCATCACCTTCTGGACGTTCGGTCTCGGGATCGTGCTCGGGCTCGGTGCCGTCGGTGCCGGGGTCGTCGCCTCCCGCTCCGAGGAGAGCGAACCCAAGTCGCTCGAGGCTCTGTTCGGCATCCTCAGCGGCGCGCTCGGCGTCGTGGCCGGACTGATATTCCTCCTCGTCGCCGCACCTCAGTGGTGATCTACACGAAATCGTCACTCGCTCGGCGGTGACCGTCCGTCGTATCGTTGGGGCAATGACGAACATCGACGCAATTCTTGCCGCGTCGAACGCCTCCGGCGCTCGCGCGACGAGGATCGACTCACCCGGCCAGGACTGAGGCGGCAGCGGGCGTCGGACAATCCAGTCCCCGGCGCCGCGTACCGAGCTGATGGAACTGCCTTTTCGAGTCGACGCAGCACCCGGCACGACGGGCGCTGGCGCAAGCCTGCCGGAACTGGACGGCGGTTCCGGCGGTCACTCGGAGCCGATGCCGCTCTCGCCCGCGCAGACCGGCCAGTGGCTGGCGCAGCAACTCGATCCCTCCGTGCCGATGTCCGTGGCCCAGTACGTGGACATCGGGGAGGGGCCGGACCGGCTCGACGTCGACCTCCTCTCGCGGGCCGTATCTCGAGCGGCCCGCGAGTTCGGTTCGGGCCTGATTCGTCTGGTACTGACCGATTCTCGGCCGCATCAGATCCTCGATCCCCGGCTCGACACGGGAACCATAGTCGTCGATCTGCGTGGCGAGTCGGACCCGGAAGCGGCGGCGCACACCTGGATGCGGACCGATGTGACGGCTCCGCTCGATCTGCTGCGCGACCGGCTTTCGGTGTCGGTACTCCTCCGCGTCGCCGACGATCGTTGGTTCTGGTACACCAGGGCGCATCACATCGCCCTCGACGGGGTCGCCGCGGCGACGATGCTCTACCGGGCCGCGGAACTCTACAACGCGGCCGTGGACGGGCGTGACCCGCCGCCCACGCGGGCCGCAGATCTCGATGCCGTGCATGCCGCGGATGTCGAGTACGTCGGGTCGAAGCGCTGGCGGACGGACCGCGACTACTGGGCGGAGCGGACGTCTGGGATGCCCGAAAGGTGCAGTCTCGCGGAGCGGTCCGCGCCGGCACAGGCATTCGGGCGCGACGTCGGTGGTGTGGTTGCACCCGACACCGCGGGGGCCCTGGACGACGCCCAGGAGCGCTACGGCGTGAGCGTCGCGGTTCTGGTCGCATCGGCGATCGCGGCGTACACGTCGCGGCACACCGGCGCCGAGGACGTAGTCCTGAGCCTGCCGGTCTCGTCGCGCACGACGGCGGTGCTGCGCCGGTCCGGCGGCACGCTCGCGAACGTCGTGCCGCTGCGGGTACCGGTCCGTATCGGCACGACCGTCGCGGAGTTGGTGGCCGAGGTGTCCGCCGCCCTGTCCGGAGCGCTCCGGCACCAGCGCTACCGGCACGAGGATCTGCGCCGGGACCGGGGCGAGCACGGCGCCGGGCGCGGCTTCTCGGGACCGCTGCTGAACCTGATGCTGTTTCCGGAGGAATTGCGGCTCGGCGGCACCCGGACCGCGCTCGACGTGCTGTCGTCGGGGCCGATCGAGGACCTGCTCGTCAACGTCTACCGGTACGGCCCGTCCGGGCCGATCCGGCTCGACTTCAAGGCCAACCCGCAGCTCTACGACGATGCCACCCTCCGCACCCACCACGAGCGGTTCGCGCGCCTGCTGCACGCCCTGCTCACCGCACCCGCCGACACCGCGGTGGGTGAACTGCCGATGGTGGACGACACCGAGCTCGCGGCGCTGCTCGACTCGTGGCGCACACCCGGGACGGATGTGGACGATACGCTGCCCGAACTGGTGGCGCGACGGGCCGCGGAGAATCCCGACCGGGTCGCCGTCGTGTGGAGCGACCGGCGGCTCACCTACGCAGAGCTGGCATCCAGGGCGAATCGGCTTGCGCGACGGCTCATCACGCTGGGCGTGGGCCCCGAGGTCCCGGTGGGGGTGGTGCTCGACCGCTCCGACGCTCTGATCGTCACGCTCCTGGCGATCCTCACCGCGGGCGGCAGCTACGTCCCGATCGAGGCCCGCACGCCCGCGTCGCGGCGCGAGTACGTGCTGCGCGACGCAGCGGTGTCCTGCGTGGTGACCACGTCCGACGTCGAGGACGGGCCGGATGTCGGTAGTTCGCGGATCGTGCTCGACGATGCCGACACCGCCCGGACGCTCGACGCGCTGTCGGAGGCACCGGTCACCGACGCCGAACGGACGCGGCCCCTGCGCTCGGCCCACCTCGCCTACGCGATCTACACGTCGGGATCGACCGGCCGGCCCAAGGGCGTGCAGGTGAGCCATCGCAGCGTCACGGCGCTGCTGGCGAACGCGCGGGCCGCGTTCGAGACCCCCGACGGCGCCGTGTGGGCGATGTTCCATGCCTTCTCGTTCGACTTCTCGGTGTGGGAGACCTGGGGGGCGCTCACCTCCGGCGGAACCCTCGTCGTGGTCGACCAGGACACCGTCCGCGCCCCCGACGCGCTCGTCGAACTGCTGTCGCGCGAGCACGTGAACGTGCTGGGGCAGACGCCGGCCGCCTTCCTGCAACTCGCGGAGGCCGAGAAGGCGGCGGGACGGACGCTGACCGACCTGCGCCGGGTGTGCGTCGGCGGCGACGACTACGACCAGCGCCGGATGTTGCCGTGGCTCCGCCGTCACGGCGGCGACGCGGCGACGCTCGTCAGCGTCTACGGGATCACCGAGACCACCGTCTTCCTCACCGGCGAGGAGATGGATGCCGCCCGCGCGCAGGAGCCGGGGAATCTGGTGGGCCGCGGCCTGCCGGGGGTGCGTTTGCATCTGCTGGACCGTCGGCTGCGCCCGGTCCCGGTCGGGGTGGTCGGAGAGATCTACGCCG
Source organism: Prescottella equi (assembly GCF_020171745.1). Lineage (GTDB taxonomy): Bacteria > Actinomycetota > Actinomycetes > Mycobacteriales > Mycobacteriaceae > Prescottella > Prescottella equi_A. The sequence goes on from NZ_JAIVAH010000017.1 coordinate 128,826, forward strand.
GCGGCGTTCAGACGGCGCGCGGCTACGGTGGCCGACCCGGTCTCACCGCGGGTCGCTTCGTCGCCGACCCGTTCTCCGACGGTGGCCGGCTCTACCGTTCGGGCGACCTCGCGCGGTGGGACGCCGACGGGCGACTGATCTTCCTCGGGCGCAGCGACTTCCAGGTTCAGGTGCGTGGCTTCCGGGTCGAGCCGGGGGAGATCGAGGCGACGCTCGTCGAGTGCCCGGGCGTGGCCGACGCGGTGGTGGTCCCGCGGCGGACGGACGCGGGTCCGGTGCGTCTGGCCGCGTACGTGGTGCCGGACCCGGGCGTGGTGCTCGATCCGCACGCCGTGCGCGAGCGGGTCGGTGCAATCCTGCCGCCCTACATGATTCCGGCCGCCGTCACCGTCCTCGAGCGGTTGCCGCTCACGGTCAACGGCAAGGTCGATCGGAAGTCGCTGCCGGAGCCGGACTTCGGAACTGCCGCCGGTGCAGGTCGGGCGCCCGCCGGGCCTGTCGAGGAGACCCTGGCGGGCCTGTTCGCACAGGTGCTCGGTGTCGAGGCGGTGCGGGCCGACGACTCGTTCTTCGCGCTCGGCGGCGACTCGATCATGGCGATCCAGCTGGTGTCGAGGGCCCGCGAGGCCGGCCTGTCGCTGACGCCACGCGACGTATTCGACCGGCTGTCGGTCTCGGGGCTCGCTGCGGTCGCCGGCTCGGTCGCGGAGCCCGCGGCGGCGCTCGCCGAGTTACCGGGCGGCGGCGTCGGTCGAGTGCCACCGACGCCGATCGTGCGGTGGCTCGTCGAACGCGGCGGACCGTGGTCGCGGCTGTCGCAGTCCGTGTGTGTGGCACTGCCGGTGAGCATCGAGGCGTCGGATCTGGGTGGCGCGCTGCAGGCGGTGCTCGACCACCACGACCTGCTCCGGGCGCGCTTCCTGCCCGAGAACGCGGAATTCGAGGTGCCCCCGGCGGGCGCCGTCGCGGCGTCGGACGTGCTGCGCCGGATCGAGATGGCCGCTCCCGCCGACCTTGCCGGTGTGCTCGCCGCGGCCCGCGAGGACGCTGCGGATCGGCTGGACCCGGACTCGGGGCGGATGGTGCAGGCGGTGTGGTGCGATCTCGGGCCGGATAGGCCGGGGCGACTGCTCCTGGTGATCCACCACCTGGTCGTCGACGGGGTGTCGTGGCGGATCCTGCTGCCCGATCTGGCCGCCGCGTGGGCGCAGGTGCGGGACGGCCACACGCCGCACCTGCCCGACGTCGGCACCTCGATGCGCACGTGGGCGCACGTGCTCACCGAGTGGGCCGCGGCGCCGGAACGCACCGCGGAGTCCGAATACTGGCGCGGCGTACTTGCTGACCCAGATCCGCCGCTCGGCCGCCGCGCTCTCGACCCCGCCCGTGACGTCGCCGGCGCTGTCGTCACACAGTTCGTCGAGCTGCCGGAGAGTGTCGCCGCGGCCCTGTCGACCACCGTGCCGGAATCCGTGCACGGCGGCGTCGACGACGCGGTCGTCACCGGGCTCGCGATGGCGCTGGTGCGGTGGCGCCGTCGCCGCGGAGCCGCGACCGCGTCGTGCGTCGTCCTGCTCGAGGGGCACGGCCGCGAGGAACAGGTAATTCCAGGCGCGGACGTGTCGCGCACCGTCGGCTGGTTCACCACCACTCATCCGGTGCGGCTCGACCTCACCGGCATCGACCTCGACGCCCGGAGCGCTGCCGGCGCTGCGCTGGAGGCACTGAAACTCGTCAAGGAACAGCTGCGGGCGGCCCCCGACCACGGCATCGGCTACGGCGCCCTCCGCTACCTCCGCGACGGCGATGCAAACCGGCTCGACGCGCCGCCGCCCGAGATCAGCATCAACTATCTCGGGCGCACGACGCTCACGGACGGCGACGAGGGGGCATGGCTGCCGGTCGACGAACTCGGCGATCTGGGCTCGTCCGCTGACCCGGAGATGCCCGTCGCGGCCGCGCTCGACATCAACCTTCTCACCGTCGACACCGCATCCGGTCCGACGCTGCGCGCGTCGATCGCCTACCCCGCGGGCCTGTTCGACGCCGCGGAGGTGCGGGATCTGGCCGACCTGTGGCGCTCGGCGTGCCGGGAACTCGCGAGCGCCGCCCGCGCACCGGACGCGGGCGGCCTGACACCGTCGGACGTACCGCTGGTGGACCTCGACCAGGAGGCCATCGAGCAGCTCGAAGCGGCGTACCCCGACCTCGCGGCGGTGTGGCCCCTGTCGCCGCTGCAGGCCGGCCTCCTGTTCCAGACCGAACTCGCCGGCGCCGGTACCGATCCCTACCTCGTCCAACTGACCCTCGATCTGCGCGGGCAGGTCGACGGCGACCGGCTGCGTCGTGCGGTACAGACGTTGCTGGACCGGCACGAGATTCTGCGGGTCGCGTTCACCACCGGCCCGGACGGCGATCCGCTGCAACCGGTTCCGCGTCGGGTCGAACTGCCGTGGTCGGTCGCCGACCTGCCGGATCCCGACGATGTCACCAGGGTGCTGGAAGAGGATCGGGCGCGGCGATTCGACATGGCGACACCACCGCTGTTGCGGGCGTTGCTGATCCGTACCGGCGACGACCGGCACGTGCTCGCGCTCAGCTACCACCACATCCTGCTCGACGGCTGGTCCGTGCCGCTGCTGATCCGCGAACTCCTCGCGCTGTACGCGGCGCCGGATCCGCACGACCTCCCGGCGTCGGCGTCGTTCGCGGACTACCTGGCGTGGCTGGCCACGATCGACCGGTCGGCGTCGACGGCGCGGTGGGTGGAGGCGCTCGCGGGTGTCGACGAACCGACACTGGTGGGGGCGTTCGAACGCGGACGGCAGCTGCCCACGGTGCCGCGCGCCGATCGGCTGCTCCTCACCGACGCGGAGACCGCGCGGCTCGAGGACCTCGCCCGGGAGCGCGGTGTCACGCTCAGCACGATCGTGCGGGTGGCGTGGGCAATCGTGCTGGGGGCGTGGACCCGACGCGACGACGTGGTGTTCGGGGCGATCGTGTCCGGGCGGCCACCCGAGGTCGACGGCATCGAGGACATGGTCGGCCTGTTCATCAACACGATCCCGGTCCGGGTGACGCTGCACCCCGCGGAGACCCTCGGCGAACTGCTCGACCGCTGCCACGCCGACCAGGCTGAGCTCCTCGATCACGAACACGTCGGTCTCGCCGACATCGAACGCGCGACCGGGGCGGCGGCGCTGTTCGACACCATCACGGTCTTCGAGTCCTATCCGATCGACCGGGGTGGGCTGACCGCCGACACCGACATCGCGGGGATGCGGGTCGCCGACATCGCGGTCCACGACGCCACGCACTACCCGTTCGCGCTCGCCGCGTCCGTCGACGGAGGCCTGGAAATCCGCATCGACTACGCCCCGGCGCTGTTCGACGAGCACGAGATCGACGCCGTCGCCGACCGACTCGAGCGGGTGCTGCACGCGATCGCGTCCGATCCCGACCGGACGCTGGCGCGGCTACGGCTGCTCTCGGACACGGACTACGCCCGGCTGGCACCCGTCCACGGTCGGCCCGGACGCCGGCCCCGCACGCTGCCCGACATCCTCTCCGACGCGGCCCGGATCGACCCGGACGCGCCGGCGCTGTCCTCCGCCGATCGTGTCCTCACGTACCGCGAACTCGACGAGCGGTCCAGCCGGATGGCGCGGCACCTCGTCGCGGCCGGGGTGGGGCCGGAAGGCATCGTGGCACTGGGGCTGACCCGGTCGATCGAGTTCGTCCTGGGCGTGTGGGCCGTTGCGAAGACGGGCGCGGCGTTCGTCCCCGTCGATCCGACCTACCCGCGCGAGCGGATCGAACACATGCTCGGCGACTCGGGGGCGCGCATCGGATTGACCGTCGAGCGGTGGCGCGACACCCTGCCGAGTGCGGTGTCCTGGCACGCGATCGACTCCGACGGCTACCGGGACGATCTCACGGACCTGTCCGGCGGGCCGCTCTCCGACACCGACCGACGCGCACCCGTGCGCGTCGACAACCCTGCGTACCTGATCTACACGTCGGGCTCGACGGGCATTCCGAAGGGGGTCGCCCTCACCCATCGCGGTCTGGCGAATCTCGTTGCGGCCGAGCGGGAGAGCCTCGCCGTCACCGAGGACGCCCGGGTGTCCCAGTTCACGTCGCCGAGCTTCGACGCGTCGGTGTTCGAACTGCTCATGGCGTTCGGTTCCGGCGCCCACCTGATGATCGCGCCGCCTGACGTGTTCGGCGGCGACGAGCTGGCGCGCGGGTTGGCGGATCGGCGGGCGACCCACGCGTTCTTCACCCCCAGCGTGCTCGGGTCCCTGTCGCCCGACGGCCTCGATGCCCTGGCCTCGCTCGCCGTCGCGGGGGAGGCGTGCCCGCCGGAACTGGTGGGGCGGTGGGCGCCCGGGCGTCGGATGTTCAACGCGTACGGGCCCACCGAGACCACGATCATGTCCAACATCGCCGGACCCCTGGTGCCCGACGAACCCGTCACGATCGGCGGTCCGACGCTGGGATTCGTCGAGTTGGTGCTCGACGCGCGGCTGCAGCCGGTGGCGATCGGAATGCCCGGCGAGCTGTATCTGGGCGGGCCCGCGATCGCGCGCGGCTACCACCACCGACCGGGGCTGACCGCGGAACGGTTCGTCGCGAGCCCGTTCGTCGCCGCCACCGACCGTCCTACCGAGGAGGACGAGGGCACCCTCCCCGGCGACCGGCTGTACCGCACGGGCGACATCGTGCGCTGGCGCGAGGACCTCACCCTCGAATACCTGGGCCGCAGCGACTTCCAGGTGAAGGTGCGCGGGTTCCGGATCGAACTCGGTGAGATCGACGCCGCGCTCACCGATCACCCCGCGGTGGACTTCGCCGCCACTCTCGGCCGGACCGGGCCGTCGGGCGAGACGGTCCTTGTCGCGTACGTGCGCTCGGGCGACGATCCGGCGGTCGATCCGGGCGAGTTGATCGCGCACGTGGCGCTGCGGCTGCCGTCGCACATGGTGCCGTCGCTGATCGTGCCGATCCCGGAGGTGCCGCTGACGCCGTCCGGGAAACTCGACCAGAAGGCGCTGCCGGAGCCCGACTTCCCGGTCGCCGTCGACACCACGGGCGCAGCCGCATTCACCCCGATCGAGAAGATCGTCGCCGGGCATCTGCGCGCGGTGCTCGGCATCGACCGGATCGGGCCGGACGACAGCTTCTTCGACCTCGGCGGCAACTCGCTCATGGCGACCCGGGTCACGCGTCGGCTCGGCGCGGCGCTCGACGCCGACCTCGACGTCCGCGCCCTCTTCGAGGCGCCCACCGTCCGGAGCCTCGCCGCGCGGATCCGCAGCGGCGGCCGGTCGGACCCTCGCCCGGTGCTTCGCCCGTACCCGCGGCCCGACGTCGTGCCGCTGTCGTCGGCGCAGCTGCGCATGTGGTCGATCAACCAGCTCGACACCGCGTCGGACGCCTACAACATCGTGATGGCCGTTCGTCTGCGCGGCGACCTCGACGAACGCGCGCTGATCGCAGCGGTCGGTGACGTCGTGGTCCGGCACCCGACCCTGCGCACGACGTACCCGCTCGTCGACGGCGGCCCCGTCCAGCGGGTCGTCGAACCGGATCACGCCCCGCGCACCGAGCTGCTGTCGGTGCTCGGTGCCGACCTGCCCGCCCACCTGCTGCGGCTGGTCGGATCCGGATTCGATGTCAGCCTCGAGGTGCCGTTGCGGGCGCAGCTGCTGCGAGTGTCGCGCACCGAGCATGTGCTGGCCGTCGTGGCCCACCACATCGCGGCGGACGGGTTCTCGATGACGACGCTCGCGCGGGACGTGATGCGCGCGTACGAGTCCCGTCGTCGCGGCCGCCCACCCGACTGGGCGCCGCCGCCCCTCGACTACGTCGACTTCGCGTTGTGGCAGCGCGACCTGCTCGGCGACCCCGCCGATCCGGACTCGCTGTACGCCCGTCAGCTCGCACAGTGGCGGTCCACTCTCGACGGCATCCCGGAGTTGATCCCGCTACCGACCGACCGGCCGCGGCCGTCCCGGCAGTCGTTCCGCGGCGCGGCCGTCGGATTCGGCATCGACGCGGCCGAGCACACGAGGCTCGCGGACCTCGCCCGCCACGGCAACGCGACGATGTTCATGGTCGCGCACACCGCACTGGCGGTGCTGGTCGCGCGGCTGTCGGGCACCGACGACATCGTGATCGGCACGCCTGTGTCCGGGCGCGGGGAGGCGGGTCTCGACGACATCGTCGGCATGTTCGTCGGCATGCTGCCGCTGCGGACCCCGATCGACACCGGCGCCGGGTTCGGTGAACTCCTCGCGGTGGTCCGCGACACCGACCTCACCGCGTTCGCCCGGACCGACCTGCCGTTCGAGCGACTGGTCGACGAACTCGCCCCGGAGCGGTCGACGTCGTACGCGCCGCTGTTCCAGGTACTCGTCGAGTACCGGTCCGACATGTCGGGGTATCTGCGGCTGCCCGGGCTCGAGGTGGAGCCGCTCGAGTGCGAGCCGGCGGTCTCCAAGTTCGACCTGCAACTCAGCGTCGCCGAATCGTTCACGCCGGAAGGCGAACCCGCGGGGCTGCGCCTCGACCTCACCTACGCGACCGACCTGTGGGATCCGCCGACGGCGGAGGGCTTCGCCGAGCGACTGCGCCGGATCGTCGCCGCGGCCGCGGCCGATCCGCACGTCCCGGTCGGCGAGGTGGGCCTTCTCACCGATGCCGAACTTGCGGCGATCGAGGCCGGGCACGTCGCCGCCGCGAGTGCCCCGGGGGCCACGCTCGACGCGCTGTTCGCGCGGGCCGCGGCGGCGCATCCCCACACCGTCGCCCTCGTCGACGGGGCCGCGCGGACGACGTACGAGGAACTGCGCGCCGACGCGAGCCGGCTCGCGCGGGTGCTCGCCGCCCGCGGCGCGGGACCCGACACGGTGGTGGTGCTGGCGCTGCCCCGGTCGGCCGACATGGTGGTCGCGATGGTCGCAACCACTCTCGCCGGGGCGGCCTACCTGCCGATCGACATCGGATCGCCCTCCGAGCGGATCGCTTTCGTGGTCGGCGAGGTCGCGCCGGCGTGTGTCCTGACGACCGTGAACGCGGCCGACTCGCTGGGTGATCTCCCGGCGCCGGTCGTCGTCCTCGACTCGGGCCCCGTTCGTGCCGCCCGCGACGCGGCGTCGCCGGCGCCGGTCACGTCCGCCGACAGAGCCGTCCCACTGCACCCCGACAATGCCGCCTACGTGATCTATACGTCCGGGTCGACGGGACGGCCGAAGGGCGTGCAGGTGTCGCATCGCAGCGCGGTGGCGCTGCTGGCCGGCGGCTACGCCGCGTTCGACCTGCGGCCCACCGACACCTGGACCCAGTTCCACTCCTTCGCTTTCGACGTCTCGGTGTGGGAGGTGTGGGGGCCGCTGTCGGTGGGCGCCACCGCGGTCGTCGTGGACCCGGTGACCGCGCGTTCGCCGGAGGAGTTCGTCGAGTTGCTGCGCCGGGAATCGGTGACCGTGCTGAACCAGACGCCCGCGTCGTTCTACCAACTGGTCGATCACTCCGCGGCCGCGGACCTGCCGCTGCGCTACGTGTTCGTCGGCGGCGAGGAACTGGCTCTCGAACAGGTGGAGCGCTGGTACGCCCAATCGCCCCCGGACGGTGCCCGGGTGGTGGAGATGTACGGCGTCACCGAGGCGACCGTGATCGACACCGACGCGGTCCTCGCACGCGACGCGCTCGCGGACACGCCCGCATCCGTGATCGGCCGTCCGCTGCCCGGTGTCCGCGTCGATGTGCTCGACGCGCGACTGCACCCCGTGCCCGCAGGGGTGCAGGGCGAGATCTACGTGTCGGGCGACGCCGTCGCCCGCGGTTACGTCGGCCGGCCCGGCCTCACCGCGGCGCGATTCGTCGCGACACCGGGCGGCGACGGCCGGCGGATGTACCGCACCGGCGACCTCGGTCGCCGCGGATCCGACGGTCGACTGGAGTTCTTGGGCCGCAGCGACTTCCAGGTCCAGGTGCGGGGCTTCCGGATCGAGCTCGGCGAGATCGAGTCCGCGCTGCTGCGCTGCGACGGCGTCGGGCGCGCGGTCGTCGTGTCGCGGCGGGGTGAGCGCGGCGCCGACGACCGTCTCGTCGGCTACGTGGTCCCCGAGCCCGGACACGTCCTGGACCCGCTCGGGATTCGTGACACGGTCGACCGGATCCTGCCCCCGTACATGGTGCCGGCGGCCGTCGTGGTGCTCGACTCGCTGCCGGTCACCGCGAACGGGAAGGTCGACCGTCGCGCGCTGCCCGAGCCTGACTTCGCGGCCTTCACCGGGCACGGCCGGGAGCCGGCCGGACCCGCGGAAGAGCACCTTGCCGGTCTGTTCGCGGAGACACTCGGCGTGCCCGCGGTCGCGGCCGACGACTCCTTCTTCACCCTGGGCGGTGACTCGATCACCGTCATCCAGTTGGTGTCCCGGGCCCGCGCGGCGGGGATGGTGTTCACCCCGCAGGACGTGTTCGAGCATCCGACGGTCGAGCGTCTCGCCACCGTGGTGGGCTCGGCGGACGGCGCGGACCGGGCCGCGGGCCTCGCGGAGGTCGCCGGCGGCGGGGTCGGTGAGGTGGAGCCGACACCTGTACTCCGCTGGCTCGGTGGCCGACGGGGCGAGTGGGATCACTTCTCGCAGTCGGTCACCGTGCGGATTCCCGAGGGGACGACGGGGGCGCAGTTGATCGTCGCGCTGCAGTCGCTGTTCGATCGGCACGACATGCTGCGATCGATGCGGATCGGTTCCGGCTCCGACATGCATCTGGTGGTGGACGAGCCCGGTTCGGTCGACGCCGGCGACTGCCTGCGGCGCATCGACTGCTCGCACGTCCACGACGACGCGGACGTCGACGCCGTGGCGTCGTGGGAGCGGGCCGCCGCGGTCGTTCGCCTCGACCCGGCGGCCGGGGTCATGGTGCAGGTTGCCTGGTGCGACGCCGGTCCCGAACGGTCGGGGCGGCTCGCGGTCGCCATCCACCACCTCGCGGTCGACGGGGTGTCGTGGCGGATCCTGCTCGCCGACCTCGTGTCCGCGTGCGCGCAGGCCCGCGCCGGCGCGGCGCCGGAGTTGCCGCGGGTGGGGACGTCGATGCGGACGTGGGCGCACGAGTTGGTCAGGCTCGCGGCCGAACCGGAACGGGTCGCGGAGTTACGTTGGTGGCGAGACGCATTGACACCGGCCGACCCGGTGCTCGGTGCCCGGCGCTTCGACCCGGTCGTCGACGTGACAGCGGAACAGGAGACGGTGCGCATCGCCGCGAGCGTGACCCACCGCCTGCTGGGGCGGCTGCCCGAGCTGTACCGGGCGACCCCGGCGGACGCGGTGCTGTGCGCGACGGCGATGGCCATCGCCCGGTGGGATCGCTGGGCCGGCGGCCGCGCGAGTGTCGTCGTCTCGGCCGAGGGGCACGGCCGCGAGGAACAGATCCTGCCGGGCGCCGACCTCTCGCGCACCGTGGGATGGTTCACGACCAGCTTCCCGGTGCGGGTCGACCTCACCGACGTCGACCTCGACGACGCATACGCGGCGGGCGACGGGGCCGGCGCGGCGCTCGCGGCGGTCAAGGAGCAGTGGCGCGCGGTGCCCGACCACGGCATCGGCTACGGGCTGCTCCGCTACCTGAACCCCGACACCGCGACGGAATTCGACGATCTCGAGGATCCGCAGGTGTCGATCAACTACCTCGGACGGCTGGCAGGTCAGGGCGCGGCCGGGTGGTCCCTCGACGCGGACGGCCCGGACACGATGGTCGACGCCGCGAGCCAGGGGCCGGTGCCGAGCACGCTCGCGATCGACGCCTACGTCGTAGACCTCGTGGACGGGCCGCACCTGTGCGCCGCCGTCCGGTACGCGCCGGGAGTCCTCGACGCCGACGGCGCCGAAGAGTTCGCGACGTTGTGGCGCAGCGCTGTCCACGCGCTGGCGGAGTACGCGGACCGCCCCGGCAGCGGGGGTCTGACCCCGTCGGATCTGGACCTCGTGACGGCGACGCAGAAGGACATCACCGAGTGGGAGAGCACGCATCCCGCGCTGGCGGATGTCTGGCCGTCGGCGCCGCTGCAGGAGGGGCTCCTCTTCCACGCGCTGCTCGCCGGGGAAGGCGTCGACGCTTACCACGTGCAACTGGTACTCGACCTCGACGGCGAGCTGGATCCGGTCCGGTTGGCCGTGGCGGCGCAGGCGCTGATGGACCGGCACCCGAGCCTGCGCATCGCGTTCGACAACCGAGCCGACGGCACGATCGTGCAGGTGGTCCTCGATCACGTGGACGTCGACTGGTCGGTCGCCGTCGTCGCCGACGGCCGGGATCAGGTGCTCATCGACCGTGAGCGCGAGAACCACTTCGACATGCGCAGGGCACCGCTGATCCGGTTCCTGCTGATCGAACTCGGCGCCGGCCGTCGCCGGCTGGTCGTCACGAACCATCACATCCTGCTCGACGGCTGGTCGATGCCGCTGCTCGTCGCGGACCTGTTCGAGCTGTACGTCACGGGCGGTCGGCCGCTCGAGCGTCCGGCGGCGCCGTACCGCGACTACCTGGCCTGGCTCGCCTCCCGCGACACCGGTGCGGCGGAGCGGGCGTGGGCGGCGGCGCTGGCCGGACTGCCCGGCCCGACACTGGTCGCGCCGCACGCCGCCGGGCAGCGGCTGTCGGCGAGCGCGAGCGAAGCGGTGCCGGTGGACACGTCGACCGCAACGGCGCTGGCCCGGACGGCCGAGCGGGCCGGTGTCACGGTCAACACGGTGCTGCAGGCGGCGTGGGGAATCCTGTTGGGGGAGATGACCGCCGGCACCGACGTCGTGTTCGGCACCACGGTGTCCGGCCGTCCGCCCGCGGTCGATGCCGTGGAATCGATGGTGGGGCTGTTCATCAACACCGTGCCGGTCCGGGTCCGGCTCGACCCGCGCGAGACGACCCTGGACCTGCTGGCCAGGCTGCAGTCCGAGCGCGCCGCGCTGATGCCGCACGAGCACCTGGGCCTCACCGCGATCCAGCAGGCGGCGGGCTTCGGCGGACTCTTCGACACCGCGATGGTGCTCGAGTCGTATCCGCTCGACCTGGCGGCGCTCGAACAACTGACCGACCGGACCGGGGTGCGGGTCACCGACATCGTCGGGCACGACTCCACCCACTACCCGCTCTCGCTGATGGCGTTCGACGACGTGGGACTGCGCCTGCGGCTGCGGTACTCGCCCGACGCTGTCGCACCGGAGACCGTCACGGACCTGTCCGCACGGCTGGCGCGGATCGTCGAGACCGTCGCGCACCGGCCCGAGACGCCGGTGGGGCGCATCGACGTGCTGGGCGCCGAGCGCCGGGCCGAACTCGTCGAGGTGGCATCGCAGGGCTCCGTGACGCCGCGGACCTGGGCCGCGACCCTCGGGGCGGGAGCGGCGCTCGACCCGGACGCCGTGGCGCTGCGCTGGCACGGCACCGACATCACCTACCGCGAACTCGACGAGCGGTCGACCCGGATCGCGCGCGTCCTCGTCGAGCGGGGCATCGGACCGGAGGACTTCGTGCCCGTCGCGATCCCGCGGTCGGCCGATTCGGTGACCGCGACCTGGGCCGTCGCGAAGTCGGGCGCCGCGCCGGTCCCGATCGATCTCGCGCTGCCGCCGGGGCGGATCGGTTACATGCTCGACGATTGCGACGCCGTGGTCGGGCTCGCCGCGTCCCGCGATCACGGTCTGCCTGGTGGGCCTGAGTGGCTCGCGCTCGACGAGCTCGAACTGGACCGCTTCTCCCCGTTGCCGATTCGTGACGACGAACGCACCCATCCCGTCCGGGTGTCCGATCCCGCCTACCTGATCTACACGTCCGGGTCGACGGGGGCGCCCAAGGGGGTCGTGGTCACCCACGCCGGGCTGCCGTACCTGGCGGCCGCACAGATCGAGCACCAGGGAGTCACCCCGGATTCCCGCGTCCTGCACGTGTGTTCCCCGAGCTTCGACGTGTCGATTCTCGAACTCACCCTCGCTCTCGCGGCAGGGGCGACGCTCGTGGTCGCGCCGCCCGAGGTGTACGCGGGCCCAGAACTCGAGCGGTACGCGGCGGAGGAGCGCATCACCCACCTGCTCGTCACCCCCGCGGTCTGCGGCACCCTCGACCCGGCCGCACTACCGGACGTCGAGGTGGTGGAGGTCGGCGGCGAACTGTTCGGCGCCGAACTCGTCGACGAGTGGGCGCCCCGCACTCGGTTGCTCAATGCGTACGGGCCCACCGAATGCACGGTGTGCGTCACCACGAGCGACACCCTCGCGCCCGGCGAACCCATCACGCTGGGCGGACCGGTACCGCGGTCGGCGGTGGGCGCCGTCGTGCTCGACGGCTGGATGCGGCCGGTGCCCGACGGCGGCGAGGGCGAGCTGTACCTGTCCGGGCCGTGCCTCGCCCGCGGCTACCGCGGCCAGTCGGCGCGGACGTCGGAACGCTTCGTGGCCAACCCGTTCGGTCCATCCGGGTCGCGGCTGTACCGGACCGGCGACCTGGTGCGGCGCGCCGGCTCGTGCGGCATCCAGTACGTGGGGCGCACCGACTTCCAGATCAAGATCCGGGGCCTGCGCATCGAGATCGGGGACGTCGACGCCGCCCTGACGGCGCACCCCGACGTCGAGTTCGCGGCGTCCCTCGGGCACACGGCACCCACGGGGGAGACGGTGCTGGTGTCGTACGTGCGCCTCGGCGCAGGCAGTGCTCTCGACGCGGCGTCGCTCAAGAAGTTCGCGGCGGCGTCGCTGCCCGCGTACATGGTGCCGTCGGCGATCACGATCCTGGACGACGTGCCGATGAACTCCAACGGCAAGCTCGACCGAGGCGCGCTGCCGGATCCGGTGTTCGCGACCGTCGACTACCGGCCGCCCGCGACGGATGTCGAGGCGGTGCTGGTCGACGTGTTCGCCGACGTTCTCGGGACCGACCGCGTCGGCGTCGACGACAGCTTCTTCGAACTCGGCGGCAACTCGCTCAGTGCCGTGCGGGTCGTTGCCGAGGTGCAGTCCCGGCTCGGCCGCGCGCTGCCGATGCAGTGGGTCGTCACCGACCCCACCCCGGCGGCGATAGCGGCTCGCCTGGACGGCGGCGGCGAACCCGTCCCCGACGACGTCCTGGTCCGGATGCGGCCGGGTGACGGCGCGGAACCACTGGTGTGTGTGCACCCGGCCATCGGATTGACCTGGTGCTATACGGGTCTGCTGCCGTACCTTCCGGCCGGCCGGCCGGTGTACGGCATCCAGTCGCCGGGCCTGACCGACGGGGCCGACGCGCCGGCGACGATGCGGGAACTGGCGCACCGGTACGTCGACCGGATCCGGCAGATCCAGCCGCACGGGCCCTACCACCTGCTCGGCTACTCGGTGGGCGGTGCGATCGCGCACGCGATGGCCGTGCGCCTGCGTCGTCTCGGTGAGGAGGTCGGCACCCTCGTCATGCTCGACACCCAGACGGCGGAGTCGGTCCCCGAGTCGGCGCCCGCCCCGACACTGGGCATGTTGTTCGCGGAGTTCGCGGGTGTCGACGAGTCCTCGGCCGACGGCGACCTCACCCCCGCGGACGCCGCGCGGTTGCTGCACGACGGCGGCGGGCCGTACGCGTCGCTCACCGCGGACGACGTGCGCCGGCTCTACGACGACTACCTCCACACGATCGACCTCGGCGGTTCCTACCGACCCGAGATGTTCGACGGCGACCTGATCTACGTCGCCGCCGGGGACGGTGCGACCGTCGGCTCGGAAACACCCTGGGATCCTTACGTTTCCGGCGCCGTCCGGATCCACCCGGTGGCCTGGTCGCACAACCGGCTCACGACGCCGGAGGCGCTCGACGTGATCGGCCCCATCGTCGGGCGGTACCTGGACGGTCACTCGCGATGATCTTGCAGCGCACCCCGGTCCGGTGCTTTCATGGTGGGCAGCGTCGCGTGCCGATGGCGGACTGCGTCAGGCATGGAGGCGTCGAATCTCGAGGGGTCTTCCATGACGATCTCGTTCAACCACACCATCGTTTTCTCGCGGGACAGGTCCGTTGCCGCCGCCTTCTTCACCGAGCTGTTCGGTCTGCCCGACGCAGTGTCGGCGGGCCCGTTCCTGGCGGTCCGTCTCGACAACGACGTGACGCTCGACTTCGCGACGTTGGAAATCGAGGTGCTGCCGCAGCACTACGCGTTCCTGGTCTCGGAGGCGGACTTCGACGACATCTACGGCCGGATCCGCGAGCGCGGAATGGACCACTGGGCCGATCCGCGCAAGACCCGCCCCGGCGAGATCAACCACAACGACGGCGGCCGCGGTGTCTACTTCCACGACCCGGACGGCCACAACCTGGAGATCATCACCCGCCCTTACGGTTCCGGCGGATGACGCGGCACCGGGTGACTCAACGGTAGGAGGGTGGGTTTCGTCGCACCGTGCGGTGATCCGGACATGACGATCCAGTACTGCGATTTCCGGTTCTACGGGGAGTTGAACGACTTCCTGCAGGCTTCCCGGTCCCTGCCGCGCCCGCAAACGGTCACGCACGGGTTCACCGGTACGCCGTCGGTCAAGGATCGGATCGAATCGCTCGGCGTTCCGCACACCGAGGTCGATCTGATCGTCGTCGACGGCCGACCCGTCGGATTCGACCGCCTGCTCTCCGGTGGAGAGCGGGTGGCCGTGTACCCGACCTTCCAGTCGCTCGACCTGGGCGACATCGAGCCTTTGCGCCCGCCACTGCGGGAGCCGCGGTTCGTGCTCGACGTGCACCTCGGTCGTCTCGCGCGCTATCTGCGGCTGCTCGGGTTCGACAGCCTGTATGCGAACGATCGCTCGGACGACGAACTGCTCGCGTTGTCGCGCAGCGAGAATCGCGTCCTGCTCACCCGGGACGTCGGACTGCTCGAACGCGCTGCGCTCGTCTATGGGGGATTCCTGCACGAGACGGACTCGCGACTGCAGTTGCGGGAGGTCCTCGATCGGTTCCGGTTGCAACCGCGGATCGCACCGCTGACGCGGTGTGCGCGGTGCAACGGGCTCATCGGGCCCGCGACGCCCGCGGTCGCACGCGGGCGGGTCCCCCGGGGTGTGCTGCGGGAGCAGCGCCGGTTCAGCAGGTGCCGGGACTGCGGTCAGGTGTACTGGCCGGGAGGTCATCTGGCGCGGTTGCGTGCCCGGTTGGCCGAGATCGGGGTGTGGTTCTGAACCGTGGGCGGTCCGAGATCACCGGTCGAACAGGTCACGCACGAAGGACGTGGTGTCGGGCAATGAGGCGCGCATGGTCTCGAGGTGGCCGGTCGGGTACGTCCGAAACGTCACCGGCTGCCGGTTGGCCGCCAGGTCCGCGGCCAGTTTCAGCGCCAGCGGCGCGGGCACCATGTCGTCGGTCAGGCCCTGTCCGAGGAACACGGGGCGGTCGTAGCCGGCCGTGGGAACCTCGAGCATGTCGCGGACCGCGGCCAGCAGGGCGGGGTCGTCGAGCGGGCGGGAGACGAGGTCGCCGATCGAGACGTCGGCCAGTTTCGGCGCCATCGTCTCGTAGCACTCGGTCTCGGCGCCGGTGAGGGCGTCACGGCCGACCGGGGTGAGGAATCGGTCGACGTCGACGTCCGGTCGCGCCGCCCGCAGGCCGGCCAGGATGTACGACACGAACACGGTGCTGCCCGTGAGCGGAAGGCGGGGGAACCCGGGCCGCACCAGTGTGGTCAGGTTCTCGAGATTCGACGGTGCGCCGGTCGCAACCGTCCCGCGATAGTCGAGTTCGGGCGCGTAGCGCGTCGCCCGCGCCGCGGTGAACAGCGCGGCCTGGCCTCCCTGCGACTGTCCGAGCGCCACCCACCGTGGTGAGAGAGCTGGCTCGACCGCGCGCGCGGCGCGCACCATGTCGATCACGCCGTTCGCCTCGGTGGGCCCGTCGAGGTACGGGTGTAGTCCGGGGGTTCCGAGGCCGACGTAGTCGGTGGCCACGATCGCGTAACCCTGCGAAAGCCAGTGCGCGAGATACGGTCCGCCGATCTTCCCGGTCACGGTGGGGGAGCATCGATCGGCGATCCCGACCGTGCCGTGTGCCCACGAGACGACCGGCCAGCCGCCGGGCGGTGCGTCCCCGGGCGGAAGAAAGACGGCGCCGGTGCTGGTCGCCGAGCGGCCCAGTGGCCCGGTGGTGACGTAGGTGATCTTCGTTCCGGTCGCCGCCCCGGGAATCCACGACGATGTCGGCAACGACTCCACCGCGGTCACGGAGCCCGGCGTGGACACCGGGGCCGGAGCTTCGGCGGGCGCCGGGAGTGCCTGGGTAATTGCCACGACGACGGCCGTCGTCACGGTCGCTACCGCGAGCGCGGCGCGGTAGGCGAGTTGTCCGATCATCGCGTCACCTCGCAGATGTCCCTCGAACGATGCCCCGTTGTGCGCCCCACCATCTATTCTGCTGGTTGGGATGCGATCTTCGCTCGGGGTTCGGCGGCGTTACCATCGAAAGCTCTGGGCGCAGCTTCGTTTTGGGGGGTGTTGAATGGGGCCGGGTGAGTATCCGGGTGAGTTCTCCGGCGAGATGGTGACACCGCCGACGTGGCTCGTGATGTTGGCGATGCTGCCCATCCTCGCGATGGTGTTGCTGCTCGGGTGGTTCGGGTGGCACGAATGGCGGGCGCGCAGCCGCAACCGGACCTCCCCGGTCCACGCCGCGGCCTGGGCGATGGATCACGACGAACTCGCCCGCGCCATCGCGGCGCTCACCGACCGCGAACGCGAACTACTCGCGGTGGGGGACGTCGACACCGCCCGGGCGGTCGCCGTCGACCGCGACATCTGCCTCGCCGTCAGCGAACGGCGCGAGGACGTCTCCTAGGCGTGCCGGTCGGCCGGCTGGCCGAGGCGGGCCCGCACCCCGTCGATGAACAGGGCCAGCCCGAAGTCGAACCGGACCTGCGGGTCGCCGTCGAGGAAGTCGTCGTCGGAGCCGAGGTCGGCGCCGGTCTCGATGTCGGGTGATGCGGGCGTCCGAGTGAGGGCGCCGAGCGCCTCCATCTGGGCACGGGACTGCTCGTCGACGGTGTGTCCGAGGACGAAGTAGAGCAGCGTGTACGCGGCCAGCTCGGCATACGGGCGGGGGAGTCCGGCGCGCACGCCGGCGCCCACGAAACTCTCCCGGGCCAGGTTCGACGTCATGCGCGACGCGTAGGTCGCCGCCACCAGTTCGGCGCCGTCGCGATGAGCCAGCAGGGCCGTCCGCAGGCGCTGTGCGAGTTCGGCGATCCCGTCGTCCCACTGCTCCGACGACACCGGCGCGTCGACGCCTTCGAGGATCCGGTCGGCCATCGCGCCGAGCAGGGTCTGCTTGTTCGGGAAATGCCAGTACAGGGCCCCCGGCTGGACGCCGAGCGAGGTCGCGAGCCGGCGCATCGTGAGATCGGCGAGTCCGTACTCGTCGAGGATCGCCATCGCGCCGTCGAGGACGTCGCCGCGTCGCAGCTGCACTGACTCACTCCTCCGGATCGGGCCGAGGCCGCGGTTCTCGCGGTGGCCTGTTCCTTTGACACTAATCCACCTCGGCTCTAACGTGAACGCCGTTCAACTTGTACGGTGTTCAAGTTCGCGCCGACCTAGTTGCCGAATCCGTCCGGTCCCGGCTCTCGGGGCTGTTCGCACCCCGAGGAGTTCGCAGTGACCAGTGCCCCCGACGTCGTCGACCTCGACATTCTCGCGACCGCACGCGACCAGGTGCTCGAGCGTGGTGAGGGATTGAGCCAGGAGCAGGTGCTCGAGGTGCTGCGCCTCGGCGACGACCGACTGGAGGAGCTGCTCGCCCTCGCGCACGACGTGCGCATGAAGTGGTGCGGGCCGGAGGTCGAGGTCGAGGGCATCATCAGCCTCAAGACCGGCGGCTGCCCCGAGGACTGCCACTTCTGCTCGCAGTCCGGGCTGTTCCAGTCGCCCGTGCGCGCCGCCTGGCTCGACATCCCCAGCCTGGTCGAGGCCGCGAAGCAGACCGCCAAGACCGGCGCCACCGAGTTCTGCATCGTTGCCGCGGTCCGCGGGCCCGACGAGAAGCTGCTCGCCCAGGTCGCGGCCGGTATCGAGGCCATCCGCAACGAGGTCGACATCCAGATCGCGTGCTCGCTCGGCATGCTCACCCAGGAGCAGGTCGACCAGCTCGCCGCGATGGGCGTGCACCGCTACAACCACAACCTCGAGACCTCCGAGTCGTACTTCCCGAACGTCGTCACCACCCACACCTGGGAGGAGCGCTGGGACACCCTGCGCATGGTCCGGGAGGCCGGCATGGAGGTGTGCTGCGGCGGCATCCTCGGCATGGGGGAGAGCGTCGAGCAGCGCGCCGAGTTCGCCGCGAACCTCGCCGCGCTCGAGCCCGACGAGGTGCCGCTGAACTTCTTCAACCCGCGTCCGGGCACGCCGTTCGGCGACCTCGACGTGCTGCCCGCGAGCGAGGCGCTCAAGTCGGTGGCGGCGTTCCGTCTCGCGCTGCCGCGCACGATCCTGCGCTTCGCCGGCGGCCGCGAGATCACGCTCGGCGACCTCGGCGCCAAGCAGGGCATGCTCGGCGGCATCAACGCCGTGATCGTCGGCAACTACCTGACCACGCTGGGCCGTCCCGCCGAGAGCGACCTGGATCTGCTGGTGGATCTCGAGATGCCGATCAAGGCGCTCAATGCCACCCTCTGACGCGGTGACGGAGGCGGCCGGCGCGGGCGAGCACTACAACCCGTTCACCGGGCACCGGATCGTCGTCGGCGTCGACGACGCGACACCCGCATCCGCGCAACTCGGCCTCGAGCCGCCCCGGTTCTGCGAGCAGTGCGGCCGCCGGATGATCGTCCAGGTCAGCCCCGACGGCTGGTGGGCCAAGTGCTCCCGGCACGGTGTCCTCGACTCGGCCCTGCTCGGTCGCAGGTAACGTCCCGTGGTGTGACGCCACCCCGACAGTCTCGGCCGCGAGCCGCCTTGCGAATCGTTGCCGGGCTGACGGTTGTCGGCGTGCCGGCGGGGGCAATCTGGGCGCTGCTCGCACCGGCGGTGCACATGCTCGTCGTCGCCGAGGACCGCGGTGTCGTGCTGACCACCGAGAGCCTGCACCGATTCGACGCGCTGGCGATCTTCGTCGGCATCACCCTCGTGGTCGGGGTGCTGTCGGCGGTCGTGGTGTGGGGGATGCGGCGCTTCCGCGGTCCCGGTCAGATGGCCGCGCTCGTCGGGGGTTCGGCAATCGGCGCCGGTGTGGCAGCTCTGGTCGGGATGGGCGTGGCGCGACTGCGCTACCCGGACGTCACCGGTCCCGCAGTCGACTCCGTCATCGCGGCCGCACCGGGTCTGTCGACACCGCTCGTGCTCGTCGCGCAGCCCCTCGCGGCGGCCCTCGTCTACCTGCTGCTGGTGTCACTCAGCCCGGACGACGACCTCGGTGTCGGGGACGGGACCGCGCCTGCTGTCGCCGAACCAGAGCCGGCGGACGCGGCCGACGGGCCCTAGCACCGACGAGCCTCAGCAACGTGCGTGGGCGTCAGCCCAGCGCCGAATACGCCCGCGGGATCGCCTTTTCGGTGCGCGCACAGAACTCGGTGAACGGGGTGGCATCGATGCCACCGGCCGCGCCGCGACCGCGTTTCCAGGTGCCGACCACCCGGCCGTTCTCCACGACGGTCGGCATGAACATGCCGTTGTTGCCGGGTTGCAGTCGTGGCTGGAACGCCGGATCCACGGCGGCGCCGCCGTCCCGGTAGCCGAGGATGAACTCGTCGAATCCGGGCAGCAGGAACACCCCGCGCGCGTGCCGACGGTGTGTCGCGAGCAGCTCGGGCGTCGCAGGGTCGAGGAAGTAGTCGACACCGTTGACCGAAGTTCTCTCGAGCTGCTCGGACGCCAGCGCGAGTCCCGCGCGTGCCTGCCGGACGGTCAGTTTCGTCCACCACACGAAGTCGTCGAGCGTCGCCGGTCCGTGGCTGCGGAAGTACCGCAGCGCCCACTCGCCCAACGCCGCGTCGCCGTCGAGGTTCCGTGAGTTGCTGATCCAGTCGTCGAGCAACACCACTCGCTGTGCCCCGCCGTCGACCGGCCCCAGACACACGACTCCGGTCAGTGCCAGCGTCCACAGCAGATGCTGACCGCGCTGATTCGCCGTCGCGATCCCGGCTTGCTCCCAGGCCTGCATCAGATCCGATCGGCCCAGGCCGTCACCGGTGAGTGCATCCCGAGCGACGTTGCCGGCGTGTTCGATCGCGGCGTCGTCGATGTCGAGCGCACGGTGGCGCGCCCGCACACTCGACAGCGTCCGGGCGCCGGTGAGTGCGAGCATCCACGACAGATCCTCGGCGGCGACGAAGTGCAGGGTTCCCCGCATGGGCCACGAGCGCACCACCTTGCCGGCGTTCAGAGCGTCGAGGATTGATGCGCGGCCCGTGGGACCGGAGCGTAGCGCGATCGACGTGCGAGCTCCCGGGAAGTCCTGCGCCTGAGCGGCGGTCAGCCAACGCACGGACTCGGTCGCCGAAGCGGACGCCGGACCCGCGACCCGCTGCGCAACGAGGCGCATCAGCGCCAACTCCCGGAGCGTCGTCATGCGATGAATCTAGTGCTGCCCACCGACACGCGACAGAAGGCCTAAACCGGCCCGGGCCGACCCGTGCATGTGGAAATATCGCGGCACCGAACTGGAGGAGGCGCCGTGAGCTGCAGGATCATCCGAACCGCCGGCATTGTCGCGGCCGCCGTGATCGCGACCGTCGGGCTGGCCGGCTGCCGGGCTCCTGACACACCGCCCGGATGGTCGAGCTACACCATCGAGCGCGGCGCACACAGCGCTTCGGTGTACCGCCCGCTCGGTGTCGCCGGCCCGCTCGAGGGTTGGGTGAGCCCCGGTGGAGCGTCGCCGACCTACGACTTCGTGTTCACGCCCACCGCCGAGTACGTGCTCACCGCACCCACGCAACCCGAGGATCAGTTCGACTGGAACAAGCTGCCCGGCTTCTCGGACTGCGGCGACTTCGACCTGGCCCGCAACGGCGCGATGTTCGGTTGGCGGTGGCGCACCGACACCTCACCGCAGGTACTCGAACTCGTGCCCTATGCGAACGCGAACGGTGTGCACCAGTACCCGTCGAGTGCGCTCGTGACCCTCGACGGCAACGACCTCGCGGCCAACGAACCCCTGACCTATTCGATCGGGATCGACGGGTCCGACTATCGATTCGCGATCGACGGCACCATCCGCGGCCGGACCATCCACGAGACGGCCTCGCTGCCCCGGTCCTGTCCCGGCACCTCCGAGGACGCGGGCAAGTGGTACTCCGGCTACTACTTCGGAGGCACGTCCACCGCCCCGTCCCGGACGTACGCCTATGTGCGCGAATCCGTGGACAGCGCGGCGCTGGGTGGGTCCCTCGGTTCGGGATCGGGCGGCTCGAGTGGCTCGGTGCTCGGTGGGATCGAATCCGGTCTGGGTTCGCTCAGTCAGTAGTTCACGCGCATTGACCGCGCAGATCCCGACCCGACTGGGGTGTCCACGATTTCGCGTAGGCGTCCACGGTCTCCTGGCCCGTGCGACTGGCGATCGTGCGCATCAGCGCGTCCGTCGCGGCTCGCATACCCTCGGGCCCCGCGGTCCGGAACGGGGCCAGGTCGAGCGGCGGAAGGATCTGCACGGTGACGCGGCGGCGCCACCAGGGCGCGGCGCCTTCGGCGGTGGTTCCGGTGATCGCAACCGGGAGTAGTGGCGCGCCCGTCTCCAGTGCGACGCGAACCGCGCCGGTGCGGCCACGGTAGAGGCGGCCGTCGGGGGAGCGGGTCCCCTCCGGGTGGATTCCCCAGGCGCCGCCTCCCTCGATGATCCGGGTGGCGGCGCCGATAGCCGGCGCCGCTGCGGTCCCGCCGCTGCGGTCGACGGGTATCTGGCCCAACGCCGAGAAGAACCAGCGCTGAAGGACTCCGACGACGCCGGTGCGGTCGAAGTACTCGCTCTTCGCGAGGAACGAGGTCGGTCGACGGGCGGCCAGCGTCAGATAGAACGAGTCGAGGACCGCCAGATGATTCGCCGCGAGGATGACAGGGCCCCTACGAGGAACATGCTCGCGACCGGAGATCTTCGGGCGTCCGAGGATGAACAGTGCGGGCCCGATCAGCAGGTAGCGGCACGCCAGGTACGCGCATCGTCGGAAAGTGTGCATAGACACTGTCTACATCGAAATAGGAGACACTGTCTACGTGACGGTCGATGGAACGCGAGAGGCCCTTGTCAGGGCTGGAGTCGAGCTACTCGAGGAAACCGGCGACGCCGACGTGGGGCTGCGTGCGATCGCCCGTCGTGCCGGTGTCTCGCACGGAGCGCCGCGGCGTTGGTTCCCCACACGTCGGAGCCTGCTCGCCGCGATTGCGGAGGTCGGGTTGGCGGATCTCGCGGCAGCATTGGCGTCGGCGGCTGAGCGGTCAGGTGGCGATCTGGTGCGCGTGGCGGAGGCTTACGTCGAGTTCGCTGTGTCTAGGCCGGCGATGTTCACGCTCGTGTTCCGGCACGATCTGCTCGAAGGGTCCGGCGCCGAATTGCGGACCGTGTCGCAACCGCTGTTCGGGTGGCTCGTCGACATGGTCGAGCATGCGGCGGGCGGGGGTGAATCCGAGGCGCGTGCAGCGGCGTTGTGGGTTGGCGTCCACGGTATCGCTGTGCTCGCAGCGACCGGTTCGCTCGAACTCGCCACCGGGGGCGTCGACCGGAGGCGGCTGACCGCGCTCGTCGTTCGAAACAGTCTGTCGTCGAGGTGATTCCGATCAGAAAGGTGGCGAATCATCAACTGTGACCGACGGCGATGTTCCAGGGTCGATCCTCTTCCTCGAATTGCCGTGTCGTGGCGTGTGACCACGTCGTCGGCGTTGCCGCGGCGGTATGTGGACGTCGAGGAGAAAGTCGAGATCGAGTTCGGCGCGTGAGTAGTTCAACGCGGCCAGGGTGGCGCTGTCGGTGACCCGATCCAGGACGTCGTCGGCGATGCCCGCATGGAGGTTGCCCAGGCCCGCATCCGCGAACGGTCCGTGAGGTTCGGTGACAGTGGTCCGACCCGACGGGTCCGACCACTCCAGCCTTCCGCCGCCGATCTGCCGGACGGTCCAGTAGCTGAGTGTCTTTAGTCGATGATGTTTGCGACACAGACACGCGAGGTTCGCTTCAGTCGTGGGTCCGCCGCGCGCGGGATCGTCGCGATCGAACGCGACCGTGTGGTCGAGGTCGCACGCACTGGCGGGGACGGTGCAGTTCGGGAAACGGCAGCCGCCATCCCGGATCCGCACCGTCTCCGCGAGCTGACTGCCGGGTCGATAGATGTGTTTGCGGACGCGCGCCGTGACATCGGCGGGGTTATGTCGTGGTGCCTCCAGAGAGGATCCGACACCGACCACCGGGCCTGTCGAACATGCTGTCGCGGAGGCAAGTCGAACCCGATCCCGATCGGTGAGGGTGAGCACTCGCTTCCACGTGCCGTCCGCGGCGAGGTCCCGAGCCAGCTCGGCGTCGATGGGGCCGTGGCCGAACAGGTAGCCGGGGGCATCGTCGAGACCGAGGAGTGTCGATGCGTCGACGCCGACCAGAATTTGAACCGATACTCCCGAACGAGCGGGACGATCCTCGTGCCCGGGAAGATTTGTGCGGGCGGTGCAGTCCTCACGCCCGCAACTGCAGTCCAGATGCGCGTACCCGGATGCGAGCGCGACCAGTGCGTCGGCCCGGCGCTGCGCATCGGTGCGCGGATCGTGCGCGCACACGTCGAAACACATCGCACGGAGCCGACCGGCCAGGATCCGGCCGCCCGCGGCGGGCAGCAGACCGTCAACCTCGGCCATCGCATCGTCACGGGCGATGACGCGCACGTCGCGATCCGCGGCCGCTCGGCGGCGGCGTTCGTGAGTACCCTCCGGATCCAGGCGGGCGATCAGTCGCCGGGCGCGCTCCTTGAGTCGGGTGGTGCTCGCCCGGTCCGCACCGTCGAGAAGCCGTTGCTCGATCTCCGCGAGCATCGCGTCGGACACGTTCGCGAGCGCCTCGGCCAGGGCATGCGCTTTCGCGAGATCGATCCGGCCGGACGCGAAGGCGTCGCGTACCCGGTGCAAGCGCCACCGCAGATCGCAGCCGAGCCCGATCATGCGCTGCGCCGCCGACTCCGTCAGCCCGAGGATTCCGGCCACTTCCACATGCGCGAACTCGCCGTGACGGGCCTCGTTCCGGCCCGCACGCGCGTCCTCTTCGCACCGGGCCACGAACAGATCGGCCACTGACTCGATCTCGAGGAACTGTTCCCGCGCGATCCGGGCATGCCGGGCGGAGAGCGCCGCAGATTCGTCTGCGTCTGCATTCGCGACCCCCGTTTCGAACATGCATTCGAGTGTAGTCGGACGTGCCGACAATCGTTGGGGAAACGAACTCAGACCGGCGGGCGCAATGCCGCGAACTCGTCGGTGACCCGCAGTCGCGAGTCGGTGAAC
Organism: Prescottella equi; assembly: GCF_020171745.1. Lineage (GTDB taxonomy): Bacteria > Actinomycetota > Actinomycetes > Mycobacteriales > Mycobacteriaceae > Prescottella > Prescottella equi_A. The sequence goes on from NZ_JAIVAH010000017.1 coordinate 153,299, forward strand.
CGGTACAGCGCGGCCGGCCTTCCACCGGTGCGTCCCGATCGGGCCGTGTTGCCGGTGGCGGTGATGACGCCACGCCGGGTCAACACCCGCTGCAGGTTGGTGGTGTCGACCTGGTATCCCAGAGCGGCACAATAGATTTCGCGCAGCGTCGACATCGTGAACTCGTCGGGCGCGAGCGCGAATGCGATGTTGGTGTACGAGAGCTTGGCTGCCAGGCGCGTGCGTGCGTGTTCGACGACGGTGCCGTGATCGAACGACATCGATGGCAGCGCCGAGACCGGGTGCCAGGCGGTGTCGGGCGGCAGCTGTGGATCGGCGGGGAGGGGGACCAGGCCCAGGTAGGTCGACGCGATCCGGCGGTCGCCGGGCACCCGGTGTGGATCGCTGAACACCGACAGCTGTTCGAGGTGTGCCACCTCGCGGACGTCGACCTTCTCGGCCAGCTGCCGCCGAGCGGACGTCTTGAGGTCCTCGTCGTCGCGGAGGGTTCCGCCGGGCAGGGACCACGTGCCCTTCTGCGGGTCGAGTGCGCGCTGCCACAACAGCACCATCAGTTCGTCGCCGCGGCACCCGTTGGGGCCGTGATGGCCGTCACCAGCGGTGATGGTTCGAGTTGCCGGCCGAGCCTGGAACACCGCGGTGAGCACTTCGTGGACGGTGCTACCATGTGGCATGTTTTCGATCCTAAGTCGAAAACCTCGATTTCGGAAATTCGGGCCAGCCCGCCCGGGTTGTAGTGACGGAGCCGTCGAAGAGGCTTCGGAAGAAGGAGTGGCCATGACCTCGATGTTGTGGGCGGGTGCAGGACAGATCGTGGACGGTCCCGGTGGGTACACCGGCATCGAGGGTGGCCCCGAGTGGGCGGCAGAGGTGCGCCGCCTGGCCAAGGAGCGCAACGCCACGATCCTGGCGCACAACTACCAGCTGCCCGAGATCCAGGACGTCGCCGACCATGTCGGTGACTCGCTGGCGCTGTCTCGTATCGCGGCCGAGGCCGAAGAGGGCACGATCGTGTTCTGCGGTGTCCACTTCATGGCCGAGACCGCCAAGATCCTCAGCCCCGAGAAGACCGTGCTGATCCCGGACGAGCGCGCGGGCTGCTCGCTCGCCGACTCGATCACCGCCGACCAGTTGCGCGAGTGGAAGGCCGAGCACCCCGACGCTCTGGTGGTGTCGTACGTCAACACCACCGCCGAGGTGAAGGGCCTGACCGACATCTGCTGCACGTCGTCCAACGCGGTCGACGTCGTCGCGTCGATCGATCCCGACCGCGAGGTGCTGTTCCTGCCGGACCAGTTCCTCGGCGCGCACGTCAAGCGTGTGACCGGCCGCGAGAACATGCACATCTGGGCGGGCGAGTGCCACGTGCACGCGGGCATCAACGGTGACGAGCTCACCGCGAAGTCCAAGAGCCACCCGGACGCCGAGTTGTTCGTGCACCCCGAGTGCGGCTGCGCCACTTCGGCGCTGTACCTCGCGGGCGAGGGCTTCGTGCCCGAGGACAAGGTCAAGATCCTCTCGACCGGCGGCATGCTCGATGCGGCCCGCGAGACCGGTGCCAAGCAGGTTCTCGTCGCCACCGAGGTCGGCATGCTGCACCAGCTGCGCAAGGCCGCGCCGGGCGTCGACTTCCAGGCCGTCAACGACCGCGCGTCCTGCCCGTACATGAAGATGATCACCCCGGCCGCGCTGCTGCGCTGCCTGGTCGAGGGCAAGGACGAGGTCCACGTCGCCCCCGACGTCGCCGAGCGCGCACGAAAGTCCGTGCAGCGCATGATCGAGATCGGAAACCCCGGCGGCGGGGAGTAATGGTCGCCGGTCCCGGGGGTGACGGCGTCGTGTGGGAGGCACGCGCCGACGTCGTGGTCGTCGGGGGCGGTGTCGCGGGGCTGACGGCCGCGCGGGTGGCCGCGCAACACGGTCTGCAGGTGCTCGTGGTGAGCAAGGGTGGCCCCACCGACACCGCAACCCAGTACGCGCAGGGCGGCATCGCGGTGGTGGGCGATCCGCGGACCGATTCGGTCGACTCGCATACCGGCGACACGTGTGTCGCGGGCGTCGGGTTGTGCGACGAGGCGGCGGTGCGGTCCATCGTGTCCGCCGGCCGGGAGGCGTTCACCGCGCTGACCGCGCTGGGCGCCGTGTTCGACGTCGGCGCGGACGGCAACGTCGCGCGTACCCGGGAGGGCGGGCACAGCACGCGCCGCATCGTCCACGCGGGCGGCGACGCCACCGGGGCCGAGGTGCAACGGGCGCTGAACGCGGCCGGGATGCCGGTGCTGTTCGGTGCGGCGGCCGCGCGGGTCACGACCGGCCCGGACGGCGTGACCGGCCTGATCGTGTTGTCGGACAAGGGGCTCGGTGTGATCCACACGCCGTCCGTGGTGCTCGCGACCGGCGGGCTGGGGCAGCTGTATTCGTGCAGCACCAACCCGCCCGGCGCCACCGGTGACGGCATCGCGCTGGCGCTCGAGGCAGGCGCCGCGGTGGCCGATCTCGAATTCGTCCAGTTCCATCCCACCGTGCTGTACGCGCCGGGCGGGGTGGGGCGACGTCCCCTCATCAGTGAGGCCGTGCGCGGTGAGGGCGCCCGGCTCGTCGATGCGGAGGGCCGGTCGGTCACCGACGGTGTGCACGCGCAGGGCGACCTCGCGCCGCGTGACGTCGTCTCCCGCGCGATCGCGCAGCGTCTGCGTGACAGCGGTGCCGATCACGTCTATCTCGATGCCCGGCACCTGGCGGGGTTCGCGACGCGGTTCCCGACGGTCACCGCGTCGTGCCTCGCGGCGGGCATCGATCCGTCCGAACAGCTGATCCCGGTGGCGCCCGCGGCGCACTATTCGTGCGGCGGCGTCGTCACCGACGTGCACGGGCGAACCGAGGTTCCGGGACTGTTCGCGGCCGGTGAGGTGGCCCGCACCGGGCTGCACGGCGCCAACCGGCTGGCGTCGAACAGTCTCCTCGAGGGGCTCGTGGTGGGGGAGCGGGTCGGCCGGGCGGCCACCGAGCGCGCCCACCTGAACGTCGAGGCCGACGACCTGCTGCTGCCGTTCCGGCGGCGGGCGCCGCGCGAGACGGTGCAGGCGCTCATGACGGCACATGCCTCCGTTGTCCGAGACGGCGACGGACTGTCTGCCGCGGCAACAGATCTGGGTCGCAGCGGTGTCGCCGTCGCGGGCAGCGGGGCTGCCCTCGAGGACACCTCGCTCACGATCGCCGCGTCCGCGCTCGTGATGGCGGCCGTCGCGCGTCGTGAGAGCCGCGGCTGCCACACTCGCACCGACTACCCGGACACGTCCGACGCGTTCCGCCGCAGCATCGAGGTGCGGATCGGCCGCGACGGTGAACTCGAAGTACCCGAACTGGAATCGACAGGAGCACGATGAGCACGCTGGACCGACTCGATCCGCAGGAGACGCTCGCGCTGGTGCGCACCGCGCTCGACGAGGACCTGCGCTACGGTCCCGACATCACGTCGGTCGCGACGGTGCCCGAGGGGGCCGTCGCGAAGGCAGCCGTCGTGACCCGGTCGGTCGGCACCGTCGCGGGCATCGACGTGGGTCTGACCGTGCTCGACGAGGTGATCGGTGCCGGCAACTACGAGGTGCTGGGTCGCGTCGCCGACGGCACCCGGGTACAGCCCGGTGACTCGGTGCTCACGGTCAGCGCGCCCACCCGCGGACTCCTGACCGCCGAGCGCACGATGCTCAACCTTATGTGCCACCTGTCCGGCATCGCGACCGCGACGTCGGCGTGGGCGGACGCGGTGGCCGGCACGAACTGCAAGATCCGGGACAGTCGCAAGACCCTGCCCGGCATGCGTGGACTGCAGAAGTACGCGGTGCGGGTCGGCGGCGGTGTGAACCACCGGATGGGTCTCGGCGACGCCGCGCTCATCAAGGACAATCACGTCGCCGCGGCGGGCTCGGTCGTGGCGGCGCTGCGTGCGGTGCGTGCCGTCGACCCGGACATCGAGTGCGAGGTGGAGGTCGACAACCTCACCCAGCTCGACGAGGTGCTCGCGGAGGGTGTCGAACTCGTTCTGCTGGACAACTTTCCGCTGTGGCAGACACAGATCGCCGTGCAGCGGCGGGACACCGTCTCGCCCACGACCAAGCTCGAGTCGTCGGGTGGTCTCACTCTCGACGTCGCCGCGGACTACGCCGCGACGGGTGTCGACTACCTCGCGGTCGGCGCGCTGACGCACTCGGTCACCGTGCTGGATCTCGGGCTGGACATGTAGCGCGCCGTGTCGCACGTGATGCTGCTGCTGGCGCACCCCCGCCCGGACAGCTACTGCCACGCGATCGCGGACCGGATCCGGTCGGTGCTGACCGGATCCGGCCACGACGTGCGCTTCCACGACCTGTACGCAGAGGCCTTCGATCCGATCGTCTCGGCCGAGGAGGCTTACACGACGGGGGAGTCGGTCGAGTCCTACCTGGCCCGTGAATCCGATTCCGTCGTCGGACGGCACCGCACCGAACTGCGGGACGCTCGGGGTCTCGTCGTCGTCCATCCCAATTGGTGGGGGAAGCCGCCGGCCATCCTGTCCGGATGGATGGACCGCGTGGTAGTGCCCGGCGTGGCGTACCGGCTTCCCGACGCGACCGGTGAACCCGAGAGTCTCCTCGCGATCGAACGGATGCTCGTGGTCAACACCTCGGACACCACTGCCGAACGCGAGCAGTCGGTGTTCGGTGATCCTCTCGAGGCGATCTGGGGCCGGTGCCTGGCGCCGTATCTCGGTGGCCCGTCCTTCGTGCGCCAGGTCTTCAGGCCCGTGACCGATGCGACGCGGGAGCAGCGGACCGACTGGCTGGACGACGTCGCGGACATGACCCGCGCCCTGTTCGTGCACTGAATTCGGTCAGGCACCTGGAGTTGGAGGCGCGAGTGCGGCCTCGCTCACAGTTGATCTTGAACCATCCTTAGCTGGGCGAAATGTCTGATAAGACTCAGTACGTCGGGGAGTCCATGCAGGGGTCGGCGGAGGAGTCGTGTGGCACAGCAAAGTTCGCGAGAGGGCGTGTCCGGCGGCGGCCCGTCCGCTGACGATCGTCTCGGCTATGTAGGCATGCCCCCGCCACGGCTGTCCGTGACGGTTCAACCGCGCGAGGACGTCCACTCGGTGCTCGATGCGGTGGTGGCGCGCGAGGTGCCCGGCAAGGTCTTGATCAGCGCGGCGGCGGGCACGGGCAAGACGGTGCTGCTTGCCGATTGGATCGATCGGACAGATCGGGATCTCGAGATCGCCTGGGTGACACTCGGATCCGCCGACAACGATGCGGAAGCGTTGCGGCGCAGGCTCGCCGGTCTGTGGGAACGGTTGGGCGCCGGCGGGGGCCCGGTCGTCCTGGTCCTCGACGACGCCCACGAGATCCGTGACGATGCCGCGCTCGGCGTGCTGGCGGCTGTCGTGGAGTCCGCGCCGGTGCAGTCGACGGTCATCGTGGCCTGCCGCAGGACGCCCGACCTGCCGTTTGCCCGCTATGCGCTCGAAGGCACGCTCACGTGGATCGGCTGGGAGGAACTCGCGCTCGACAGGGTTGCGGTCGCCGCGATCGTCGAGGAACACGGACCCTCGCTCGACGAGTCCGACCTCGACGGGCTTCTCGAGCTGACGCGCGGGTGGGCGGCACCGGTGCGACTCGCGGCGATGCGACTCGGAACGTACGCCGATCGGAGCGGGGCCGTCGCGGATCTCCTCCGCTATCCGCAGCAGATCTCGGAGTACGTCGTCGAAGAGACGCTCGGTGCGCTGCCCGCGTACCTGGTGCGGTTCATCGAGGCGACGAGCATCGTCGAGTTCTTCGACGCCGACCTCGCGGAACAGCTCGACGAGGCGAGCGTGGACCGCGCCGTATCGGACCGGGAGCGGTTCGGCGTGCCGGTTCTCAGGTGCTCCGCGGACACCACCGGCGTCCGCTACGGATGGCATCCGCTCGTCCGCGCCCATGCACGCGCCGCTGTCCGGAATCGCGATCCCGAGCGGGTGACCCGGTTGCACCGGATCGCGGCGCGCTGGTTCCTGGACGCGCGCGAACCCATCATCGCGCTAGAGCACCTCGTCGCGGCAGGTGACGAACACGCGCTGGAGGAGTTCGTTCTCCGCCACGGCCTCACAGCGGTCTTCGACGGCCACGCAGAGGCCGTCTGGGATCTGATCGGAACCCGGTACGGCGACCTGCCGGGCGTGCGGTACCTGCGGGCTCTGGCCGCGCTCGAACGGAACTACCCTGATGCCGCCCACGCGCACCTGGTCGTCGCCGATTCGAGGCCGTCCGCTGATCGATTCGCCGTCGCCGCCCGTGCGTTCGCGGCAGCGCTGGCGGTCGAGATCGCAGTGATCGGCGGTTCGGCAGTACCGGAAGGTGCGCTGCGCGCGTTCGAGGAGTGCGCCGGGACAGGCAGTGTCGATCTGGATTGCTATGTAGCACTGCAGCATTCGGCTGCGCGGATGTTGCTCGGGGACCTGGCGTGGAGCGAGGGGTTGCTCCGGCAGGCGCTGACACTGGCCGACGTGGGGGCGCACCCGCGTCTGGTGTTGCGTAGTCTTGCGAGGCTTTCGGTGCTCTCCAGTGTGAAGGGTGACCTCGGAACAATGGCGGTGCGCGCGGCGCATGCACTGGAGTACGCGGTCGCACGAGGGCTCACTGATCGCATCGACGCCTTCCAGTGCGCTGCAGCGGTGTGCATGGATGCATATCTCCGCGCCGAATCGTTGCCCGACGACAGCCCCGTTCACGCTTTGGCCCTCGCGTCGGCGCTCGAATCGCATCAGCACGCCAGGCCGGACGGGACGACGGCACCCGCCTCCGGCGGACACGGCGAGGTCGCCTTCGCGCTCGTGCAGGCTCGGCGCAACCCTCGCCCCACCCCCGCCGACGCGGATGTCGTCGGGCGCGCAATGCTCGGATTGTTGGATCGGGCCCCGCAGCCGGGATTCAGCGACAATTTCGTCCCGCTCGTGATGGCGGTCCTCCTCGACGCCGGACGGATGACCGCGGCCGCAGAGCTGATCGAGAGGGCGGCTTCGACCTTCGGGGAGAGGTTCAACGTGGTGGTGGCCCGGGCGATGGTGGAGGTTGCCGTGGGCAACACCGCTGCTGCCCGTGAGTTGCTCGGTGCTGTGCCGGGCTCGCAGCTCGGTCCGGCCCTCGGCGTCCGCGCGTGGCTGCTCGACGCTGTCGTGGCGAACCGCCAGCGCCGGTCCGCCGACGCGGTCGTGTCACTCGCGCGTGCGCTGGAAGTGGCCGAACCGAATCGGATCGTGAGTCCGTTTCTGGACTACGCCGCCGATACGGCCGAGATGCTGACGCTGCTACCGCCGGGGGGAGAACACAGCCACGAGTTCGTGGTGCACATCAGGACGAAGCTGGTCGATGCAAATGCCGGACGGAACCCGCGTCTGACGCGGACCGAGAAGGTGATGCTGGGCGAGTTGGCGACTGGAAGGCAGCTTCGTGAGATCGCCCGAGATCTGCACGTGTCGCTCAACACCGTTCGCACCCATACCCGCAACGTCTACCGGAAACTCGAGGTGAGCAGTCGCGCCGAGGCAGTGGAGGCGGCGATACAGCGCGGGCTCCTCTGACGACTCGTCGGCGGGGTCGTGGTTTGCTGTGGGTATGGGGTGGGTATCGCGGCAGGTATGGATCGCGTCCGGCGTCGGCGCTGTCGTGGGCGTGAGCGAGAGCGCGCCTTCCGGTTTCGGAGTTCAGACGTGGCCTGCGCTGGTGCTGGGGGCATTCGCCGGCGTCGTCGTCGGCCTGGCGTCGGTGATGGGCGGGCACCTGGCGGTCCGCTCGGCTGAGGTGTGGCCGCCGCGATCGTCCATGTCTTGGCGCCATAGATTCGCCGTGTGTTCGTCCGCGGTGGTGTTCCTGCTGACCGCGGGGTGCTTCGCGTGGATCATCGTGTCGGCAGGAGCTGCCGCGGACCAATCCGACGGCAGGTACTTCCTGGGCGTGTCCGCGGCGTTCGCCGCGGTGACCTACGCGTTCACGGTGTTCCTCGCGCCTGTGTTGCCGAGTGGAAACGGCATCACACGGCGGCCGCGAGTGCAGCGGCGGCCGTGAAGAACAGTGCCGCGAAGACGCGGCTCGTCAGCTGCATCTGCCGGGGTGAGCGCGACAGGCGCAGCACGCGTGAGGCCAGGCCCGTGTATCCGGTCATGACGACGGTGTCGACCGCGACCATCGTCGCCGCCATGAGTGCGTACTGCGGCAGCAGCGGGGCAGCGGGGCGAGGAACTGCGGCAGCACCGCGAGCATGAAGACGATCGCCTTCGGGTTGCTGGAGTTGACGAGGAACGCCCGCAGCACGAGCCCGGCCGCGGTCGAGCGGCCCGTGCCGGACTCGGCGTCGACCGGTGTGGGTGCCGAACGCCACTGGCGCACACCGAGATAGGCGAGGTAGGCGACACCGAACCACTTGACGATCAGGAACGCCGTCGTCGATCCCGCCAGCAGCGCGCCGACGCCGGCCGCGACGATCGCGATCTGCAGCAGCAACGCCAGCTGCAGGCCGAGGATGTTCCAGTATCCGCGGAGGAAGCCGTGCTGCAGGCCGGTCGACATCGACGCGATCGCGCCGGCTCCCGGTGACAGACTGATCACCCAGCTGGCGCCGAAGAACGCCAACCAGATCTGCCACGACACGGGCCAGAAATCTACTCCCGGCCCGGGCGCGTGGAGGCGGCGGGTAGGTCAGGAACCGCCGGATCCGGAGCCGAGGCAGCTACGCGGGGGGTCGACCAGTGAGCAGAATGCCGCAGGCTTCACCGGCCGGTAGTCCGCGGGCACACCGCCGACCGCGACGAGGTCCCGATACGTCGCGACGGCGTCGGTGGGGCGCCGGGTGAGTGTCGGGTCGGTGAGGGCGTCGACCGTGTACAGGCCGAACCGCGGCCGGTACGAACCCCATTCGTAGTTGTCAGTGATCGACCAGTAGTTGTAGCCGATGACGTCGGCGCCGTCCTCGCGGGCGCGTTCGATCCAGTAGATGTGATCGCGCAGGTGGTCCGACCGGGTGTACCCGTCCGCGCGGGCCTGCCCGTTGTCGGTCGGCATGCCGTTCTCCACGACGTAGAGCGGCATGCCCGGCAGCTTGCGGTGGTACGCCATGAGGGCGTGGTAGATCCCGTCCGGCTGCGGGACGACGTCGTAGAAGCGGTCGGTGGCGGCCGCGATCGCGGAGACGTTGTCCAACGAGACGCCGTAGTAGTAGTCGATGCCGAGGAAGTCGAGCTTGTCGGTCACCCGGTCGACGAACAGGGTGTCGAGCATCCCGAAGACGGCCGGGATGAACGCCAGGTTGCTGCCGACGCGGGCGGTGGGGTCGAGCTGGTGGATGCGGTCGTAGATCGTGCGGTGCGCGCGGGTCATACCGTCGAACATCTTGTGGACGTCGAGCAGCGAGATCCCGCCGAAGGTCAGTTCGCGCTGCGCGTACGTCGTCGGCTCGTTGAACGTGATCCAGATGGCCCCGGCGTCCTTGTAGCGCTCGACGACCTTGTCGGCGTTGGCGAGCCAGTCGTCGACGGTCCGCGGGTCGGCCCAGCCGCCGCGGTCGGCGACCCAGCCGGGATACACCCAGTGATCGAGCGTGATCATCGGGGTCATGCCGTGGCTGCGGATCCGCTGTACGACGTCGTCGTAGTAGGCGAACTCGGCCTCGTCCCAGGTGCCGGGGCTCGGTTGCACCCGCGCCCACTCGATGCCGAAGCGGAACACGTCCACGCCGAGCGCCGCCGCGTTGTCGATGTCCTCGGCGTAGCGGTGCCGGAAGTCGACCGCGTCGCCGATCTCGTCGTGGGTCTGTCCGGACGCCGAGTACCGCGCCCAGTTGCTGTCCGGCGACGCCCCCTCGGACTGGAAGCCGGACGTGGCCACGCCCCACAGGAAGTCGTCGCCGAGCGGCGCGGCCTGTGCGGCGGGCGCGGCGAGCAGGGTTGCGGTGAGCGCCACGATCGCGGCGCCGAGAGCGGTTTTCACGGTTGCTCCTTCAGAAGACCGAGCCGACGTCGTGCGCGACGACGGTATCCATGCTGTATTCGGCCAGTGCCGCGATCGTCATCGACGGATTGCACGCGCCGGTGGAGCCCGGGATGCGTGCGCCGTCGAGGACGTAGAGGCCGCGCTGTCCGTGTACGCGTCCGGCGTCGTCGCAGACGGTCTCGAACGGTGCGCCGCCGAGGGGATGGAAGGTGTTGGTGTCGAAGGCATTCACGTCGATCGCCGACACCCCGAACCCGGCGCCCACGATCTGTTCGATCCGGGCGCGGATCGCGTCGGTGAGACCGCGGTCGTAGGCCTGGTTCCAGGTGAGCACCGCATCGTCGCGGGCGGCGTCGTAGTTCCACACGCCGAGTCCCTGCACCACGCCGTACCCGATCACCGACGTCGTGTGCAGGTCCAGCGGGAACGGCACCGGCCCGAGGACGATCGTCAGCGCGCCGGCCGGGTTGTCCCAGTCCTTGACGCCGACGCACGCCGGTCCGCCCTGCCAGGCGCCGGGGCTGTCGGTGACGCGGGTGACCATGAAGATGCGGTCGCCGTTGTTGCCCCACCCGGTGCCGACGCCGTCCGGCAGATCGGGGATCAGGTTCTTGGCCTTCGCCTTGACCAGCAGGCGGGTGGTGCCGGGGGAGCCGGCGCCGAGGAACAGCGCGTCGGAGACGATGCGTTTGCGTTCGAGTACGGTGCCGTCCCGGCCGATCCGGTCGCAGTGGACGATCCAGGTGCCGTCGGCGCCGCGTTGGATGTCGCCCACGCGATGCAGCGGCGCCACCTCCACCTTGCCGGTCGCCTCGGCCTCCGCGAGGTAGGTGACGTCCACGGAGAACTTGCCGCCGTTGTTGACGCCGTAGATCACGTCGCCGTTGGTGTACGACGGCCGCATCTCGCCGCGCAGTTCACGGCGCGCGAACTCCCAGTCGATGGGCATCGGCACCCGGAACGTGTGCAGTCCCTGCGCGTCGGCCATCTCCACGAACCGCCGCGACGAGTTGTACTGGGGGCTGTTCAACAGGTCGTCGGGAATCGTCGCTATCCGCAGCATCCGCGCGACCCGCGGGTAGTACTCCGACTCCATGCGTTCGTAGTCGATGCGCGACGAGACGGACTTCGCGAAGTTCTCGCCGTTCGGCTGCATGGTCATGCCGTGATAGACCAGCGAGCCGCCGCCGACGCCGGCGCCGCAGAGGATGTCCATGCCGTTGCCGGGGATGCGCTCCATCAGGCCCGTGAACGGTGGAAAGACGGCCGGCGGAGCGCCCGTCATGACGGGGTGCGGTTGCAGCCACGCGGAGCGCTGGTCGGGGGAGAGCATCCGGGGGAACGTCTCGGCGTTGGGGCCCGTCGGCCAGCGGATGCCGCGCTCGAGGACGAGGGTGTCCACGCCGGCGCGGCCGAGATGCATCGCCGCGATCGCGCCGCCGAAGCCGCTGCCGATCACGACGGCGCGGCGGCGTTGCTCGGTGACCTGCTGGGGCTGTGCGTGGGCCGGCGCGGGCGCCGCGGCGGTCGCACCCGCCGTGGTCACGATCGTTGCGGCGGCAGCACTGCCGAGGAACATGCGCCGCGACACACGTGCAGTGGTGGAACTCGAATCCTGGATCACGACGGCTCCCTTGCCATGCTGTTCCGGGGTGCTGCTGGGACGACTGGCTCTCGCAGGTCCGGACTCTAGGGTGGACACGTGTCCAGTGGGGTGTCTTTCGGATAAAACGCAGTTCAGGGGCACCGCTCGCCGCGCCTCGGGTCCCGCTCGACGCGCGTGCGGGGCCGGAACGTAAGTAACTTGCACCCATCGCGGATAATCGTTGTAAACCCCCGTTCTCCAGAGAGGACCTCTCATGCTCGCCCGTACCGACCTTCGCGGTCGTACCCCGTCCACCGCTGAGCTCCGGGGCGCGCTGCCCCGTGGCGGAGTGGACGTGGACGCGGTGCTGCATCAGGTCCGCCCCGTCGTCGAGGACATCCGTGACCGAGGCGCCGAGGCCGCCCTCGAGTACGGCGAGAAGTTCGACGGCGTCCGCCCCGCGACGGTCCGCGTCCCGCAGGCCGAGCTGGATCGTGCGCTCGCCGAACTCGACGCCGACGTCCGCGCCGCCCTCGAGGTCGCGATCGAGCGGACCCGCAAGGTACACGCCGATCAGCGCCGCACCGACACCGTCACCGAGGTGGTCCCCGGTGGCACCGTCACCGAGCGCTGGGTGCCGGTCGAGCGCGTCGGCCTGTACGTGCCCGGCGGCAATGCCGTCTACCCGTCGTCGGTCGTGATGAACGTCGTCCCGGCGCAGGCCGCGGGCGTCGAGTCGCTCGTCGTGGCGTCGCCGCCGCAGGCCGCGTTCGGTGGCCTGCCGCACCCGACGATCCTCGCCGCGGCCGCGATGCTCGGCGTCGACGAGGTGTGGGCTGTCGGCGGCGCCCAGGCCGTCGCGCTGCTCACCTACGGCGGCACCGACACCGACGAGGCTGAACTGGCTCCAGTCGACCTCATCACCGGTCCCGGCAACATCTTCGTCACCGCCGCCAAGCGGCTGTGCCGCGGACTGGTCGGCATCGACGCCGAGGCCGGCCCGACGGAGATCGCGATCCTGGCCGACCACACTGCGGACCCGGTACACGTGGCCGCCGACATGATCAGCCAGGCCGAGCACGACGTCATGGCCGCGAGCGTCCTGGTGACCACGTCCACCGAACTCGCCGACGCCGTGGACGAAGCACTCGCCGCGCAACTCGAGATCACCAAGCACCGCGAGCGCGTCGAGACTGCGCTGCGCGGCAGCCAGTCCGGGACGGTGCTGGTGGACGACATCGCAGCCGGGCTGAAGGTCGTGAACGCCTACGCCGCCGAGCACCTCGAGATCCAGACCGAGGACGCCTCCGCGGTGGCCGCGCAGGTGCGCTCCGCGGGAGCCATCTTCGTCGGCCCGTGGGCGCCGGTCAGCCTCGGCGACTACTGCGCCGGCTCCAACCACGTGCTGCCCACCGCGGGCTGCGCGCGGCACTCGTCGGGTCTGAGCGTCCAGACGTTCCTGCGCGGCATCCACGTCGTCGACTACTCGGAAGCGGCACTGAAGGACGTTGCCGGACACGTCATCACGCTGGCCAACGCCGAGGACCTCCCGGCCCACGGCGAGGCCGTGCGGCTGCGGTTCGAGCGTTTGACGGACGGCACCGCCGTCGAGGCACTGAAGTGAGCGCCGGATCCATCCCCGGATCGGCTGTCGGCATCGACGACCTGCCCATCCGGGAGAGCCTGCGCGGCCAGTCCCCGTACGGCGCACCGCAGTTGACGGTGCCGGTGCAGCTCAACACCAACGAGAACCCGCACCCGCCGTCGAAGGCGCTCGTCGACGACGTCGCCGAGGCGGTGCGTGCGGCGGCTGCGGACCTGCACCGTTACCCGGACCGGGACGCGGTCGCGTTGCGCACCGACCTGGCCGAGTACATGACGCGGCAGACCGGTGTCGCGCTCGACGTGTCCAACGTGTGGGCGGCCAACGGCTCCAACGAGGTGCTGCAGCAGTTGCTGCAGGCGTTCGGTGGACCCGGCCGCAGCGCGATCGGCTTCGTGCCGTCGTACTCGATGCACCCGCTGCTCGTCGCCGGCACCCAGACCGAGTGGATCGCGGCGCCGCGCCACGACGACTTCTCGCTCGACACCGCGACCGCGGTGCGCGTCATCGAGGAGCGCCGTCCCGACGTCGTCTTCGTCACCAGCCCCAACAACCCGACCGGGCACAGCATCGGGCTCGCAGACTTGAAGCAGATCCTCGCGGCCGCGCCGGGCATCGTGATCGTGGACGAGGCGTACGCCGAGTTCTCGTCGGTGCCGAGCGCCGTGAGCCTGATCGACGAGTTCCCCACCAAGCTGGTGGTGAGTCGCACGATGAGCAAGGCGTTCGCGTTCGCCGGTGGCCGCCTCGGCTACCTGGTCGCGGCGCCGGCGTTCATCGACGCAATGCTGTTGGTGCGCTTGCCCTATCACCTGTCGGTCGTCACGCAGGCCGCGGCGCGGGCCGCGCTGCGCCACGCCGACGAGACCCTCGGCAGCGTCGCGGAGTTGGCGTCCGAGCGTGATCGCGTGAGCGCCGAGCTGACCGAGATGGGTTACAAGGTTGTCCCCAGTGACGCCAACTTCATCCTGTTCGGGCTCTTCGAGGACGCCGCCCGCACGTGGCAGCACTACCTCGACGAGGGTGTGCTGATCCGCGACGTCGGCATCGCCGGGCACCTGCGGGCCACGATCGGACTGGCTGCCGAGAACGACGAACTGCTGCGCGTCAGCAGGAAACTTGCCTCCACGGAGTTGGCGGCCACGGAATCGAAGGGATCCTGATGAGCGATCGGATCGCACGCGTCGAGCGGACCACCAGGGAGTCGAGCATCGTCGTCGAGCTGAACCTCGACGGGACGGGCAATGTGTCGGTATCCACCGGGATCCCGTTCTTCGACCACATGCTCACCGCCCTGGGCGCGCACGCCAGCTTCGATCTGACGGTCGAGGCGAAGGGCGACGTCGAGATCGACGCCCACCACACGGTCGAGGACACCGCGATCGTGCTCGGCCAGGCGCTCGGGCAGGCGCTCGGCGACAAGCGCGGCATCCGCCGCTTCGGCGACGCGTTCATTCCGATGGACGAGACCCTCGCGCACGCGTCGGTCGACGTCTCCGGTCGCCCCTACTGCGTGCACACCGGTGAGCCGGAGCACATGCTGCACAGCGTGATCGGCGGCTACCCGGGCGTGCCCTACTCGACCGTCATCAACCGCCACGTGTTCGAGTCGATCGCGCTCAACGCGCGGATCGCGCTGCACGTGCGGGTGCTGTACGGACGCGACCAGCACCACATCACCGAGGCCGAGTTCAAGGCCGTCGCCCGCGCGCTGCGCGAGGCCGTCGAGCCCGATCCGCGGGTCACCGGTGTGCCGTCGACCAAGGGTGCGCTGTAGAGCCATGGATACGGTCTTCATCTACGTCCTGTTCCTCGCAGCGGGCTTCGCCATCGGCGGCGCGTACGCGATGTGGAAGGTGAACAAGCTGGCCTCTGGCGTGCTCGTGGCCCTGGCCATCCTCGCGGCGGCGTCGGGAATCCTGCGGCTGATCTGATGCGTGAACTCCTGCGTACGCGCGGGATCCTGGTTGCACTGCTCATGGGCGCCACCACCTTCGGTGGGTGGTCGCTGCTGCTGCCCGTGGTTCCGTTGGCGATCGCTGACGGCGGCGGTTCCGACGCCGCGGCGGGTGCGTCGACGGCGGTCTTCATGGCTACCACCGTCGCGACCCAGCTGAAGGTGCCCGCGCTGCTGCGTCGCTACGGCTACCGGGCGGTGCTGGCGGTCGGCTGTGTGCTGCTCGGCCCGCCGTCGCTCGCTTTCCTGTGGAGCACCGCAACCGGTCCCGCGCTCGGCATCTCGGCGGTCCGTGGTATCGGTTTCGGCATGGTCACCGTCGCCGGCATCGGGCTGCTGGCCGAACTGGCTCCGCGCAATCTGTTGGGACGCGTCACAGGCGCCAACGGTGTCGCGATCGCGTCGGCGCAGATGCTGGTTCTGCCGCTCGGGCTTTCGCTGTACAAAGCGGATCACGCTCCGGTCGTGTTCGTGCTCGGTGCGCTGATCCCGACGCTGTCGCTGCTGTCGATCTCCCGCCTGCCGGCGGTGCCGAACCCGGGAATGCCGGCGGGCCGCAAGGGCCTGCCGGTCAGCGTGCTGCTGATCCCGTGCCTGGCAATGCTCGTCGTCTCCGCAGCCTACGGCGGTATGTCGTCGCTGCTTCCGATCGCCACCGAGAGCCGGGCCGCGCTTGCCGGGTTCGCGCTGTCGGCGTCCGCGGGCGCGATGCTCGTGGGTCGCTACGGCGCCGGCGTGATTGCGGACCGCATCGGCGCGGGCCGGACATTGGTCCCCGCGCTGGTTCTCGCGGCGGCGGGCATGGGCCTGCTGGCGTTGTCGGTGGCGGGGATCGCAGGCGAGGTATCGCTCGTCGTGGGTGCGATGGCATTCGGCGCCGGATTCGGTGCCGTCCAGAACGAGGCGCTGCTGACACTGCTCGCTTCCGCCGGACCAGACCGGGTGGGCGCGGCCAGCGCCGCGTGGAACATTGCGTACGACGGCGGCACCGGCATCGGCGCGCTGGTCCTCGGTGTCGTGGCGGGCGCGGCCGGCTATCCCGCCGTGTTCGCGCTGTCGTCCATCGTGGCGCTGGTGGTCGCGCCGGTCGCCCTGGCGGTGCGCGGGACGGGTCCCGCGCACCGATAGAGTTTCCCCATGACCGCACGCAAGGTTGCCCTCCTCGATTACGGCTCCGGAAATCTCCACTCGGCGCAGCGCGCCCTCGCTCGCACCGGTGCGCAGATCGAGGTGACCTCCGACCCGAAGGTGGCGCTCGCCGCCGACGGCCTGGTGGTCCCCGGCGTCGGCGCGTTCGCGGCGTGCATGGAGGGTCTGCTGTCGGTCCGGGGTGACCGCATCATCGGCCAGCGACTCGCGGGTGGACGCCCGGTCCTCGGTATCTGCGTCGGCATGCAGATCCTGTTCGAGCGCGGCGTCGAGTTCGGCGTCGAGGCAGACGGCTGCGGCGAGTGGCCCGGCACCGTCGAGCGCCTCGAGGCCGACGTGCTGCCGCACATGGGATGGAACACCGTCGACGCGCCCGAGGACAGCGTCCTGTTCGCCGGGATGGACGCCGAGACCCGCTTCTACTTCGTGCACTCGTACGGCGTCCGGAAGTGGGAGCTGCCGCCGTCGGACATCATCGCTCCGCCCAAGCTGACGTGGGCCGAGCACGGTGACCGGTTCCTCGCGGCCGTCGAGAACGGGGCACTGTCGGCCACCCAGTTCCATCCCGAGAAGTCCGGCGACGCCGGCGCGCAGCTGCTGGAGAACTGGGTCCGCAACCTGTGACGCGCGACCCCGACGACCGGACGGGTGATCTGTCGATCGCCCGGCTGGCGCTCGCGACGATGGGGACGGCGGCCACCGTGCTGGTGGTGGTTGCCCTCGTCATCGTGCTCGTCGAACCCGGTCCGGTCGTCGGGCTCGTGATCGCACTCGTCGGGGTCGTCGTCGCCATCGCGGCGATGGGATTCGTGTCGAAACGCATGACCAGCCGCGCGTACGGCGACCAGGGGCGTCGCCCCGACGAGCCGGGGGACGACCCGAAGCCCGGTCGCGGGCGGTGACCCACTAGGATCGGCGCAGTGAGCCTGGTCCTTTTGCCTGCTGTAGATGTCGCCAACGGTGAAGCTGTTCGCCTCGTTCAGGGAGAGGCGGGGAGCGAGACCAGTTACGGTGCGCCCCGCGATGCTGCCCTCGCGTGGCAGAACGACGGTGCCGAGTGGGTGCATCTGGTCGATCTCGACGCCGCGTTCGGCCGCGGATCCAACCGTGAGCTGCTGGCCGCCGTCGTCGGCGAGCTCGACGTCAAGGTCGAGCTGTCCGGTGGTATCCGCGACGACGAGTCCCTCGAGGCCGCCCTCGCGACCGGCTGCGCGCGCGTCAACCTCGGCACCGCCGCCGTCGAGAACCCGGACTGGTGCGCCCGCGCCATCGCCAAGCACGGCGAGCGCATAGCCGTCGGCCTCGACGTCAAGCTGATCGACGGCGACTACCGTCTGCGCGGCCGCGGCTGGGTGTCCGACGGCGGCGACCTGTGGGAGGTCCTCGAGCGCCTCAACCGCGACGGCTGCTCGCGCTACGTCGTCACCGACGTCAGCAAGGACGGCACCCTCACGGGCCCGAACCTCGAACTGCTCAGCGCGGTGTGCGCGGCCACCGATGCACCGGTCGTCGCGTCCGGTGGCGTCTCGACCATCGCCGACCTCGAGGCCATCGCCGGTCTCGTGGGCGAGGGGGTGGAGGGTTCGATCGTCGGAAAGGCGCTCTACGCCGGACGATTCACGCTTCCCGAGGCGCTGGCCGCGGTCTCGCGCTAGCAACGGCCACCGCGATGAGCCTGCCCCGGAAACCGCTCGAACTGCTCGCGACAGCGAGTGAGGTTCTCGACGGTGTCCGGGACCGGTTTGTCGCGGGGCTGGGCGCCCCCAGCGCGGTCCGCAAGGGCCCCAAGGACTTCGCGACGGCGCTCGACCTCGAACTCGAGAAGACGGTGTCGGCGGAACTCGAACGTCGCACCGGGATCGAGGTCCACGGCGAGGAATTCGGCGGACCCGAACTCGCGAGCGGCGACGTGTGGATCCTCGACCCGATCGACGGCACGTTCAACTACTCGGCCGGCCTGCCCACCGCGGGCATCCTGCTCGCGCTGCTGCGTGACGGCGTCCCCGTGCTGGGGCTGACGTGGCTGCCGCTGACCGGGGAGCGGTTCGCGGCCGCCGCGGGCGGCCCGGTGTACCGCAACGGCATCGCACTGCCGCCGCTCGAACCGAGTTCGTTGGCGTCGGCCATGATCGGGTTCGGGGCGTTCAACATCGACAGCCGCGGCCGCATCCCGGGCGCGTACCGCTTCGAACTGCTCGGTCAGCTCAGTCGCGTCTCGTCCCGGATCCGGATGCACGGATCGACGGGTGCCGACCTCGCCTACACTGCCGCCGGAATCCTCGGCGGTGCGGTGGTGTTCGGTCACCACGTGTGGGACAACGCGGCCGGCGTCGCACTCGTGCGGGCCGCCGGTGGTGTCGTCACGGACCTGCGCGGCGACGACTGGCACGTAGGCTCCCGCTCGGTGCTGGCCGCCGCACCCGGTGTCCACGGCGAACTGCTCGACATTCTCCACTCTCTGGGCGATCCGGAGACGCGGCCTGAAGGAGGGCCACCACAATGACTTTGGCTGTTCGAGTGATTCCGTGCCTCGACGTCGACGCGGGTCGCGTCGTCAAGGGCGTCAACTTCGAGAACCTGCGTGACGCGGGCGATCCCGTCGAGCTCGCCGCGACCTACGACGCGCAGGGCGCTGACGAGTTGACCTTCCTCGACGTCACCGCGTCCAGCGGCGATCGGGGCACGATGCTCGACGTCGTCACCCGCACCGCCGAGCAGGTCTTCATCCCGCTCACCGTCGGGGGTGGCGTGCGCACTGTCGAGGACGTCGACCGACTGCTGCGTGCGGGCGCCGACAAGGTCAGCGTCAACACCGCCGCGATCGCCCGCCCCGAGGTGTTGCGGGAGATGTCGGAGCGGTTCGGGTCGCAGTGCATCGTGCTGTCGGTCGACGCCCGCACCGTCCCGGACGGGCAGGAGCCGACGCCGTCGGGCTGGGAGGTAACCACACACGGTGGCAAGCGCGGCACCGGCATCGACGCCGTCGAGTGGGCGATCCGTGGTGCCGAACTCGGCGTCGGCGAGATCCTGCTCAACTCGATGGACGCCGACGGCACCAAGGCCGGCTTCGACCTGAAGATGATCCGCGCGGTCCGCGCCGCGGTGCACGTGCCGGTCATCGCCAGCGGCGGCGCGGGCGCCGTCGAACATTTCGCGCCCGCCGTCGAGGCCGGCGCCGACGCCGTCCTCGCGGCCAGTGTCTTCCACTTCGGGGACATGACGATCGGGGACGTCAAGGCGTCCATGCGTGCAGAAGGGATCACCGTCCGATGAGCCTCGATCCGTCGATCGCCGCCCGCCTCAAGCGCAACGAGGCCGGGCTGTTCAGCGCCGTCGCGCAGGAGAAGTCCACCGGCGACGTCCTCATGGTCGCCTGGATGGACGACGAGGCGCTCGCGCGCACCCTCGAGACCCGCAAGGGCACCTACTACTCGCGCTCGCGCCAGCAGTACTGGGTCAAGGGCGAGACGTCCGGCCACACCCAGTACGTGCACGAGGTGCGCCTGGATTGCGACGGCGACACCGTGCTGCTCATCGTCGACCAGGAGGGCGCCGCGTGCCACACCGGCACCCACACCTGCTTCGACACGGACGTGCTGCTCGCGGCTGAAGGATGACACCGCCCGGTCCACGGCGGGGTCGCTCATGCCGTCGTCCTGGGCCGGCCGGGCGGAAGCAACGCGCCGGCGCCGAGCGCCAGCCCCGCGGATATCCAGAAGGACACGGTGAGGCTCGTTCGATCGGCCACGAACCCGAGTAGCGGGGCGGCGGCGGCCTGCCCGACGGCGATGAGCAGGAAGGTGAGTCCGACGCCGACTGCGGGCGTGCCCGGATAGACGTGCGTGCTCCAGATCAGCAGGATTCCGGTGAGGGCGATGTAGACGGCCCCGAAGACCGCCGAGGCCGCCACGGCGACTGCGGGCTGTCGTGGAATCGCGGCCAGCAACGCGGTGGCGCCGCACATCGCCGGCATCGATACCGCCCACGCGCGTCGTAGGCCCGCTCGTCGCACCAGCTCGCCGGATGCCGCCCCCAGCAGACCACACGCGCCCAGGGCGATCCACGCGATCGTCGCCAGCGTGTGGCTGTGGCCGCCGACGGTCTCGAGAAGTTCCTGGCCGAAGGTCCAGGTTGCCGCGGTGGCCGCGCCGACGATGGTGGCGGCACCGAACAGTCTGCGGGCGCCTGGAGGGAGCCCGGTATGCCGGGCTCGGTCGTGTCCGGTCCGCGTCGCCGCGGTGGGCGGGTTTTCGACATCGTCCGGTACACGGAACCACACCCACACCGTCACGGTCGCCGACACAGCGGCGAAGGTGAGCCATGCTGCACGCCAATGTTCTTCGGCGAGAAGCGCGATCGGACCGGAGATTGCGACACCCAGGCCGGTGCCGGCGTTGACGATCGTCTGGACACGGTCACGGTGACTGGGTGCGACTCTGGTCGCGATTGCGTGCGCCAGCGGCGGAGACGCCAACCCGGTGCTGGCTCCGGCGACCGCCACCCCCACGGTCAGGACGAGGCTGGTGGGCGACAACGCGATCAGGGCGGTCCCCGCGGTCGCCAGGGATCCCGCGGCCACTGCCACAGCACGCGCGCCGAATCGGGGTGTGGCCACGGAGGCGGCGACCGTACCGACGCAGTACGCGGCGTAGCTGGCCGCGGCGATCAGCCCCGCCTGCGCGGCGTCGAGCGCGAAGGTGTCGCGGAAGGCGGGCAGGAACAATCCGTACGCGAAGCGTGCGAGTCCGTAGCAAGCAGCGATCAGTGACAGTCCCGCACCGGCCAGACCCAGTGTCCGGGCCGCCGACAGGGTGAGCGTCGGATGCGCCACGCGGCGGGTTTGATGGGTGTCGGACATTCCGGGACTCCTTTCGATCGTGGGTACGGGATTGTCATCGCCCGCGCTGAGGTATACCGATCGGTGAAGTTCGTGGGTTCCACGCTAGGTATACTGATCTGTGAAGTCAAGCGAGGTGGTGGGCATGTCGGTAACCGAGAAGCCGTTGACCGGCGCGGCGCGGAGAATCCTCGATGCTGCGTCGGAGCTGTTCTACCGCAACGGCATTCATGCTGTGGGGGTCGATGCGATCGCGGCGGAGTCGGGCGTCACGAAACGCACGCTGTACGACCGCTTCGGGTCGAAGGACGCACTGGTCGTCGCCTATCTCACGGAGCGCAACCGGCGGTGGTGGGAGCGGTTGGAGGAGCGACTCGCAACGGCCGAGCATCCCCGTGCCCTGGCGGTATTCGACTCCTATCTCGCGGACGTCGATGACGGCGAGCGAGGCTGTGCGTTCATCAACGCCTCCGGCGAACTGCCCTTCTCCCACCCGGGTTACGAGGTCATTCGCGACCACAAGCAGAGGGTGTACGAACGGCTGGTCCAGCTGGTCGTCGAGGAAGGCCTGGTGGAAGATCCGCCTCGAGTGGCAGAGCACGTCTACCTGCTGCTGGAGGGCGCGGTTTCCCACCGCGGCATCGACGGATCCGGTCGGCGACTGGAACGTGCCCGTGACCTCGCTGCGCAGGTGCTCGGCCCCGATGGTTAGGGCGGGCCGTGTATGGGTAGCCCTCGTCCGGACGAATCCAACCGAGGCGGATTTCTGCCGGAATGGAGTAGACCGTGACCGATACGTCGACTCTCATCGCGCAGCTGCGCACACTGCTCGCCCTGACGAACACCGAGATCCAGGTGGCCGACACCCGCAGAGCGCAGGCTCGCACCGATGCTGTCGCGACGGAGCTCGCCCGGAACGCGGACAATGCGCGCGGTCGCGCCGACGCGATCGAGCGGGCTCTGCGCGAATTGGGTGGGCTTCCTGCACATGTCGGACCACTGCTGGGACGGGCAGCGGCGGCGATCAAAACGATGACCGAGCAGGCACAGCCGTTCGACGAGGCGTTGCTCGGTGATCTTGCTCTGGAACACCAGCTCCTCGATCGATCTCGGTACTTGAAGGCGCTGGCCACCGCAGAGCATCATCGAGACATCGTGGCGCTGGCGGATCGACTGGTCACGGCGCATTCGGCGACCGTGGAGTGGTTGACGACGGTACTGGCGGAGGATGCCCTCGGTGGTCCCGCGGCTCTGCGGCGAAGCCCGATGCAGACCGCTGCCGGCGCGGCGGTGCGTTGGATGAATGCCCCCATTGCCTGGTCGGCCAAGAGCGTCGATCAGGTAATGGACGCCGTGCGTTCCGCGGGACCTCGGATCAACCAGTTACTCAGCCGAGGAGCTCGCGCCGGGGAAGTGGCAACGAGAACGATTACCGCAAGTCGTGACGCGGCCCTCGAACGCGCCGAAGAGGTCACACGGGACGAGGGTGCCGACGCGGTGGCCGACGCTCTGCACGGCGTTCGCGGGTCGACGGGAGGGTTGCAGCCGGAGGAGCTTCCGATCGCCGACTACGACCGAATGAACGTCTCTCGGGCCGTCGCCGCGATCAAGGAACTGGCTGATCCGGCCGAGATACGCGCGATCGTGGCGTACGAGGAAGCGAACAAGAATCGACGCGGCGTCGTCTCGGCGGCTCAGACGCGCCTTGCGGCAATCGCGCAGGAGGTCGTCGGCGTCCGATGAGGGGCGACGCCACCAGCTGCGCTGCTGAACCGATAACGCCTGACCGACGGCGTCGAAGGCCGTTCGGCTGATTGTCAGATTACTCGCTGGAGATGGCGAGTGATTTGTCCCTGCGCGGTGTGCTGCATCGGTGGAAACATGGGTGTATGGCGGGCAGCGAATCTTCGGCGGGTGCGGCGCAGTCGACGAAGTTGGAACGGCACGTGCGGGCGGCGATCGAGGCGATGGCCCGCGACATGCGCGACGAGCACGCCAGTCTGAACGGCACGCTCGAGGTGATCACCCGCGCCGCCGTCGACCTCGTTCCCGGGGCTGAGCACGCGGACATCACCCTCGCGGTGCGGGGCGGACGCCTGGAATCGCGCGCCGGCACGTCCGAGTTGCCGTGTCGGATCGACGAGTTGCAGCAGGAGGTCGAGGACGGGCCGTGCCTACAGGCGATCTGGGAGCACGAGACCGTTCGGGTGGACGACATGGACCACGAGGATCGGTGGCCACGGTTCGCCCCTCGTGCGGCCGGGGCAGGTGTCCGTTCGATGCTGGCATTTCAGCTCTACACCACCGAGTCGAACCTCGGTGCGCTGAATCTGTTGAGTTCGGTTCGAAACGCATTCGACGCCACCTCGGTGAGCCTCGGAGCCACGCTGGCGACACACGCGGCAATCGCGGTGATCGCAGCTGAGCGCGAGGAGCAGTTCCGCGAGGCGCTGGAATCCCGGGACACCGTCGGACAGGCCAAAGGCATTCTCATGGAGAAGTTCTCGGTAGACGCCGAACACGCCTTCGGGTTGTTGCGGAAGCTGTCCCAGGAACGGAACGTGCAGCTGTACGAGATCGCGCGGAAGCTCACCGAGGGGGACGATCGGCCGCCTGTCTGAGTGTCCGTTTCCGGTGGTGTACTGGTTCGATCAGGCCGAGGCGGTCGTTCTCGACGTTGTCAGGTGCGTACGGGATGTGGTGACTCCGACGAAGCCCTGCGATTCAGCTGATGCGGATCTTGACGTCGGCGGGCCGAGCAATTTCCTCGTCCCGCGCCTGCTTGCGGTTTCCCTGCAGGGCGAGCGTGACTGCAGCCAGAAGCGCGAACGTACTGCCGGTCCACATCGCAACTGCGGGATCGTTTCCGAAAATGCTGATTGCAAAGGCGCTCAACGCGGTTCCGGCGGTGATCCCCAAAGTGATGACCGACGTGTGGAAGGTGCTGACAAGGTTTCCCGTGCCCCCGATCTCGACGACACGGGTCACCAGTGGCGGGTTCATGGTGACCCCGGCGAGCCCGACGACAAGCACCATGGTGAGGACCAGAGGTTGGATCCGTCCAGCGAGTGCGAGTACGCCGAGTGAGACGAAGAGCAAGGCGTGGCCGAATCGCAGAACGCCGACGGCGTGCTTGTCCGCGAGCTTCCCGACGATCAGATTGCCGACGAGAGCGCAGAGTCCGTACGCGAGAAGTATCAGCGTCGTCGCATCCGCGCTGAACCCGGCGCTTTCTTCCAGGAGGGGAGTGAAATAGGAGAACGCCGCGTAGGCGGATCCGATGGTCAGGAAGCTCACGAGGTAGCGCGACCACAACCGAGGGAGGCGAAGGTTGCGCAAGTCCTGAGCGCTGTCGGCGGCACTGGCTGCGCTCCTCGGAGCGAGCGTGAGGAGACTGACCGCGAACACGGCCAGGGCCGCGGCGCCGAGAATATAGAACGTGGCCTGCCAGTTCCAGCGTCCGGCGATGAAGTGGGAAACGGGAAGTCCTATCACGGTGCCGACCATGATGCCGCTCAGGACGATTGAGACGGCTTCGCCGATCTTGTCCGTGCTCGGCGCAAGTCTGGTCGCGTAGACGATCGACAGCCCTACGGCTGCCCCTGCGAGGCAGCCAGTCAGAATGCGCATCAGCACCACCCACCAGTACTCATGCACGACTGGCACGAGCATCTCGGGGATCGCGTACGCGGCGACCACGGTGAGCAGCGCTTGCTTGGGTGGGCGGTGCCGCAGGGCGTAGGCGATCACCGGCCCGCCGAGTGCCATGCCGAGCGCGAATATCGAGACGAGCAGCCCGATCTTTCCCGTGTCCACCTCGAGGTCCTTGGCCATTTCGGACATCATCGCGGGCACTTGTAGCTCACTCGAGACCACGATGATCATGGTCAGCATCAACAGGTACAGGTGTTTCTTCAAGGGAATTCCTTCGGTGATCGACAGCAGAATATGTATTTGAAAGTACAAAACTCGGAGATGGCTCAACGCCGTTGTGTTCCAGCGTTTATGCCCGCAAGGAGTCGATGTGCAGATCCGCAACCTTGCGCAGTTCGGCAGGCTTGGTGCCCGCCTGTGCGAGAACGCGTATTCCGGAGATTGCGGACACCACCATCAGGGCAGCGTCATTCGGTGCGACCTCTGATCGCAGGGTGCCATCGAGCCGCCCAGCTCGCACTGCGTCGGCCACGAGGGAGAGTTGATCGTCGAGGAAGCGGTCGAGGATGTCCGTCACGCGGGGCTCGCGGGCGCCGAGGTCGGGCGCCATGCGAGAACTCACGATCATGCACCCTGCGGCGTGCCCGTCGTTCCTTGCTTCGACTTCCTCGTTCAGGACGAGAGCGAAGAGGGCCGTCAGGCGTTCGACTCCTGACAGTTCGCCATCTGTCAGGATTGCTTCCTGCTCCTCCCTGGCGACGGAAACGCTGCGCTCCAGGGATCGGACGAACAGCTCGTCCTTCGAGGTGAAGGTGTTGTAGAGGCTGCTCCGCCGCACGCCGGCTGCCTCGCACAGCTGCTCGGTGGAGGTGTCCGCGAACCCGTGAACCCGGAACTGCTTGACGGCAGCATCCAGAACCGCAGCCTCGTCGAATCCTCTCGGTCTGCCCATGACCACCAAGCTACACAATTATGTACTCGCGTGTCCAAAAGTCTGGAGCGACTCCATCCCCTCCGTCTCGCAGTCGGGTGTCAGTGACCGATCCTGTCGAGTTCCGCCACCGCCGCTTCGGGGAGCGAGAGTGCGGCTCCGGTGATGTTCTGGTGGAGGTGCGCTGTCGAGGATGTGCCTGGAATGAGCAGGATGTTCGGGGAGCGCTGCAGCAGCCATGCGAGGGCCACCGACATCGGCGTTGCCTCGAGATCGTCGGCTACCGCCGAAAGCCTCTCGGACTGCAGCGGTGTGAAGCCTCCCAGTGGAAAGAACGGAACATAGGCGACACCCTGCTCGGCGAGTTGGTCGATGAGGGCGTCGTCGTAGCGGTGCGTGAGGTTGTACATGTTCTGAACGCACACGATCGGGGCGATGCCCTGTGCCTCTGCGACCTGCTCGGAGGTGACGTTGCTGACCCCGAGATGTCTGATCAGACCCTCTTCCTGCAGTTCCGAGAGCGTGCCGAACGCTTCTGCGAGGGAGCCGGGTTGCGGGCCGGTCGCGTCGCCCATCCGCATGTTGACGAGATCGAGAACCTCGACCCCGAGGGACCGAATGTTCTGCTGCACCTGCGTACGGAGGTCTTCGGGCCGGCGAGCGGTGGGCCAGCCGCCTCGTGCGTCGCGCTTCGCGCCGACCTTCGTCGCGATGAACAGCGAATCAGGGTAGGGGTGAAGAGCTGCGCCGATCAGTTCGTTGGTGATCCGGGGACCGTACGCTTCGCTGGTGTCGATGTGGGTGATGCCGGCCTCGACGGCCTCGCGCAGAACGGCCAGGGCGCCGTCGCGGTCGGCGGGTGACCCCATGGCTCCCGGGCCCGCGAGCTGCATGGCCCCGTAGCCGAACCTGGTGACGGAAGAGTCGCCGAGAGTCCAAGTGCCGCCGGGAAGTGAATTACTTAGTGCTTCCATCGTTTTCGCCCTGCTCCTTGATCCGGGTGGCGCGTGCCGCCACTCACGACCATCATCGAAGAGTCCCTTCCCATGGGGAAGGAGGCACCTGAAAGTGCGTAACTTACTCGAGGGAGAGCGAAACCGAAGTGGCAACGACGAGCGCGGCCCAGAAGCGGGCACTCGACAAGGCGCAGTACAACGCGTTCCTGGCGCAGTGTCCGAGTCGTCAACTGCTCGAACGGATCTCCGACAAGTGGGTCGTTCTGGTCTTGTGTGCTCTCGGCGGCGAGACGTCCGATCCGGCGGGCGCGGTAGCCGACCCGGCAGATGCCGCGAAGGCGATGCGGTACTCCGAGATTGCGCGGCTGCTGGCCGGGGTCAGTCAGAAGATGTTGACGCAGACGTTGCGAGCGCTCGAGCGTGACGGCCTGATCACGCGCACCGTGACGCCGACCGTGCCGGTCACTGTTTCCTACGAACTCACGGACCTCGGCCGATCGCTCCATCAGGTGACCCGAGGGCTTCGAAGCTGGGCGCAGGATCATATGCCGCAGGTCCTTGCGCACCGAGCCCTGCACGACGATGTCGATGCCTGATCGGCCCACCGACGAGGAGTTTCCGATGCGCGGCAGGTAGGGGCCGCGCGCAGCGCGCTGGTTCACGATCGCGCCCCCCGGGGCGCTAGGCCTCCCGTTGGCGGTGCGCGTGTGTGCGCACTTTCATCCTGTTCCCGCAAGTGGTCATGGAGCACCACTTGGCAGTGCCGGGGCGACTGTGGTCGATGAGGAAGAGGTTGCACTCGGTGTTGGCGCAGGGCCGAAGCCGGCCGGGCATCTTCTCTGTGACATCGGACCAGGCCATGGCCGCGCGGACCGCGAGTCGCTCGGCCGGGGGAGTCTGCAGCTCCCACCGAATGCCGGTGGGCGCGACCTCGGGCGTGAGGATCGCGTCGTGGATCAGTGACCCGAGGACGGCGCAGGCGTCGGCCCGGTCCCGAATCATCTCGTGCAGGGCACTCCGCATCCGCTGGAGATGCGCGATCTCGCTCTTCGAGCCCGTTCCGCCGAACCGCTGGACAAACTCGCGGCCGGCCGAACCTTGCAGGTTGTCGACCTTCTTGCCGTCGACGATCGGTGCGCTGTTCAGCAATGCCAACAGCAGATCCTCGTCCTGAACCACCCGGACCCCTTCCTTCGGTCACTCGATCGCTTCAGCCTTCTTCTCATGCTACCGTCGAGCTAACCAGTTAAAACTAGTTAAGGGGTTAGCTATGACTACTGTGCACCACCGCACCGTCGCCGTCGGCGACTACGAGGTCTTCTACCGCGAGTCGGGGTCCCCGGATGCGCCCGTTCTTCTTCTGCTGCACGGGTACCCGACCAGTTCGCACATGTTTCGACATCTCATTCCGGCCCTGGCGGACCGTTATCGCGTCGTCGCGCCCGACCACATCGGGTTCGGTCGCTCGTCGGCCCCCTCCGCCGACGACTTCGACTACACCTTCGAGTCCCTCGCAAAGGTGACACGCGCCTTCCTCGAGGAGATGGGTATCGCGAAGTACACCGTGTACGTGCAGGACTACGGCGCACCGATCGCCTGGCGCCTGGCACTGGCCGATCCCGAATCCGTCGAGGCCGTCATCTCACAGAACGGCAATGCGTACGAGGAGGGTTTCGTCCCGGCGTTCTGGGAACCGATCTGGGCTTACGGCGCGGACCGGTCCGTCGAGAACGAAGAGGCCCTGCGGCCCGCGCTGGAGCGCGAGGCGGTGGAATGGCAGTACAAGCACGGGGTCGCCGACGAGACGACCGTCGACCCCGACGCCTGGGAACACGACGTCGCGCTGCTCGGTCGCCCGGGATCCGACCGCGCCCAGCTGGATCTGTTTGCCGACTACGTCACCAATCGACAGCTGTACCCCGCGGTCCACGACTGGCTGCGCACCACCCGGATCCCCGTACTCGCAGTGTGGGGTAAGAACGACGAAATCTTCGGTCCTGCAGGTGCCGAGGCCTTCCTGAAGGACGTGCCCCATGCTCGCGTCGAGTTGATGGACGGCGGCCACTTCCTTCTCGAGTCCAATCTCGACGACGTCGTCCGCGTCATCGATGAATGGCGAAGCGAGACTTCGGAGAGGGATCGCCGATGAACATCTTCGTCATCGGAATCACCGGGAGAATCGGTCGGCTACTCACCGATCGTCTCGCGAGCCGAGGCGACACGGTCAGGGGCTTCACGCGGTCGGCCCGCGACCAGGCCGAGTTCGCCGCTGCCGGTATCGAGACATGCGTGGCCGAGCTGGGCGCGATGACGCCGCACGACCTCGCGGCGGCCGTCGCGGGCGCTGATGTGATCGTTTTCGCCGCAGGATCCAACGGTGGAGAACGAGGCGTCACCGAAGCTGTCGACCGAGACGGTGTCGCCAAGACCATCGAAGGAGCGCATCTGGCCGGCGTTCGTCGGGTCGCGCTCGTGTCCGTCTTCCCGGAGGCCTGGAGAGAACGTCGGCTTCCCGCCGACGAGGAGTACTACTTCGCCGTAAAGAAGGAGGCGGAGGTCGCACTCACCCGCAGCGGCCTCGACTGGGTCATTCTGCGCCCCTCTCTGTTGACGGACGAGGCCGAAACGGGGCTCGTCGCCCTCGGGCCTGCTGAAGCACACGGACAGATCGGTCGAGGCGACGTCGCCGCGACGCTCGCCCGCATCCTGCACGAACCTCGCATCAGCAGGAAGATCCTCGAGTTGAACGAGGGTGACACGCACATCGACGTAGCGGTGTCGCGTGCCGGTGCGGAACCCTCTAGTGCAATCGGACGGGAGATTACCTCTACCGCAGGGCATTCCGGAGCCGACGCGTCGTGAGGTTCGACACGCGAAAACCGCTGGCATCCAGAAGGAGTGGCATTTGAACGGACGTTTGTTTCAATCTGGTTGACCGCGGTAAGGATGTTGTTACCGGGAGCGATTTCGGCTCCGACCCGCCCTAGCATCGGTGTGTCCGTTGATCGATGTCTCGAGGTGTCATGTGAAGTCTTTCCAACGCAGGGTGTTGGTACCCGTTCTCGCTGTGGCCTTTTCCGGTGCCGTCGCGCTCTCCACGTCCATTGATGCGCCGGCGCGGGCGGCGACGATCGGGGCCCCCGGCTGGCTCGGCTCCACCGGCTCGCTCGGCTCTCTCGGGGGTTCCGTCGAGGACCTGTCGTACGCGGCCGTCGCGCAGCGACTCGGTGCCGTCATGGCGGAGCAGGGTATTCCCGGAGCCCAGGTCGTCTACGCGGACCGCGGGGCCGAGCGCGAATTCGACTACGGGGTCGCGAGTGCTGCCACAGGTAGTCCGGTGACGTCCGAGACCGTGTTCGAAGCGGCGTCGCTGACGAAGGTGGTCGCCTCTTACGTCGTGCTGCAGTTGGTGGACGAGGGCGTACTCGATCTCGACACACCGCTGTCGGAGTACTTCGACTATTCGCGGATCGCGGGTGACCCGGCGGCACAGCGGATCACCGGGCGGATGGTGCTGACGCACACCTCGGGCCTTCCGAACTGGGCGACCGGGCCGTCCAGCCCGGAGTTCGAAACCACGCCGGTAGGTACCGTGTTCGAACCCGGGACCCAGTGGTCGTACTCCGGAGAGGGCTTCTACTACCTGCAGAAGACCGTCGAGTCGCTGACCGGTGAATCGTTCGAACAGTTGGTTCGAGAGCGGGTGTTCGAACGCTTCGGGATGGTGGGAAGCGATCTCGTCACCAATCCAGCCTTCGACGCCGTCACATCCGTCGGCCACACCGCCGACGGCACGGCCCGGCCGGTTCGCAACTTTCCCCGCGCGAATGTCGCGTACACCCTGCGGACCACGGCGGGCGACTACAACAAGTTCCTTCGCGGCGCACTGATCGACGGCGAGGGCCTCGCACCGGCGACACGGGAGATGATGTTCACGCCCGCCGGCAGTGCCGATCATGGCGGCGGCGACCAGGACGCGATCGACCACATCAAGTGGGGACTCGGTATCGGGCTGCAGAGCAACGAACTCGGGGACGCGATCTGGCACTGGGGCGACAACGGCCCCTACAAGGCCTTCTTCATCGCCTACCCCGAGACCGGGCGCAGCATCGTGATCATGACCAACAGCGAAAACGGCTTGAACGCAGTCGATGACGTCGTCCACGAGTTCTTCGGGTCGAACACGATGTATGCGACGAGATGGATCAAGGAAGCCGAATAGGCGGCCCCTGTTCGACTGGCAAGTTACCCCTCGTAGCTTCGGCAGAAGATGCCTGTCACCAGCAGTGGTTTGGGCGGATGCTCTTTCGACGTGAGCGGAGGATTTCAGACGATTTTCTCGCCCAGCAGGATGTGGGCCGCGCGGGGCCGACGGAATCTCTACGTTCGCTCGGTATGAACGTCCAACGCAGCGAATGGTCCGATCGTCAACAGATCCACGACGTCGTCCTGCGGTACTGCCGCGGCATCGACCGACTGGACTTCGACCTCGTCCGGTCGGCCTATCACCCGGACGGGGTCGACCATCACACCGGTTTCGAGGGCACCCTCGACGAATACATCGCCTGGGTCGAGCCCAAATTGCGTGCCCGGCGCGGGGGGACGATGCACATCGTCGGCAACCATCTGGTCGAGCTGTTCGGCGACACCGCGATCAGCGAAACGTACGGGACGTCGGTCCACTGGGGAGAACCCGCCGACGATCCACGGGTGAACTTCACCAGCGGCGTGCGGTTCATCGACCACATGGAATGGCGGGACGGTCGATGGGCCATCGCCGAGCGGTGGGCGGTCCGCGAGTGGACCCGGTCGGACGCCGGCCGGTTCATGCCCAAGGAGGGTGCGGGACCGTCCGGCAGTAGAGATGGTGACGATCCGCTGATCCGGCTGCAACGGAAGCTGCACGGAACGGAGGCACGGCCGTGAAGGTGGGAATCAGTTCGCCGATCGTGGCGCTGGCCGGTAAGCGTCCCGAGTGGGAGGCGTCGGCCGGCACCGTCGAACTCGTCAGGGTGGCGCAGGCCGCCGACCGGCTCGGATTCGAGTTCATGACGTGCGGAGACCACGTGGCCGTGCCGCCGGGATTGCCACGCGGCGAACGCTTCTACGACCCACTGGCGACCTTCTCGTTCCTGGCGGGGCAGACACGTCGGCTCCGGTTCCTGCCGTACGTCCTGGTGTTGCCCTTCTACCATCCGTTGGAGATCGCCAAGCGGTACGGGACGCTCGACCACCTCAGTGGCGGGCGGTTGATCCTCGCGTTCGGAGTGGGGAATCTCAAGGAGGAATTCGACATGCTCGGCGCTCCCTTCGAGGACCGCGGGCCGCGGGCCGACGACGCCCTGCGGGCGCTCCGGGCGGCGCTGTCGGGGCGCATGGTGTCCTACGAGGGGCCGTACTACTCGTTCCAGGACATGGTGGTCGACCCGCATGCCGCTCAGGCTCGGCTGCCGATGTGGATCGGCGGGCACAGCGAGCGTGCCCTGCGCAGGGCGGTCACCCTCGCCGACGGCTGGGCGCCGGCACCGCAGGCCTTCCGCGGACCCAGCCCCGAGTTGATGCGGCAGATGCTCGATCGGCACGAGTTGCCGGAGGATTTCGACGTCGTCTTCTCGCCGGGCCACCGACTGGATCCCGTCAACGAGCCAGGACAGGTGGCCGAGGTGATCGCCACTGCGGAGAAGGCGGGCGCCACCCAGATCAACCTGACGGTCCGGCACGAGTCGCTCGCACATTATCTGGAGCAGCTGGAGGCCTTCGCGGAGGTTGCGGGTCTGGACGTCCAGTTGGACTAGCCGTGGACGGGACGGGGATCGCCCGGTGGGTGGCGTTCACCGGCGGCGACCGTCCCGAGGTGGTCAACTTGTCGAATGGACCTCGAGGGCTCGTGGTCGCCGGTCTGTCCTCGCTCGCTCCGGGAGGTCGTCGACCACCTGCGTGAAGCTGGGCATGTGGTGGCAGGGGCAGCGGACGATCGCCGGGTGATCACGGGTATCTGTCAGGACTCTCGCCGCGTTCGCCAGGGCGATCTGTATGCGGCACTGTCCGGCCGGCGGAATCACGGTGCCGCGTTCGCCTCGGAAGCGGCCGAGCGCGGCGCCGTCGCGATGCTGAGCGACCGGGCATCGGACATATTGCCGACTGTCCTCGTCGACGATCCACGCGTGGCGCTCGGGCCGCTTGCGGCATGGGCGTACGGCAACCCGTCGACTGCGTTCGACCTGTACGGCGTCACGGGGACGAACGGTAAGACCAGCACCGTCTACATGCTGGAGGCCGCGCTCGTGGCCGTGGGCCTCCGGGCGGGCGTCGTCACCGGGATCACCGTGCGCGGCCCCACGACGGTCCGGCCGGCGACGCGCACCACGCCGGAAGCGTGTGAGCTGCAGCAGAGCTTCGTCGAGTTCGTCGGGGCGCGGGTCGACGCGGTCGCGATGGAGGTCTCGAGTCACGGGCTGGCCGAACACCGGATCGACGGATCCCGTTTCGACGTCGGAGTGTTCACCAACCTCGCCCGTGATCACCTCGACTACCACCCGAGCATGGAGGCGTACTACGCGGCGAAGGCGCGCCTGTTCGAACGGGAAGTCTGCGAGCGGGCGGCGATCTGCATCGACGACGACTACGGCCGTCGGCTCGCCCACGGCGTCACGGTTCCACACCTGACGTTCTCGACGCACGATCCCCTTGCCGACGCGTATGCGTCCGCGGTGCGTGCGGACCGGTGGGGGAGCGCGTTCATCTTCCATCACCGCGGCGAGCGAGTGCCGGTTCGGCTACGGCTCCTGGGCGGCCATCAGGTCGACAATGCCGTCGCTGCCCTCGCCACGCTGTCCGCCGGAGGGATCGACATCGGTGCGGCCGCAGCGGGGATCGAGTCCTTGGACACCGTTCCCGGCCGGCTCGAGCGTGTCGAGGCCGGGCAGCCTTTCCTCGCCCTGGTCGACTTCGTGCACAACACCGCCGGCCAGCATCGGCTGTTCCCGTACCTGCGCTCGGTGACCCCCGGCAAGATCGTCGTGGTGTTGGGGGCCACTGGCGAACGAGATCCGGCCAAACGGGCTCCCCTCGGCTCCACGGCAGCGCAGTACGCGGAGGTTGTCATCGTCACCGACGAGAGCGCGTTCTCCGACGACGCTGCAGGTCTCCGCGACGACGTCGCCGAGGGAGCCCGCCGGGCCGGGTCGGCGGAGGTGATCGTGATCCCGGATCGTGCCGAGGCGATCGTCGCCGCCGTGGAACTCGCCGGCGCCGGGGACACCGTCCTGGTAGCGGGACGCGGGCACGATCCGACGCTCATCGGCAACGGCGTGACCATCGCTTTCGACGATCGCGACGCACTGCGCCGGGTGCTGCTGACGCGGGCCTACTAGTCGACGTCGTCATCGGCGAGAGTCCTCCCACGCGGTCAGCTGTCGTCTTCGTCGGCACAGCCCGCTCGAGACGCTCTCCCGGCACCGAGCGGGGATGCCCGGCTGGCGCGGCAATCGGCACAGGGGGCATCCGCCAGTCTTCCGGCGGTTTCGGTTTCCTGGCCGTGGGTATTCCGACAGCACGCCGGGTCGTGCGTACGGGAGGGACGGAGGAGCTGTGAGGATCGGATACAAGCTTTTCGCGGAGGCGTACTCGCCGATCGAGTTGGTTCGGCAGGCGGTCCGGGCGGAGGAAGCGGGCTTCGACTTCGTCGAGATCAGCGATCACTTCCACCCGTGGTTGCACGATCAGAACCATTCCGGTTTCGCGTGGTCGATCCTCGGATCGATTGCCGCGAAGACGTCCACCCTCGGATTAGCCACCGGAGTGACGTGTCCCTTCGTTCGCTACCACCCGGCGATCGTGGCCCAGGCGGCGGCAACGACCGCACTACTCTCCGACGGCAGATTCGCGCTGGGACTGGGAAGTGGTGAAAACCTGAACGAGCACGTCGTCGCGCGGGGTTGGCCGGCGGCAGCGACCCGCTCGCAGATGTTGCGAGAGTCGATCGAGATCATCCGATTGTTGTGGAGCGGTGGCTATCACAGCTACAACGGTCGACATCTCGAGCTCGAGGACGCTCGAGTCTTCGACCTACCGGAGCAGCTCCCGCCCATCATCGTGGCAGGCTCGGGAGGGCCTGCAGCCAAGATCGCCGCCGAACTGGGCGACGGGCTGTTCGCAACGGAAGCCGACCCGGATCTGGTCGCCAGTTACGAGGAGGCGGGCGGGTCGGGTTCGCGGTACGCCGAGGTCTCGTTGTCCTGGGCCTCGACGGAGGAAGCCGCTCTTCAATCCGCCCACAGGCTGTTCCGCTTCGCGGCTGCAGGATGGAAAGTTCAGGCCGAGTTGCCGAACCCGGTCAACTTCGAGGCTGCCGCCTCCGTCGTCCGAGAGTCCGACATAGCCGAGAGCTTCGGGTACGGACCCGATCCGGAACGTCATCTCGACAGGATCCGCGCATACGCCGACGCCGGCTTCGATCACCTCGCCCTCGTCAACGCCGGACCTGACGTCGACGGATTCTTCGACTTCTACAGCGAAGAGCTCGCTCCCGCGCTGAAGGCGTTCACAGCGGTCTGAGAATCTGCGATTCCCGAGGCGGCGAGATCCGGAGAGGTGCACGAAGTCTTGCGCTCCGGAGGGAATCGAGAGGTCGCCGCGCAGCAATATCCTTGCGGCCGTAAGGCTTGACGCCAGCAGCGGGATGGACGCCGGAACCTGGGAGACGTTGCCTTGCGGGTGGACGAATCGGCGCACCCGTTCCACGCAAGCCCGTTCCACGCAAGGCTGCCTCCGCGGTCCATGCGTGTTGCGCTACGAGTCCTGCTCCGTGCGCTGGCGTGCCTCGTCGGCGGCCGCTTTTCCGCGCGCCTTCTCGGCCTCGGCTTCCTTCTCGGCGGCTTCGCGCTGTGAGGCCGCCTTGTCTTGCTGCGCTTTTCCCTCCCGAACGAGGTCGTCCTGACCCGTGACTGCGCCCGCGGCTTCCTTGACTTTGCCCTTCACGCCCTCGACGGTTCCTTTGACAGCCTCTGCAGGCCCCGACTTGTCCTTGTCCGACATGATGCGGTCTCCTTCCACCGATACGGTCCGGTCGACGAGTACCCGATCGAATTTGGAGACAAACGTCGCTCAGTGGCCCAGTTGATCGGTGAGCGAGACGTTGTCCAGCCGCTTGATTCGTCGATGCTCGGCCAACACCAGAACGGTCCCCACCACTAGAGCGCAGCCACAGACGATGCCCGCGATCCACGCCCAGCCGGCGAAGCCGTAGCCCGCGGCGACGAGCGTGAGGCCCAGCGTGACGATTGCGACACCGATCAGGGCATACCCAGGCCAGTTACGCGTGTCCTCGATGGCTTCGCCGGGATGTTCCCGGGTCGTGTGCGCCAGGTCGCGAGGGTCTTTGCTGTTCATTCGAACCTCCCCGGTTTCGAATCGGAGGCTCCGCACGGGAATGGACCCGTGCGGTCCTTGCGTGTGTCCTAGATTGTCGTCCGCCTCCGGTGTTCCTGCACGGCACCGTTCCGGCCGAGCACCTCCGGTTCGACAGACCTGTCCACGCGACGAGGCGCCGCGGGCCTGCGGCACCCGTCACTGCGGCAACCGTGTCGGCGTCCAGAAGGTCACGATGTTCGTCGACCATGAGCCCTTGCGACTCGGCGGAGTGTGTCGCTATCGTGGGGCGCGGTTGAACAAACAGCCGATGCTGGAAGCGCCGCTCGCGTCGGCTTCGTAATCCGTTCTCATTCACACGGGAACGCGTCGACAGCGAGATCACCCATCTTCCGATGTATCGGAGTTGTCTCGAGATGAACCGCGAACACCAACCATTTGTCGACGTCGCCATGCGCCACCACCTCGGTGTCGGGTCCGCCGCCGAACATTTGATCTCCATGGTCGGCGATGCCGACGAGCTGCCCGGTAGCGCCGTCATCCTTTCCCCGCGGGAGACGTGCACGGTGAACTCGTGGCTGGCGGGTGCAGGCGCATGATGCTCGATACCGACCACGGCGCCGGTCGAATGCAGCTCCGCGACTCGACGTCGGGCCAGTCGCGTCGCCGCTTCTCGGCGACGCTCGCGTGTGGTTCCGGAGCGATTTCCGCCATTCCGCCCCTATTGCTCGGTTCGTCCGGAATTATGTGTGCGACAGTGGGATTGGCGATCATGCTCGCAGTCGTCCTGGCATCGTTCCTCATTTGACCGTCGGATGCGGCCGTCATCCGTTCTGGGGCACGACTTTGTCCAGAAGCTGCTTGGCCACGACTTTGAGTTTGACGTTCGCTTCCTGGGATCTACGCACCAGCAGGTCGAAGGCGTCGGAGGCCGAGATGCCGTGCAGTGCCATGACGATTCCGATGGCCTGATCGATGTCGGCGCGAGAAGTGAGGGCCGCCTGGAGATTTCGGATGGAGTTCAGCGCACGTCGATGCCGCTCCGCCTGCTGTAGAGCTGTGACGGCGGCGGTGGTGAACACTTCGACCAGTGCCTCGTCGAGCGACTGGAAACCCCGAGGATCGCTGCTGTAGAGGTTGAATGAGCCTTGGACACGGTCCGAGAGCACAAGCGGCAGCGCGATGAAGCTCTTGATCCCGAGCTCGGCAGCAGATTCTTCGAGATCCGGCCATGTGGAGCGCACCTGATCGCCGTCGGCGACGATGCTACGTCCCTCTCGCGCGGCCGTGAGGCAAGGCCCGCTGTCGTTCGTGTACTGGGCGGCGTCCATGTGCCGGACGCAGGGGTGCGTCGCGGCAACTGTTTCTGCCGATTCGTCGGACAGCAGTGTCACGCCTGCCATCTCGGCGCCGGGGACGATCCGGACGGCGCCCTCGACGACGGTCTGCAGAACCGTTGCCAGGTCCTCGTACTCGTCGAGAACGCCGGACAGATCCTGAAGTGCCTCGGTGATCTCGTCGAAACGCTTGCTCAGTGCGTCGAGGGTGTCGTCGTTCATCGGGATGTCCGATCAGCCGGCGCTCGGTCAGTAGGCGGGGTCGGTCAGTACATCGGAAGGGCTCCGTTCGTACTCCAGGGCCGATCCGACGGTGTCGTGACGCTGGAACATCCGGCGTGCACCCGTCGCTGCGAGAGCATGCTCGACGCCCCGCGTCGGAGTGACGAGTCTCAATTCGAGTCCGTATCCCACCGCCTGATCCTTTGCGTCGACCAGTGCGGAAGCGCCGTCGACGCTGATGAAATCGACGCGGGACAGATCGAGCACAATCAGGCGGCCGTTCGCCAGTTCGTCACCACTCACCCCGTCGAGCAGGGTCCGGAACGATCGGCGGAAACCTTCCACCGTGTTGAGGTCCAAGTCGACGAGCAGCTCCACGACCAGGGCCGTCGGAGCGCGTTCGGTGGCGCCTTCGCCGCCGTCGAACCGGTAGGTGGACGCGCGAAGCATGGTCATTGCTGAATTGGGAAGATCAGGCACGGCGTGCCTCCATCCGCTTCAAACGAGTTGGATGGCGCCCCGCCCGAGGCTTCGGTCGAGACGCCCGATCCATGACGGCCGAAGGGTCGCCCGTCTATGTGGACAGGCTGTGTGCTCAACCTCTTTTGTTTCTAACACCGACTCGTCCTCGTGTACAGGCCACTGGCGCCGACCTGGGCTTCGATGGTCACGGGACGGCCGCTCCGGACGTTTGTCCAGCAGGGCGACGACGGCTCTACCGCTCCATCTTCGCGCGCAGGCTGGCGAGCGTGTCGGAGAGGATCCTGGAGACGTGCATCTGGGAGACACCCACGTGGGCTGCGATCTGCGATTGCGTCTGATTTCCGAAGAACCGGAGCAACAGCACAGTGCGCTCCCGGTCCGGCAACCCCCGCAGCACGACTCTCAACGTTTCGTGATCCTCGACCCCCGCGAGATCCGCATCCATGTCTCCCAGTAGATCGCCGAGTGTCGATCCTTGTTCAGGACTGCCACCCACATTCGCGTCGACCGAGAGGGCGCGGTAACCGTTGGCGGCCTGCAGACCCTGGGCGACCTCTTCGACTCCGATCCCGAGTTCTGCTGCCATCTCTCGCGCCGTCGGGGATCTCCCGAGTCGCTGGGACAACCTCGACGACGTCTTGACCAGGTCGAGATGAAGCTCTTTCAGGCGACGAGGCACCCTCACGGCCCAGCCGGTGTCCCGAAAGTGACGCCGGACCTCGCCCATGATCGTGGGCACTGCGAAGGCGAGAAAGTCCGAGCCACGATTGACGTCGTAGCGGTCCACAGCGTTGACGAGGCCGATACTCGCGACCTGCACCAGGTCCTCGAACGGCTCGCCGCGACGGTCGAAGCGTCGGGCGATGTGCTCGGCGAGCGGAAGGCAGCGCGTGATGATCGACCTCCGCAATTCGGCGCGCGCGGGGTCGGACTCGCGCAGAGATTCCAGGGACGTGAACAGGGGGTTGAGGTCGCTGTACTCGTCCGGTCGATCGTCTGTCCGGGGCGTCACATGGTCTCCCCGCACCCCATGGCGAACGAGATTGTGATGGTGGAGGATCGGCCGTCTCCGTTGCCGTGGTGACGATGGATGGCCAGTTCGTCGGTGAGTGTACGAAGAACATGCCAGCCGAACGTCTGCTCGTATCGTCCGTCCACTTCCGGACCGGTGGTGGGGACGCAGCCGGCGAAGCGGAACGAATCGGCACTCACACGAAACGTGCACACGATGTCGCTGCCTGGAAGTGCGATTCGGAACAGCGTGCTGCAGGCTTCATCGACGGCGAGTCGCAGATCGGCGAGCTGGTCCAGTGTCATGTCGCACTGTTCGGCCAGCGACGCGGACACCCCCCGAATCGGTGCCAGTAGGCAGGCGTCGGCCGGAGTACGCAGCTCGACGACAGGCGTGGAACCCTCGCTTCGGCTCGTGGAGATGCACGCTTCGCTCATGACTCCTCGCTTCGAAAGTGGGCCTGACAGGAGGATCCCGTCGGCGGCGTCGATTGGAGGATTCCCGTGGAGCGTCGTTTCCAAACCCCCAGATCACGGGCGTCGAGAAGTGCGCCCGGCCGGCCCGACGAATCTGTTGCCCCGGGTCCTGGCCGTGCCTTCACCCCAGGCCGCTACTTCTCGCGCTGTGTGGCTTCCGGTGGATGCTTCTCACCTCGTCCTGCGCCCGGCTGATGCGCCGGTCCGACACCTTCGTCGGACTCGGACGGCTGTTCGTGTTGCACGCTGCTCCGCTGTGCCTCACCGCTGCCGTCGGGATCACCGGCGCGTGCACGCATGTGCTCGCCGGACTTCGCCTTCCTCTGCCGATCGTCGTACGGGGGCACGGAGGCCTCGTCGGAGGACGATCCGTGCCCCCCGGCATCCGGAGGCCTCTGCCAACCCGGTTCGCCCGACGAGATTGTGGACTCGTCCTCGAAGGCGCCCTCGGGTCGGTTCACGCCTGCGCCCGGCTCGTGGGCACCGGCATCGCGTGAACCCGGGGCTCCTCGCTCGGATTGTGGTTCCTCGTCCAGATGTTCACCGGGTCGCTTCGTCATGACTGTCTCCTCGATGTCCGTCACCGTCTGAGCCGACGGCCGGTTCTCCGTCCCTGCGGGTGCGGGTACCCATTCGCGGTGTACGCAACACGCGAATGTCGCGGGCGAAACCGGGATCGACGCCGGCCGCTCACCCGATTCTCGGTGCAGTCGAGTCGTCGCCCGGATGGGACGGACGCTCCGCCAGTAGTGCCAGCCGCCGGATGCACTCCCGATTCCGGAGGACCGCGGCCAGCTCGGCGACGCTCGCATCTCCCGCGCCGCGACTCCACGAACTGTTGCCGGCCGTCCGCGCGACCCCAGGCAGCGAGGGTGCCCCGGGTGGGTGCCGTCCCTTCACCGGGGGGGGTTCGGAAGGAGACTTCCCACAGCGGTCCGCGCAAACATCACCCGGCCGGACACGAGGGTTTCAGCTGATCAACCTGTGGGTGTCACGGCGGTGATCGAGTGCTTGATGGGACCCTGATCGAACGGCCCACGTTCCGTGGTCGGAGGCGGGGTCGTGGGTTCCGGGTCACCGGGGTCGATCATCGGTGTGGTGGTCTCGAGCAGCCGAGGGCTGATCGAGCGTTCGAAATCGTCGGCACATCCGGATCCCAGTGCCGCCGCCGCGACGACGGCCATCGCGATCCGGGGGAGGGCTGCGCGCCTGGAGTGGTCGGTCCTGTGGCTCATGATCGTTTCCTTCGAGCCGGTTCCTCGCGGAATTACCTGTCCAGCATCTCACCGCAGGGATCCGGGCGGGAGTCCCAACGGCCCTGCCCCGGGGATCCACGTCCCACGTACTACAGCGACAATGACGGCATGCCGTTGATTCAGATCAGCCAGACTCCCGGACTGTCCACAGAACAGAAGCGCGAGACCATCGCCGCGGTCACCAAGGCCTACGCCGAGGCGACCGGGAAGAACGCGTCGTCGGTGTGGGTGACCATCACCGAGGTTCCGCGCGAGAACTGGGGTGTCGGCGGCGAACCTCTGGGCTGACCCCGCAGCCGCGGATCGCGGCGACCTTCCGATTCATCGCGTGCCGGATCACTCGCTGGAACAAGAAGTTCCGTAATCCAGTGAGGTTGGTTCCGTGGTGTGCGTAGAAGGTATCCGGATCGTCGTACGTGCCGAAATCGCCGTTCACGCCGGTCTTCTGGATCGCTGTATCCGTGCCGGTCCACGCCACCAGCGGATCGCCGATGTCCTCGGTGCCTGCGCCGTATCCGAGGAAGGGGCCTTCCGGCGCCACCGTGTTGCGGAGCCCGGTCAGATAATCGGCATCGAGGATGACACCCTCCAGATCGACCCAACGGTCGTCGAACCGCACCTCCGCCCAACTGTGGACGATGTTCCGAGGTGCGAGTCGATAAGCGATTCCGTCCACGACGCCCTTCTGAAGGCGTTTGTCGATGGTGGCCCCGTGAAATCGGCAGGGCACGCCCACAGCCCTCAGCAGTGCCATCAGGAGGGTCGTCTTGGTGTTGCACTGGCCGTACCCGTCTGCGAGCACACGGGAGGCCGCCAGTGCGTCGTCCGTGTTGTACCCGAAGGTGATCTCGTCCCGGACGAAGTCGTAGACAGCGCCGATGCGCGTTCCGTAGGG
Source organism: Prescottella equi (assembly GCF_020171745.1). Taxonomy (GTDB): domain Bacteria; phylum Actinomycetota; class Actinomycetes; order Mycobacteriales; family Mycobacteriaceae; genus Prescottella; species Prescottella equi_A. Next base: position 195,022 of record NZ_JAIVAH010000017.1, read on the forward strand.
CAGATGCCTCCATCCGCGCTCGGTGACGAGCGCCTGCACGGAGGCATCGTCGTAGTCCAGAATCGGGGTGGGCTGCAGATGAACGTCCATGGATCGAACGTATGCGCGCCGGGCGCCGAGAGGCTTGAACGTTGCGGCTGACCTTCGTCGCGGGCCCGAGCCGGATCAGGAAGTGCTCTCCGGCCACGCGTCGCGGCGGACCGTCATCCCCAGCAGAGAAGACGGACTCAGCCCGAAATTGTTCTTGAACACCCGGCTCAGGTGCGACGAGTCACTGAATCCGGCCGCTACCGCGGCCTGAGTCAGGTTGTCGCCCAAAGCTACTCGCTCGGCCACCGTTCGCAGACGGATCCACAGTGCGTAGCGGCGGAAGGGGATACCCACTTCGCGGCTGAACAGGTGGGTCAGGCGCGAGGGGGAGATGTGGGCCGCGGCGGCGGCGTGCCCGAGCGTGGGCCGCGACCCGGGCGTCCTCTCCAGTTGCCGCAGTGCCGCGAGCACCGGTTCCGACAGTCGGGTGGGCCGCGGCGGGCCGTCCGGGGCGATGGTGCGAACCAGGTGGTCGATGATGCGCACGGCGTCCGAGTCGTCGGCACGATCGATCGCGATGCGTGCCATCGTGGCCTCGAACTCCCGGCCGCGGGCGCGTTCCCCGGCGAGGCCGAGCCCACGGCCACGGGGGCCGAACGGCTCGACGAGCACCAGCAGCAGGCGGCGCGAGGCGCAATGCAGCCGGTGCGGCAGCCCGCTCGGGATCACCGCAGCCGTCGTGTGAAGGTGGCCGTCCGCGAACTCGAGGACGAACGGCTCGTCCACGGAGACCATCACCTGCACGGCGTGGTGCGCGTGGAGGCCCGAGTCGCCCCCGACGCCGCGGTACAGAACCGCACCGGGCGTCAACGTCAGTCTGCCGTCCCAGGGCGAGCCCTCGGATCTCGTCGAAGTCGACATGGCAGTCACGGTCGGGGACCGGTCTATGCCTTGCCGGTACCGGCGGCGATGCCCTTGTCGAGTTGGTCGACCAGTGCCTTGCCCAGCGTCGACAGCTGCGCCACCTGGTTGTCGTCGAGGCCCTCGAAAACCAGGGCCTGAACGGTGGCCACATGCCCGGGCGCGGCCTCGACCACCTTGTCGTACCCGTCGTCGGTGAGGACCGCGAAGGCGCCGCGCGTGCCTGCGACAGTTTCGCGCCGCGCCCAGCCGCGCTTCTCCAGTCGCGTGACGACGTGCGACAGGCGCGACAGCGACGCGTTCGCCTGACACGCGAGTTCGGACAGACGCAGGCGTCGGTCGGGTGCCTCCGACAGCACCGCGAGCACGAAGTACTCGAAATGGGTCAGTTCGGAGTCGCGCTGCAGCTGGGTGTCGAGTGCCGCGGGCAGCCGGGTCACCAGGGAGACGAGCGTCCGCCAGGCCTCCTGCTGTGCTCCGGTGAGCCAGGGGGTGTCGGTGCTCTTTTGCGCGCCCATCGGGTCTTCTCTCCGATCGCTGAAAGTCGGTGTTCGGGTACCAGCGTGCCAAACCCGCGTGACCGGTTACGGAGCGGGGAACAGACGTCCGGTCGCGGCGGTTGACCCCCATGTTAACTTGAAGCTTCAACAAAGGAGTTCACGTGAGCGACATGCCCGCCATTTTCCTCAGTCACGGCGCACCCCCGCTGGTGGACAGCGCGCAGTGGGTCGCCGAGTTGTCCCGGTGGTCCGCTGACCTGCCGCGCCCGACGGCGATCCTCGTCGTGTCCGCGCACTGGGAGTCGGCGCCGCTCACGATCGGCGCCACCGAGACCGGGACGCCGCTGGTGTACGACTTCGGGGGCTTCCCACGGCGGTTCTACGAGGTGACGTACCGGTCGCCGGGCGCGCCCGACCTGGCCCGACAGGTCGCCGCCCTCATGCCCGACAGCGAACCGGTGTACCACCAGCCGAACCGCGGTCTCGATCACGGCGCGTACGTGCCACTCACCGTCATGTATCCCGACGCCGACATCCCGGTACTGCAGATGTCGATGCCGACCCTCGATCCCGAGCGACTGCTCGACCTCGGGCGACGCCTGCGACCACTGCGTGAGCAGGGCGTGCTGATCATCGGATCGGGCTTCACGACGCACGGACTGCCGTTCCTGCGCGATCCGTCGCCCGACGCCGTCGCGCCGGGGTGGTCGGCGGAGTTCGACGCCTGGACGGCGGAGCGGCTGGCGGCCGGCGACGTCGATGCGCTGATCGACTTCCGCGCGCAGGCCCCCGGCATGCCCTACGCGCACCCGACGATCGAGCACTTCGCGCCGCTGTTCGTCACGCTCGGTGCGTCGAACAACCCGGAGCAGATCGCCGATCAGGTGATCGACGGCTTCTGGATGGGGCTGGCCAAACGTTCGATCCAGGTGGCCTGACGCCGGATCAGCCGCGGCTGCGGACGAATTCGAGCGCGCGATCCGCGTGCAGGTTGGCGCGCAGTTCGCTCGAGATCACCTCGAGCACTGTCCGGTCGGTGTCGATGACGAACGTGCTCCGCTTGACCGGTGTGATCCGGCCGAGCAGTCCGCGCTTGACGCCGAACCGCTCGGCGACGGTGCCGTCGACGTCGGCCAGCAGCGGGTAGTCGAACGACTGCGCGCGGGCGAAGCTCGACTGCTTCTCGACGCCGTCGCGGCTGATACCCGCGATGGTCGCCCCGGCCGCGGCGAACTCGCGCGCCAGATCCCGGAAATGGCACGCCTCCGCCGTGCACACCGGGGTGGACGCCGCGGGGTAGAAGAAGAGCACGAGCGGTCCGTCCGTGAGCAGCGACGTCAGCGTCCGGCGGGTGCCGTCCTGGTCGGGGAGATCGAATTCGGGTGCGCGCTCACCGGGCTTCATGGGCGCCGAGGCTACCCGCGACCGCGGCCGTGATCGGTGTTCCTGGGATGATGGGTGCATGCGCGGCGAGTCCACCACCATCCCAGCAGCTACCTCTGCCGTTTCCGGCGAGGGGCCACGGCACGATTCGACCACCACCCGCGAGCAGTTCCGGGCGCTGGCGGCCGAGCATCGTGTGGTCCCCGTCATCCGAAAGGTGCTGGCGGACGCCGAGACCCCGCTGTCCGCCTACACCAAGCTGGCGGGCAGCCGTCCCGGCACGTTCCTGCTGGAATCGGCGGAGAACGGGCGGTCCTGGTCGCGGTGGTCGTTCATCGGGGCGGGCAGCGCCGCCGCCCTCACCGTCCGCGACGGCGAGGCTGCGTGGTTCGGCAACGCCCCGGCGGGTGCGCCGTCGGGAGGCGATCCTCTGGTCGCGCTCGGTCGCACCCTCGAACTGCTGCGCAGCGAGCGCCTGCCGGACCTGCCGCCGCTGACCGGCGGCATGGTCGGATTTCTCGGCTACGACGCCGTCCGCCGGCTCGAGCGGCTTCCCAGTCACGCCGTGGACGACCTGCAGATCCCCGAGATGGTGATGCTGCTCGCCACGGACCTCGCGGCGGTCGACCACCACGAGGGCGCGATCACTCTCATCGCCAACGCGGTCAACTGGGACGGTTCCGACGAGCGGGTCGACGAGGCGTACGACGACGCACTCGCGCGGTTGGACCGGATGACCGATGCACTGGCGGCGCCCGCCCCGTCTACCGTGTCGACCTTTGCGCGTCCGGAGCCCGTGTACCGCCGGCAGCGGACCACCGAGAGCTTCGGTGCGGACGTGCGCCGGCTGATCGGCGAGATCGAGGCCGGGGAAGCATTCCAGGTGGTGCTCTCACAGCGCTTCGAGATGGATTGCACGGCAGAGCCGGTCGATGTCTACCGCATGCTGCGCGCGTCCAACCCGAGCCCTTACATGTACCTGCTGCAGGTCCCGGGCCCGGAGGGGGACACGGCGTTCTCGATCGTCGGCTCCAGCCCGGAGGCGCTCGTCACGGTCAAGGAGGGCGTCGCCACGACGCACCCGATCGCGGGCACCCGGTGGCGTGGCGCGACCGAGGAGGACGACATCCTGCTCGAGAAGGATCTCCTCGCCGACAAGAAGGAGAACTCGGAGCACCTGATGCTCGTGGACCTCGGGCGCAACGATCTGGGACGGGTGTGCGAACCGGGAACGGTCAAGGTGCACGACTACCGGCACATCGAGCGGTACAGCCACGTGATGCACCTGGTGTCGACGGTGACGGGACGACTGGCCGAGGGCAAGCACGCGCTCGACGCCGTCACCGCGTGCTTCCCGGCCGGGACGCTGTCCGGTGCACCGAAGGTCCGCGCGATGGAACTGATCGATGAACTCGAACCGACACGACGCGGCATCTACGGCGGCATCGTCGGCTACCTCGACTTCGCGGGCGACGCGGACACCGCGATCGCGATCCGCACGGCGTTGATCAAGGACGGGACCGCGTACGTGCAGGCGGGCGCCGGCGTGGTCGCCGACTCGGACCCGGTCTACGAGGACACGGAGGCGCGGAACAAGGCGATGTCGGCGCTCAGCGCCGTCGCCGCCGCGCAGACTCTGCGGCCGTACGGGGCCGCTTCGGAGGTGAACAGCGTTGAGTGAGAACAAGACCGCGGATACCGCTTCGCGCGGCAAGCGTGCGACCGGCGTAGCGGCGCTGCTGCTGGCCGTCGCGTCGCTGTGCCTGTGGGCGTCGTCCCGGATGACGTGGGTGACCGTGACGTCCGCGGACGGCCTCGGTGAGGAACGCATCACCGAACTCGACGGCGGCACGTGGGCTGCTGCCACGACACCCCTGGCTCTCGCACTGCTCGCCGCGATCGCAGCCGCCTTCGCGGTGCGCGGCTGGCTGTTGCGAGTGGTCGGACTGCTGGTCGCCGTCGTCGCGGTGGTGGCTGCGATCCCGGCGATCGGGTTGCTGGCGAACGGAGCTTCCGACGAGAAGGCCTCCGACATCGCAGGTTTCGAACGTGTCGCGACGCAGGTCACCGCGACCGAGGTGGCGACGGCGCCGGCACTGCTCGTGTTGCTCGGCTCCGTGGTTGCTCTGGCCGCCGCGTTCGTGCTTATCCGGAAACCGACTGCGACGGGAGGACTCTCGTCGAAGTACGACAGCCCGGCCGCGCGCCGGGAGGCCACCGCCAAGCGAGGCTCTTCCGACGCGGAGAACGAGCCGCCGACCCAGCGCATGCTCTGGGACGCACTCGACGCCGGCGAGGATCCCACCGTCGACCAGGGGGAGCGCCACTCCGCTGCAGGTGAGTCAAGCCCTCCGGCACGGGATGTGACCAAGGACACCGGGCCGTCGGGTACCCGCCCGGAGTCCGAATAACTGCGACCTCTAGGCTGAGTCAAGAGCCGATGAGTTTCCTCACATCGGTTGACATGCCGGAAAGGACTCGGGCCACGATGACCGTTCTCGACTCGATTCTCGACGGAGTGCGCGCCGACGTCGCCGCCCGTGAAGCCGTTCTCGACCTCGCTGCCGTGAAGGCCGCTGCTGCCGCCGCCCCGCCGGCGCTCGATGCGGCCGCGGCACTGCGTGCTCCCGGCATCGGCGTCATCGCCGAGGTCAAGCGAGCGAGCCCGTCGAAGGGCGCGCTCGCCGACATCCCGGATCCCGCGGTGTTGGCAGCGGCGTACGAGGCCGGCGGCGCACGGATGATCAGCGTGCTCACCGAGGAGCGGCGCTTCCACGGTTCGCTCGCCGATCTCGACGCGGTCCGTCGGGCCGTGAGCATTCCGATCCTGCGCAAGGACTTCATCGTCGGGCCGTACCAGATCCACGAGGCGCGCGCGCACGGCGCGGACGTCATCCTGCTGATCGTGGCCGCGCTCGAGCAGCACGTGCTCGCCTCGCTGCTGGACCGCACCGAGTCGCTCGGTATGACCGCGCTCGTCGAGGTCCACACCGAGGAAGAGGCCGACCGCGCCCTCGAGGCCGGCGCCAGTGTCATCGGCATCAACGCGCGCAATCTCAAGACCCTCGAGGTCGACATGGACACGTTCGGGCGCATCGCTCCCGGTCTGCCCACCGACCTCGTCAAGATCGCGGAGTCCGGTGTCCGCGGCACCGCGGACCTGTTGGCCTACGCCGGCGCGGGCGCCGACGCGGTCCTGGTCGGCGAGGGCTTGGTCACCAGCGGTGATCCCCGTGCGGCGGTGTCGGATCTCGTGACGGCGGGTGCGCATCCGTCGTGCCCCAAGCCGTCGCGCTGACGCCACGCTGCCCTGCGGACCCGACCGCTCGTTCTCGATGACGTTGGGGCAGACTGGAGGGGTGAGTTCACGCAATGAGGCCCTCGTGTCCAAGGGTGGCAATCTGCCTCCCGCCAGCGCCGGTCTGACGGAGCGGTCCGGCCATGAGCCGGATCCCGGTGGCCACTGGGGGGCCTACGGCGGCAGGCACGTGCCCGAGGCGCTGATGGCGGTGATCGAGGAGGTCACCGCCGAGTACGAGAAGGCTCGCGCGGACGACTCGTTCCTCGACGAACTGGACCGGCTGCAGCGCGACTACACCGGTCGCCCGTCGCCGATCTTCGAGGCCACCCGATTGCGCGAGCACGCCGGTGGTGCGCGCATCCTGCTCAAGCGGGAAGACCTGAACCACACCGGATCTCACAAGATCAACAACGTGCTGGGGCAGGTCCTGCTCGCCAAGCGGATGGGCAAGACGCGCATCATCGCGGAGACCGGCGCGGGCCAGCACGGCGTCGCGACGGCAACCGCGTGTGCGCTGCTCGGGCTCGAGTGCGTCGTCTACATGGGCGCGGTCGACACCGCCCGGCAGGCGCTCAACGTCGCCCGCATGCGTCTGCTCGGCGCCGAGGTCGTTTCGGTCGAAACGGGTTCGGCCACTTTGAAGGACGCGATCAACGAAGCACTGCGCGACTGGGTCACCAACGCGGACCGCACCTACTACTGCTTCGGTACCGCCGCCGGGCCGCACCCGTTCCCGATGATCGTGCGTGACTTCCAGCGCGTCGTCGGACTCGAGGCGCGTGCGCAGGTGCAGGCGTCGACCGGGCGCCTGCCCGACGCGGTCGTCGCATGTGTCGGCGGTGGGTCGAACGCCATCGGCATCTTCCACGCATTCATCGAGGACCCCTCGGTCAAGCTGGTCGGCTACGAGGCCGCCGGTGACGGCGTCGAGACCGGTCGGCATGCAGCGACGTTCGCCGGTGGCACCCCGGGCGCATTCCAGGGTGCGTACTCGTACCTGCTGCAGGACGAGGACGGCCAGACCATCGAGTCCCACTCGATCTCCGCGGGCCTCGACTACCCGGGTGTCGGTCCCGAGCACGCGTACCTCAAGGACACCGGCCGCGCGTCGTACGAGCCGATCACCGACACGGAGGCGATGGACGCACTGCTGCTGCTGTCGCGCGCCGAGGGCATCATCCCGGCGATCGAGTCGGCACACGCCGTCGCCGGAGCGCTCAAGCTCGGCCGTGAGCTGGGGGAGGGCGCGATCATCGTCGTCAGCCTCTCCGGCCGTGGCGACAAGGACATGGACACCGCAGCGAAGTGGTTCGGGTTGTTCGACGACTCCGCTGCTGCTGATTCGACCGAGGAAGGTACGGCCAAGTGAGCCAACGAGATTCGCGCCTGGCGCCGACGTTCGCCAAGTGCCGCGACGAGAACCGCGCCGCGCTCGTCGGGTACCTGCCCGCCGGCTACCCGGATGTCCCCACGTCGATCGACGTCTTCAAGACGATGGTCGATGCGGGCTGCGACATCATCGAGGTCGGCATCGCGTACTCCGATCCGGTGATGGACGGTCCTACCATCCAGACGGCAGCCGAGACGGCGCTGCGTAACGGCGTCCGGGTCCGTGACGTGTTCACCGTCGTCGAGCAGATCGCGTCGGTCGGGGGCAAGGCCGTCGTCATGACGTACTGGAACCCGGTGCTGCAGTACGGTGTCGATCGCTTCTCCCGCGACCTCGCGTCCGCCGGCGGGCTGGGTCTGATCACGCCGAACCTCATCCCGGAGGAGGCCGGCGAATGGATGGTGGCGTCCGAGGAGCATCACCTCGACCGCATCTTCCTGGTCGCGCCCTCGTCGACCGAGGAGCGCCTCGCCATGACGTTGGAGGCCAGCAGCGGGTTCATCTACGCGGCGTCGACGATGGGTGTGACCGGCGCCCGTGACTCGGTGTCGTCGATGGCGCCCGAACTGACCGCCCGGATCCGCGCGCATTCGGACATCCCCGTCGGTGTCGGACTGGGTGTCCGTTCCGGAGCACAGGCGGCGGAGATCGCGTCCTACGCGGACGCCGTCATCGTCGGATCGGCGATCGTCTCGGCGGCAGGACAGGGTCTGGACGCGGTGCGCGCGCTCACGGCCGAACTCGCGGAGGGTGTGCGCTCGGCTAACGTGGCGTCGTGACTCCGATGGTGACTTCGACCGAATTGCTCGCCTATCTGCCGAGCCCACCGCAGGGTGTGTGGCACGTGGGGCCGCTGGCTCTGCGCGCCTACGCGCTGTGCATCATCGTCGGCATCGTCGTCGCCATCGTGTGGGGCGACCGCCGCTGGGTCGCCCGGGGCGGCGAGAAGGGCACCGTTCTCGACATCGCGGTGTGGGCGGTGCCGTTCGGTCTGATCGGCGGCCGGCTCTACCACGTGCTGACCGACTGGCCGACGTACTTCGGCGAGGGCGGCAGCCCGGTCGACGCGCTGAAGATCTGGCAGGGCGGCCTCGGTATCTGGGGCGCGGTTGCGCTGGGTGCGGTCGGTGCCTGGATCGGCTGCCGTCGGCGGGGCATCCCGTTGCCGGCCTTCGGTGACGCGCTCGCGCCGGCCATCATCCTGGCGCAGGCGATCGGGCGCCTCGGCAATTGGTTCAACCAGGAGCTGTACGGTCGCGAGACCACGGTCCCGTGGGGTCTGGAAATCTACGAGCGCACCGATGCGGCGGGTCGCGTCGACACCCTGAACGGGGTGTCGAACGGTGTCGTCCAGCAGGTGGTGCACCCGACGTTCCTGTACGAGCTGGTGTGGAACCTGCTCATCGTGGTGCTGCTGGTCCTCGTCGACCGGCAGTTCAAGATCGGCCACGGCCGCCTGTTCGCGCTCTATGTGGCCGGGTACTGCGCCGGCCGTTTCTGGATCGAACTGATGCGGTCCGACCATGCCAGCGAGATCCTGGGCATCCGCGTCAACTCGTTCACATCGGCGCTGGTGTTCCTGGCCGCCGTCGCGTACTTCGTCCTCGCGAAGAAGGGCCGCGAGGATCCGGCGGAGCTGCAGTCGCATGCGAAGGGCACCGCCCCCGCGCACATCGGCGACGCGCCGGCTACAACAGAACGGGCCGACGTCGAGCCGTCCGAGGCGAAGGGAGAGCAGAAATGAGTGACCTCCGAAAGCCCGGTGACGATGAGCCCGGCCGCGATCCCGAGGGCCCCGAGAACGGCACAGAGAACTCTTCCGCACCCGTGCCGCCGGAGTTCGGTTCACCGTTCGACTACGACGCCACCGCGGACGCGTCGATGACCGAGTCGACGTCCGGAACGTCGTCGGTGCCGCCGTCCGGTGGCAACACCGCGGGACCGGGCTGGGACACCTACTCCGGCGTCGGGAACGGCCCCGGTTGGGGTTCGGGTCCGAGCTACCCGCCGCCGTCGAGTGATCCGTTGCCGCCGACGTCCGGTCCGGTGTACGGATCTCCGCAGCCCGAGTACGGTCAGCCGACCCCGCCACCGCCGAGTTATCCGCCGGCACCGGGCTACCCGCCGGCACCCGGTTACCCGCCGGGAACCGGATACCCGGGCGGGTACGGCGGTTCCTTCGGCGACCCGAGCGCACCCTACGGACGCGATCCGGTCACCGGTGAACCGTATTCGGACAAGTCGCGCGCCACCGCGGGCTTGCTGCAGATCCTGCTCGGCTTCATCTCGCTACCCGGAATCGGCCGACTGTACATCGGCAGCATCGGTATCGGGCTGGCCCAGTTGCTGGTCTTCTGGGTGGGACTGATCACGACCATCTTCGGAATCGGATTCGTCATCTTCCCGGTGATCTGGATCTGGGCATTCGTCGACGGCATCCTGATGCTGTCCGGTGCCGTGCGGGACCAGCAGGGTCGACCACTGAAGACCTGATTCACCGCCCGGAAACTCTCATCCGATCGCACCGCCCGCGCCGTTTCCGGCGCGGGCGGTGCGCATTTTTCGGCATCGCTTCGGGTGGCCTTTGCGCGGTAAACTGGCCCGGCCGGGTGTGGAACCTCGGCAACCTTCACGGGTCGACAGCAGTGCCGGTAGACCCCGATCGATGCAGTCAGCACCCGTAGTCGGCGACCCCCACGGAGTCGCCGGAGAAGTGCGTGACGCGCGATGGCCGCAGCGAAGCTCGCGGAGCTTCCGGTGGGCCGGTGTGGAGGTGTACCGGTGCTGTTCTCTCGGCAACCAGATGCCCGCGGCCTCTATGTCCCTGATCGTGAATCGGACTCGTGTGGTGTCGCGATGGTCGCCGATATCCACGGTCGCCGGTCCCACAGGATCGTTGCCGACGCGCTGCTCGCCCTCGAGAACCTCGAGCACCGCGGTGCCGCGGGCGCTGAGGTCAACAGTGGCGACGGCGCGGGCATTCTCATTCAGCTCCCGGTCGAATTCTTCCGTGGAATCGTCCCGTTCGATCTCCCTGACTCCGGTCCCGACGGGGCGCACACCTTCGCGGCGGGCATCTGCTTCCTGCCGACCGACCCGGATCGGCGGACTGCCGCGCAGGAACGTGTGGCACGCATCGCCGAGCAGGAAGGCGTCGAGATCCTCGGTTGGCACGAGGTCGGCGTCGACCCGCTCGGAGCCGATATCGGCAGCACGGCGCGCTCCTGCATGCCGCACATGACGTACCTGTTCGTCTCGGCCCGGTCGGAGGACGGCACACGACTGGGCGGGCTGGACCTCGACCGCCGCGTCTACGGCCTGCGCAAGCGTGCCGAACAAGTGCCCGACGATGTGGAGCGGGCGGGCATTGCGGTGTACTTCCCGTCGCTGTCGAGCAGGACGATGACTTTCAAGGGGATGCTGACCACGGCGCAGCTCGGGCTGTACTTCCCCGAACTGCGGGACCCGCGGACGGCGAGTGCGATCGCGGTGGTGCACAGCCGCTTCTCCACCAATACGTTCCCGTCCTGGCCGCTGGCACATCCGTTCCGCTTCATCGCGCACAACGGCGAGATCAACACGGTGCGCGGGAACCGGAACCGGATGCGTTCGCGCGAGGCGATGCTGGCCAGCGCGCTCATCCCGGGCGACTTGCAACGCCTCTATCCGATCTGCACGAAGGATGCTTCGGACTCGGCGTCCTTCGACGAGGTGCTCGAGCTGCTGCACCTCGGCGGGCGGTCCCTGCCGCACGCGGTGCTGATGATGATCCCCGAGGCGTGGGAGAACCACGCCGACATGCCGGCGGAACTGCGGGCCTTCTACCAGTTCCACGCATCGCTGATGGAACCGTGGGACGGTCCGGCCTGCGTCACCTTCACCGACGGCACCGTCGTGGGGGCCGTCCTCGACCGCAACGGACTGCGTCCGGGCAGGTGGTGGCGCATCGGAGACGGGCGGGTCGTGCTCGCGAGTGAAAGCGGTGTGCTCCCGATCCCGCAGTCGGAGGTGATCGAGAAGGGACGTCTCGAACCGGGCGAGATGTTCCTGGTCGACACCGAGGCCGGTCGGGTGGTTCCCGATCGTGAGGTGAAGACGCAACTCGCGGCGCAGCAGCCCTACGCCGAGTGGTTGCATGCCGGCCTGCTCGATCTGCGGACCCTGCCGCTCAGAGGACGAGCCCCTCACGACCACGAAGCGGTGGTCCGCCGGCAGCTGGCCTTCGGCTACACCGAGGAAGAACAGCGCGTGCTGTTGTCGCCGATGGCGACGGCGGGAGGCGAACCGATCGGGTCGATGGGCACCGACACCCCGATCGCGGTCCTCTCGCAGCGGCCCCGGCTGCTGTACGACTACTTCGTCGAGCTGTTCGCGCAGGTGACCAATCCGCCCTTGGATGCGATCCGGGAAGAGATCGTGACGTCGCTGCGCCGGGTGATGGGGCCCGAACAGAACCTGCTCGAGCCCACCGCGGCGTCGTGCCGCCAGATCGTGCTGTCGTGGCCGGTTCTCGACAACGACGAACTCGCCAGGATCATCGACATCAACGCGGACGGCGACTGCCCGGGGTTCGCGACGACGGTGCTGCGGGCCCTGTACCGGGCGGACGCCGGCGGCGAAGGAATGGCGGACGCGATCGAGGATCTGCGTGCCGCGGCGAGCGATGCGATCGCGAACGGCTACCGGACACTGGTGATCTCGGATCGCGACTCCGATCATCTGCGGGCGCCGATACCGTCGCTGCTCGCGGTATCGGCAGTGCACCATCACCTCGTCCGGACCAAGGAGCGGACGAAGGTGGCGCTCGTCGTGGAGACCGGGGACGCGCGCGAGGTGCACCACATCGCGCTGCTGATCGGATGCGGCGCCGCGGCGGTCAACCCGTACCTGGCGATGGAGTCGATCGAGGACCTGGTCGTGGAGGGGGAACTGACTGGCCTCGAAGCGTCGGTCGCGGTGCGGAACTACCTCGTCGCGCTCGGTAAGGGTGTGCTCAAGGTGATGTCCAAGATGGGCATCTCTACCGTCGGATCCTATACCGCCGCACAGGTTTTCGAGGCGATCGGACTGTCCCGGGAGGTCGTCGACGAGTACTTCACCGGGACGGTGAGCCGCCTCGGTGGCGTCGGGTTGGACGTGCTGGCCCGCGAGGTGGAACTGCGACATCGCGCGGCATATCCGGAAAACCCGTCGTCCCAGGTGCATCGCCGCCTCGACGTCGGTGGCATCTACCAGTACCGCCGTGACGGTGAACTCCATCTGTTCACCCCCGAGACCGTGTTCCTGCTGCAGCACGCGACCCGGACCGGGCGGGTGGACGTCTTCGACAAGTACAGCGCCGAGGTCGACCGGCTGTCCGCGGAGGGCGGGACGCTGCGCGGACTGTTCGAGTTCCGTCGTGGGCTGCGGCCACCGGTGCCGATCGAGGAGGTCGAGCCGGCGGAGTCGATCTTCACCCGGTTCAACACGGGCGCCATGAGCTACGGCTCGATCTCGGCGGAGGCACACGAGACGATGGCGGTCGCGATGAACCGGCTCGGTGGTCGCTCCAATTCGGGCGAGGGCGGCGAGGACGTCGACCGGCTGTACGACCCGATGCGGCGCAGCGCCGTCAAACAGGTCGCGAGCGGGCGGTTCGGCGTCACCAGCGACTACCTCGTCAACGCCACCGACATCCAGATCAAGATGGCGCAGGGCGCCAAGCCCGGTGAGGGCGGCCAACTCCCGGCGTTCAAGGTCTATCCGTGGATCGCGCGTACCCGGCACTCGACCCCGGGGGTGGGACTCATCTCGCCGCCGCCGCACCACGACATCTACTCGATCGAAGACCTCGCCCAGCTGATCCACGACCTCAAGAACGCGAACGAGGACGCCCGCGTGCACGTCAAGCTCGTCAGCTCGGTGGGCGTCGGGACGGTTGCGGCCGGGGTGAGCAAGGCACACGCCGACGTGGTCCTCATCTCCGGACACGACGGCGGCACCGGCGCGTCGCCGCTCACCTCACTCGAACACGCGGGGCTGCCGTGGGAGGTGGGGCTCGCCGACGCGCAGCAGACGCTCGTGCTCAACGGGCTGCGCGATCGGATCACGGTGCAGTGCGACGGCGGCATGCGGACGGCACGGGACGTCATGGTGGCGATGCTGCTCGGGGCCGAGGAGTTCGGATTCTCCACCGCCCCGTTGATCGCGGCCGGCTGCATCATGATGCGTGTGTGCCACCTCGACACGTGCCCGGTGGGTGTCGCGACGCAGAACCCGGAGCTGCGCAAGCGGTTCACCGGCAAGCCGGAGTTCGTCGAGGAGTTCTTCCGGTTCGTCGCGGCCGAGGTGCGCGAGCGCCTCGCGGAACTCGGCTTCCGCAGTGTCGACGAGGCGGTCGGTCATCCCGAGGTCCTCGAGACCGCGGTCGGGGTGGCGCACTGGAAGAGTCGCGGTCTCGATCTCACGCCGATCTTCGCGACCGAGGAGGCGCTGCCCGGTGCGGGGATTCCGCAGCGGCGGCGGGTGCGGGCCCAGGAACACGGTCTCGATCTGGCGCTGGACCGGACGCTGATCCAGTTGGCGGAGGGTGCGCTCGAGGACGCGCTGCCGGTTCGGCTCGAGTTGCCGGTGCGCAACGTCAACCGCACCGTCGGGACGCTGCTCGGGTCCGAGGTCACCCGCCGCTACGGGGCGGCCGGACTGCCCGACGACACGATCCGGGTCCAGCTCGAGGGATCGGCGGGGCAGTCGCTCGGTGCCTTCCTGCCGCCCGGTGTCACGATCGACCTGGTCGGCGACGCGAACGACTACGTCGGCAAGGGACTCTCGGGCGGGCGCATCGTGGTGCGGCCCGCCGACGACGTCCTGTTTCTGCCGGAGACGCAGGTGATCGCCGGGAACACCCTGCTGTACGGCGCGACGTCGGGTGAGGCGTATCTACGCGGGCGGGTCGGCGAACGGTTCTGTGTGCGCAACTCGGGGGCGGTGGCCGTCACCGAGGGCGTCGGCGACCACGCGTGCGAGTACATGACCGGCGGACGCGTCGTAGTCCTCGGTCCGATCGGCCGGAACCTGGCGGCGGGCATGTCGGGCGGCATCGCGTTCCTCCTCGACGCCGACCACTCGAAGATCAACACCGCGATGGTGCGGTTGCAGGTGCCGGACGGTGACGACCTGCAGTGGCTGCGGGTCGTGGTCGAGCAGCACCTGCGGTGGACGGGTTCCGCGGTGGCCGCGTCGGTGCTCGCCGACTGGCCCCGCCGTTCGGCGCTCTTCACGAAGGTCATGCCCACCGACTACCAGCGCGTCCTCGAAGCGACGCGAATGGCACGGGCCGAGGGGCTCGACGTCGACACCGCGATCATGGAGGCGGCGCGTGGCTGATCCCCAAGGTTTCCTGCACGTCGCCAAGCAGGAAGCAACCAAACGTCCGGTCGAGGAACGCATCCACGACTGGCGGGAGGTGTACGCGCATCAATCCGCAGCCGAGCGGGCCCGGGAGGTGTCCGAACAGGCGCGCCGGTGCATGGACTGCGGGATCCCGTTCTGCCATTCGACCAGTGCCGGGTGTCCGCTCGGGAACCTGATCCCCGAATGGAACGACCTGGTGCGGCGCGGACGTTGGGAGGCCGCGGCCGAACGCCTGCACGCCACCAACAACTTTCCCGAGTTCACCGGCCGCGTGTGCCCGGCGCCCTGCGAGGCCGCCTGTGTCCTCTCGCTCGCCGACACCCACACCACGGGAAGTGTGACGATCAAGCGGATCGAACAGGCGATCGCCGACACCGCGTGGGAGAAGGACTGCATTCCGCCCGTACGCGCCGCGCTGCGGACAGGCAAGAATGTCGCGGTCGTCGGATCGGGTCCGGCGGGACTGGCCGCGGCGCAACAGCTCACACGGGCCGGACACGAGGTCACGGTGTACGAGCGCGACGATCGGCTCGGCGGACTGCTGCGCTACGGCATTCCCGAGTTCAAGCTCGAGAAGAGCGTCGTCGAGCGTCGGCTTTCGCAGATGCGGGTGGAGGGAACGCATTTCGTCACCGAGGTGGAGGTGGGCGTGGACCTGGCGGTGGCGGATCTACGCGACCGGTTCGACGCGGTGGTGCTCGCGACCGGGGCGCTCCTCGCCCGCGACAACCCCGACGTCCAGGGCCGCGACCTCGACGGGGTGCACCTCGCGATGGAGCACCTGGTGGCGTCGAATCACGAGTGCGAAGGCGACGGGGCGACGCCGATCACGGCGAAGGGTAAGCACGTGGTGATCATCGGCGGCGGCGACACCGGCGCCGACTGCCTGGGAACGGCACACCGGCAGGGCGCGTTGTCGGTGACACAGCTGGACTACCACCCGGCGCTGCCGGAGGAGCGGGACGAGGCGTCGATGCCGTGGCCGGCGTGGCCGATGGTGTTGCGCACCTCGCCGGCACATGCCGAGGGCGGGGTGCGCCGGTACGAGGTTGCGGTGCAACGATTTCTGGGGGACGCGAGCGGTCACGTCCGCTCGATGGTGCTGGCCGAGGTCCGCCTCGCCCGTGACGAACACGGGCGTCGCAGGATCACCCCGGTCGGTGAGGAGATCGAATTGCCTTGCGATCTGGCGTTGTTCGCGATCGGTTTCGAGGGCGTCGAGCACGGTCCGCTCCTCGACGACCTCGGGCTGGAGACGAACCGCCGCGGCTCGCTGTCCTGTGCGTCGGACTGGCAGACGGCCACTCCGGGCGTTTTCGTGTGCGGCGACGCACACCGCGGCGCATCCTTGGTGGTGTGGGCGATCGCGGAGGGGCGTTCGGCGGCGCAGGGGGTCGATGTCTATCTCACGGGTTCGTCCGAACTGCCCGCCCCGGTGCATCCGACGGCCCTGCCGCTGACCGTCCTCTGACGCTCACTTCGTCGTCACCGTGCGTTCGCCCGCCGAATAGAGTTCGTTCCCCGGATTGACTAGGCTTTCCCCGTGACCCGACGCACGAAGATTGTCTGCACTCTTGGCCCTGCTACTGCATCCGGCGACCGCGTCCGCGAGCTCGTCGAGAGCGGAATGGACGTAGCCAGACTCAACTTCAGTCACGGCGAACACGCTGATCACGAGGATAATTACCGGCGGGTGCGGGCCGCGTCCGAGGCGACGGGCCGAGCGGTGGGCATCCTCGCCGACCTGCAGGGCCCGAAGATCCGCCTGGGGCGCTTCGTCGAGGGCAAGACCCACTGGGCGACCGGCGAGCAGATCCGGATCACGGTCGAGGATTGTGCCGGAACTCACGATCGGGTGTCGACCACCTACAAGCAGCTCGCGCAGGACGCGCAGCCCGGCGACCGACTGCTGGTCGACGACGGCAAGGTCGGACTGGTCGTCGAGGCCGTCGAGGGTGACGACGTGGTGTGCCGCGTCACCGAGGGTGGCCCGGTCAGCAACAACAAGGGTGTCTCGCTGCCCGGCATGAACGTGTCGGTGCCGGCGATGTCGGAGAAGGACATCGAGGACCTCGAGTTCGCGCTGCGCCTGGGTGTCGACTTCATCGCCTTGTCGTTCGTGCGCTCGCCCGCGGACGTCGAACTCGTCCACGACGTGATGGACCGCGTCGGCCGCCGGGTGCCGGTGATCGCGAAGCTCGAGAAGCCGGAGGCCATCGAGAACCTCGAGGCCGTCGTGCTGGCCTTCGACGCGGTGATGGTCGCCCGTGGCGACCTGGGTGTCGAACTGCCGCTCGAGCAGGTGCCGCTGGTGCAGAAGCGGGCGATCCAGATCGCCCGGGAGAACGCCAAGCCGGTGATCGTCGCGACGCAGATGCTCGAGTCGATGATCGAGAACTCCCGGCCCACCCGCGCCGAGGCGTCCGATGTCGCGAACGCCGTCCTCGACGGCGCCGACGCCGTCATGCTCTCCGGCGAGACGTCGGTCGGCAAGTACGTGATGGAGACCGTCCAGACGATGGCGCGGATCCTCGAGGCCGTCGAGACCGATCCGGCGCGCGTCCCGCCGCTCACGCACGTCCCGCGCACCAAGCGTGGTGTCATCTCGTACGGCGCCCGCGACATCGGTGAGCGACTGGACGCCAAGGCGCTGGTGGCGTTCACGCAGTCCGGCGACACGGTTCGCCGTCTCGCGCGCCTGCACTCGCCGCTCCCGCTCCTGGCCTTCACACCCCTCGAGTCGGTGCGCTGCCAGTTGGCGCTGTCGTGGGGCACCGAGACCTTCATCGTGGACCCGGTCGCCTCGACCGACCAGATGTTCACTCAGGTCGACCACGCCCTGCTCTCGCTCGGCCGCTACAACAAGGGCGACCTCGTGGTCATCGTGGCCGGCTCCCCGCCGGGCACAGTAGGCTCGACCAACCTGATCCACGTGCACCGGATCGGTGAGGAAGACCACTAGCGAGGGGCAGAGCACGTGAACGAAGTGGGGGCGGCGTTACGGCCGACACGTTCGGCCGATCTGGAGACGCTGCTGGGCCTCCTCGATCTCGAACAGATCGGGGAGGACACCTACCTCGGACGGCACCCGGACCAGGTCGGTAGCCGCACGTTCGGCGGCCAGTTGGTCGCGCAGGCACTGGTGGCGGCGGGGCGGACCGTCGACGGCGATCGCCCCGTCCACGCGGTCAACGCCCACTTCATCCGGGGCGGCGACGTCAAGGCGCCGATCGAGTACCGCGTCGAGCGACACCGGGACGGACGGGCGTTCGCGAACCGTCAGGTCACCGCGTATCAGGACGGGAACGTGGTGTTCTCGATGTTCGCGGCCTTCCAGGACTGGGGTTCGGGGCTCGAGCACAGTGTCGCGATCCCTGACGTAGACGGCCCGGAGAACCTGCCGTCGCTCGGCGATCACCTGGTCGGCTACGAGGATCGACTGCGGTCCTTCGTCGATGCGCTCAAGCCGATCGAGATGCGCTACGCCAACGACCCTACGTGGGTACTCAAGGATTCCGGTGAGCGCCTCGGCCACAACCGGGTCTGGATGCGTGCGGACGGGCACCTGCCCGACGACCCGCGCGGACACGCCGCAGCGCTCGCGTACTCGTCGGACACCACCGTCCTGGACTCGATCCTCACCACGCACGGGCTGTCCTGGGGACTCGACCGGATCGTCGCCGCGACGGTCAACCACTCGATCTGGTTCCACCGCCCGTTCCGGTTCGACGAGTGGGCGCTGTACGCGACGGAATCGCCCGTCGCGGCCGGATCGCGTGGTCTCGCAACCGGTCGGTTCTTCACCCGTGAGGGAGAACTGATCGCAACGGTGGTGCAGGAAGGCGTCATTCGGCACTTTCCGGCCCGGCGCTGAGTTCGTTCGGTCATGATCGTCCGCGGCACTCGTCGCGGTGACTAAACTTCTGGTTCTCTGATCACGGCACGCCATCTGTGATGGGGGAGCCCCATGCGAGACGAACCGATCGACTGGAGCCACGAGGCCGTGGCCAGTCTGTTGTGGACATCCCGAGTCTTCCTGATCGCGCTGGTCTGTTTCTTCGCGATCGGCGCGCTGCTGGCTCGGCGGACCAATTGGGGCCGGCAGTTCTGGCGAATCACCGGACCCTATTTCTCCAGGCGCGACAGCTGGCGGCCCTGGTCGCTGATCCTGTCGCTGCTGTTCCTGACGATCCTCGGTGTACGGATCCTGGTCCTGCTGTCCTATCAGAGCAATGAGATGTACACCTCGCTGCAACTGGTGGCGCAGGCGCTCCAGTCCGGTGACGCTGCTGCGCTCGACGGCGCCAAGACGCTGTTCTGGCGCTCGATCGTGGTGTTCGCGGTGCTCGCGACGGTGCACGTGGTGCGGTCACTGCTCGCGCAGTACGTCGGTCAGGCTCTGGAGATCCTGTGGCGCACCTGGCTGACCGACCGGGTCACGACCGACTGGCTGGACGGCCGCGCGTACTACCGGGGGCGCTTCATCGACAACTCGATCGACAACCCGGACCAGCGGATCGAGTCCGACATCACCGAGGTCGCGACGACGTCGCAGACGCTGTCGATGGGGCTGGTCAGCTCGGTGGTCTCGGTGGTGTCGTTCACCGGGATCCTGTGGGACCTGTCGGGACCGATGGAGGTGTTCGGTGTCGAGATCCCCAGGGCGATGGTGGTCCTCGTCTACGTCTACATCCTCGCGGCCACCGCGATCGCCTTCTGGATCGGGCGCCCGCTGATCAACCTGAGCTTCCTGAAGGAACGACTGACCGCAAACTTCCGCTACGCCCTCGTGCGCCTGCGCGACAGTGCGGAGAATGTCGCCTTCTACCGTGGTGAGGACGTTGAGAAGCAGGGCCTGCTAGGACGATTCGCGGCCGTCATCGTCAACGCCTGGCAGATCGTCTTCCGGACGTTGAAGTTCAACGGCTTCAACCTGGGCGTCAGCCAGGTTGCGGTCGTCTTCCCGATCGTGATCCAGGCGCCGAGGTTCTTCGCCGGCACGATCACGCTCGGCGACATCACTCAGAGCGCGCAGGCGTTCGGCCAGGTGTCCGATGCGCTGTCGTTCTTCCGGCAGTCGTACGACCAGTTCGCGGTGTACCGCGCCAGCCTGATTCGTCTCGACGGACTGATGGACGCGGACGAACGTTCCCGGCGGTTGCCGTCGATCCGGACCGAGGGACGCGACCGAGTGGTGGATCTGGACAAGGTCTCCGTGCGGACCCCGGACGGCAGGCTGTTGATCGACGAACTCGATCTCAGCCTCAGTCCCGGGGAGGCCCTGCTGGTCAAGGGGTCGTCGGGGAGCGGCAAGACGACGCTGTTGCGCACCCTCGCGGAGATGTGGCCCTTTGCCGACGGCAGCGTGGCCCGGCCGGTGGGGCCGGACGCGCTCTTCCTGTCCCAGCTTCCGTATCTGCCGTTGGGTGATCTACGGAGCGCCGTCGCGTATCCGGGCCGTGCGGAGGACCTCACCGACGACCGGATAACCGAGGCCCTGCGCGACGTCCACCTGGGCAACCTCGCCGGACGGCTCGACGAGCGCGCCGACTGGGCCAAGATCCTGTCGCCGGGGGAGCAGCAACGCATTGCGTTCGCTCGTGTCCTGCTGACCAGGCCGCAGGTCGTGTTCCTGGACGAGGCCACCTCGGCGGTCGACGAGGGGCTCGAATACTCTCTGTACCAACTGATTCGGGAACGCGTCCCCGAGTGCATCCTGTTCAGCGTCAGTCACCGCAGCACGGTCGACCAGCATCACACGCGTCAGCTCGAGTTGCTCGGCGACGGTCCGTGGCGGCTCTCGGCGGTCACCGTCGGTTGATCCATGGCGGCTGAAGGGGCCCTTCGTGCGCCGGGAGCGTACGAAGGGCCCTTCGCTCAGGGACGAATCACAGGTACTGACCGCAGGACGGCCACGCACCCGGGCCCGACGTGGCCAGAACGCTCTCGGCGACCCGGATCTGCTCCTCGCGCGAGTTGTGGTGTGGCAGACCGGACCCGCCGTTGGCGCTCCAGGTGCCGGCGCTGAACTGCAGGCCGCCGTAGTAGCCGTTCCCGGTGTTCGCGGACCAGTTGCCGCCACTTTCGCACTGTGCCACCGCATCCCAGTCTCCGGACGCGGCGTGCGCGGTCCCGGTGCTGACGACGAGTGGCGCGGCGACGGCTGCCGTGGAGGCGGCGAGGCCGCCGAGCAAGCGTGTGATGGATTTCGGCATCGATGGTGTCCTCTCCGTACTGAAGGTGAGGGTCTCGATTGGCGCCGCACGAGGGCGCCGATGGTGCGTTCCCTCACGTCTGCCCTGGGAGGTCTACGTGTCCGATCCGGCGGGCAGAGCGACGATGAAAGCGGATCGGCGGCGGGCTCTTTCGGTTCGAGCCGTGATCGACGCTAGGGCAGGCCACCTGTCACGTCACGGGTCTGTTTTCTGGTACACCTGTGCGTGTTCGGGGTGTGACTTTCGCGGTCGGCCCAGGTGAGCGCAGGAACTGCGTGCGATGGACGCGCTGGATCAGGGTTCAGAAAGTGATCAGGGTCACTGTTGTTTGGTGAGCTGGGTCACAATATGGAGTCTCGCGAAGCGCCCGTGTGATCCGAAAGTGCGCGTGGATCACGAAGGGCGCACGCGTCGCGACCGGAGCGAAAATGCTGGTCGCGCCGTGGATTCGAGACCGTCGGTGCGATCGGTTCGGGAAGCACGAAGAGCTCCCGTCCGCGGGGACGGGAGCTCTTCGTGACGCGGGAATCCGCGGGGTCAGACGGAGACGATCACCGACGAGCCGTGGCCGAACAGGCCCTGGTTGGCGGTGATGCCGACGCGGGCGCCCTCGACCTGACGGCCCTCGGCCTGTCCACGCAGCTGCCAGGTGAGCTCGCAGACCTGCGCGAGTGCCTGTGCGGGAACGGCCTCGCCGAAGCAGGCCAGACCGCCGGACGGGTTGACCGGGATGCGGCCGCCGATCGTGGTGTCACCGGCGCGCAGCAGGTGCTCGGCCTCGCCGCGCTTGCACAGGCCGAGGTCCTCGATCCAGTCGAGCTCGACCGACGTGGCGAGGTCGTAGACCTCGGCGACGTCGACGTCCTCGGGCGAGATGCCGGCCTCTTCGTAGGCCGCGTCGCCGATCGACTCCTTGAACGTGCGCTCCGGGGCGGGGACCGCGGACGCCGACTCCGTGGAGAAGTTCGGCATGTCCATGATGGTCTGCGGGAACGTCGGCGTGACCGTCGAAATCGCCCTGATCCGAACGGGATCCACGATGCCCTTCTTGCGGGCGTACTCCATCGACGTCAGGATGATCGCCGCACCGCCGTCGGACGTGGCGCAGATGTCGAGCAGGTGCAGCGGATCCGCCACCATCGGCGAGGCGAGCACGTCTGCCGCCGCAACTTCCTTGCGGTAGCGGGCGTACGGGTTGTTCAGGCCGTGCTTGGCGTTCTTCACCTTGACCGCGGCGAAGTCCTCGGGGGTCGCACCATAGAGATCGATGCGGCGACGCGCGTTCAGCGCGAAGTACGCGGGGTTCGTCATGCCCATCAGGCGGAAACGCAGCCAGTCCGGATCGTCCCAGCGCTCACCGGCGACGGGCGCCAGGAAGCCCTTCGGCGTGGTGTCGGCGCCGACGACCAGTGCGACGTCGGACAGGCCGGCGAGGATGCGGGCGCGGGCGGTGTCGAGGGCCTGCGCACCCGTCGCGCACGCCGCGTACGACGTTGCGACGCGGGCGCCGTTCCAGCCGAGAGCCTGAGCGAACGTGGCGCCGGCGACGTAGCCGCCGTAACCGTTGCGGATCGTCTCGCCGCCGACGACGAGGTCGACATCCGTCCAGTCGATTCCGGAATCGGCGAGGGCGGCGCGGGCCGCGGCCACGCCGTACTTGACGAACGAGTGGCCCCACTTGCCCCACGCGTGCATGCCGACACCGAGGACGGCGACATCATTGTTGGTGCTCATGCCTGCGCCCCGTTCTCTGCTGCCGCGATCGGCTTCCAACGCCAGATGCTGCGGTCGCCCGTCTCGTCCGTGTACAGGGTCTCGACGACCAGCTCGACCGGATTGCCGACCTTGAGGTCAGCCACGCCGAAACCGTCGGCGACCTGGCCGAGGACGACCAGGCCCTCGGGCAGCTCGACCGCGGCGAGCGCGAACGGCACGTACGGATCCGTCGTCGCGATGTACGGGGCCGGAGGCTTGTACTGCGCGTCGGTGTACGACCACACCTTGCCGAAGCGGGAGAGTTCGACGTCGTCGTACTCCTCGCCGGAGCAGGCCGGGTTCTTGCAGAAGGTGGTCTCCCGCGGGAACGAAATCGTGCCGCAGGACCGGCACTTGGTGCCGATCAGGGCCGGCTCCGGCCCGGTGGTGAACCAGCCTTCGACGGCCGGTGTGGCGGTGTCGCTCATGCAAACCTCATCTGCTTGTCGAGCCTGATCGGCCGGTCGAGTCGGTGACCGGCAAGAGAACGGGTTGCAGTATGGCATGAGTTAACTGATTCCCGATGTGCGATCCCATCCACCGGACGACACTGCGGGCCTCCGCCCGGCGGCGCGGTGCAAAACATGTCGAACGTCCGGCCAGCGGGACTCGGCATCGCCTGCATCGGCCGCCGGCGAAAAAGACCAAACGGCCGAAACGGACGACACGCGCCTACCTGCGGGAAGCGGGGAATCTGCGGGTTCTGGATCTGTCGCGAAACACGCGTCAATTCCTGACGGCGAAGTCCGTCACTGTCGGGCGACCGACCGTTATCGTGATGGCGACTCGTCGGAGGTGCGCTGTGCCCAGAGTGACTGTCAGGCCCGAGGATCGGGTGATCAGTCTGCGTGACGGTCGGTCGATGGGATTCGCCGACTATGGTCCCGCAGACGGCTTCGTCGTGGTCAACGCCCACGGCGGATTGTCCTGCCGACTCGATATCCGGGCAGCCGCCCCGGTGGCCGAGGCGGCCGGGATTCGGCTCATCTCGCCGGATCGCCCCGGGATCGGGCTGTCGGACCCCAGTCCGGGCCGGACGGTCCTCGACTGGGCTTCCGACGTCGAACAACTGGCCGACCATCTCGGCGTCGAGCGAATGGGTGTTCTCGGATGGTCGATGGGCGGGCAGTACGCGGCCGCGCTCGGCTACGCGTTGTCGTCCAGGATCAGCCGCGTCGCGATCGTCGCAGGCGCGCTGCCGTTGACCGAGGCCGGCACCTTCGCGCGGCTGTCGCGAATAGAGCGCTTGTTCACCCGGATGTCGTTGGGCTGCCCCTCTCTCGCCGGGGCGTCCTTTCGGGGTTTGTCGGTGCTGGCCCGGGCGATGCCGAGGCAGTTCGCGCGGATCTCGTCGCGCACCCTCGCTCCCGCCGACGCGGAGGTGGTCGACAACGAACTCAAGGTGTTCGCGGCCATGACCGACGAGGGGCTGAGGAATCCGGCGGGCGTCGTCGAGGACTACCGGGCATGGATGCGGCCGTGGGGCTTCGACCCGGAGGACCTCGAGGTGCCGGTGGATGTGTGGTGGGGCGACGCGGACCGGCTGATTCCGCGCGAATGGCCCGCCGAGCTCGCAACCCGAATCCCGAAGTCCACGTTGAACATCGGGACGGGTGGCCACTTCATGGCGCACCTGCACTATCGGGCCATCCTCGACTCGCTCGCGGATGTCTCGTGAAGCCGAGGAAGATCCTCTACGTCGATCTCGACAACACGCTCGTCGACTTCCAGAGCTGCATCGGTTCCGCTGCCTACAAGCGGCTGATCCTGTCCCATCACAAGCACCTCAACCGGGGGGATTTCCTGGTCGACGATCGGCACCAGAACGGTGCCGGTGAGTTCGACGGCGATTGGATCCCGTTCCGATACAAGGGTGAACGGAACGTGCAGCGACCGTACTGCGACAGCTGGGACGAGGTCACGGCCTACCTTCTGGCTCCCGCCCAACTGGGAGGCCGGCACTGACTCCGAATCAGTGGCCGCGTGATCGTCTCGCCCACTTGTCGACTGGATAGTCGCCTGTTCTAACCCGCTTCTGCGCGGCTTGCGATGTCCTGCAGGTCCTGCGTCATCACCTTCGTTGTGATCCGTTTGCCGAGTCCGCCGAAGAGCAGTGCCGTCAACCGCGTGAGCGGGGACGCATTCTCCACGCGGGCGGTGAAGGTCATCGTGAGGTCGGTCCTGCCGTCGCGTTCGTCGAGTTCGAAGACGGTGCGGTACGCGGTTCCGGCCGACCGCGCCTCCACGACCGTGCGGCGCTCGGACTCGACCTCGGACACCCACATCTCCTCGGTGGCTTCCTTGCCCATCATGCGGCGGGTCTCCCGCCAGCGCGTCCCCACCTCGTAACCGGTGCCGGCGAGGCGTTCGACGCGGGTCACCCCGGTCAGCGTGTCGCCGGCGTGGTCGATGTCCGTGAGGACGCGCCACACCGCCTGCGGTGTTGCGTTGATCACTCGGTTCAGTCGGATCTCGCTCGTCGCCACGTCACGCCTCTCAGGAAAGTGGTGGTCGCGGCCAGCTTACGAAGAATCTTTGCGGCTGCACGGACGCTGCGCCGACAAATTTCACCATCGGTTTCACACTTGTGCGTAGTGGGCGCACTCGCCGAGTTGTGGCACTCTGGTGTTGCTCCTTTTGGTAGGGGAGACCGAGAAGGCCCCGGGATCGCGAGATCTCGGGGCCTTACTCGTATGAATTGTCGGTCCGAATCGGACGGCGCCTAGAGGCGCTACCGCTGGCGGGTGTTCCGATTGAATTTCGGTGAAGTGACGTGGTGCCCTCGGTGAGACTCGAACTCACACTGCACGGGTTTTGAATCCGTTTCCTCTGCCAATTGGGATACGAGGGCGTCTTGCGGGTTCCTACTCTAGAAGATCACGGGGCACAGTCAAACCACCGGTACCCTCGAAGCGTTCGCGCCCCGATCGGCGGGCGCCGACTCCGAGGAGACAGGTGACTATGAACGCTCCCGCCACGCAGGGCACGGAACGACGGCCGCGGCGTGTAGTGGTGGCGGAGGACGAGGTCCTGATCAGGCTCGACCTGGTCGAGATGCTCCGTGAGGAGGGCTACGACGTCGTCGGCGAGGCCGGTGACGGTCAGCGCGCCGTCGAGTTGGCGGAGGAGCTTCGTCCGGACCTGGTGATCATGGACGTCAAGATGCCGCGCCGCGACGGCATCGACGCCGCCTCGGAGATTGCCGCCAAGCGCATCGCTCCGGTGGTGATCCTGACCGCGTTCAGCCAGCGCGAGCTGGTGGAGCGGGCGCGCGACGCCGGCGCGATGGCGTATCTCGTCAAGCCGTTCTCGAAGTCGGACCTGGTCCCGGCCGTCGAATTGGCGGCCAGCCGATTCGTCGAGATCTCGTTGCTCGAACGGGAGGTCGCGAATCTGTCGGATCGGCTCGAGACGCGCAAGGTGATCGAGCGCGCCAAGGGCGTATTGATGCAGTCGCAGAACCTGTCCGAGCCCGAGGCGTTCAAGTGGATCCAGCGGGCCGCGATGGATCGTCGGACGACGATGAAGGCGGTTGCCGAGGTGGTCCTCGACACGCTCGGTGGAGGTAGCTCACCCGCCTGACCGGGTGATCGCGGGTTCCGGCCGACGACTCGCGGGGACGAGGGGTCGGTGTGTCGGCCCTTCTCCCTAGACTGGTCAACCGTGAGCCCCGCAACCACGTCGTCGTCCACGACTTCCGCCACCGCCGACGCCTCCGGTTCCGACCGGCCGACGCTGCTGCTCCTCGACGGACACTCGCTGGCCTACCGCGCATTCTTCGCGCTGCCCGCCGAGAACTTCAAGACGCAGAGTGGTCAGGCGACCAACGCGGTGTACGGCTTCACGTCGATGCTCATCAATCTGCTGCGGGACGAGCAGCCGACGCATGTCGCGGCCGCGTTCGACGTCTCCCGGCAGACGTTCCGGGCCGAGGCGTTCCCCGAGTACAAGGCCAACCGCAGCAAGACCCCGGACGAGTTCAAGGGTCAGGTCGAGATCACCAAGGACGTGCTCGCGGCCATGGGGATCCCGGTGATGGCGCTCGAACGTTACGAGGCCGACGACATCATCGCGACGCTCACCACGCAGGCCACGGCTCTCGGCTACCGCGTGCTGGTCGTGACCGGTGACCGCGACTCGCTGCAGTTGGTCACCGACGACGTCACGGTGCTCTACCCGCGCAAGGGCGTGTCCGACCTGACGCGGTTCACCCCCGAAGCTGTCGAGGAGAAATACGGGCTCACCCCGCAGCAGTATCCCGACTACGCGGCGCTGCGCGGCGACCCGAGCGACAACCTGCCCGGCATCCCCGGTGTCGGAGAGAAGACTGCCGCCAAGTGGATTCGCGAGTACGGATCGTTCGAGAATCTGGTGAACGAGGTCGACAAGGTGAAGGGCAAGGTGGGCGAGTCGCTGCGGGCGAACCTGCCCGCGGTGGTCCTCAACCGCCAGCTCACCGAGATGGTGCGCGATGTCCCGCTGCCGTACACGCCGGATCAGCTGGCGCTCGCGCCGTGGGACCGCGAACGTATCCACGCGCTGTTCGACGACCTCGAGTTCAAGGTGCTGCGCGATCGTCTGTTCGCGACGCTCAGCTCGGCGGAGCCGGAGGCCGAGGAGGGCTTCGAGGTCAGCGGGCGGGCTCTCGCGCCGGGCGAGGTGGCGGCGTGGATCGTCGAGCACGCGTCGACGGGGGAGCGGCACGGACTCTCCGTCGTCGGAACGGGTACTCCCTACGGCGGCGACGTGACCGCTGTCGCCATCGCTGCCTCCGACGGTGAGGGGGCCTACATCTCCACCACCACGGCGACGCCGGAGGACGAGGCGGCACTCGCAGCCTGGCTCGCCGACGCCGGTCAACCCAAGGCGCTGCACGAGGCCAAGCGGGCGATGCACGCGCTGCGCGGACGTGGCTGGACCCTGGCCGGCCTGACCAGCGACACCGCGCTGGCCGCCTACCTGGTGCGTCCGGGGCAGCGCAGCTTCAACCTCGACGACCTGTCGCTGCGCTACCTCAAGCGTGAGCTGCGCGTGGAAGAGTCGGGGCAGCAGCAGCTTTCGCTGCTGGACGACGAAGAGGCGGCCGACGCCGAAGCGGCCGAGGGCGAGATCCTGCGCTCGCGAGCCGTCGTCGACCTCGCGGCTGCACTGGACACCGAGCTTGCCGACATCGAGGCGGCCGGGCTGCTCGCGGACATGGAACTGCCGCTACTCGGGGTGCTCGCCGACCTGGAGTCGACGGGCATCGCGGTCGACACCACGCACCTGCACGACCTGCAGTCGGCGTTCGCCGCCCGCGTCGCCGAGGCGGCCGAGGCGGCCTACGCGGTGATCGGCAAGCAGATCAACCTGGGTTCGCCGAAGCAGCTGCAGGTTGTGCTGTTCGACGAGCTCGACATGCCGAAGACCAAGAAGACGAAGACCGGCTACACCACCGACGCCGACGCGCTGCAGTCGCTGTTCGAGAAGACGCAGCACCCGTTCCTCGAGCACCTGCTCGAGCACCGCGACGCGACGCGTCTGAAAGTCACCGTCGACGGCCTGCTCAAGACGGTCGCCGAGGACGGCCGGATCCACACCACGTTCAACCAGACCGTGGCCGCGACCGGGCGCCTGTCGTCGACCGAGCCGAATCTGCAGAACATCCCGGTCCGCACCGATGCGGGCCGGCAGATCCGCGACGGGTTCGTTGTCGGCGAGGGCTACGAGACGCTCCTGACCGCCGACTACAGCCAGATCGAGATGCGGATCATGGCGCACCTGTCGGGCGACGAGGGACTGATCGAGGCGTTCAACACCGGCGAGGACCTGCACAGCTTCGTCGGCTCGCGCGCGTTCGGCGTGCCGATGGACGAGGTCACCCCGGAACTGCGGCGCCGGGTCAAGGCGATGTCGTACGGACTCGCCTACGGGCTCAGCGCATTCGGTCTGGCCGCGCAGCTGAAGATCTCCACCGACGAGGCCCGTCAGCAGATGGACGCGTACTTCGCGCGCTTCGGCGGCGTCCGGGACTACCTGCACGAGGTCGTCGAGCAGGCGCGCAAGGTCGGTTACACCGAAACCCTGTTCGGACGCCGCCGCTACCTGCCGGACCTCAACAGCGACAACCGGCAGCGCCGCGAGGTGGCCGAGCGGGCCGCCCTCAACGCACCCATCCAGGGCACGGCCGCTGACATCATCAAGGTCGCGATGATCGACGTGCAGCGTTCGCTGCAGGACTCCGGGCTGGCCTCGCGGATGCTGCTCCAGGTCCACGACGAACTCGTCCTCGAGGTCGCGGCGGGCGAACGCGAGCGGGTCGAGGCACTGGTGCGGGAGAAGATGGCGTCGGCAATCGAACTGTCGGTGCCGCTCGAGGTGTCAGTAGGTACCGGACGCAGCTGGGACGCGGCGGCGCACTGACGGAAAAGGGACGCCGGGCGCACCGAATCGGTGCGCCCGGCGTCCCTCGGGGTCCGTGGCGTGCGGGGTCAGTTGCCCGACTGCGCCGCGATCTCCGCGCGGACGGCATCCATGTCGAGAGCCTTGACCTGGGTGATCAGGTCCTCGAGAGCTGCCGGCGGCAGCGCGCCCGCCTGATTGAACACGAGAACGCCCTGGCGGAACGCCATGATCGTGGGGATCGAGCGGATGCCGGCGCCCGCGGCGAACTCCTGCTCCGCCTCGGTGTCCATCTTGCCGTGCACGACGTCGGGGTGCTTCTCCGCCGACGCTTCGAACGTCGGGGCGAAGTTGCGGCACGGGCCGCACCACGACGCCCAGAAGTCGATGAGGACGATGTCGTTGTCCTCGACGGTCTGCTTGAAGTTCTGCTGGGTGAGGGTCTGGGTAGCCACGAAGGGTCCTTTCCGGGGGAGTCGTCATCGATGTCCGGTGATTGGCCGGTACAACGCTCCATCGGCCGGAATTCTTCCGTATCGCGGATCGGCGCTGGTCCCCGTGGTCTGTTTCCGCTGATCAAGGGTGACGTGTGATTCGCCACTCACGCTTGTTGTCCGAGTCCCACCGTCGGATCCCCGCCGACGTGCCTACGACGTCGCGGCTGCCGGCGCGGGTGACGACGACGGCCGTGCCGAGATCGGTCGACTGGATGCGCCGCGACAGCGTGACGTGCGGCGTCCATTCCCCCGGCACGATGTGTGGGGGTACCCCCTCACAGTCCGCGATGAGTTCGTAGACGATCCGCTGCAGGGTGAGCAGTTCGGTTGTCGGCACCACCAGGCGGGCGAGCGTGAGCCGGCGGCCACCGAACACCACGACCCCGCCCAGCCGGATCGGGAGCGGCGCCGACGGCAGCTCCCGCACGAGCGCGTCCTCGACGTCGTCGGGAATGTGGCTCGCGACCCCCATCGTGACGTGCGGCCGGTTCGATTCCGCGGTGATGCGGTCCTGACTGGGTAGGCGCGCGGACGAGAGCCGGCGCCATTCGGTACGAACGGTTGCGTCGATGTCGCGGTCGAGCAGCAACTCCACGGACTGGACCATCGTGAGTAATGATTGTCGCGTGGGGAGCCTCAGTGCAGGAGATTTGCGGAATCTGTGTCTCGGTTCGTTGCAGGGCGACGGCATCGGGCGCGAGATCGTGCCTGCGACCCGCGACGTCGTCGACGCGGCGATGTCGGCGGCGGGACTCCCGGAAGTGGAGTGGGTGCCGTTGCCGATCGGGTTCGACGCGATCGAGTCGCACGGGACTCCGATGCCGGAGAGCACCCTCGTCGCGCTGGCAGAACTGGACTCGTGGATCCTCGGCCCGCACGACAGCGCGTCCTACCCCGATCCGTTCCAGATGCAACTGACCCCGGGCGGTGCGATCCGCAAACGCTTCGACCTGTACGCCAACATCCGTCCGGCGCGGGCACTGCCCGGGGTGCGCGCGGTCTCGTCGCGCATGGATCTGGTCATCGTGCGGGAGAACACCGAAGGGTTCTACGCCGACCGCAACATGTTCGCGGGCAGCGGCGAGTTCATGCCGACACCGGACGTGGCGATGGCCGTCGGGGTGGTGACGCGGCAGGCGTGCGAACGCATCGCCCACACCGCCTTCGGTCTCGCGCGGCGTCGGCGCAAGCGCGTCACCGTGGTGCACAAGGCGAACGTGCTCGCCACGACCACCGGTCTGTTCCGCGATGTGTGCCGCGATGTCGGCACGCACTATCCGGACGTCCACCTCGACGACGAACACGTCGACGCGATGGCCGCTTACCTGGTTCGGCACGGGGAGGAATACGACGTCGTCGTCACCGAGAACATGTTCGGCGACATCCTGTCCGATCTGGCCGCGGAGTTGTCGGGATCGCTCGGGACCGCCGCCTCCATCAACGCCTCCGAGACGAAGGCGATGGCGCAGGCCGCGCACGGCGCGGCCCCGGACATCTCGGGACGCAACCGCGCCAACCCCATCGCGCTCTTCCTGTCGACGGCGATGCTCCTCGACTGGATCGCGGCCCGGCGGAACGAACCGGGCTTCGCCGCCGCGGCCGGCCGGATCCGCAGTGCCGTCGAGCGCACCGTCGAGGCGGGCGTCGCCACCGCCGACCTCGGTGGGCTGGCGTCGACGAGCGAGTTCACCGAAACCGTGATCGCGCGGGTGTTCCGGCGATGAACGGAGTCAGATGAACGGGGTCAACTGCCGAGCTACGGGGTCGCTGAAACAGTAGGGTTTTCCCAGGCCGGTTCCGGGGTGACGGGAGGAGGCGTGATGTTCGGAAGAACACCTGTCGCCTCGCGACGCTCACGTGCCACCCGGGGGATCGTCAGCGCTCTGCTCGCCGGCACGATGCTGGTTGCGGCCGGCTGTGTCACCAACAACGAAGGCCTCGTCCCGGTGGTGTCCGGCGTCGAGGTGCAGCGGGTGCCCGCCATTGCCGACCAACTGCCGGCGCCGATCGCGGCGTCCGGGCGTCTCGTCGTCGGGGTCAACGTTCCCTACGCGCCCAACGAGTTCAAGGACGAGGAAGGCCGCATCGTCGGCTTCGACGTCGATCTGATGAATGCCGTCGGCCAGGTGCTCGGGGTGACCGCCGACTTCAAGCAGGCCGATTTCGACAAGATCATCCCCGCGGTCCAGGCCGGAACCTTCAACGTCGGAATGTCGTCGTTCACCGACACCCTCGAACGGGAGAAGTCCGTCGACTTCGTCACCTACTACAGCGCCGGCGTGCAGTGGGCCCAGCGGCCCGGCGACGACATCGACCCCAACGACGCGTGCGGACTGCGGGTCGGGGTGCAGACCACCACCATCGAGGACATCGAGGAAGTTCCCGCCAAGAGCGACGCGTGCGTTGCCGCGGGAAAGCCACCGATCGAGAAGGTCAAGTACGACAGCCAGGACGACGTCGCGAACGCGCTGATCCTCGGCCGGATCGACGCGCTGTCCGCGGATTCGCCCGTCACCGCGTACGCGATCAAGCGCAGTGACGGCCGCATCGTGCCCGCGGGCGAGGTGTTCGACTCGGCGCCGTACGGGTGGGTGGTCGCGAAGGGATCGCCGCTCGCCCCGGTGCTGCAGCAGGCGATGCAGTACCTGATCGACGGTGGTCAGTACCGGCAGATCGCCGAGGCGTGGGGCGTCGAGGCCGGCCTGATCGAGACGTCGGTCGTCAACGGCGCGACGAGCTGAGGGTAGGAGGCGAGAAGGCATGGCATCCAGCGTGAATCGGAACCCCGACGACGTCTCGGCTACCGAGCCGGAACCGATCGAGGCCGTTCCCCTCCGGCACCCCGGCCGCTGGATCGCGGCGGTGATCGTGCTCGTCTTGTTCGGGCTGTTCGTCTACGGTGCCGCGACCAACGACGCCTTCGATTGGGATGTCTACGGCCAGTATCTGTTCGACAAGCGCATCACCGCGGCAGCGTGGACGACCATCCAGATGACCGTTCTCGCGATGGTGATCGCCATCGTGCTCGGCGTGATCCTCGCGGTGATGCGGCTGTCGCCGAATCCCGTTCTGCGATCGGCTGCTTGGGTGTACCTGTGGGTGTTCCGGGGTACCCCGGTGTACGTGCAGTTGGTGTTCTGGGGGCTGTTTCCCTCGATCTACAAGACGATCGACCTCGGTATCCCCTTCGTGGTCCAGTTCGCCAGCATCGACCTGCAGTCGACACTGGCGAACGCCTTCCTCTTCGCGGTGATCGGTCTCGGACTCAACGAAGCCGCCTACATGGCCGAGATCGTCCGCGCCGGCGTCAGTTCGGTGAGCGAGGGGCAGACGGAGGCGTCGACCGCGCTGGGAATGTCCTGGGCGCAGACGATGCGCCGCACCGTGCTCCCGCAGGCGATGCGAGTGATCATCCCGCCGACCGGCAACGAGGTGATCAGCATGCTCAAGACCACCTCGCTCGTGAGCGCGGTGCCGTTCAGCGGTGAGCTGTACGGACGGGCCCGGGACATCTCCGGCGCGAACTTCTATCCGATCCCGTTGCTGCTGGTCGCCGCCACCTGGTACCTCGTGATCACGAGCATCCTCATGATCGGCCAGTACTACCTCGAGCGGTACTACTCGAAGGGCGCGTCGCGCACGCTGACCGCGCGGCAGTTGCAGGCACTCGCCGATGCCCAGGGACGTCCGATCGTGATCACGCCGGACGCCGACACCCCGCCCGAACCGCCGGGAGGAGAACGCAAATGACGCCGATGGTGAAGGCCGACCAGGTCTGCAAGAACTACGGTGCGCTGAAGGTGCTGCGCGGCGTCTCCCTCGAGGTCGAGCGAGGTCAGGTGCTGTGCCTCGTCGGGCCGTCGGGTTCGGGCAAGTCGACGTTCCTGCGCTGCATCAACCACCTCGAGCGGGTCAACGCCGGCAGGCTCTACGTCGACGGTGAACTCGTGGGGTACTCGGAGCGCGGCGACAAACTGTACGAACTGAGCCCGCGGGCGGCCGCGAAGCAGCGACGCGACATCGGCATGGTTTTCCAGCACTTCAACCTGTTCCCGCACCGCACGGCGCTCGAGAACATCGTCGAGGCGCCCATCCAGGTCAAGAAGGTGTCGCGTACCAAGGCGACTGCGCGGGCCCGGGATCTGCTCGACCAGGTGGGGCTGTCGGACAAGGCCGACGCCTATCCCGCCCAGCTGTCCGGGGGGCAGCAACAACGAGTTGCGATCGCGCGGGCCCTGGCGATGGACCCCAAGCTCATGCTGTTCGACGAGCCCACGTCGGCGCTCGATCCCGAACTGGTCGGCGAGGTCCTCGGCGTCATGAAGAACCTCGCGAAGGAGGGCATGACGATGGTCGTGGTCACCCACGAGATGGGCTTCGCGCGGGAGGTCGCCGACCAGTTGGTGTTCATGGACGGCGGGGTCGTCGTCGAAGCGGGGGAGCCGCGCGATCTGCTGGCCAACCCCCGTCACGACCGGACCAAGGCGTTCCTGTCCAAGCTGCTGTGACGGCGGTAGCCGTCGTGTGTCAGGCCGGCTTGCGGGTGACGAAGATCGCGGTGCCCGGGAACAGCTGACCGCGCAGCGGGCTCCACTGTCCCCACTCGCGGTCGAGCCATTCGGGCCATTCCGGCTCGATGATGTCGCGCACCTCGAGGCCCGCGGCGACGGCCTCGCGGACGCGATCGCCGATCGTGCGGTGGTGCTCGACGTATGTCGGCACGCCGTCGTCGTCGACCTCGACGTACGGCGTGCGATCGAAGTAGGGGAGCGTCGCGGTGAGACCGCGCGGTCCGGGATCGTCGGGGAAGATCCAGCGGATCGGATGGTTGACCGCGAAAACCCACAGCCCGCCCGGGCGCAGCACACGCGCCACCTCGGCCATCACCCGCGCCGAATCCGCGACGAACGGAACCGCCCCGAAAGCCGAACACGCGGCGTCGAAGCTCTCGTCACGGAACGGGAGCGATTCGGCGCCGGCCTGGACCAGGGGCACTCGCCCGCCGGTCTCGTCCATCGCCGCGACTCCGCGTGCCAGCATTCCCATCGACAGATCCAGGCCGACCGCGTCCGCGCCGTGTGACGCGAGCCACCGGGCGCACGGAGCCGACCCGCACCCCACCTCGAGGATGCGCTTGCCGGCGACGTCCCCGAGGAGCTGGACGTCACCCTCGTGCAGTCCCTCCGGGCACCACACGAACTCGCCGGCGCTCGAGTCGACTCCCAGGAACTCGCCGTGCGTGCGGTGGTAGTCGTCGGCGTCGGCGTCCCACCACGCCCGGCTGGCCCGTTCGCTCGCCTCCGACCCGATCCGGGTGCGGGCGACCCCACTGGTCCCGAGGGTGGAGATGGCGGCGGCGTGTCGATCGTCGGACATGGAGGTCAAGCCTAGATGTCGGGTCGGGAACGGCGCCTGCCCGCCCGGTATCGATCGCGGCCGGGTCGGTGACGGCAGGGTTTGCCCAGCTAGCCGTAGGTCGCGTACCCTGTTGCTCGCGAGTGTCTTCGGCGTGGATCACCACCGGTCGAAGTTTGGTCGGTGGAGCCGGCGGAAGACCTCGTGGTGGACCGGAAGATCGGTCGGATCCGGCATTTTGTCGGAACGTACGGCATTCCGATCCGCCTGTCTGACAAACACCATCAACCGACTAACAACCCGTCCGGAGCAACTCAACACATGCCCTCCAACACCGTGACCTCGCCGCAGGTAGCCGTCAACGACATCGGCTCCGCCGAGGACTTCCTCGCCGCCATCGACGCAACGATCAAGTACTTCAACGATGGCGACATCGTCGAAGGCACCATCGTCAAGGTCGATCGTGACGAGGTCCTTCTCGACATCGGTTACAAGACCGAAGGCGTCATCCCTTCCCGTGAGCTCTCCATCAAGCACGACGTCGACCCCAACGAGGTCGTCTCCGTGGGCGATGAGGTCGAAGCCCTGGTCCTCACCAAGGAGGACAAGGAAGGCCGTCTGATCCTGTCGAAGAAGCGCGCTCAGTACGAGCGTGCCTGGGGCACCATCGAGGAGCTCAAGGAGAAGGACGAGGCCGTCAAGGGCACCGTCATCGAGGTCGTCAAGGGTGGCCTCATCCTCGACATCGGTCTCCGCGGCTTCCTGCCCGCTTCGCTCGTCGAGATGCGTCGCGTCCGCGACCTCCAGCCGTACGTCGGCAAGGAGATCGAGGCCAAGATCATCGAGCTCGACAAGAACCGCAACAACGTGGTCCTGTCGCGTCGCGCATGGCTCGAGCAGACCCAGTCCGAGGTCCGCAGCGAGTTCCTGCACCAGCTGCAGAAGGGCCAGGTCCGCAAGGGCGTCGTGTCCTCGATCGTCAACTTCGGTGCGTTCGTCGATCTCGGCGGCGTCGACGGTCTGGTCCACGTCTCCGAGCTGTCCTGGAAGCACATCGACCACCCGTCCGAGGTTGTCGAGGTCGGCAACGAGGTCACCGTCGAGGTTCTCGACGTCGACCTGGACCGCGAGCGTGTCTCCCTGTCGCTGAAGGCGACGCAGGAGGACCCGTGGCGTCAGTTCGCCCGCACCCACGCGATCGGCCAGATCGTGCCGGGCAAGGTCACCAAGCTGGTTCCGTTCGGCGCGTTCGTTCGCGTCGAGGAGGGAATCGAGGGCCTGGTGCACATCTCCGAGCTGGCCGAGCGCCACGTGGAGGTTCCGGACCAGGTTGTCGGCGTCGGCGACGATGCGCTCGTCAAGGTCATCGACATCGACCTGGAGCGTCGCCGCATCTCGCTGTCGCTGAAGCAGGCGAACGAGGACTACAACGCCGAGTTCGATCCGTCCAAGTACGGCATGGCCGACTCGTACGACGATCAGGGCAACTACATCTTCCCCGAGGGCTTCGATCCCGAGACCAACGAATGGCTCGAGGGCTTCGACAAGCAGCGTGAGGAGTGGGAGTCCCGCTACGCCGAGGCTGAGCGTCGCCACAAGATGCACACCGCTCAGATGGAGAAGATGGCTGCGGACGAGGCTGCCGAGGCTGCGGCCGGCGCTTCGGGCACCAACTACTCCTCGGAGTCGGGCTCGGACGAGGGCGCTGCCGTGTCCTCCGAGTCCGCCGGTGGCTCGCTGGCCAGCGATGCGCAGCTCGCTGCACTGCGTGAGAAGCTGTCGGGCAACGCCTGATAGCGACAGCCTGAGCATTCAGGCTTGATCTGCCGGAAGACCCCGGCCCTGACACTGTCAGGGCCGGGGTCTTCTGTATGTCCCGCCCCCTCGCGTTTTGCGCACTTGGCGTGCGCGGTCCTCGGCGCGTCATCGCGCCAAGTGCGCAAAACGCGGGCCGACAGATGCGGCAGAGACGACAGTGGCCCGATCCCTGCTGGGATCGGGCCACTGTGCGTGTCCTGTGCGGGCGATCAGCCCGCTGCGGCAGGCACCCATCGGGTGGGCATGGTCGCCGTTCGCTTCTTGATGGTCGCGAAGCTGTGGCGAGCGGGGCTCAGGATACTGGTGAACCAGTTGCGTCGGTGCTCTGCGAGCGCCGTGGCCACCTCGGGGATGAGGATGGCGTGGATGCCGTTCTCCATGCCGAGACGGTGCCGACCGGGACGGGTGGGATGAGTGCTCATGCGCTTCTCCTACTCGAGTCAATCGGCTGTTCGGACGGTCTCCGAAAGGGTATCTGGCCAGGTCGAAGAACCCCGTCATTTGGTGCGTAGATGATCTTCGGCGTGTTTGGTGACAGACTGGTCCGCGTGTTGAGAGTGGGCCTCACGGGAGGCATCGGAGCCGGTAAGTCGACCGTGTCGAAGGTTCTCGCGGAATTGGGTGCGGTGATCGTCGACGCCGACCTGATCGCCCGGGAGGTCGTCGAGCCTGGAACGCCGGGTCTCGCGGCGCTGGTCGACGCATTCGGCGACGGAATCCTGCACGACGACGGCACGCTGAATCGTCCGGCCTTGGCGGAGAGGGCATTCGGCAGCGACGACTCGCGAATGCTGCTCAACTCGATCCTGCATCCGCTCATCGGCGCGCGTACCGCGGAACTCGTCGACGGCGCACCCGTCGATGGAATTGTCGTGCAGGACATCCCGCTGCTCGTCGAGGGCCGCATGGGGCCTGCGTTCAATCTCGTTGTCGTCGTGTACGTCGACCAGGAGGAACGGGTCCGGCGTCTCGTCGAGCTGCGAGGCATGCCGGAGGCCGACGCGCGGGCTCGGATCGCGGCGCAGGCCTCCGACGCGCAGCGGCGCGAGGCTGCGGACGTCCTGCTCGACAACAGCGGAGCGCCCGAGTTGATCCGTGAGCAGGCCCGCGCGCTGTTCGCCGATCGCCTGACGCCTTTCGAGGCCAACCTACGGACCGCCACGGTCGTGTCGGTGCCGCCGATCGTGCGCCCGTCGGACCCCGACTGGGCGGCGCAGGGCCGGCGCCTGGTCGAGCGACTGCGGCTGGTGTGCGGAGCCGAGGCCGTGCGAATCGATCATGTCGGCTCCACCGCCGTGCCCGGTCTCGACGCGCGCGACCTGATCGATGTCCAGATCACCGTGAAGGACCTCGCAGCCGCCGATGCGCTCGCCGGATCGCTCGCTGCAGCGGGATTCCCGCGTATCGACGACGAGAACCGCGACGCGCCCAAGCCGGCGTACGGCGTCGGGGGCGAAGGCGATCCGGGGCTGTGGGACAAGCGCACGCACGGCGGCGCCGACCCCGGACGGCCCGTCCGGATCAGTCTCCGCGTCGAGGGGTGGCCGGGGCAGCAGTTCGCGCTGCTGCTGCGGGACTGGCTGATCGCGGACGCGGAGGCGCGGGCCGAGTTCCTCGAGGTCAAGCGGGCTGCGGCGGCAACTGCTGCCGAGAACGCACACGAGTCCGACGCGGACGCGGCGTATGCCGATGCCGTCGCGCCCTGGTTCGACCAGGGCTACCAGCGGGCGTGGGCGTGGGCCGAGGCTACCGGGTGGACGCCCGGCGACTGACGGCCGTCACCGCCAGCTGATCGGCATGCCCTTCGACGCGAGCCACGCGTCCATGTCGTGGCCGTGGGCGGCGATCCCGTCGACGGCCGCCACCGCCCGCTGCACCGCGCGATCGGCCGTCCGCGGCGAGATGTAGCCGTGCGCGGTAGCGGAGATCAGTTCGTCGACGTCGAGGAGTTCGGTCTCCCGCCCGGTCCGGACGACCAGGTCGAGGTAGTGGTCCTCGGCCTTCCACACGTCGGAGCCGCGGGTGAAGTCGCCGATGTCGATGTAGTGATCCTGATCGCGGTCGTGGTAAGGGTGGAAGTGGAAGACCGACGCCCGGATCCCGAGATCCGGGATGATCCAGGACTCCAGGTAGTGGAACTGCGGGTGGTCCGCCGTACGCGCCATGTACAGCCCCCATTGCTCGAGGCGGTAGTGGTCGACCGGGCGCACGAAACCTTTGGGATCGGTGTTGGTGCACTCGGTGACGTTGAAGTATTCGATCTTGGGGCGGTGCGCCGGAGCCAGGTCGACCGTCGGCAGGTAGACGGCTGCGGGGGGTGCCGGCGGGGCAGCTGCGGCGATGCCAGGTTCGACGTTCTCCATACAGCAAGAAAGTACCGGCAAACGTGGTGCAGGGCACTGGCGATCGACCGGGCGTCGGACAGCG
The DNA here is from genome assembly GCF_020171745.1 of Prescottella equi. GTDB lineage: Bacteria > Actinomycetota > Actinomycetes > Mycobacteriales > Mycobacteriaceae > Prescottella > Prescottella equi_A. Next base: position 234,387 of record NZ_JAIVAH010000017.1, read on the forward strand.
TTATGAGAACTTGTCGGAACCGGCGCATACCCTGGTGACATGGCGTTCGCATCCGAGCACCCCGTGGTTGCCCATTCAGAGTTCCGGCCGGTCAGCGAGATCGAGCGGGCCGACGCGCGTTTCCAGGTCGTTAGCGAGTACGAGCCGGCGGGCGACCAGCCGCAGGCCATCGACGAGCTGGAACGTCGGCTGAGGGAGGGGGAGAAGGACGTCGTCCTGCTCGGTGCCACCGGCACCGGCAAGTCGGCCACGACCGCCTGGCTGATCGAGCGCGTCCAGCGGCCCACCCTCGTGATGGCCCCGAACAAGACCCTCGCGGCGCAGCTGGCCAACGAGCTCCGGGAGATGCTGCCGAACAACGCCGTCGAGTACTTCGTCTCCTACTACGACTACTACCAGCCGGAGGCGTACATCGCGCAGACGGACACCTATATCGAGAAGGACTCGTCGATCAACGACGACGTCGAGCGGCTGCGCCACTCGGCCACCTCCAGCCTGCTGTCCCGACGCGACGTCGTCGTGGTCGCGTCGGTGTCGTGCATCTACGGCCTCGGCACCCCGCAGTCGTACCTGGACCGGTCGATCCAGCTCGAGGTCGGTGTCGAGGTGGATCGGGACGCCCTGCTGCGCCTGCTGGTCGACGTGCAGTACAACCGCAACGACATGGCGTTCACCCGCGGGTCGTTCCGCGTCCGCGGCGACACCGTGGAGATCATTCCGTCGTACGAGGAACTCGCGGTGCGGATCGAGTTCTTCGGCGACGAGGTCGAGGCGCTGTACTACCTGCACCCCCTCACCGGCGACGTCGTACGTCAGGTGGACACCGTACGGATCTTCCCGGCCACGCACTACGTGGCCGGGCCGGAGCGGATGGAACGCGCCGTCGTGGACATCGAGGCGGAGCTCGAGCAGCGGCTCGCCGATCTGGAGAACCGCGGCAAGCTCCTCGAGGCGCAGCGGCTGCGGATGCGGACGCAGTACGACCTGGAGATGATCAAGCAGGTCGGCTTCTGCTCCGGCATCGAGAACTACTCGCGGCACATCGACGGGCGCCCGGCGGGTTCGGCGCCCGCGACGCTGATCGACTACTTCCCCGAGGACTTCCTTCTCGTCATAGACGAGTCGCACGTGACCGTGCCGCAGATCGGTGCGATGTACGAGGGCGACATGTCGCGCAAGCGCAACCTCGTCGAGTTCGGCTTCCGGCTGCCGTCGGCGACCGATAACCGGCCGCTGACCTGGGAAGAGTTTGCCGGTCGGATCGGCCAGACCATCTACCTGTCGGCCACTCCGGGTCCGTACGAACTGGGACAGGCGGGCGGCGAGTTCGTCGAGCAGGTGATCCGCCCCACCGGACTGGTCGACCCCGAAGTGGTCGTGAAGCCGACGAAGGGCCAGATCGACGACCTGGTGCACGAGATCCGTGAGCGCACCGAGCGCGACGAGCGGGTGCTCGTCACGACGCTCACCAAGAAGATGTCCGAGGACCTGACGGATTACCTGCTCGAACTCGGAATCCGGGTGCGTTACCTGCACTCCGACATCGACACCCTGCGCCGTGTCGAGTTGCTGCGCCAGCTGCGGCTCGGCGAGTACGACGTCCTGGTCGGCATCAACCTGCTCCGCGAGGGCCTCGACCTGCCCGAGGTCTCGCTCGTCGCGATCCTCGACGCCGACAAGGAAGGCTTCCTGCGCAGCACCACCAGCCTGATCCAGACGATCGGACGCGCGGCCCGCAACGTGTCCGGTCAGGTGCACATGTACGCCGACAAGATCACCGACTCGATGCAGCGGGCCATCGAGGAGACCGAACGTAGGCGGGAGAAGCAGATCGCGTACAACCTCGAGAAGGGCGTCGATCCGCAGCCGCTGCGGAAGAAGATCGCCGACATCCTCGACCAGGTGTACGAGGAGGCGGAGGACACCGAGGTCGGGGTCGGCGGTTCGGGTCGCAACGCTAGCCGCGGCCGGCGGGCGCAGGGCGAGGCCGGCCGCGCTGTCAGCGCCGGAATCTACGAGGGGCGGGACGTGAAGTCGATGCCGCGCGCCGAGCTCGCGGACCTCGTCAAGGAACTCACGGACCAGATGATGAACGCGGCGCGCGACCTTCAGTTCGAGCTGGCCGGACGGTTGCGGGACGAGATCGCGGACCTGAAGAAGGAGTTGCGCGGGATGGACGCGGCGGGACTGAAGTAGGGGCCACTACGCTTCTCGGACATGGACGTACATCTCGCCGGACGCACCGCGCGGTCCCTCGAACTTCTGCATTCGCTCGCCTACTTCGCACCCGAGGTGGAACAGGAACTGGTCGGGAGTGGACTCGAGTCGGGCCGAATGACGTACTTCGTGGGGCGGTCCGCACCGATGGGCGCGGTGTCTGCGGGGGTCGTCACGGCGGTCTTCTACAACTTCAACCCGTCGCTGATCGCCGACGTGCTGCCGCGCGCCTGGAAGCTCGCGAATCCCGACGAGGTCGTGCAGGCGCGGTATCGAGGCGTCGACGCCGCCTATCGGGTGCTGCTCGGTGAGAAGGCGATCGCCTCACAGGCGATGTCGGAGGCTGCTCAGCTCGCCGCGATTGCGGCGCAGGCGATCCCGGGCGTCGACGGGCGACCGCTGTACGCGGGGTATGCGGCACTGGAGTGGCCGGAGCAGCCGCACCTGGTGCTGTGGCACGCGCTGACTCTGCTCCGCGAGTACCGCGGGGACGGACACGTGGCGGCGCTGCAGACCGCAGGTCTCAGCGGTCTCGAGGCGCTGATCACGCACACGGCGGCCGGTATCGGGTTCCGGAAGTCGTTCGCGCAGTCGCGTCGCGGATGGAGCGGCGAGGAGTGGTCGGCGGCGGTCGCCGGCCTGGTCGACCGCGAACTGTTGACGCCGGGAGGCGAATTGACCGGGGACGGTCGCGAGCTGCGTGAGGTCGTCGAGGATCTCACCGACGACCTTGCGTCGGCGCCCTGGACCGGTCTGGGCGAGGACGGCGCCGCACGCCTGGCCGAACTCGCCGCTCCGTGGTGCCGGACCGTGCGTGCGTCGGGACTGTTCCCGGAGTCGCTGTTCGGGCCGCGGTACGGCGAGTCTCGCTGACCGGGTGTCCCATCCAGCGGAATCCCGTGGTGAAATGGTGGCAGGGGTGGGTCCGTCCACCGGGGGATGAAGCATGTTGTGCCGCAATTCCACCTGACGTCGCGCGGATGCGGATAGTGTCAGCGCAGCGAACGGTGATCTTCGGTCGAACAGGGCATGCTGCCGGAGTCCTCGATCGAACGCACACATGGAGGAATCAATGACCGCGTACCGGACCGTCGTCGTCGGAACCGATGGATCGGATTCGTCGTACCGCGCAGTCGACAAGGCTGCAGCCCTTGCGGGTGCCGCGGATGCGAAGCTGGTGATCGCGTGCGCCTACTACCCTGCGGACCCGAAGGACACCGAAGCCGCGCAGGACACACTGCGTGAGGACGCCTACCAGGTGACCGGGTCGGCGCCGACGTTCGAGATCCTCCGTTCGGCGCGCGAGCGTGCGGTCGCGGCGGGCGCGAAGGAGATCGTGGAACGTGCGGTCGTCGGTGCGCCGGTGGATTCGCTCCTCGCCCTGGTCGACGAGGTGGACGCCGATCTTCTGGTCGTCGGTAACCGTGGACTCAACACGCTGACGGGTCGTCTGCTCGGCTCGGTTCCGTCCGACGCGGCACGGAAGTCGACCTCGGACGTCCTCATCGTGCACACGGTTCGCTGACGGTTCGGATTTTCAGCAGAAGTCGCTGCGCGTCGAATCGAGCAACAACCGAGCGGACCGCTCGACGGTGAGTGCACCGCCTGACTGGCTGGCGGCGTAGGCGGCCGTCGATTGCAGGTACGGGAGGATCTCCGAATCGGGTGTGCCGGCCGAAATTTGCCGGCACACCCCGTCGGCGAGCGCGAACAGCGTCTGGTCGGGCACGACCACGGGGAAGCCCTCGGTCGCGAGCACCTCGACGAGGTGCGCGGTGCGGGTGTCGGCCACGGTCGCGAGCGTCGAGGGCCCCGGAGATTCCGTAACCGGATCAGCGGGAGGGCCGGCGGGGTTCGTGGCGCCGCACGCCGCCAACGACACCGTCATCGCGCCGACTACCAACGCGGTGGGCAGTGCGCGCACGGCGCGGCCCCGCAGACGCGATCGGGTCACGATCTCCTCTTCCTGTCCAATAGCCGACGGTCGGGTCGCCCAGGGAGGGGACCCGCGGTCCCTGGGCACCGTACCGCCTCGACCTTGCCGCCAGAGGCTGTTGGGCGATCAGGCTCGTGCGGCGACCGAATCGTCCAGCGCGCCGAGGACGCTCGGCAGCGGCCGGGCATGGACGATGCCGAGGCGCTGCGTCGCCCGCGTCAGTGCGACGTAGAGGTCGTTCATGCCGCGCGGTGACTCGTCGAGCAGGTTCTGCGGCTCGACGATGATGACCGAATCGAACTCGAGACCCTTCGCGTCCTTGACCGTCAGCACGCTCACGTCGTCGGACCGCAGATCTGCGAGCTGTGCGACGTGCTCATGTCCCGCTAGGACGGCCGTCAGCCCGGGGCCGGACTCGTCGGCGACGCGTCGGCGAACCTCGTCGAGGACGACGGCGGAGTCGACGCGCTGCGCCCACGGCGCATGGCCCGAGGCGCGAACCGACCGGGGCACCGTCTGGTCAGGATCGATCTCCGCGAGAACCTGGTGGGCGAGCTCCATGATCTCCGAGGGCGTGCGGTAGTTGACGGTGAGCTGGGTCAGCTTCCAGCGCTGCGCTACGTACGGTCCGAGAACGTCCTGCCACGACGAGCTGCCCGCAGGGTCGCCGGTCTGCGCGGTGTCTCCGACGAGGGTCATCCACCGATTGGGGATGCGGCGCATCAACATTCGCCATGCCATCTCGGACAGTTCCTGTGCCTCGTCGACGATCACGTGGCCGTACGTCCACGTGCGATCGCCCGCGGCGCGCTCGGCAGTGGTCCGGTGGCGGCCGAGGTCCTGACGTTCGGCCAGCTGGCTGGCATCGATGAGGTCGTAGGCCATCAGGATCTCGGGATCCATCTCGTCCTCGAGGTCCTGTGGTGCCGATCCGGTGAGGATGTCGAGAGCGCCCTGCGCGTCCGCGATCTGGGCCCGCCAGCGACGTTGTGCGCGTTCGCGTTCGGCGGCGTCGTCGATACCGAGCAGCTCCGCGAGCTCGTCGAGCAGCGGTGCGTCGGCGGCGCTGAACCCGACGCCGGAGGTGCGGAGCAGTACCGCTCGCTCGGCGTCGCTGAGCCCGGGCGCGGCCGATGCCAGCCTTTCGGCGGAGCGGAGCAGGTCGGTCAGGACCTGCTGCGCGGTCAGCTCCGGCCACAACGCGTCGAGGGCGGCCATGATGGACGGGTCCTCGCGCATCTCGTCCCGCATGTCGGCGACGTCGTCGCGGCTGAGGAGGTTCGAGCCGTCGAGGACGTTTCGTCCGAGGGTGGCCGCGAGTTGGTCGGCGAGGGCCTCGATCGCGGCGGACACGAAGATCGGCCGAGCCAGGTTGTGCGGGCGCCGCGACGACCGCGCACGGCCGCGTGCCCGGGTGACGACCTTGCGGTCGAGCGTGATCGGGTAGGTGTCGAAGCGCAGTTCGATCGGCGACTTCGGCACTTCCTGGCGGTCGCGGACCGCCTTCTTCAGCACGTCGATCATCGCCAGGGAACCCTTGAGTTCGCCCGCCTCCAGCGAGTCCTCACGGGTGGCACGGACGCCCGGGTAGAGGTCACCGATGGTCGAGAGCAGGACGCCGGTCTCACCGAGCGAGGGCAGGACCTGGCTGATGTAGTCGAGGAACGTGGAATTGGGGCCGATGATGAGGACGCCGGCCTTCTCCAACTGCTGCCGGTACGTGTACAGGAGGTAGGCGGCGCGGTGCAGGGCGACTGCGGTCTTGCCGGTGCCCGGGCCGCCCTGCACGACGAGGACGCTCCGGTGTGTCGAGCGAATGATCGCGTCCTGCTCGCTCTGGATGGTCTCGACGATGTCGTGCATCTGGCCGGTGCGGGCCGCGTTGAGTGCGGACAGCAGGGCACTTTCACCTGCGACGCCGCCGGCGCCGCCGTCACCGTGCGCCTGTGCCGCATCGAGGTCGAGGTACTCGTCGTTGATCGCGGTGACCGTCCGGCGCCGGGACCGGATGTGGCGCCGACGGGTGACGCCCTCCGGCGCGGCGGGGGTCGCGAGATAGAACGGCCGCGCGAGGGGAGCGCGCCAGTCGAGCAGCAGCGTCTCGTAGTCGCCGTCCTCGTCGAGGATCCCGACGCGTCCGACGTAGCGGTGCTCGCCGTCGACGTCGATCCGGCCGAAGCACAGCCCGTTCTCCGCTGCGTCGTACCGGGCCAGGTCCTCGGTGTACATCTGGGTGAACGACTCGCGCTCGCTCCGGGCCTGCGGGGTTCCACCGCCCTCGAGGAGCACCCGGCTGAGCCGGTTCGAGGCGTATGCGCGCAGGCCGTCGAGGCGTTCGTACAGCATCGACACATACCCCTGCTCGTGGTCGAGATCAGGGTGCACGGGGGACTCGTCCGGCAAGGGGGTCTCCTATTCGAGAACGGCAGAAAAGCGCCCAAGCAGTCTAGTGGGCGGGGTGGATCCCCGCAGAATCCCAGGTGGCAGCGTCGTTCACCCCGGCGGAGGAATCGACCGCGAGGATCGTGCATGACGACCCGTGGATCCGGGTATGCGAGCGGGTGAACGAGTCGAGAATCCGAAGCAGAAGGGTGTGCGAATGACTTCCACGAGCGTGCAACCGACGAGCGCGTCCGGTCCCGATCCGACTCCGTTCCACACGGTCGATCCGTACACGGGGCGATCCATCGCGGAGTACCCATTCCTCGTCGAGGAGCAGGTAGACGCGATCGTCGACCGTGCCGACGCGGCCTTCGGCCTGTGGCGCGACGAACCGATCGCGATACGAGCGGGAGTACTCGCGCGAACCGCGGAACTCGTCCGTGAACGCAAGGACGAGCTCGCCGCGCTCGTGACGCGGGAGATGGGCAAGCTGATCGGCGAGAGTCGCGCCGAGGTGGATCTGGCGGCCGACATCTTCGACTACTACGCCGAGCAGGGGCCACGATTCCTCGGTGCGAAACGAATCGAGGTGGAGACCGGCACTGCAGAGCTGGTGACCGAACCGATCGGCGTCCTCTTCGGGATCGAGCCCTGGAACTTTCCGCTGTACCAGGTAGCGCGGTTCGCTGCGCCGAACCTGCTCGTCGGCAACGTGGTGCTGGTCAAGCATGCGAGGTCCTGCGCGCAGACGGCGTTGGAGATCGAGAAGATCATCGCCGATGCGGGAGCACCGGTCGGTGTCTACAGCAATCTGTTCCTCCGGATCGCGGACGTCGAACGTGTGGTCGCGAACCCCGCAATCCAGGGGACGTCACTCACGGGGAGCGAGAGTGCCGGTGCCTCGTTGGCCGAGATCGCGGGCAGACATCTGAAGAAGTGTGTTCTCGAGTTGGGTGGCAGCGACCCGTTCATCCTGCTGGACGCGGACGACCGGGAAGGTGCGCTCACCGCCGCAGCGGCCGGACGGCTGGGCAACACCGGACAGAGTTGCGTCGCGTCGAAGCGGTTCATCGTGCCCGATCCCATCTACGACGACTTCGTCGCAGGCCTGTCGCAACGCTTCGGCGACCTCGTCGCCGGGGATCCCTCCGATCCGAGGACGACCCTCGGACCGCTGTCGTCCGAGCAGGCAGCGCAGACACTGCTCGAGCAGATCGACGACGCGCTCGACAAGGGCGCCGCGGTGAGCGTCGGCGGAGCGCGGCCGCTCGACCGCGGGCCCGACGGAAACGGGGCGTTCGTGGAAGCCACGATCCTGACCGACGTGGTTCCGGGAATGCGCGCGTACGAAGAGGAGCTCTTCGGACCGGTCGCCGTCGTGTACCGGGTCGAGGACGAGGACGAGGCGATCCGGCTCGCCAACTCGACCCGGTTCGGTCTCGGCGGCACCGTCTACGGCTCGGACCCCGAGCACGCCCGTTCGGTCGCTGACCGGATTCGCAGCGGCATGGTGTGGATCAACCATCCCACCTCGACGGAACCCGAACTGCCCTTCGGAGGCGTCAAGAGCTCGGGTTTCGGTCGCGAGCTCGGCGAGTTGGGCTTGTTCGAGTTCGCGAACCGCAAGCTGATCCGCTCGTTCCCATCCGGTACCGGAACGGAGAACGCCGCCGCCGGTTGACCTCAGGGGACCACACCGGCAAGAGGTGAGCATGACCATCTCGCGCAGCGGCTGCTCGGAGCCCTGACGACGTTCTCCGCATGGCGATCAGTGGTCGCGCAGCGCCGAGATCAGCTCATCCTTCTTCATCGAGGAGTAGCCGGAGATTCCCAGTTCCTTCGCGCGTTCTCGAAGCTCGTCCGCGGTCCGGTCCTCGTAGTTCGCGGCCTTGCCGCCCTTGTGACCGACGGACGAGCGACCCTCGTTGGCGGCTGCGTTCGAGATGCGCGCCGCCTTCTCCTTCGAGTCGCCCTCTTCGCGGAGCACCTCGTACAGTTCCTGATCCTCGAGGTGCGGGTCCGAATCCTGTGATCGGTTGGTGGGCATGATGATTGCCTCCCGTCGACGAATCGGTCAGTCCTGCAGTTCCGCGGCCTTCGCCCGTGCCGTCGCCAATGCGCGCTCGGCCTGCTTGCGGGCGCGGCGGCTCAGCACCTCGCCCTGCTCGCTCGCGGTGGCTGCCCACTCCGTGCCGCGCTCACGAGCCAGGTGCGCGATTTCGCTTCCCCGCTCGCGGGCAAGTTCGGCGAGGACAGGGCCCCGCTCCCGCGCGACCTCACCCAGTTCGGTACCGCGCTCCTTCGCGAGGTGGGCCAGCGCGGAGCCTCGCACCCGCGCTGCGTCGAGCAGTTCGCCGCCGCGTTCGCCGGCCTGTTCGGCGGCAACCCGGGCACGCTCGGACACGACCTGCATCGTGTGCTCGGCGTCGGAGCCGTTGCCGTTCGAGAAGGCCTCGGCGACGGAGGCCTGCGCCTTGCGGGCGGCGCGCCGGCCGCGCCAACCCAGTGACGGCTTGCCCTCGGTGTCGACCGCAGCGATGAGCAGTCCTCCGAGCATCGACATGTTCTTGAAGAACTGCATGCGCTGCATCGCGCGCTGCTGCGGGTCTTCGACGTTCCAGAAGTCGTGGCCGGCGAGCGTGGTCGGGACCAGTGTTCCGGCCAGGACCAGCGATGCCGCTCGGGGTGCCTTACCGATCGCGAGCAGTGCACCCGCTCCGACCTGAAGCGCGGCATTGATCTTGACCAGCGTCTCGGGGTCGGACGGCAGCTTCTCGGTGACAGCACCGGGCAGCGTCCCGACCGATTTCTCGATCAGCGATCCGGCAGCCTCGGCTTTCGGAGCCGGACTACGCAGAGAATCGATGCCACCGGCGATGAACACGGTGGACAGAAGCGGGCGGGCAATTCGGCGAACGATCATGGGCGGCCTCCCTACCTGGATTGTGATTCCACCGTATCCAGGTGCGCTCGATCCGGCACGGCACCGCGGAAAAGGGAGACCGACCAGCGACGATCGCCGGGTTCACCAGCCCCGTTCGCGCCATTCCCGAAGATGCGGGCGTTCGACGCCGAGCGTGGAGTCCTTGCCGTGTCCGGGGTAGAAGGCCGTGTCGTCGGGGAACCGGGCGAACAGCTTGGTCTCGACGTCGTCCATCAGCGATGCGAACCGTTCGGCGTCAGGGGTCTTGCCGACGCCGCCCGGGAAGAGCGAGTCGCCGGTGAACAGGTGGACGCGGCTGTTGTCGCCCTTCTCGGTGAGTGCGAGAGTGATGCCGCCCGGCGTGTGCCCGCTCAGGTGGATCACCTCGAGCGTGAGATCGCCCACCGTCACGGTGTCGCCGCCCTCGAGGCTGCGCGTGGGAGCGACCGACAGGATCTCCGAGTCGAGCGGATGCGCGGCCGTCGGGAGTCCGGTCTTCTCGGCGACCTCGGCGAGCGCGAACCAGTGGTCGTGGTGCTGATGAGTCGTGACGATCAACTCCAGCCCCGGGGCCTGCTCCTCGATCAGCTGCAGGATTCGTACCGCGTCGTTCGCGGCGTCGATGAGCAGCGACTTCCCGGTCGTGGAGCACGTGATCAGGTAGGTGTTGTTGTCCATCGGCCCGACGGACATCTTCGTGATCGTGGCGCCCGGGACGGTCCGTCGCTGGGCCGCGGAACTGCCGGACAGGTCGCCCGTGTAGTCGTCGTCGATGGTGATGCGCTGCTGCTCCATGATCGGGAGGCTACCGTCGAATCGAGGCGCCGACGCCCGCTGCCGCCGATCATCGGGAAACCCGCTGGTCGGCGAGTTTGTCGGTGCCCGCGCCTACCATGGGCTTCGCCCGGACGATTGTCCGACGACGGCTGTACCGAGAAGGGAATACGTGTGGCGGATCGCCTGATCGTGCAAGGTGCGCGTGAGCACAATCTGCGAGGGATCAATCTCGATCTGCCCCGGGACAGCCTGATCGTCTTCACCGGGCTGTCCGGCTCCGGCAAGTCCAGTCTCGCGTTCGACACCATCTTCGCGGAAGGACAGCGGCGCTACGTCGAATCGCTGTCGGCGTACGCGCGCCAGTTCCTGGGGCAGATGGACAAGCCGGACGTCGACTTCATCGAGGGCCTGTCGCCCGCGGTGTCGATCGACCAGAAGTCCACCAACCGCAACCCACGCTCGACCGTGGGCACCATCACCGAGGTGTACGACTACCTGCGTCTGCTGTATGCGCGGGCCGGCAGCGCGCATTGCCCGGTGTGTGGCGAGCCGATCGCGCGGCAGACGCCGCAGCAGATCGTCGACCAGGTGCTCGAGATGGAGGAGGGGACCAAGTTTCAGGTCCTCGCCCCGGTGGTCCGGACCCGCAAGGGCGAGTTCGTCGATCTGTTCGAGCAGCTCAACACGCAGGGCTACTCGCGTGTGCGCGTCGACGGTGTGATCCATCAGCTCACCGATCCGCCCAAGCTCAAAAAGCAGGAGAAGCACGACATCGAGGTTGTCGTCGACCGCCTCACCGTCAAGGCGAGCGCGAAGCAGCGGCTCACCGACTCCGTCGAGACGGCCCTGCGCCTGGCCGACGGAATCGTCGTGCTCGACTTCGTCGACCGGGACGAGGATGCTCCCGATCGCGAGCGGCGGTTCTCGGAGAAGCTCGCGTGCCCCAACGCACACCCGCTGTCGATCGACGACCTCGAGCCGCGCTCGTTCTCGTTCAACTCGCCGTACGGCGCCTGCCCCGAATGCACCGGCCTCGGCATCCGCAAGGAGGTCGACCCCGACCTCGTCGTGCCGGATCCGGAGCTGACGCTCGAGGACGGTGCCATCGCCCCGTGGTCGATGGGCCAGAGCTCGGAGTACTTCGGCCGCCTGCTGTCGGGTCTCGGCGACATCATGGGCTTCGACATGGCCACTCCGTGGAACAAGCTGCCGGCCAAGGCGCGCCGAGCGATCCTCGAGGGCAGCACCGAGCAGGTGCACGTCAAGTACAAGAACCGCTACGGGCGCACGCGCTCGTACTACGCCGAGTTCGAGGGCGTAATGCCGTTCCTGCACCGTCGGCTCGAGCAGACCGAGTCCGAGCAGATGAAGGAACGCTACGACGGGTACATGCGCGACATCCCGTGTCCCGCATGTGACGGCGCCCGCCTGCGCCCGGAGATCCTGTCGGTCACCATCTCGTCCGAGACCTACGGCAAGAAGTCGATCGCGCAGGTCTGTGAACTCTCCATCGCCGACTGCTCGGCGTTCCTGAACAGCCTCACCCTGGGCGCTCGCGAGGAAGCGATCGCCGGCCAGGTCCTCAAGGAGGTGCAGGCGCGTCTCGGGTTCCTGCTGGACGTCGGTCTCGAGTACCTGTCGTTGGCGCGTGCCGCGGGCACGCTGTCCGGCGGTGAGGCGCAGCGCATCCGACTCGCCACCCAGATCGGTTCCGGGCTCGTCGGCGTTCTGTACGTGCTCGACGAGCCGTCCATCGGCCTGCATCAGCGCGACAACCGCCGACTCATCGAAACCCTGAGCCGACTGCGGGATCTCGGCAACACGCTGATCGTCGTCGAGCACGACGAGGACACCATCCGGACGTCGGACTGGGTCGTCGACATCGGCCCGCTCGCCGGCGAGCACGGGGGCCGCGTGGTGCACAGCGGCACGTACAAGGAGTTGCTCGACAACACCGAGTCCCTGACGGGCGCCTACCTGTCGGGCCGCAGCGTCATCGAGGTGCCGGCCGAGCGGCGTGCGGTGGACCGCAAGCGGCAGATCACCGTCGTCGGGGCGCGGGAGAACAACCTCGCGGGTATCGATGTGAGCTTCCCGCTCGGGGTCCTCACCTCGGTCACCGGCGTGTCCGGCTCCGGCAAGTCGACGCTGGTCAACGACATCCTGGCCACCGTGATGGCGAACAAGCTCAACGGCGCTCGGCAGGTGCCCGGCCGGCACACTCGGATCAACGGCCTCGACCAACTCGACAAGCTGGTGCAGGTCGACCAGTCGCCGATCGGCCGAACCCCGCGATCGAATGCCGCCACCTATACCGGCGTCTTCGACAAGATCCGGACGCTGTTCGCCGCCACCACCGAGGCCAAGGTGCGTGGTTACCAGCCCGGGCGGTTCTCGTTCAACGTCAAGGGCGGCCGGTGCGAGGCGTGCTCCGGCGACGGCACCCTGAAGATCGAGATGAACTTCCTGCCCGACGTCTACGTCCCGTGCGAGGTCTGCCACGGAGCCCGCTACAACCGCGAGACGCTCGAGGTGCACTACAAGGGCAAGACCATCGCCGAGGTGCTGGACATGCCGATCGAGGAGGCCGCGGAGTTCTTCGAGCCGGTCACCTCGATCCACCGGTACCTCAAGACGCTCGTCGAGGTCGGGCTCGGGTATGTCCGGCTGGGTCAACCGGCGCCGACCCTCTCCGGTGGCGAGGCGCAGCGCGTCAAGCTGGCGGCGGAACTGCAGAAGCGGTCCACCGGGCGCACTGTCTACGTTCTCGACGAGCCCACCACCGGCCTGCACTTCGAGGACATCCGGAAGCTCCTCAAGGTCGTCAACGGTCTCGTCGAGAAGGGCAACACCGTGATCGTCATCGAGCACAACCTCGATGTCATCAAGACGTCCGACTGGATCATCGATATGGGGCCCGAGGGCGGGTCGGGCGGCGGCACGGTGGTCGCCGAGGGAACTCCGGAGGATGTCGCGGCCGTTCCGGGCAGCTACACCGGACGCTTCCTGGGTGAAGTTCTGTCGGCGCCGTCGGCGGCATCCAACGGTGCCGCGCCCCGGAAGTCCGCCGCGGGCAAGTCGAATGCCGCGCCGCGGAAGCGAGCGCGAAAGGCCGCAGCGGTCGGGTAGCCGCAGCCATCGAGCTTCGACCAAGCGAACGGCGGTGGGAAACCGAGGTTTCCCACCGCCGTCAAGCTGTCAGCGGACCGACTCAGACCGGCTGCTGCTGCTCGGACGAGCCGCCGAGCAGGCCGCCCAGCAGTGCGGTGATGTCGAGGTCTCCGCTGCTGAGAGCGCTGATCAGGCCGGGGAGGATTTCGGTGATCGATCCCATGTTTCTCTCCTTCGATTCGGACCTTCGGGGGGAAGGGCCCGGTGGGGGTATGCGTGATCTGGATCACTTCCTGATCACGCGACGGTCACGCTACCAACACGGCGGCCCGATTCGGGGCGGTTTTCGCGAACTTGTTTTTCGTAAGCGAAGAGGCGGGTCTGTGCAGGCCAGGCCCAAATCGGACAACTGTCCAAATAGTGCCTGGTAGCGGCGTCGCGGGCCCGAGGCTCGCGGGTTGTGGCGGAAGCTCAGAAGTGGTCGAGCCGCCGGGCGGCGGTCACGGATCGTCCGATCAGTTCGACGAGGGTCGCCTCGTCGACGAGCGCGAGTCTGGTGATGTACAGGCAGCCCTTGCCGAGCCTGTGTGGCCCGAGTCTGTCGAGCTCCTCGGATAGTTCGTCGCACTCGAGGGTGAGGTAGAGGCTCAGGGCGGTCGCTCTGGGGGAGTAGCCGACGAGTGGGGTCTCGCCGGTCCGCCCACTGGCGTACCGGTAGGTGCGGGAACCGAAGCCCACGATGCTCGTTCCCCACATCACGGCGGGTTCGCCGGACTCGTCTTCCATGATCGATCGAAGGCGCCGAGCGTCTGCCCGGCGGGTCGGATTCGGAAGATTCTCGATGAACGCGTCGACGCTCGAATCGGTTGCGTGTGTCTTGTTCGCGGCGGCCATGGGTGGAGGTTAGGCCGGGCGTGCCGAGGATGGTGCGCCGACGCCGCGCGCTTGCCCTGGAACGGGTCGGGAAAAAGAAAACGGCGGCGGAGGCTGAACGCCTCCGCCGCCGGAAAGTTCCGGGACCTTACTGGCCGGTGCCGCCCTGCTGCTGCTCTGCAGAGCCGGCGAGCAGCTGGGTGAGCAGCCCGGTGATGTCGATGTCACCGTTGGTGATGGCGCCGAGCAGGCCGCTGAAGATTTCGCCGATCGATCCCATTCGTTCTCCTTAGGTCGTCCTCGGGCGAGGACTTTTGGTGGGGGAGTTGCGTGACCTGAATCACGCGAAGGGGACGCTACCAATGGGGCAGGCGTGACGGAAGGGAAATCGGTGTATCTGTTTGCCGGGTTTGTACCGCCGTGGTCAGTAGACCGGGCCGGTGTACTTCTCGCCGGGGCCCTTGCCCGGCTCGTCGGGGTGGGCGGAGGTCTCGCGGAAGGCGCGCTGCAGTGCCTGGAGACCCTCGCGGATCGGCCCGGCGTGCGGTCCGAGGTACTCGACGGAGGCGGTGACCAGGCCGGCGAGCGCGGTGATCACACGTCGCGCCTCGTCCAGGTCCAGGTTCGGGCTGTTCTCGGGGTTCTCGTCGGACAGGCCCAGCTTCTCGGCCGCCGAGCTCATGAGCATGACGGCGGCGCGGCTGATCACCTCGATGGCGGGTACATCGGCGAGATCGCGGATGTCGTCGAGATCGTCCTCGGCATGCTGAACGGCTTCGGCCGGGTCGGGGTTCTGCGTCATGCTGTCAGGATCCCACCCGCGATCGCGTCCGGGGGCGGCCGGGTGGTGGGCTCCGCGGTCGATTCGATTCCCGACATGGGAGGTGTTAGGCTGTGCGTCACGACCGCCCTCGGCTCCGGCCAGGGCAGCAAAGTGGAGTCCGACTCCCACCTCTGCGCGGCACCCATGGTGCAGTTCAGTGGTCCGGTCGCCGAACGGCAGCAATGCCGGTCGGCTCCTTCAGTGAAGCGAAGGGATGCATGGTCCGATTTTTCGGATCCGGCATCGCACCGGTCGACATCGGGCCCCGCACGACGTTCACACGTCGACGCGGGGCTTTCTTGTTGGGGTAGAGGGCGCACGGGCTGCGGCGCGGTCAACGGACTGCACCGCACTACCTAGGAGGCCCCATCAGCACCGAGACCCGCATCAACGAGCGCATCCGCGTCCCCGAGGTTCGCCTCATCGGACCGGGTGGTGAGCAGGTTGGGATCGTGCGTGTCGAGGATGCGCTTCGCGTCGCTCTCGAGGCCGACCTCGACCTGGTCGAGGTGGCTCCGGACGCCCGTCCGCCGGTCTGCAAGATCATGGACTACGGCAAGTTCAAGTACGAGACGGCGCAGAAGGCGCGCGAGTCGCGCAAGAACCAGCAGCAGACCGTGATCAAGGAGCAGAAGCTTCGGCCGAAGATCGACGATCACGACTACGAGACCAAGAAGCGCAACGTCGTTCGCTTCCTCGAGGCCGGTTCCAAGGTCAAGGTCACGATCATGTTCCGTGGCCGCGAGCAGTCGCGCCCGGAACTCGGGTTCCGTCTTCTGCAGCGCCTGGGTGCCGATGTCGCCGAGCTCGGATTCGTGGAAACGTCCGCGAAGCAGGACGGTCGCAACATGACGATGGTGCTGGCGCCGCACAAGGGTGCGAAGACCCGCGCGAAGGCGCAGGAGGAAATCCAGGCTGCACAGCCCAAGCCTGCTACCGGTGACGGTGGCGCCGCTCCCGCGCCGAGCGCCTAGTCGGCCGGACCACTTCACGAAGACCGAAGTACAGAACACAAGAACTGAGGACTCCATGCCCAAGTCGAAGACCCACAGCGGCACCGCGAAGCGATTCAAGGTGTCCGGTAGCGGAAAGATCCTGCGCCAGAAGGCCGGACGTCGCCACCTGCTCGAGCACAAGAGCTCGCGTGTCACCCGTCGCCTCGACGGCGTCGCCGTCGTCGCCGACGCTGATGCGCCCCGCATCAAGCGCCTGCTCGGCATCTGATTTCTTCCCCTACTTGACCGCAAGGGGTGCGTCCGCGCCCCGACAGATTGACAGGATTTTGCAGTGGCACGCGTAAAGAGGGCAGTCAACGCCCAGAAGAAGCGTCGTTCGATTCTCGAGGCCTCGAGCGGCTACCGCGGACAGCGTTCGCGCCTGTACCGCAAGGCGAAGGAGCAGCAGCTCCACTCGATGACCTACGCCTACCGTGACCGTCGCGCGCGCAAGGGCGACTTCCGGAAGCTGTGGATCGCTCGTATCAACGCTGCGGCTCGCGCCAACGACGTCACGTACAACCGCTTCATCCAGGGCCTGAAGGCTGCGGGTGTCGAGGTCGACCGCAAGATCCTCGCCGAGCTGGCCGTCTCCGACGCCGCTGCGTTCGCCGGCCTGGTGGCCGTCGCGAAGGCTGCCCTGCCGGCCGACGTCAACGCTCCGGCCGGAGAAGCGGCCTGAGTCAGCTGTCCCGGAATCGACCCGTGGATCCGTTCACCGAACGGACTCCGCGGGTCGTTTCTGCTGTCAAGCTCCTGCGCGGCGCAGAGCGCAGGAAGACGGGACGCTTCCTCGTCGAGGGCGAGAACGCCGTCACCGAGGCACTCGCTGCGG
Organism: Prescottella equi; assembly: GCF_020171745.1. Classification (GTDB taxonomy): domain Bacteria; phylum Actinomycetota; class Actinomycetes; order Mycobacteriales; family Mycobacteriaceae; genus Prescottella; species Prescottella equi_A. The sequence continues at coordinate 251,259 of NZ_JAIVAH010000017.1, forward strand.
TTCCCGTGCACGAGCTGTTCTTCACCGAGCAGGCCGCCGAGCGCTACCCCGACCTGATCGAGCAGGCGCGCGGTGCCGGGGTGCGTGACTCGCTGGTCACCGACCGGGCGATCCACGCGCTCAGCGACACCGTGACACCGCCCGGCGTCGTGGCGGTGTGCGACCTACTCGACGTGCCGTTGGCGAACGCCGTGACACCACAGACGCGACTGCTGGCGGTTCCGGTCGCGATCGGAGAACCGGGCAACGCGGGCACCGTGATCCGCGTGGCCGATGCGGTCGGCGCGGACGCGGCGATCCTCGCCGGCGACAGCGTCGACCCACACAACGGCAAGTGCGTGCGGTCGTCCGCCGGCAGCCTGTTCCATCTGCCGATCGTGCGAGAGCGCAGCGTCGACGCGGTGCTCGACACCCTCTCGTCTGCGGGAATCCAGATTCTCGCGACTGCGGCCGACGGCGAGATCGACCTCGACGAGGCCGACGACCTGTTGACCCGGCCCACCGCCTGGTTGTTCGGTAACGAGGCGCACGGACTCGATGCGGCGGTCGCGGCGCGTGCCGATCACCGCGTGCGGATTCCCATCCGAGGTCGCGCCGAGAGTCTCAACCTGGCGACCGCGGCATCGATCTGCCTGTACGCCAGCGCGCGGGTGCAGGCACGGCGGTCCTGACCGGACCTCGAATGCGTTCGAATCGTCCTGGGTCGATCGCCTAGGATTCGAGTGTTGTGCCTGCGCGCGCTGATATCCATCGATAGACAAGGAGTTGCACCGGTCGTGGCTAAAAATGAGGGCGGCGCCCCGCCGACTGTCGATGCGAATGCGCTCACCGAGGAGGCGCTGACCGCCGCCGCTGTCGCGGCCGAGGAGGCCTTCGCGGCGTCCACCGATCTCGACGCGCTCGCCAAGGCCAAGATCGAGCACCTCGGTGACAAGGCCCCGATCGCGCTGGCCAAGCGCGGTCTGGGTGCACTGCCCGGCAACGAGCGCGCCGACGCGGGTAAGCGCGTCAATGTCGCGCGCACGCGGGTGTCGACGGCATTCGACGCCCGTCGCGAGGTTCTCCTGGCCGAGCGGGACGCGGCCGTGCTGGTGGCCGAGGCGATCGACGTGACGCTGCCGTCGGACCGTCGTCCGGCCGGCGCCCGGCACCCGATCACGATCATCTCCGAGCAGATCGCCGACGTGTTCGTCGGCATGGGCTGGGAGGTGGCCGAGGGACCCGAGGTCGAGACCGAGCATTTCAACTTCGACGCGCTCAACTTCCTGCCCGACCACCCGGCGCGCACGATGCAGGACACGTTCCACATCGCGCCCGAGGGTTCGCGGCAGGTGCTGCGAACCCATACCTCGCCGGTGCAGGTCCGGACGATGCTGTCGCGGGAGATCCCGATCTACGTCGTGTGCCCCGGTCGCACCTTCCGCACCGACGAGCTCGACGCGACGCACACCCCCGTCTTCTCGCAGGTCGAGGGTCTGGCCGTCGACAAGGGCCTGACGATGGCGCACCTGCGCGGCACGCTCGACGCCTTCGCCCGCGCGCTGTTCGGTCCCGATACCCGGACGCGTATGCGCCCCAACTACTTCCCGTTCACCGAGCCGTCCGCCGAGGTGGACGTGTGGTTCCCGAACAAGAAGGGCGGCGCCGGCTGGGTCGAGTGGGGCGGCTGCGGCATGGTCAACCCGAACGTGCTGCGTGCGAGTGGGATCGATCCCGACGAGTACACCGGCTTCGCGTTCGGCATGGGTCTCGAGCGGACCCTGCAGTTCCGCAACGGCATTCCCGACATGCGCGACATCGTCGAGGGCGACGTGCGATTCACGCTGCCCTTCGGTGTCCAGGCCTGATCGCGACGAGAACGAGAGAGCTGAGAAGACGTGCGAGTAGCGCAATCGTGGCTGACCGAGATCCTGCAGCGGGCGACTCCCGAGTGGCAGGTGAGCCCCGAAGAACTTGACGCCGGGTTCGTCCGCGTCGGTCTCGAGGTCGAGGAGGTCGACTCCCTCGAGCCCGTGACCGGGCCCCTGGTGGTCGGCCGGGTGCTGGAGATCGAGGAACTGACCGAGTTCAAGAAGCCGATCCGCTTCTGCAAGGTGGACGTCGGCGCCGACGAGCCGCAGGAAATCGTCTGCGGTGCCCGGAACTTCGCCCAGGGCGATCTGGTGATCGCCGCGCTGCCGGGTGCTGTGCTGCCCGGCGGGTTCGCGATCGCGTCCCGCAAGACGTATGGCAAGGTGTCCAACGGCATGATGTGCTCGGCGTCCGAGCTGGGCATCGGCAAGGACCACTCCGGCATCCTGGTGCTCGAGCCGGGCACGGCCGAGCCCGGTACCGACGCCAACGTGCTGCTGGGCCTCGACGACACGGTCATCGAGCTGAACATCACGCCCGACCGCGGCTACTGCTTCTCGGTACGTGGTCTGACCCGCGAACTCGCGTGTGGTTTCGATCTCGACTTCGCCGACCCGGCGGCTGTCCCGGCGCTCCCGTCCGACGGGGGCGAGGCGTGGTCGATCACGCTGGAACCGGAATCCAATGCGACTCGCTTCACGGCTCGCCGGATCACGGGCGTCGACCCGAAGGCGGTCAGCCCGTGGTGGCTGCAGCGCCGGCTGCTGATGTCGGGTGTGCGCCCGATCTCGCCGGCGGTGGACGTCACCAACTACGTGCTGCTCGAACTGGGCCAGCCGCTGCACGCGTTCGACGCTGCGAAGGTGCAGGGCGGACTGGTCGTGCGCCGTGCGCAGGCGGGGGAGAAGCTCACCACCCTCGACGGCGTCGAGCGCACCCTCGACCCCGAGGACGTCGTGATCGCCGACGACTCCGGCGCGGTGTCGCTCGCGGGTGTCATGGGCGGTGCTTCCACCGAGGTCCACGACGGCACCACCGACATCCTGCTGGAGTCGGCCACGTGGGATCCGCTGGCGGTGTTCAAGACGTCGCGGCGGCACAAGCTGATCAGCGAGGCCAGCAAGCGCTACGAGCGCGTCGTCGACCCCGAGGTGGCGCTGCCGGCGCTCGACCGTGCGGCTGCGCTGCTCGTCGAGATCGCCGGCGGCACCGTCGAACCCGTCCTCACCGATGTGGGCGGTGTGGCACCCGCCGGGCAGATCCGCATGGACATCGACCTGCCCGACCGGGTTGCCGGTGTGGCCTACCCGAACGGCACGGCCGCGCGTCGGCTGACGCAGATCGGCTGCACCGTCGAGGTCGGCGTGAGCGAGGCCGGTCACGGTCAGCTCGTGGTCACGCCGCCGTCGTGGCGCCCGGACCTGACGCAGCCCGCGGACCTGGTCGAGGAGGTGCTGCGACTCGAAGGCCTCGAGCAGATCCCGTCGGTGCTGCCGCACGCGCCCGCAGGCCGCGGCCTGACCCCGCAGCAGCGTCGGCGCCGTGCCGTCGGCCGCATGCTCGCGGCGTCGGGTTGCGTCGAGATCCTGCCGCCCGTGTTCCTGCCGCACGCCGTGTTCGACACGTGGGGCCTCGACGCCGACGACCCGCGCCGCAACACCACCAAGGTGCTGAACCCGCTCGAGTCGGATCGTCCCGAGCTGGGCACGACGCTGCTGCCGGGCATGCTCGAGGTTCTGGCGCGCAACGTGTCACGCGGTCAGCGCGACGTCGCGCTGTACGGCATTGCGCAGGTAGTCCAGCCGGGGCTGGACACCAAGCCCGTCGATGCGTTGCCGGTCGACCGTCGGCCCACCGACGAGCAGATCGCGGAGCTGCTGAAGTCGCTGCCGGCGCAGCCTCTGCACGTGGCCGTCGTGCTGTCGGGCATGCGTGAGCCGTCGGGTCCATGGGGCCCCGGTCGCGCCGTCGAGGCGTCCGACTCGTTCGCTCTCGTCCGGACCATCGCCGACGCCTCCGGTGTCACCGTGGAACTGCGCGCTGCGCAGTACCTGCCGTGGCATCCGGGCCGCTGCGCGGAGGTCGTCTTCGACGGCACCGTCGTCGGCCACGCCGGTGAGCTGCATCCCGCGGTGCTCGAGCGCGCCGGACTTCCGGCCCGCACGTGCGCGGTCGAGATCGACCTCGACGCGTTGCCGGTGACCGAAGTGCTTCCGGCGCCGCGGATCTCGCCGTTCCCCGCCGTCCTGCAGGACGTCGCGGTCGTCGTCGACGCGTCGGTGTCGGCGGCGGCGGTAGAGGCCGCGCTGCGCTCCGGCGGCGGCGAACTGCTCGAGGACATCCGTCTGTTCGACGTCTTCGAGGGCGAGCAGGTCGGCGAGGGACGCAAGTCGTTGGCGTTCGCGCTGCGGTTCCGCGGTACCGACCGCACGCTGACCGAGGACGAGGCCAGTGCGGCCCGTGACGCCGCCGTCGCGGCGGCCACGACCGCCGTCGGCGCGGTGCTGCGCGGCTGACGTTCGAGTTCGACCGGGGAGGGGCTCCTCTCGGTAGCCTGGACAGTGCTATCGAGAGGAGCCCCTCATGGTTGATCCGGACGAGACACTCACCCGCCTACAGGGGCTGGACGACGCCGAGCTGCTTGCGGTGGTGCTCGCGGCCACGGCGGGCCGGCCGGGCCTGGCCCCGGTGCATGCCGCGGCGTCGATGCTCGCCGCGGGCAGCGGGCACACCTCCGACATCCCTCCCGATCCGTCGCGGCCCGCCGCTCCGCCGGATGTCCCGCCGCCCACGATGATCGGGACGACTCCGGCCCAGGGGATCGAGTACACCGATGCAGGCGTCCCGACGTTCGATCGGGTGCGGGACCGGATCGAGGAGCGGTTCGGCACGGCACTCGGCTCGGAGGAACTCGAGCGCGAGAGCCGGGCGGGCCGTGACGTCGACGAGCAGTGGCAGGCGCGCGAGAAGGCCGCACGCGACAGGCTCGACGAGATTCGCCGATCGATGAAGGACCGGTGACCCCGGGATCGGCAGCGATGACGGAGTTCTAGGCTCGACGCACAGGTGCAGCAGAGATGAGGGGGACCTCCGTGTTCAGTCGGTTCGTGGCGATCGGTGACAGCCAGAGCGAAGGACTCAACGACGGGGACGACAGCGCGGGGTACCGCGGCTGGGCGGATCGGCTCGCCGAACGTCTCGCGGAGATCGACCCCGACGTGCAGTACGCGAACCTCGCGATCCGGGGGCGGCTGGCCCGTCAGGTACGGGAGGAGCAACTGGCGCCGGCGTTGGCGCTGCAGCCGGATCTGGCGTCCGTCGTGGCCGGAGTGAACGACCTGCTGCGACCCAAGTTCGAACCCGCCACGATTGCGGGTGAACTCGAGATCGCGTTCGAGGCGCTGACCGCGTCGGGCGCGCAGGTGCTGACGATGGCCTTTCCCACGCTCGGCGCCGGCATGCCGGGCGGACGCGCGATCATGGCCCGGATCTCGGCGCTGAACACGGAGATCCGGACGGTTGCGGCACGGCACGACGTCGCGGTGATCGACCTCGAGATGTATCCGGTCTCGACGGATCCGAGGCTGTGGAGCTGGGATCGACTGCATCTCAACGCGGACGGGCACGACCGTCTGGCCGCCGCCGCAGCCACCGTGCTGGGACTGCCCGGCACCGATCTGACGTGGCAGGACAGCCTGGGGCCGCTGCCGCCGGTCACCGTGCCGGGGCGCCTTCGCGCGGACGCCGAGTGGGCGGTCCGGTTCCTCGGGCCGTGGCTCGGCCGCCGCCTGCGTGGCACGTCGTCGGGCGCCGACCGTGTCGCGAAGCGGCCTGAACTCATGCCTGTCAGAGTGGGATAATCGGATGGGTCGACCGGCGTGCTGCGTGTGCGTGGCCGACCGGTCACCATCTCCGGATGAATAGATTTGCATGATGGTGCATAATCATCCGTATGGGTACTTCTGGAGACTCCGAAGCTTCGTCGGCCGTCGGCCGGTCGCCGATCAAGGTCGCGATTGCGGGCGCCAGCGGGTACGCGGGCGGCGAAATTCTGCGCCTGCTGCTCGGGCACCCCGCCTACCGTGACGGTTCGCTCGTGATCGGCGCGCTCACCGCGGGCGGCAATGCCGGGACCACGCTCGGTTCGCACCATCCGCATCTGCTGCCGCTCGCCGACCGAGTCCTCGGTCCCACCGACATCGAGACCCTGAAGGGGCACGACGTCGTCTTCCTGGGCCTGCCGCACGGCAAGTCGGCCGAGATCGCGCAGCAGCTGCCCGAGTCCACCGTCATCATCGACTGCGGTGCCGACTTCCGGCTCACCGATGCCGCAGCATGGGAGAAGTACTACGGCAGCCCGCACGCCGGCAGCTGGCCGTACGGCCTGCCCGAGCTTCCGGGCGGCCGGGACAAGCTGGTCGGTGCCACCCGGATCGCGGTGCCCGGCTGCTACCCGACGGTGTCGTCCCTGGCGATGGCGCCGGCGGTGGCCGCGGGTGTCGTCGAGCCCCGGGTGAACGTCGTCGCGGTCAGCGGGACGTCCGGCGCCGGTAAGGCGCCCAAGGCCGACCTGCTCGGTTCCGAGGTGATGGGCTCGGTCCGCGCCTACGGCATCGCCGGTGCGCACCGGCACACCCCCGAGATCAAGCAGAACCTCTCCGCGGCCGCGGGTACCGACGTGACGGTGTCGTTCACGCCGGTCCTCGCGCCGATGCCGCGTGGCATCCTCGCGACGTGCACCGCGCCGACCACCGCGACCGCGGACGAGGTTCGGGCCGTCTACGAGAAGGCGTACCGGGACGAGCCGTTCGTGCACGTGCTCCCGGAGGGGCAGCTGCCGCAGACCGGTGCCGTCGTCGGCTCCAACGCCGTGCAGATCGCCGTCACCGTCGATGCGGACGCAGGCCTGCTGGTCGCGGTCGCCGTCATCGACAACCTCACCAAGGGCACCGCCGGCGGTGCCGTCCAATCCATGAACCTGGCCCTGGGCCTGCCCGAGACCGATGGTCTCTCGACTGTGGGAGTTGCTCCGTGACAACCGATTCCGACTTCACCGACGCCGTCGAGATCGCCGGCGGTCGGTTGATCCGCAGCCAGGGCGTCACCGCCCCCGCGGGTTTCCGGGCCGCGGGTATCAAGGCCGGCATCAAGGTCAGCGGCCGGTCCGACCTCGCGCTCGTGTTCAACGAGGGCCCGGACCTGGCGGCCGCGGGCGTGTTCACCGCCAACAAGGTCAAGGCTGCGCCCGTGCTGTGGTCGCAGCAGGTGCTCACCACCGGCCGCCTGCGGGCCGTCGTCCTGAACTCGGGCGGCGCCAACGCGTGCACCGGCGCGCCCGGCTTCCAGGACTCGCACAAGACCGCCGAGCACGTGGCCGCGTCGCTCAGCGACTGGGGCACCGAGACCGGCGCGATCGAGGTCGCAGTGTGCTCGACCGGCCTGATCGGCGACCGGCTGCCGATGGACAAGATCCTCGCCGGTGTCACCGAGATCGTGCACGAACTGGCCGGCGGCATCTCCGGCGGCACCGACGCCGCGCACGCCATCATGACCACCGACACCGTCCCGAAGCAGGCGGCGCTGCACCACGCCGACAAGTGGAACGTCGGCGGCATGGCGAAGGGCGCGGGCATGCTCGCTCCGTCGCTCGCGACGATGCTGTGCGTCGTCACCACCGACGCCGTCGCGACCGCCGAGCAGTTGGACGAGGCGCTGCGTCACGCGACGCGGATGACGTTCGACCGGCTCGACGTCGACGGCGCCACCTCCACCAACGACACGGTGCTGCTGCTGTCGTCCGGCGCCAGCTCGGTCGCGCCGTCGCAGGACGAGCTCAACGCCGCGGTCCTCGCGGTGTGCGACGACCTGGCCGATCAGATGATGGCCGACGCCGAGGGCGTCACCAAGCGCGTCACCGTCACCGTGAGCGGCGCCGCGTCCGAGCAGGACGCGGTCGTCGCCGCCCGCACCGTGGCCCGGGACAGCCTGGTCAAGACCGCACTGTTCGGATCCGACCCCAACTGGGGCCGGGTGCTCGCCGCGGTCGGCATCGCCCCGATCACCCTCGATCCGGACCGGATCGCGGTGTCGTTCAACGGCAATCCCGTCTGCATCGACGGCGTCGGCGCACCGGGCGCTCGCGAGGTCGACCTGTCCGGCATGGACATCGACCTGACGATCGAACTCGGCGTCGGAACGTCGAGCGCGTCCATCCGGACCACGGATCTCTCGCACGCCTACGTCGAAGAGAACTCGGCGTACTCGTCATGAGCAGCGACACCGATACCGCCGCGAGCATCGAGAACCTCACCTCGAGCCAGAAGGCGTTCGTCCTGGCCGAGGCACTGCCGTGGTTGCAGCGCTTCCACGACAAGGTCGCCGTGATCAAGTACGGCGGCAACGCGATGATCGACGACCAGCTCAAGAGCGCGTTCGCGGCGGACATGGCGTTCCTGCGCACGATCGGCATCCATCCGGTCGTCGTGCACGGCGGCGGCCCGCAGATCAACGCGATGCTGAAGCGGCTCGGCATGGAGGGCGAGTTCCGCGGAGGATTCCGCGTCACGACGCCCGAGGTCATGGACGTCGTCCGCATGGTCCTGTTCGGTCAGGTCGGCCGGGAACTCGTCGGCCTGATCAACGCGCACGGCCCGTTCGCCGTCGGCATCTCCGGTGAGGACGCGCGGCTGTTCACCGCCACCCGGCGCACCGTGCAGGTCGACGGCGCGGCCACCGACATCGGACTCGTCGGCGACGTCACCACCGTCAACCCTGCGGCGGTGCTCGATCTCATTGCGGCCGGACGCATTCCGGTCGTGTCGACGATCGCGCCCGACGAGGACGGCGTCGTGCACAACATCAACGCGGATACCGCCGCCGCGGCGCTCGCGGAGGCCATCGGCGCCGAGAAGCTCGTCGTCCTCACCGACGTCGAAGGGCTGTACACCAATTGGCCCGACCGCTCGTCGCTCGCGTCGGAGATCGACACGGCCGCGCTGCGTCAGCTGCTGCCGAGACTCGACGCCGGCATGGTCCCCAAGATGGAGGCCTGCCTGCGCGCTGTCGAGGGCGGCGTGCCCACCGCGCACGTCATCGACGGCCGCGTCGCGCACGCGGTCCTGCTCGAACTCTTCACCGGCGAGGGCATCGGCACGATGGTTGTTCCCGCCCCCCGCCCCTCGGTGACCCCCGCCCCCGAACCCCAGATCGTAACCACGGAAGGACTGGCATGACTGCCACGACGGATCTCCAGCAGCGCTGGTCCGGCGCACTGATGAACACCTACGGCGTGCCGCGGGTGGCGTTGGTCCGTGGCGAGGGTGCGGTCGTCACCGACGCGGACGGCAAGCAGTACCTGGACCTGCTCGCGGGCATCGCGGTGAACATCCTGGGCCACGCGCATCCGGCGATCGTCGAGGCTGTGACCACGCAGCTGTCCACGCTCGGGCACGTGTCGAACCTGTACGCGAGCGAACCGGCCGTCGCGCTGGCCGAGCACCTCCTGGCGCAGATGGGCGTCGGCGACAACGCCGGTTCGGTCACCGGCCGGGTGTTCCTGTGCAACTCCGGCACCGAGGCCAACGAGGCCGCGTTCAAGCTGGCCCGGGCGACGGGCCGGCGCAAGATCATCGCCGCCGAGAAGGCGTTCCACGGCCGGACCATGGGTGCGCTGGCGCTCACCGGCCAGCCCGACAAGCGGGCGCCGTTCGAGCCGATGCCGCCCGGCGTCGAGCACGTGCCCTACGGCGACCTCGCGGCGCTCGACCGGGCCGTCGACGAGGACACTGCCGCGGTGTTCCTCGAGCCGATCATGGGCGAGGGCGGCGTCGTCGTTCCGCCCGAGGGCTACCTCGCGGGCGCCCGGAAGATCACCGCCGAGCGCGGCGCACTGCTCATCCTCGACGAGGTACAGACCGGCATCGGCCGCACCGGCTGGTTCTACGCGCATCAGGCCGCCGGCATCGTGCCGGACGTCATGACGCTCGCGAAGGGCCTCGGCGGCGGCATGCCGATCGGCGCCTGCATCGCGACCGGCGCGGCCGCGGAACTGTTCGGTCCGGGCAAGCACGGCACCACCTTCGGTGGCAATCCGGTGTGCGCGTCGGCGGCCCTCGCGGTGCTGAAGACGATCGCGGCCGAGGATCTGCTGTCGCACGCGGACAACCTGGGCAAGACGATCTCCGCCGGAATCGAGGGCCTCGGGCATCCGCTCGTCGACCACGTCCGGGGCTCGGGCCTGCTGCTGGGCGTCGTGCTCACGCAGGACGTCGCGCCGGCGGTCGAGACGGCGGCCCGCGAGGCCGGTTACCTCGTGAACGCCGCGCAGCCCGGGGTGGTTCGGTTGGCACCCCCGCTGATCCTCACCGAGGAGCAGGCGGAAGGATTCGTCGCGGCGCTGCCGGGAATTCTCGACACGGCCGCAGCGGAATCGGCAGCAGGAGGTAAGTAGTACATGACCGTTCGGCACTTCTTGAGGGACGACGATCTCACTCCGGCGGAGCAGGCCGAGGTGCTGGGGCTCGCCCGCGAGCTCAAGGCGAACCCGTTCTCGCAGAAGCCGCTCGAGGGCCCGCGCGGCGTCGGTGTCATCTTCGACAAGAACTCGACCCGCACCCGGTTCTCCTTCGAGATGGGCATCGCGCAGCTCGGTGGGCACGCGGTCGTCGTCGACGGCAGCAAGACCCAGCTGGGACGCGAGGAGACCCTGCAGGACACCGGACGCGTGCTGTCCCGGTTCGTCGACGCCGTCGTGTGGCGCACGTTCGGCCAGGAGCGGCTCGAGCAGATGGCCGAGGGTGCGACGGTTCCGATCGTCAACGCGCTGTCCGACCAGTTCCACCCGTGCCAGGTGCTGGCGGACCTGCAGACCATCGCCGAACGCAAGGGCGAGCTGACCGGCCTGCGGCTCACGTACCTGGGCGACGGTGCCAACAACATGGCGCACTCGCTGCTACTCGGTGGCGTCACCGCGGGCATGCACGTGACGATCGCCGCGCCGCTCGGGTTCGCGCCCGATCCGGCGGTCGTCGACGCGGCCCGCACCCGGGCCGAGCAGACCGGTGCGATGGTCACGCTCACCGACGACCCGCAGGCCGCGGTGGCCGGTGCCGACGTGCTCGTCACGGACACCTGGACGTCGATGGGACAGGAAGAGGACGGTCTCGACCGCGTCGGACCGTTCCGTCCGTTCCAGATCAACGCCGACCTGCTCGCGAAGGCGGCACCCGACGCCGTGGTTCTGCACTGCCTGCCCGCGCACCGCGGCGAGGAGATCACCGACGAGGTGCTCGACGGACCGCAGTCCGCGGCGTGGGACGAGGCCGAGAACCGCCTGCACGCGCAGAAGGCCCTGCTCGTGTGGCTGCTCGAACGCGCCGGGACGCGGCCGTGACTTCCGCCCCGGGCTCGGAGACCGCGCAGCCTGCCGCCGCCGTCGCGCATACGCGCGCCGGCCGGCAGGCGCGGATCACCGCCCTCGTGTCGGAGCGGCACATCCGCAGCCAGGCCGAACTCGCGACGCTGCTCGGCGCCGAGGGTATCGAGGTGTCGAACGCGACGCTGTCGCGTGACCTCGAGGAACTCGGCGCGGTCAAGTTGCGGGCCGCCGACGGCGGGGCCGGGGTGTACGTGGTGCCCGAGGACGGCTCGCCCGTGCGGGGCGTGTCCGGCGGCACCGATCGGTTGTCCCGCCTGCTCGGCGAGCTGCTGGTGTCGACCGACGCCAGCGGGAACCTCGCCGTGCTGCGCACCCCGCCCGGGGCCGCGCACTACCTGGCCAGCGCGCTCGATCGGGCCTCGTTGCCCGACGTCGTCGGCACGATCGCGGGCGACGACACCATCCTCGTGGTCGCCCGCGAGCCGCTCACCGGAGCGGAGCTTGCCGCGGCGATAGAGCGCCTGGCCTGACCACTAGACTCTTTCTCGAACACTTCTATTTCTAAGGAGCACACACACCATGGCTGAACGCGTCGTACTCGCCTACTCCGGCGGGCTGGACACCTCGGTGGCCATCAGCTGGATCGGCAAGGAGACCGGCAAAGAGGTCGTCGCCGTCGCCATCGATCTCGGCCAGGGCGGCGAGGACATGGAGGTCGTGCGTCAGCGTGCCCTCGACTGCGGCGCCGTCGAGTCGGTCGTGGTGGATGCGCGTGACGAGTTCGCCGACGAGTACTGCCTGCCGACGATCCAGGCCAACGCGCTGTACATGGACCGGTACCCGCTGGTCTCGGCCATCAGCCGTCCGCTGATCGTCAAGCACATCGTCGAGGCCGCGCGTGCGCACGGCGGCACCGTCGTCTCGCACGGCTGCACCGGCAAGGGCAACGACCAGGTCCGCTTCGAGGTCGGCTTCGGTGCCCTCGCTCCCGACCTCGAGGTCATCGCGCCGGTCCGCGACTACGCGTGGACCCGCGAGAAGGCGATCGCCTTCGCCGAGGAGAACGACATCCCGATCAACGTCTCGAAGCGTTCGCCGTTCTCGATCGACCAGAACGTGTGGGGCCGCGCGGTGGAGACGGGCTTCCTCGAGGACCTGTGGAACGCCCCGACCAAGGACGTCTACGACTACACGCAGGACCCGACCCTCAACTGGAACGCCCCCGACGAGCTGATCATCAGCTTCGAGGCCGGCAAGCCGGTCGCGATCGACGGCAAGCCCGTCACCGTGCTCGAGGCCATCCAGGAGCTCAACAAGCGTGCGGGCGCGCAGGGCGTCGGCCGCCTCGACGTCGTCGAGGACCGTCTCGTCGGCATCAAGAGCCGTGAGATCTACGAGGCCCCGGGCGCGATGGTCCTCATCACCGCGCACCAGGAACTCGAGCACCTCACCCTCGAGCGCGAGCTGGGCCGCTACAAGCGTCAGATGGAGCAGCGCTGGAGCGAGCTGGTCTACGACGGCCTGTGGTTCTCGCCGCTGAAGGACGCGCTCGATTCCTTCGTCGCGAAGACCCAGGAGCGGGTCACCGGCGACATCCGCCTGTTCCTGCACGGTGGCGCGATCACCGTCAACGGTCGCCGCAGCCCGCAGTCGCTGTACGACTTCAACCTCGCGACCTACGACGAGGGCGACTCGTTCGACCAGTCGTACGCGAAGGGCTTCGTCAACATCCACGGCCTGTCCTCCAAGGTCGCGGCGAAGCGCGATCTGGGCCTGTAAGAGATGTCGGAGAACGGCAGCAGCTCTCACGGCACAAATGAGGGCGCCCTGTGGGGCGGCCGGTTCGAGTCCGGACCGGCCGCCGCCATGGCGGCACTGAGCAAGTCGACGCACTTCGACTGGGTTCTGGCCCCGTACGACGTGCGGGCCTCGCAGGCGCACGCCAGGGTCCTGCACAAGGCCGGCCTGCTCAGTGAGGCCGACCTCGCGACGATGCTCGACGGCCTCACCCGGCTCGGTGACGACGTCGCCTCCGGCGCGTTCGGGCCCTCCGAATCCGACGAGGACGTCCACGGCGCCCTCGAACGCGGGCTGATCGAGCGGGTCGGCCCCGAGGTCGGTGGCCGGCTGCGTGCGGGCCGCTCCCGCAACGACCAGGTGGCGACGCTGTTCCGGATGTGGCTGCGAGACGCGGTCCGCCGGATCGCGGACGGCGTGCTCGACGTGGTCGACGCGCTCGCGATCCAGGCCGCGGCGCACCCCGACGCCGTGATGCCAGGTAAGACGCACCTGCAGGCGGCTCAGCCCGTGCTGTTGGCGCATCATCTGCTCGCGCACACGCATCCGCTGCTGCGCGACGTCGCGCGTCTGCGGGACTTCGACAAGCGGGCCGCGGTGTCGCCGTACGGTTCCGGAGCCCTCGCGGGTTCGTCGCTGGGGCTCGACCCCGACGCGATCGCTGCCGAGCTGAAGTTCGACTCGGCTGCCGAGAACTCGATCGACGCGACGTCGTCGCGCGACTTCGCGGCGGAGGCGGCGTTCGTCTTCGCGATGATCGCGGTGGACCTGTCCCGGATGGCCGAAGAGGTCATCATCTGGAGCACACCGGAGTTCGGCTACATCACGTTGGCCGACGCGTGGTCGACGGGCTCGTCGATCATGCCGCAGAAGAAGAACCCGGACGTCTCCGAGCTCACCCGCGGCAAGGCCGGTCGCCTGATCGGCAACGTGACCGGTCTGCTGGCCACGCTCAAGGCGCAGCCGCTCGCGTACAACCGCGATCTGCAGGAGGACAAGGAGCCGGTCTTCGATTCGGTCGCACAGCTCGAGCTGTTGCTGCCGGCGATCACCGGTCTGGTCTCCACCCTCGAGTTCCACACCGATCGGATGGAGGAGCTGGCCCCCGCGGGGTTCACGCTCGCCACCGACATCGCGGAATGGATGGTGCGCCAGGGCGTTCCGTTCCGGGTTGCGCACGAGGCGGCGGGCGCGTGCGTCCGCGTCGCGGAGGCGCGCGGCGTGGGCCTCGACGAGCTCACCGACGAGGAACTCGCCGGCGTCGATCCGGCGCTGACGCCCGCGGTGCGCGAGGTGCTCACGGTGCACGGTTCGATCGCGTCGCGCAGTGCGCGCGGCGGCACGGCCGGGGTTCGCGTCGCCGAGCAGTTGGGCGGCGTGCGGGCGTCGGCGAACGCGCTTCGCGAGTGGACCCGCGCCTGAGGCGAATCGAAGATCGACTCGGTGTAACTCCGCTTCCACAAACGCAGTAGTGTGAAAGGCTCATCGACATGATGTGATGCAAGTCACGATGAGTTGCTGGGGGAGTGCGCTGGTGAGTCTGAGCTCCGACTACGTGGTGGGTTCGCTTCGTCGAGCCGTCGCCACGGCACAGAACGGCCTCGAGGTGGTTCGGCTCGGCGGTCTGGAAACGGGGGCGACACCGTCCCCCTTCCAGATCGTCGAGCGCGCCCCGATGTACCGGCTCCGCCGCTACTTCCCGGACACCGACCAGGCGGAGGCCGGTCCGCCGATCGTGCTCGTTCCGCCGATGATGATGTCCGCGGACGTGTACGACGTCACGCGGGACCAGGGCGCGGTCGGCATCCTCCACGAGATGGGCCTCGACCCGTGGGTGGTCGACTTCGGCTCACCGGACGCCGAGGAGGGCGGCTGGAACCGCACCCTCGCCGACCACATCGTGGCGATCAGTGAGATCGTCGACCGGGTGCACGAGCACACCGGACGCGACGTCCACCTGTCGGGCTATTCGCAGGGCGGCATGTTCTGCTACCAGGCCGCGGCGTACCGCCGTTGCCGGAACATCGCCAGTCTCATCACGTTCGGCGCACCCGTGGACACCCTGGCGGCGCTGCCGTTCAACATTCCGGCCGGTCTCGCGACGAAGGGTGCGGACCTACTCGCCGATCACGTCTTCAATCGACTCTCCATCGCAGGGTGGATGGCGCGCACCGGGTTCCAGTTGCTGGATCCGGTCAAGACCGCGAAGTCCCGCTTCGACTTCCTTCGTCAGTTGCACGACCGGGACGCGCTGCTCCCGCGCGAACAGCAGCGCCGGTTCCTTGCGCAGGACGGCTGGGTCGCGTGGTCCGGACCGGCCGTTGCGGAGTTGCTCAAGCAGTTCATCGTCCACAACCGGATGATGACCGGCGGCTTCGTGATCAAGGACACCGCCGTCAGTCTGGCCGAGTTGTCATGCCCGATCCTGGCGTTCGTCGGCGAGGTCGACGACATCGGTCAGCCCCTCGCCGTGCGCGGCATCAAGCGGGCGGCGCCCCGCGCCGAGGCGTTCGAGTCGACCCTGCGCGCAGGGCATTTCGGCCTAGTGGTGGGATCGGCGGCGGCAGCACGGACGTGGCCGACCACCGGTGAGTGGGTGCGCTGGCGGGAGGGCGTGGGACCGCGCCCGGAGGCGGTGGACGTGATGATTCACGACGAGCCGTCCGGCCACGACAGCGGCGTGAGCATCACCAACCGGATCACCCACACCGTCGCGTCGATCGCGGAGGTCGGTGTCGGGGTGGGGAAGGGCATCGCCGACTTCGCGACCGACGCCGTGCGCGGCACCCGCGAGATCTCGATCGAGGCCGCCCGGGCGCTGCCCCGGCTGGCCCGCCTCGGGCAGTTGCAGCCGCACTCGCGGATCTCCCTGGGCTTGCTGCTTGCGGAGCAGGGCCGGCACGCGCCCGGCGGCGAGTGCTTCCTGTTCGACGATCGCGTGCACACCAACGCCGCGGTGAACACCCGTATCGACAACGTCGTGCGCGGACTCGTCCACGTCGGCATCCGGCCCGCCACCCACGTCGGTGTGCTGATGGAGACCCGGCCGAGCGCCCTGGTGGCGATCGCCGCGCTGTCCCGACTGGGCGCTGTGGCGGTGCTGCTGCCGCCCGGCGGGGATCTCGACGAGGCCGTCCGGCTGGGCCGGGTCGACCGGATCGTCGTCGACCCCGACAACCTCGAGGATGCGGTCGCCACGGGCAAGAAGGTGCTCGTCCTCGGTGGCGGCGAGTTCCGTGGCCTCGCGGTCGAACTCGGTCCCGACGTCGTCGACCTCGAGCAGGTCGACCCGGAGGCGGTCACGCTGCCGGGGTGGTACCGCCCGGATCCGGGTCTGGCCCGCGAGCTGGCGTTCGTGATCTTCAGTGGGTCCTGCGGGAACCTCGAAGCCAAGTACATCACCAACTACCGGTGGGCGCTGTCCGCGTTCGGTACCGCGTCCGCCGCCTCGCTCAGTCGTAGCGACACCGTCTACTGCCTTGCCCCGCTGCATCATTCGTCGGGGCTGATGGCGACCCTGGGTGGCGCGATCGCCGGTGGCGCGCGCATCGCGCTGTCCCGAGGCCTCGACCCGCAGCGGTTCGCGGACGAAGTGCACCGCTACGGCGTCACGGTCGTCAGCTACACGTGGACCATGATGCGCGAGATCCTCGACGCCAAATCCCTTCCGCTCGAGGACGGGCATCCGATTCGGCTCTTCATCGGCTCGGGAATGCCGCCCGGGTTGTGGCGCCGGATCTCGTCGCGTTTCGCACCTGCGCGGGTGCTCGAGTTCTACGCGTCCACCGAGGGCGACGTGGTGCTGGTCAACGTCTCCGGCGCGAAGGTCGGCTCCAAGGGTCGGCCGCTACCGGGCAGCGCCGAGGTGCGGGTCGGTGCGTACGACCCGATCGAGGGACGGCTGCTCGAGGATGCGCGCGGATTCGTCCGTGAGTGCGAGGACGACGAGGTCGGTCTGCTCCTCGGCCGGCCCGGCGCCCGCGCAGAGGCAGTCCCCGGCGTGATGCGAGGCGTGTTCGCGGCCGGCGACGCGTGGGTTCCGACGGAGAACCTGTTCCGGCGCGACGCCGACGGCGACTTCTGGCTCGTCGACCACAAACGGACCGTCGTCGACGCTGCCCACGGGCCGGTGTTCACGCAGCCGATCGTCGACGTGCTCGGTGAGATGCCGCAGGTGGACCTCGCGGTCGCGTACGGGGTGAGCACTGGCGATCACCAGGTGGCGGTCGCCGCGATCACCGTGCACGACGGCCGGGTTCCGAGCGCCGCGGAGGTCACCGCCGCGCTCGGACAGCTGCCGATCGCGCAGTGCCCGGCGATCGTCCACGTCGTCGATCGGATTCCGCTGGGTGCGTCGTACCGGCCGCGTGCGACCGAACTGCAGGCCGCCGGCCTACCCAAGCCGAGTATTCGTTCGTGGCACCTCGACGCCGACACGGGCCGCTACAAGCGGTTCACCAAAGCGGTCGCGACCCGCTACGACGACCGTCCGGCGGGGCCGGGTGGGGTGCCCGCGTAACCGGGGCGGCGCCGACTTGTAGCCTGGACCGGCCGAGATCCCGGACGGCCCGAGAGGACTGAAGTGGCTATTGATCCCACCCTGCTCAGCATTTTGGCGTGCCCGCAGGACAAGGGGCCGTTGCTGTTGGTCGGCGACGAGGTGCTCTACAACCCGCGATTGCGCCGCGCCTACCCGATCGAGAACGGCATCCCGGTGCTGCTGATCGACGAGGCACGTGACGTCACCGACGCCGAGCACGACGACTTCGTCGCGCGCGGTGTCGCGTCCGACGCGGACTAGACACCTGCGTCCAGCGGGCCGGTGAGGTAGCGCTGCAACGTCGGCGCGATCAGGCTCACCGCCCGTTCCGTGGGTAGTGTTCGTAGCGCGCCGATTCCGAGGAGATGGCGGGTGACGAAGAGCCCCGTCATCTGGGAGGCGACCAGCGCGACGCGCAGTCGGCCCGACCCGGCCGGTGCATCGACGCGGTCGGCGACATCCTTGAGGGCGACGTCGAGCAGGAAACTGCGGACCAGGTTCTCGTCGCCGCTCGTGAGTGCCGAGCGGACCGCCGCCACCACCGCGGGCTCGTGCGGGGAGTCCCACACCCCGATCACGGTTCGGGCGAGGGTCTCGCCGAGACGGTCGGTCGGCGCCGCCGCAATCGCGGCGAGCACCCTGTCCGGGTCGAGGGGGAGCTCGATCGCGTCGACCAGCAGCCGACGTTTCGTTCCGAAGTAGTGGTGGACCAGCGCGGAGTCGACCCCGGCTTCCGACGCGATCGAACGAATCGTGGTGTGGTCGAAGCCCTTGGCTGCGAACTGGTTTCGCGCAGCCCGCAGAATCCGGTCCCGGGTGTCCGTCTGCCCCGGGCGGCGACCCGGTCGGACCGGCGTCGCAGGCTCGGCCATCACGGTGTCCTCCGACGAAGCGTGGCCGCACCGAGGGAAAGCGCAACGACCACGTACAGCATGACGATGCCGATGTCCCGCCACATCAGACCGGTGGTGCCGGGGTGGGTGGCGACCTGTTGTAGTGCCTCCACCGCGTAGCTGAGGGGGAGGACGTTGCTGATCCACTCCAGCCATTGCGGCAGTTGTCCTCTCGGCACCAGGAGTCCGCACAGCAGGAGCTGGGGGATCACGATGACGGGCATGAACTGGACCGCCTGGAACTCGGTGCGCGCGAACGCGCTGCAGAGCAACCCCAGCGCGACGCCGAGAACTGCGTTCACCACCGCGATGAGCAGGACCCAGACGATGCTGCCCTCGGTCGAGAGTCCGAGGAAGCCGAAGGCGACGGCGCACGCCAGTCCTGCCTGGGCGGCGGCGGCGAGGGAGAACGCCGTGCCGTAGCCGGCCAGCAGATCCAGCTTGGACAGCGGTGTGGTGAGTAGGCGTTCGAGTGTCCCGGAACTGCGTTCGCGTTGCATCGCGATCGACGTCACCAGGAACATCACGATGAACGGGATGATGCCCAGCATCGTGATCGCGATCCGGTCGAACAGCGGAACCTGGCCGGGTTGCGTCGGAACGTTCTGGTACAGGAAGTACAGGAGCACCATGATCAGCGACGGCACGAACAGGATCATCGCGACGGTGCGGTGGTCGACGCGCAGTTGCCGCAGGATGCGCGTGGTGCTCGCCGCGTAGATGCGTGGGGTGAGGATCATGGCTGGACCCCGATCTGCTGTTCCCGGATGAGGGCGAGGAAGGCCTCCTCGAGATTCGACCGACCGGTGCGACGACGGAGTTCGTCCGGGGGCACGTGCGCGAGAATGCGGCCGTCCCGCATGAGCACGAGGTTCTCGCAGTGATCGGCCTCGTCCATGACGTGGCTGGACACGAGGAGCGTGGTTCCCGCCGCTGCCAGCGACGCGAAGTGCGCCCACAGGTCCGCCCGCAGCACCGGGTCGAGCCCCACCGTCGGCTCGTCGAGCACTAGTAGTTCTGGTCGCGCCACCAGCGCGCACGCGAGGGACACCCGTCCGAGCTGTCCACCCGACAGATCGCCCGCTCGATGACCTGCGTGGGTGGTGAGACCGACCGCGTCGATCGTCTCCACGACGGCATCGCGGCCACGGCCGTACAGCGCGGCGAAGTACCGGACGTTGTCGCGGATCGTCAGGTCGAGGTACACGCTGGGCGCCTGGGTGACGTATCCGACGCGCCTGCGCAGCCCGGCTGAGCCGGCCGGCTCGCCGAGCACATGCACCGTGCCCGACTCGACGATCTGCGTGCCCACGATGCAGCGCATCAGCGTGGTCTTTCCGCAGCCGGACGGGCCCAGCAAACCGGTGATCGAACCGCGGGGGATGGTCAGGTCGACGTCCCGCAGCGCCGGGGCGCCGCCGCGTCGCACCTGGAGGCCCCGCACGTCGATGGCCGGTGCCGACTCCGAGGAGCCGCCGATGCTCGTGTCCGTCATGCCGACCTCTATTCATCGAGTGATGAACTCATCGTCTGATGAATTGTTCGTCCGAGCGAGGGCTGCGGTCAATGGGCATGACCGGGTCCGCAGGTCTCGATGTGGTGAACGGGGACAATCGACTCGTGGCCCGAGGACGATCGATCCTGCGTGACGCAGGCAGCCCGCTCGACGCGGCGCGCAGCATCCTCGGTGGGACGCTCGTCGTCGGTGCCGTGCAGGCGCGCATCGTCGAGGTCGAGGCGTACGGCGGTGACCCCGACGGCCCGTGGCCGGATCCCGCTTCGCACTCGTATCGCGGGCGTACCCCGCGGAACGCGGTGATGTTCGGACCCGCCGGTCACCTGTACATCTATCGCAGCTACGGCATGCACCTCTGTGCCAACGTCTCCTACGGTCCCGACGGGGTGGCCGGGGGAGTGCTGCTGCGTGCGGCCGAGATCCGCGAGGGTCACGAGCTCGTCGCGTCGCGCCGTCCGGGTGTTCGACGCCATGTCGACGCGGCCCGCGGACCGGGCAACCTGGGAGCGGCGCTGGGACTGACGCTCGACGACGACGGGCTCGACCTGTTCGGCGGCGACCCGGGAGTGAACCTCGAACTGTCTCCGGTGGGTGTCTGCAGCAGCGGCCCGAGAGTGGGGATCTCGGTGGCGTCGGACTGGCCGTGGCGGCTGTGGATACCCGGCTCGCCCGCCGTGTCGGCCTATCGCCGCAGCCCGCGCGCACCCGCCACCACCTGACGGTGGGATGATCGGATGCGTGACTGAGAACATCCTTGACGAACTGACCTGGCGGGGGCTCATCGCCCAGTCGACCGATCTGGACGCGTTGCGTCGTGAGACCGAGGCCGGCCCAGTCACGTTGTATGCCGGATTCGATCCGACCGGCCCGAGCCTGCACGCCGGCCACCTCGTGCCGCTGCTAGCCCTGAAACGTTTCCAGCGGGCGGGCCACCGTCCGATCGTGCTTGCGGGTGGCGCCACCGGCATGATCGGCGATCCGCGGGACGTCGGTGAGCGCACGATGAACTCCGCCGACACCGTCGCGGACTGGGCCGAGCGCATCCGCTCGCAGCTCGAGCGCTTCGTCGACTTCGACGAGTCCCCGACCGGCGCCGTCATCGAGAACAACGCGAACTGGACGTCGAAGCTCAGCGCGATCGACTTCCTTCGCGACATCGGAAAGCACTTCTCGGTGAATGTCATGCTGGCCCGCGACACCGTCAAGCGCCGGCTCGAGTCGGACGGCATCTCCTACACCGAGTTCAGCTACATGCTGCTGCAGGCCAACGACTTCGTGCACCTGCGCCGCAGCTACGGCTGCACGCTGCAGGTCGGCGGCTCGGACCAGTGGGGCAACATCATCGCCGGTGTCGACCTCAACCGGAAGCTCGACGGCGAGTCGGTCCACGCCATGACGGTGCCGCTTGTGACGTCCGCCGACGGCAAGAAGTTCGGCAAGTCCACCGGTGGCGGCAGCCTGTGGCTCGATCCCGAGATGACCAGCCCGTACGCCTGGTACCAGTACTTCGTGAACACCGGCGACGCCGACGTCATGCGGTACCTGCGCTGGTTCACGTTCCTCACCCAGGAGGAGCTGGCCGAGCTCGAGGTTGCGACCGCCGAGCGCCCGCAGGCGCGCGAGGCGCAGCGCCGGCTCGCGGCCGAGATGACGACGCTCGTCCACGGTCAGGCCAACACCGATGCCGTCGAGCTCGCGAGCAAAGCGCTGTTCGGTCGCGCCGAACTGGCCGATCTGGACGAGTCGACGCTCGCCGCCGCGCTGAAGGAGGCCTCGATTGCCGAGGTCACAGGGGATGCACCGCGCACGATCGTGGATCTGCTGGTGGCGAGCGGATTGTGCGACAGCAAGGGCGCAGCACGGCGTGCGGTGAAGGAAGGCGGTGCGTACGTCAACAACCAGCGCGTCGAGGCCGAGGACTGGGCACCCGAGTCTTCCGATCTGCTGCACGGCCAGTGGCTGGTCATCCGTCGTGGCCGCAAGAACTTTGCCGGAGCCAAGGTCGTCGCCGGCTGACGTGTCCGGCGTCACCATGATCGTTTTCGGCCCGAACGGGACGGGGTTCACCCCGTCCCGTTCGGTCTACCTGGGGCTTTGAAAACAGGGTGCTCGGCGATCGGGCTGTGACCAGGCGATTTGGCGGACAGGGGATCGGCCCCGTAACTTATTCCAAGTCAGAGCGACACGGACACCGACCCGGACGCGATCTTCACAGGTCAGCGAGGGAAAACGAGGTTGTACGGGGAGCGCCTGATATTCCCGGAAGTTGGTTGGCTCTCCTGCCTTGTGTAGAGTGGTTGTACCGCGTTCGGGTGGCCCGGATGGGGAGCGAGTTTGCACTCGATTCCCGGGTGGGATAAGCTGGAACGGTTGCCCCGGAGCGAGGAACTTTGGTTCTGAGTGATGGTGTGCGCGTGTTCTTTGAGAACTCAACAGTGTGTCGATGAATGTCAGTGCCAATTTTGGTACTCCACTTCACCTTTTTGGTGGGTGGGTATTTGCTGATTGTTCCATTCTTCCGTCTGGGATGGTCAGCGCAAACAGCTAGTTTGAGTTTATTTTGCTAGTGATTTGACTCGATGTCTATGACTGATTGCCGGCTTGCCGG